>NZ_SSWO01000012.1:0-253949 GCF_004803625.1 Burkholderia sp. LS-044
TTCCATCTTTGCCACAACAACGCTTTTTGTTCGGCGGATAGCCCACACCGCTTCTTCTTGCTCACCTACCTTACCTCCTGGGGCGACATTAGACCAGAAGGTGTTGCGATGACCGGTTGAATCCACCCGCATCATTTTCATTTCGAGCGAAAGCGGCGTGCAGATTCCTGCCGAAATGATCCACTACGGGATGACGAAAGCCGCGCAGATTGCCGTGTCGCGCGGGCTCGCCGAAGCCGTTGCCGGCACTGGAATTACAGTCAATAGCGTGCTGCCGGGGCCGACGAAATCGCGTGGCGTGGGCGAGTTTGTGGAGGCGCTTGCAAGCGCCGAGGGCAAATCGTTTGAAGCGTTCGAACAGGAGTTCTTCGAGAAAGTCCGCCCCACATCGCTCATCAAGCGATTTGGTTCGCCGCAGGAGGTTGCGTCGCTCGTGGCCTATATCGCCAGTCCGCTTTCGGCGGCCACAACGGGAGCCGCGTTGCGAGCCGACGGGGGCGTTATAAAAAGCGCCTTTTAAAACCCCGGCCGACATTGAGCCGGGCTTTCGACAGTTGCCTCGCTCAATGTCCCGATGCGGTTGGCTGAAACGCTCCGTTTGTGGCGTCCGCGACAATCAGGCACGGGGCGGCTGTCTAGCATTCTCGCGGCAGTCTCGTTCATGGCGTCGCGGGCAGCGCCGTCATTCAGCGGGCGTGATGGATGGCTTCGCTTCTCGAGGGGCGTGGCCGAAGTAGGCCTTGTAGGCACGACTGAAAGCGGCTTCCGACTCGTAACCAACCGACCGTCCAACCTCGCCCACGCGCGCGTCACCTTTCGCCAGCATGTCGCGAGCGACGCTCAAGCGCCATTCATTGCGGTAACGCAACGGCGACTTGCCAACGAGCGCATTGAAACGTTCGCAAAAGTTGGAGCGGGACATGCCCGCGACGGCAGCGAGACCATCGATCGTCAAACCACGTGGCGACTGCTCGTGGATTGCCTTCAAAGCGCGGGCAATACGCTTATCCGCCAATCCGCCCAACCAGTTCGATGCATGACCATGATGAACCCAGGCACGCAACGCACGCACCACCACGAGATCAATCATGCGGGAGACCATCAAGGCGGATCCCGCCTCGTCATTGTCCGCCTCGTGCAGGAGAAACTGCATGATGTTCGGCAGCCAGTCGCATGTCTCCGCCTGGCGAAGGTGGATCATGACGGGTAACGTCAGAAGCAGATCCGGCTGGCTCGCCGGATCAAACCAGAAGTGGCAGACGACGACGTTCGCCGGTTGGTCCAGGGCGGAAATGCGCAGGCTGCCAGGTCCGCGCGGCAACAAGAGCAGTTCGCCGGACCGAATCTCGGAAGCGTCTGCGTCATCGCCGGAAATTTTCACCACGCCTTCCATGACTGCGTACGCGTGCGCCGCCCGCGCAGACATGTCCAACTGTGCGAATGGCAGCAGCATCGACGAAAAGATGCGGTCGCCTGTCATGCGCATATGCGCAAGAACCTGAGACAGGAGATCACCGTTAGCCAGACCAGCAAGCGCCCGATCCGGAAAAATGGTCAAGTTTTTCCCAGGTTCAGTCATGTCAATTCGGGTTTCGTGAGCCTAAAGTAAGCGTCGACCACCAACGAAATCACGCAAGGCAAGGATTGAAACCATGTTTGGAATTTCGCCGCTCGGCTGGATACACACTCTCGGCAGTCTACCTGCGATCCCCATGGCCGTGTACATGTTCGCGCGTTACGGCAGGATCGTTCCGCGCTCAGTTGCCGGGAGGGTGTACTTCGTTACCATGTTGATTGGTTCCCTGACCGTGTTCGTCATAGCGCATCAAGGTATCAGCTACGTCATCGGAGTCGGAGCCGTCGTGCTGTTACTGTCTGGATATGGCGTTGCGTATCTGCCGCTGCCCGGTCGAGCCGGTATCTACCTGGAAACCTTCTGTCTGACGTTGACCGCATTCGGGCTGATGGTTCCCACGGTTACCGAAACGCTGAAGCGTGTGCCCGACGGACATCCGCTGGTCAGCGATCCGAGGTCGCCACTGCTTCTCGGTGCCCAAGCCGCGCTCCTCGTCGCGCTCGTTCTGGGGCTGATCGCTCAAGCGCTTTATCTTCGCAGGAAACCGCAGGGTACCCGTTCGATGAAAATCTAGAGAACGGGCAAGAAGAGACGCTTCCGTTGCCGTGTGAATACGATAATAGATATGTAATCCGAATGATATCGGCTTGATGTTGATCTGACGTCGGTGGAGTGATCGAAGCTGGCTCATGGTATCGAAAGAAGATCGCGCCACCCATTCGGATCCCGTGCGCTTCGTGGCGAGCCGCACGCTCGCGAAGACAGTCGAGGTCAAGACAAGTCACCTCGTGCTCATTTCGCATCCGGTAGAGGCCGCGAACGTGACCCTCGATGCGACCGCCGGCCAGCGCAACGCGGGCGCCGGCAACAAGATTGCGACGGTCCAGCCCGGTGTTCGGTCCAGTCAACCGCTCGGTGCTAACGGAGTTGGGATTGGCGTACTTCGCCACGTCGACAGTGGTATTTTTCAGGCGAGCGCATGCTAAACGACCGCTTTGGAGATCTATGCGTGGCCGCTTCGGGTCGATTTCGGGTAACTGCGCTGGCCTACGGCAAGCAACTGCGGAAGGCAGCAGCCGACCAATTTCAGACGTTAGACGCGATCACTTAATTGGTCGACAATTGGATCTACCTCCTACTTGCGCAACATGCTCGGGTACCGACATGAAATCGCTGTCCCCTTCCGATTGTTCGACGTGGCTGAAATACGAAGAATGTATTGAAGCGCCGTACGGGAAGGCCGGGCTAGGCCACACATCGTATTTGCAATTCGCAGTGCCGGAAAACGATGGGGCAGCTTCCGTGATTGTCGACGGCGTTCGCAGCTATCTTGAGCCGCCGAGAACCTGTTTGCTCCAGGTCACGGATTGGTCGAGGCATGGAGAGCTTGAGAACTCACTATTGGAGGAAATGGAATCGACATGCTCCGGCAAGCTAAACCCGTGGGACGGCTTTGGCCAACTCTTCGAGGCCAGCGAAGCAGATGACGCGCTTGGGTGTTGCGCCACAGTGCTTCGTTGCGGCATGAGCGCATACATCTACATACCGCTAAGAGCCACATTTCTTCTTTGGGAGGGGGATCTTGTCGATCTTTGGGCTAGCGCATCTGTGGCACGGAATCAGTTTCTGCAGCGCTTAAGAAGCGAAGGGGTACGCATTACAAGCAGCTAAATGGTGACTGCACAGATGTTTAGAGGCGAATGAACGACGGCTATCGGTCGATACCACTGACCGCAACGGGTCGGCAACCGTCGGCCGCATCCGTCGGTTGGCGGCCATGAACAGACCGTCGACGCGTATGGCTAAATCGTCGACAATCTATGGAGATGCGCCGTCGACGAAAGGAAAAGTTGAAGGATCTAGTCATACGACAACTAGAAGGCTCCAATGCGAAAGGCATGCGTACTGATTGCTCTGACGGTAATCGCTTCAGGAGCAATTGCAGACACGTCAACCGCTGTTTTTGTGGGTCTGAATTTTGATCCGGTGCTTCAAGCAGCCACTCGCCGTCAGGGATTAGGCTCCGTCGATAGCCCACTGTTACCCCTGAAGCCGCAGGTCCGGGCATGCTTTGAACGACCAGCCGCGCAGGCGTTGATCCGCTTTACTGAAGGGCCGTCCTCGGACGCCTTGCAAAACTTGCCGGTATCTTCAGTGCTCCTCGACACGTGGCTGCGAACGACCTGCTCATTTACTTCCGACTCAATCTAACTCGACGCTTGAACAGCAGCTCGGCAAGGCTTTTGAGTCGCATCAAGGATGATGCATGCTCACCGAACGACTGCTTTCGAGAAATACAACCGTCCCTTGTAGGTCGGTAACGGCCCGTCCAGAAAAGTGCCGGAGTAGGTTTCAGCGTAGCTTTGTGTGCCGGGCCTTGTCAGATAAGCGGCAGGTACTGCTGCATCATTGGGGTGACGGGTGCAGGTGCTGCGGTGGGTTGGGTGCTCATGTGACCGGGAAAAGTTGCTTTGGCTGCCCGAGTTTACCAGCGGCCTGCACGGGATCGGTCGAAGTTCGCCGTTCGGCCAGTCGCCGGAGATCACGATCGGCTGCTGCCGGCCAGGAGCGGTCCTTCGACTCCACCGTACGAATCGTCGACAATGACGGTGTGGAAACTAGCTAGGGCAGGCGCAAGAGGGGAACGGAAGATGGCCGAGGCATTGCAGCCAATATTTATCGATGTTGAGTGGGTACACGATTTCGAGTCCGAGCCAATTAGACTGGTCTCGCAGCTTGACAACGAGCGCTATGAAGTTCGCAAGCTGGAGTTTTTTCGCGATGGCCGGGTCGGATATGTGGACGGCCACAAGTCAGCGATGGGAACTCAGCTTGGGAAACGACCTGTTCCGCCGTTAGACGAGATAAATTCGGATGCTCAGTTCGACGCGCGCAGCATTGAGTCAACGTATTTCGAACGACTGTGGTGTCAGCACGCACCCGGAGCTTCGGGATAAGGCGCAGTTCGGCCACATTGAGACGTTCGACAGAGCGGCTTGAATCGCTGACAATTGACGCGTTGAAGCCGGAAGCCTCGATGCTAGGACGTAATATGCCAAACGATCTGAACCAGGCAGCCTATTGGGTTTCGTTTATCCTTGAGCACTGCCCGTTTCCAAATCGAGACGCGCTTGCGGCGCAGTTCGCGAATGCAGAGATACTCAGAATCTGTAAATGTGGATGCAACAGTTTTGGCCTGTCGCTGGCCACGCCCGATAAAGTTCCTCCCATAGCCGTCGCTTCGAGTGGACAGCCTTATCGCATGGTGTTTGAAGCGGATTTCCGGGATCGGAGGGAACCGGAAGGTTGGGGGTCGATTGAGATTCTGCTCTTTGCCGACGAGTCAGGTCATCTAGCCGATGTCGAAATCGACTATTGCGGAAACGGCATACCCATCCCTGAAAGTCTGAATCTGGAAATCACGCCTTATAACGTCTTCGTCAGCGAATCGCTCATTGAGAATTAAGCGGGAATTGCGCATGCCGGTCGGGACGGTGAATGACCGCTATTGAGCAGATCGAGTGGCTGCAATGGGTCGCCAACGGCCATCCCCCCCGGCCCAAACCGCCCCCCCCACCCCACCTACTTCACCGCAACAAGCGGCCCGACAAACGCCTCGAAATGCGGCAACCAGATCGGGATCGCCTCCTTGACCGCAAACATCCCGTGGCCGTTCTTGCCGAACGGCGGCTCGACGATCATCTGCCCGTGCCCGCCCGCCGCCTGAAACGCGGCAAACCACGTCGCCACGACTTCCGGCGCGAAATACTTGTCGTTTTGCACGTAATGCCAGAGCACCGGCACGCGCGTCGTGCTCGCGAAATGCCCGATCGTGTCGGCCATCTGCCGCGGATCGCACGGCATGCCGGGATGCGTCGCGGGATTCCCGCCGCGCCCGCCCGAGAAGTTCACCACCGCGACCACGCCCTGCGGCGCGTAGCTTGCCGCCGCCAGCGACGCGAAGCCGCCCGCCGATTGCCCGACCAGCACGATGCGGCTTCGATCCACCTGCGGCAACGTCTGCGCATACCGCACGGCCGCGAGCACATCGCGCGCGGCCTGCTGGCCGGCAGCGAGGTAATCGGGATGCCGGCACGACCCCGCATCCTCTTCGTCGACACCGCCCGTCGCACCGTACCCGCGACGGATCGGCACGATGACCGCGAAACCGTGCTGCACGAACGTCCGGATCTGCGGCAACGCGCGGTAGCGTCCCACCTTCGGCCGTGCGCGCGGATCGGGCGGGCTGCCGTGGCTCAGCACGATCAGCGGAAAGGGCCCGGGGCCGTCCGGCATGTAGGTCGTGGCGACGATGTCGCGTGTGCGCCCTCCTTCGTCGACCGGCACCTTGACGACGGTTTCATGCAGATCGGGGGCAATGGCGGTGTCTTCGACCGCCGTCGCCGCGCAGCCGGCGACGGAAGCGATCAACACGCCCGGAATCAGCGCCCGGCACAGGGGGATGGCGATCGAGTTTCGGCGAACGACGATGCTCATGGGCAATCTCTCCACGAATCCAGGGATGACGGGCGAGGCTGTGGCGCGTACCGCGAAGGCGACAGTGTATCCGTGCGGCGCCGCAACCGGGCCGGCCGCATGCTTACAGCCCGCACCGGCCGCACACCCGGCACCGGCATCCTGATCGTCACCCGCCATCACCACCGGTAACTGACATCCCCCGTCACCGTCAGCCGCGTGCCGTAGAAGCATCCTCCCGCCGAAAAGCACGACGACACATAAGTCCGGTCGAACAGGTTGTTCACGTGCGCCGCGACGCGCCACCCCTTCCACGCCGGCCGCTCGACACCCAGGTCGTACGACAGCCCGAGATCGAAGAGCACGACGGCCGGCACGTCGAACGTATTGACGTTGTCGCCCGCGCTGCGCCCGACGTAGCGCATGCCGCCGCCCACCCTCAGCCCGCGCAGCCCCGGCCGGTCGACCGCGTAGTCGAGCCACAGCGACGCCAGATGGCGCGGCACCGCCGCCACGCGCTTGCCAACGACGGCCGCGTCCGTATCGGCCTGCACCGTCGTGTCGAGATACGTGTACGCGGCGATCACGTCCAGTTGCTTCCAGACGCGCGACCGCCCTTCCAGCTCGATCCCGCGCGAGCGCACCTCGCCCGTCTGCACGTTGAAGAACGGATGCTCGGGATCGGCGGTCAGCACATTGCGCTGGCGAATGTCGAACGCGGCGATCGACACGTTTTGCAACCGGTCCGGCGACTGGTAGCGCAGCCCGAACTCGAACTGCTTCGCCTTCGTCGGCGTGAACGGCTGGCCGTCGAAGCGCGTGCCGAGCGCCGGCTCGAACGACGTCGAATAGCTCAGGTACGGCGCGAAGCCGCTGTCGAACAGATAAACGGCACCGGCGCGCCCGGTGAACGCACGCGTGCTCTGCCGCACGCTCGCGGAGCGCAGCAGGTCGTCGGTCGTCGTGCGCGACCATTCCTCGCGCCCGCCGAGCGTGAAGACCCAGCGATCCCAGCGCACCTGGTCCTGCAGGTAGACGCCGATCCGGTCGGGTGTCTGGCGCGTCTGCTGCCCGACCGGCGGCGCCGTGAACGGCTGCCCGTAATCGGGCGCACGCGTATCGAGCGGCGGCGCCGCGCCGAACCCCGATCCGACGAGGTTCGCCACCGCATGCTCGTACGACAGCCCGGCCAGCACCGTATGCTCGACCGGCCCCGTCATCACGCGCATCTCGGCCTGGTTGTCGAGCGCGAGATGGTTCACGTGCTCGCGCGACCACGACAGCGAACGGTTCAGCACGCCCGGCGCCAGGTAGGGCGCGACGAAATTGACGGCCGCGCCCGCGAAGTCGACGTCGAGATGCGTATAGCGCACGTTCTGCCGGACTTTCCACGTCGAGTCGAAACGATGCTCGAACGCGTAGCCGATCATCGCCTGCGTGCGGTCGTACGTGTCGAAGCCGGGCAGCCCCGGATAGAAGCGCGTCGGCATCCGCCGGCCCGCGTCCGGCCACAGCGTGCCGAGGGCCGGCAGCCAGCCCGCGAAGTTGTTGTGCGGATCGCGCTGGAACGAACCCAGCAGCGTGAAACTCGTATTGGCGTTCGGCTGCCACGTCAGCGACGGCGCGACGACGATCCGCTGCTGCCGCGAGTAATCGATCTGCTCGTCCGCGCGGCGCGCGAGGCCGTCGATCCGGTAGCGCCACGTGCCGTCCTGCGTCACGGGCCCGCTGAAATCGAACGCAAGCTGCCCGCGATCGCGGTTGCCGGTCTGCACGGCGAGCAGGTGCTGCGCGTCGCGCGTCGGCCGCTTGCTGACCATGTCGACGATGCCGCCGGGGCTCGCCTGCCCGTACAGCACCGACGCCGGGCCGCGCAACACGTCGATGCGTTCGAGCGTCCACGGATCGACGACGCTCGCGGCCCAGTTCACGCCTTTCGGCAGCGGCAGGCCGTCGAGCATCTGCGGATTGATCGCCGCCGCCGCGAAGCCACCGAAGCCGCGCAGGAACACGCTCTCGAGCACGCCGCCGGGGCGCGAATCCGCGTACGTGCCCGGCGTGTAGCGCAGGCTGTCGCCGACGCTGTGCACGTCCTGCCGGTCCATCTGTTCGCGCGTGACGACCGACAGGCCCTGCGGCACCTCGACGATCGCCGTGTCGGTCTTGGTGCCCGCGCGCGACACGTCGGCCGCGATGCCGTTCACGGGGCCGACGCCCGTCTCGCGCCGCCCGTCGACGACGATCGGCGCGAGCAGCGGCGCATCCGCGGGCTCGCCCGCGTCCGGCGCATCTTGCGCGGCAGCCGAAGCGGCGATCGGCATCGTAGCCGCGCAGGCCAGTACGGCCGCCCAGCCCGGCACGCGCCGCAACGCCGCGCACGGCAACGGAAATCCAGGCCGCGCATCGCGGCCGATGTGTGATCGATTCATGTCGGGTTATCCGGAAAGCGGAGACGGGCGTCGGCAGATACGTCGCGCCCTTGGGTACGGAGACGGGCCGCTCTTGCAACGGCGACCTCGACTGAACAGCGAATGCGAATCATTTACGCCGACGCGGCGCGGGTAAATGCCGGTGGACGCAATCGACGAATGTGCGGCATGCATCGATCGGCCGCAGGTTTATTCGTCTGACGTTAACAAAATGTCACGTTTGAATGTCGTTATCCTGAACGACCAAATGAATGATCGGATGATAGGATAGCGACACCCTCAAGTTTCAAGCGACACACTTAATGTCAAGCCTGCCCCCGGCCACCCGACACTCCCTCGTCGATTCTGCGATCGAGATCCTCAAGTCCAACATCACTTCCGGCATCTGGCGCGTCGGCCAGCGCATTCCGACCGAGCTCGATCTCGCGAAGCAGCTCGAAGTCGGGCGCAACACGGTGCGCGAGGCGGTCCGTACGCTCGCGTATTCCGGCGTGCTCGAAGTGCGCCAGGGCGACGGCACCTATGTGCGCCGCAACGTCGATCCGGCCGAAACGATGCGCAACGTCGATCGTGCCGCGCGCAGCGACCATCTCGAACTGCAATGCATGCTCGAAACGGAATGCGCGCGCTACGCGGCGCGCCGGCGCACCGACGAGGATCTCGTGACGCTGCGCAAGCTGCTGAAGGCGCGCGGCGAGCGCGAAGCGTCGCGCGACGTGAAGAAGTTCGTCGAGCGCGACCGCGCGTTTCACATCGCCGTGGCCGCCGCCTCGCACAATCACGCGCTCGAAGCGCTGTATCGCTATTTCTCGGGCTCGATCCTCGCGAACGTGGAAGACATCCTCGTCGAACTCGACGAGGCCGAGATCCCCGAGCCGGACATGCGGGCGCACCAGGCGGTGCTCGACGCGATCGAACAGCGCGACGAGAACAAGGCGGTGCGCGCGACGCTCGCGATCCTCAAGCCGCAGATGACCTGGCTCGAGACGCGCGAGGCGCCCGCCGCCTGACGGGCACCGTACGCCCGGTATGCCCGGTGCGCGCTACGCGGCGACGGCCTCGATCACGTCGATCTGCCCGTCCGGCGCGGAGCGGAGCCCCGCGGGCCGCCAGCCGGCGGCGGCGAGCAGCGCGTCGTATTCGTCCCGCGTGCGCTCGCGGCCGCTGCCCCAGCACATCATGTGGATGTCGTAGAGCTTCGAGAAATGCGCGACGCCCGGCGCCGGCACGACCCGCTCGATCACGAACACGCGCGCGCCGTCGCGGGCGCTTTCGCGTGCCCGCCTGAGGACCGCCACGCATTCGTCGTCGTTCCAGTCGTGCAGGATCAGCTTCAGCAGGTAGACGTCGGCGGCCGGCACCGCGTCGAACATGTTGCCGCCCGCCTTGCTGCAGCGCGCGCTCACGCCCATCCGCTGCGCCCAGTCGTCCGCGTCGCCGTCAATCACCTCCGGCAGGTCGAACACGACACCGGTCAGCGCGCCGAACCGCCGCAGCAGGCTGCACAGCATGTGCCCCTGGCCGCCGCCGATGTCGCACGCATGCGTGCCCGGCGCGAACGTAACGTCGCGCAACGCATCGACGACCTGTTCCGACTGCACGGTCGAGAAGCTCGACATCGCGCGCTTGAAATCGCTTCGGTAGCGTTCGTGATCCTTCGCATAGTCGAACGCCATCGCGCCGAACTCGCGGACGAAGCCGTTCTGCTGCCCCTCGCGCACCATGTCGGGCAGGTGCGCCCAGATCGCGTAGTGCTCGGGGCCTTCCTGCAGCAGCACGAAATCGCGCAACGTACTCGCGGCGTCCGCGTGCAGCAGCGCCCCCGACGCGGTGGCCCGGAAGCCGCGCCGCGTGTCCTCGTCGAGCAGCCCGAGCGCGGCGAGCGCACGCAGCAGCCGGTACAGCAGCGGTTCGTCGACGTCGAGCGTCGCCGCGAGCGCGGCCGACGAAACCGGTGCATCCGTGGTAACCGCATCGAACACGCCGAGCCGCGTGCCCGCATACAGGATCCGGCTGCGCCACCGCCCGAACAGCGTATCCAGCACCTGTTTTGCCGCATTTTCCATAAAGCACTCCTGAACAGGGTTCGACCGCGCCGGCGCACGATGCACCGGGCGATCGCATCGTCAACGAAGCAGGCGGATCACTGCTCGTGCAGGAATTCCCGGATCGGGTAGCCGACATGGCGCTGCGCATCGAGCGTATAGCCGAGGATGCGGTCGCCGCGCTTGAGCTCCGTGATGTTGTGCACGCTGCCTTTCGGCCCGAGCACGCGCACGTGCCAGTCGTCCTGCGCAATGATGTTGATCGCGCGATTCGCGGCATTCTTCGCCTCGATCAGCAGCAGCGGCCGCGTCTCGACCTTCGCGCGCCCGACCACGACGCGGCGCGCCTTGCCCTGCACGTTGACGGCGAGGATCTCCGCGCCCGATTCGAGCTCGGCGAGGTAGCGGGTGCGGTTGTCCGGCGCGACGACATACGAATGGAGCGCGGCCGCGTTCACGCGGAACGGGCGCGTCGGCATGTACGGCAGCGGGTGCGTCTCGCTGCTGATCAGGATCATGCCGGTCGAATACGAGCCCACGAGGATGCCCTCGTCCTGCTCGAAGCGGGAGCAGGTGTCGACGCATACGCGCTCGCCCGGCCCCAGGTGCGTGAGCCCGACGATCTCGATTTCCTCGAGCTGCAGATCCTCGACCGTGTCGCTGCAGATCGACACGAGCTGCGTGGCCTGCCCGACCTGCGTCGGCGTGAGCAGCACGCCTTCGGGACCGCGCTGCAGCACGTTCAGCGTCACTTCGGCATCCTCCAGGTCGGCGACGACGGTGATCAGCTCGCCCGCCGCGCGATCGGCGGCCGCCAGCAGGATCTCGAGCGGGATCTTGCTCGGGTCCTGCAGGAATTCGACGAGCAGCCACGGCGTGGACACCGACAGCTCGCACGCGCGCGTGAGCGTCGCCTCGCCCGTCACTTCGATGAACACGCCGAGCTCGACGCCGTCCGGCACCGCGAAATCGACCGGCAGTCCGTCCTTCACGAGGACGATCTGCACCTGCTCGAGCAGCGCGGCATCGGCCGGCTGCCGATCGACGACCGCGACCTTGCACGCGCTCGGCGGCAGCCGCCCGGCCTGCTCCGCATCCTTCACGACGAATGCGGACACGCCGACATGCAGCGCTTCCTCGGTGATCTCGTCCGCGAGCTCGCCGATGTTGCGCAGGTCAATCCAGGAAAGCTTCTTCAAGGCCAATCTCCTTCGAAGGGGATAAAGCAGGTTGAATGACAGGGTGAAACTAGCGACTGACGGCAACGGCCGAACGCGACGCGGCGGCCCGCATCCGGCAATCCACCCAGCCGGCGCCCGGCTCGTAGCCGGCCAGCCGGACGCCGGGCGCGACATCGGCGAGCCCGACGGCCGTGCCGCCGTCGGTCCGGAACCGCACCGCGCGGTCGCCGCGCAGCACGACACGCGTGCTCGTGCCGGATGCGCTGCGCGTGTGCAACGCGACGAGCGGCGCGGATTCGATCCGCACGCGGCCGACCACGATCGCGCGCGTGTCGCCCGCCGCGCCGACCGTCAGGATCCGCTCGCCCGAACGCAGCAGCGAAAGCTGGCGCGCGCGGTCGCCGCCGCAGAACACGAACGATTCGGCCGAGCCGGCGTCGATGCCGAACACGAGCGGCCGGCCGGGCGGGTGCGCGGCGCCGGCCGCGACGACGAGCAGCATGCTGGTCGCGCTCGCGCCGGCCAGCACGCACTCTTCGCCGTCGAGCTGCGAGCAGCCGTCAATCACCGCATGCAGCCCGACGCCGAGCGGCTCGACGCGCTGCACCTCGAATGCCTTCAGCTTCAGCGGCTCGCGCGAGCGCAGCTCTCCGCACGCGGCCAGCACGCCGCGCAACGCCGCCGCATCGCGCGGTGCGAACGCGATGTCGACCGGCGACTGCGCATGCTTGCGCGCGAGATAGGCCGCGCCGTGCGGATCGGCGAGCGACACGACGATGCGGCACGCGGCGTCGCGGACACCCTCGAGCAGGCGCTCGAGCGGCATCGTGGTCGCGAGCGCGTAGTCGAGCAGGACGAGCGCGTGCCGCGCGATCGCGGCGCGCGCGGCATCGAAATCGGCCGCGCCGTCGATCCTCACGCGAACGCCCGCAAGCGGCGCATGCGCATCGTCGACCAGCGTCGCGACGCCCGCCGTCGAAACGGTCAATAGCGCCGCCGCGCCGGCCGCGCACGTATCGCGACCGGCCTCGCCCACCACGACGCGGCGCGCGCCGGCCCTCGCCGCGTCGGCCGCGACGGCGCCTGCCTGCGCGCCGAGCGCGCGCAGGTCGATCCACGGATAGCGATGCATGGAAACCCTCGATGGTCGAAAAAGACCGGGTACGACGGCCCGGCGCAGCGGATCAGGCGGCCAGGTGCGCGGCGCGGCGCTCGACGCCGTGCACCGCGTCCGACAGGCGGCGGATCAGCGGGGCGGCCTTCGGCGCGGCGAACACGTTGCGGCCGGCCGCGATGCCGAGCGCGCCCGCGTTCATCACCCGCGACGTGAGCGCGACGAACTCGTCTTCGGGCAGCTTCGCGCCGCCCGCGACCAGCACCGGCAGCGACGAACCGGCAATGATGTCGGCCATGCTCGCGGCGTCGCCGCTGTACGGCAGCTTGACGATGTCGGCGCCGAGATCCGCCGCGACGTTCGCCGCATGGGCGATCAGTTCGGCCTGCGGGCGATCGCCGAGGCCGGGGCCGCGCGGATAGATCATCGCGAGCAGCGGCAGCGACCAGCGCGCGCATTCGGTCGCGATGCGGCTCAGGTCGAGCAGCTGCTGGGATTCCGTTTTCGAGCCGAGATTCACGTGCACGCTGACCGCGTCCGCGCCGCTCGCCAGCGCGTCCTCGACGCTCGCGAACAGCGTCTTCGCGTTCGCGTCCTCCGCGTAGCGCGTGCAACCGTTCAGGTGCACGACGAGCGCGAGATCGCTCAGCACGTCGGGTGCCAGGAAGCGCGCGCGGCCCCGATGCACGACGATCGCGTCGCCGCCGTGCGCGGCGATGTCGCCAACCAGTTGCCGCAACTGCTGCGGATGGGCGATCGGCCCGTCCGCGAGCGAATGATCGAGCGGCACCATCAGACACTTGCCCGACGCGGCACGCACCACCCGCCGCATCCTGAGCGCCTTGCCAGAAACCGATAGAAGAGCGTTCATCCGTGATTCCTCGCCAGAAATGGAAAGGCCGGCCCGTTCGACTTCAGCCTGCCCCCGGGGTGCCCGCTTGCGGGCGGAACTGGAGCGACAACCGAGCAACGCTTGCAGCAAATCTTGCGACGTGTAAGACTTGCATAGACCCAATCATCCTATGATTGGATCATCCTTGCAAGTGCCTTGCGAGCGATCCAGTTTCCCGACCGGGGGACGCATTCGTCGCGGCATCGCTTCCCCTTTGCAGACAACGGCAGCACATCAACCTGTGAGGTGTCTATGAAGTTCGGCGTGTCCTTCCTGCCCGATACCGGCCCGGCCGACCGCCCGGCGGCCGACTATTACGCCCAGGCGCTGAAGCTCAGCGCGCTGTCCGAGCGGCTCGGCTACACGTACGTGAAGATGACCGAGCACTACCTGAAGCCGTACGGCGGCTACAGCCCGTCGCCGCTGATGTTCCTCGCGGCCGTGGCCGCGCAGACGAAGTCGATCCGCCTGATGACGGGCGGCATCCAGGCGTCGTTCCATCATCCGATCCAGCTCGCGGCCGAAGCCGCGCAGCTCGATGCGATCTCGAACGGGCGGCTCGAGCTGGGCTTCGCGCGCGCCTTCCTGCCGTACGAATTCGATGCGTTCGGCATCGATCTCGACTCGAGCAAGACGCGCTTCCAGCAGACGATCGACGCGACGGTGCGGCTCCTCGCCGAGGAATCGGCCAGCGAGAACACCCCGTTCTTCCGCTACCGCGACGCGCAATCGCTGCCGCGCCCGACGCAGCAGCCGCGCCCGCCGGTGTGGGTCGCGGCGCTGCTCACGCCGTCCAGCTTCGAGTGGATCGGCGAACGCGGCTTCAACCTGCTGATGGCCGCGCCGCCGCGCAAGGCCGCGCTCGCGAAGACACAGGAGATGGTGGCGCTCTATCGCGACACGTTCGAGCGCCATCACGGCCACACCGGCCGCAAGCCGCAGGTCGCGATCAGCATCCCGCTGATGATCGGCACGTCGGACGCGCATGCACTGGCACTCGCGGAGCCGCGCCTGCGCCATCACTGGCGCAATTTCGCGGAAGCGGCGAAGTCGTGGGAGCAGGTGCAGTCGCCGGCCTACCAGGGCTACAACGAAGCGATGAAGAACAAGATGGGCGGCATGGACACGGCCGACCTCGACGCAACCGCCGTGCTCGGCACGCCCGACACCGTGCGCCAGCGCATTCGCGCGCTCGAGGCCGACCTCGGCCTCGACGCGATCCTGTGGCACATCGACTACGGCGCGCAGCCGTACGAACTGATGAGCAACAACCTGGAGGTGTTCGCCCGCGACGTGCTGCCGGGACTATGACGCCATGCCGATTTCTTCCGGATCCACCACGGGCTCGCCCATGACACCGTCCCTGTCACTCGACACGATCGTCGTCGGCGCCGGCATCGGCGGCCTCGCCGCCGCGCTCGCGCTGCGGCGCGCCGGCCATCGGGTCACCGTCCTCGAGCAGAGCCGGGCGTTTCGGGAAGTCGGCGCCGGGCTGCAGGTCGTGCCGAACGCGACGCGCGCGCTGCGTGCGCTCGGCGTGCTCGACCGGCAGCGGCTGGCCGCCGTCGCCCCGATCGCGACGATCCGCCGCCGCTGGCAGGACGGCAGCCTGCTCGGTTCCTTCCCGCTCGGCGACGATGTCGAAGCCGAGTTCAACGCGCCGTACTGGAACGCGCATCGCGCCGACCTGCATGCCGCGCTGCTCGATGCCGTGCGCGACCCGTACACGGCCGGCCCGCCGGTCGCCGTCCTCGGCGGCATCGCGGTGCGCGGCCTCGACGCATACGGGCCGGACGGCGCGACGCTCGTCGATGCGGCAGGCACGCGCTGGCGCGCGGATCTCGTCGTCGCGGCCGACGGCATTCATTCGACGCTGCGCCACGCGCTGCTCGGCGACGACGCGCCGCACTACAGCGGCGACGACGCGTATCGCGCGCTGATCGACGCCGATGCGATCGACCCGCGCTCGCCCGTGTTCGAGATCGTCCGGGAACCGCAGGTGACGATCTGGCTCGGGCCCGGCCGGCACGCGATCCATTACTGGGTGCGCGACCGCCGGCTGCTGAACCTCGTCGTGATCGTGCCGGGCGACGGCAGCACGCGCGAATCGTGGAGCAGCAAGGGCGACCGCGCGACGCTCGAGGCCGAGCTCGCCGGCTGGGATCCGCGCCTCGTCGGGCTGATCCGCTGCGCGTCGGACCTGAGCCGCTGGTCGCTGCACGACCGCCAGCCGCTCGCGCGCTGGGTGTGGGACAGCGTGTGCCTGCTCGGCGACGCATGCCACCCGATGCTGCCGTACCAGTCGCAAGGCGCCGCGCAGGCACTCGAGGACGCGGTCGTGCTCGGCCGGTGCGTGACCGGGCTCGCGTCGAAGGAGGCGCTCGGCGCCGCGCTGGTCGAATACCAGCGCCTGCGGATCGACCGCAGCGCGCGGATCCAGCTTGCATCGGCCGGCAACGGCGGCGTATTCCACCTGCCCGACGGCCCCGAGCAGCAGGCGCGCGACGCCGAGCTCAAGTCGCGCCGCGCCGACTTCAAGTCCTATCACTGGACCTGGGCCGACGCGTACCAGCTTTGACGCCCGCCCCGATGCCGCGCGGCGCGACCCGCGCGGTACCGGGGCTCCTCGCGACAGGACCGCATCATGACGAACACCGTGGACATTGCGCAGCAACTGAAACAGGCGATGCGCGGCGTGGCCGCCACCGTCACGATCGTGACGACCGGCGGCGACGGCGCCGCCGCCGCACCGTGCGCGCTGACTGCCAGCTCGTTCACGTCGGTCGCGCTCGATCCGCCGACCGTGCTGGTGTGCATCAACCGGCGCGCGAGCATTCACGCGTCGATCACCGGCCGCCGGCGCTTCTGCGTAAACGCGCTGCGAAGCTGCCACGTGCCGCTCGCGCTCGCGTGCAGCACGACGGGCTCCGACGCGCGTTTCGCGCACGACGCATGGCGTACCGACGCGGCGACGGGCCTGCCCTATCTCGAGAACGCGCAGACGTCGTTCTTCTGCGACACGCTCGAACAGGTCGAGGTCGGCTCGCATTCGATTCTGGTCGGGCGGGTCACGCGCGTCGCGATGTCCGCCGACGTGAACCCGCTGATGTACGTGAACGGCGCGTTCGCCGCCGTCCGCTCGCTGCCGTCCGATGCCGGCGGCGGGTAACGGGCGCACGTGCCGTTGTTTCGAGCATTCATTCGCGGGGTTCGCACCAGGCCCGTGTGCTCGAGGCAACACGCGCCCCCACCGATGCGTGCGTCACGCGTGATGCCGCACGCAATCGTTGCGTGCGCTGCAGTCACGCTGCGCGCGCACATCACGCACTACCATTGCGCCGCATGCACGCGATGAAACGGAGAAGCCGATGGCACCCGACCTGAACCTGCTGATTTCGCTCGATGCGCTGCTCGAAGAGGGCAGCGTCGTCGGCGCCGCACGCCGCATGAACCTCAGCCCGCCCGCGATGAGCCGCACGCTCGCGCGCATCCGCGAAACGGTCGGCGACCCGATCTTCGTGCAGGCCGGCCGCAAGATGGTGCCGACGCCGCGTGCGCTCGAACTGCGCGGCGTCGTCCGCGAGACCGTGGAGCGCGCAGCGCAGTTGCTCGCGCCGTCCGCGGAAATCGATCTCGGCACGCTCGACAAGCAGTTCAACGTGCGTGCGAACGACGTCTTCGTCGGCCTGCACAGCAGCCGGCTGCTCGAGGAGATGGCGCGCGGGATGCCGCGCGCGATGCTGCGCTTCATGCCCGAGGAAGACGACGTCGACGACGACGCATTGCGCAGCGGCCGCATCGACCTCTTCATCAGCGCGTCGCGCCGCCTGGGGCCGGAGATTCGCGTGCAACCGCTGTTCACGACGACCTTCGTCGGCCTCGCGCGCCACGACCATCCGATCTTCGACGACGACATCACGCCCGAGCGCTTCGCGCGCTGGCCGCATATCGGCGTCTCGCGGCGCGGCAAGTCGGCGGGGCCGATCGACAACGCGCTCGCCGCGCGCGGGCTCGCGCGCCACGTGCTGCTCGTCGTGCCGACGCCGTATGCGGCGATCTTCGCGCTGCAGGCGTCCGACCTGATCCTGCCGCTGCCCGAGCATCTCGCGCGCGGCGCGGTGCGGGCCGGGCTCGGCGTGCGCACGTTCGAACTGCCGGTGCCGCTCGAAACCGTGCTGATCACGCAGGCGTGGCATCCGCGCTTCCAGAGCGACCCCGCGCACCAGTGGTTGCGGCGTGTCGTGCGCGGGCTGTGCACCGGCCAGCCGGCGCTGCGTGCGGCGCATGCATGACGGATGCGTTGCACGCACTCGTCGAGTGCAAAGACGTCACTGTTCGGCATGCATGGCGCGACCGTAGACTGGCTTCGTCCTTTCTCATGGAGCGAGTGCAGTGCATGACGCAGCAGATCAGACGCGCGCCGTCGCGGCGCCGCCCCGCCGCCTGACTCGCGCGGCCGCGGCGCTGATCGCGCGCATCGACATCTTCACGCCGCGCGGCGCGTATGTCGCGCGCTCGGTCATCGCCGCCGCGCTCGCGCTCGGCGTCGCGTACCTGCTCGAACTGGAAACGCCGTATTCGGCCGCGTCGACGGTGCTGCTCGTGATCAATCCCGTCCAGGGCGCGGTGATCGGCAAGGGCGTGTGGCGCGTGGTCGGCACGATCGCGGGGATGGTCGTCGCGTTCGTGCTGATGGGCTGCTTCGCGCAGCAGCCGCTGCTGTTCATCCTCGGCTTCGCGTTCTGGCTCGGCGTCTGCGTCGCGGGCATGACGCTGCTGCGGCACTTCCGCGCGTCGGGCACCGTCGTGGCCGGCTACACGATCGGCCTCGCGACCTACGGCGCGATGCAGCATCCCGAGCTGACCTTCGAACACGTGATCGGGCGCGGCTCGACGGTCGCGATCGGCGTGCTGTGCCTGAGCCTCGTGTCGATGCTGCTCGGCACGCGCGACGTGCACGCGAAACTCGACGCGCTGGTGACGCGCGTCACCGCCGACGTCGCGCGGGTCATCGCCGCGCAGCGCAACGGCCTCGCGGCGGCACCGGCCGACGACAAGCGGCACGCGTTGTTCGCCGGCATCTACGGCATCGACGATCTGCTCGCGCTCGGCAAGGCCGAATCGGAGGATCTCGCGCAACGCGCGGCCGCCGTGCGGCACGGGATGGCGTCGCTGTTCGGCGCGCTCGCGGGCGGCATGCCGCCGCTGCCGGCCGACAGCCCCGGCGCGCGCGCGGTCGCATCGCTGCAGCCGCGTCTCGCGGCCGCGTGGCAGGCCGCCGCCGACGCATTGGGCGACGGCCCCGGCGGCGCGACGCACGCGCGTGCGCTGCTCGGCGACGCGCGCGAACGCCTGCGCGACGCGCTCGACGGCATCGCGCTCGGCGATCCGCGCGACGATGCGGCGTTGCTGATCGCCGGCGAGCGGCTGATCGAGCAGATCGACGACTACCGCGCGGCGCTCGACGGGCTCGTCGAACTGCAGCGCCCGCGCCCCGGCTACCGGCCCGCGCGGGTGCGCTTTCACCGCGACACGGGCGCGGCCCTGCGCAACGGCGTGCGCGCCGCGTGCGCGATCGTGATCTCGGGCGCATTCTGGCTCGCGACCGGCTGGAACCAGGGCGACATGATGCTGCTCGTCGTCGCGCCGTACTGCGCGCTGCTCGCAACCGCCGGCAACCCGGCCGCCGGCGCGCAGGCGTTCATCAAGGGCACGGTGCTCGCCGTACCGGCCGCGTTCGTGTGCGCGTTCGGCATCCTGCCGCGCATCGAAGGCTTTCCGCTGCTCGTCGTCGCGCTCGCGCTGTTCTGGATGCCCGGCATCTACGCGACGAGCGTGCCGAAGACCGCGCTCGCGGGGCTCGCCTATCTCGTCGCGTTCAACACGCTGACCGGCGCGACCAATCCGTTCCGCCCCGACGTCGCGCTGTTCCTGAACCAGTCGGTCGCGTGGGTGCTCGCCACGTTCCTCACGCTGCTCACGTTCCGGTTGATCCTGCCGGGCAACCTGGCCACCGACGCCACGCGGCTGCGCCGCACGATCCGCGACGACACGCTCGCGCTCGTGGCCGGCCGGCGCGTCACGGCGGCGGGCTGGCAGCAGCGCCAGCAGCACCGCATCGCGCAGCTCGGCGCGCTGCTCGCCGGCCAGCCCGCCGCGATGACGCAGGCGAGCATCGAGGCGCTCGCAGCGCTGCACGTCGGCAAGGAGCTGCTGCGGATCCGCCGCGGCGCCGCGCGCGACGGCCTGCCCGACCCCGCGCGGCGATGCGTGCGGGCGGGGCTCGCGGGCCTCGCGCGGCACGCGGCCGCCCCGCCGCGCGCGGCCCGGCATGCACGGCGCGCCGCGCACGCGCTGGCCGGCCTCGCCGCCGCGCAGCCGGGCAACGCCGAACTGAAGTGGCTGATGGCCGCGTTCGCCGACGTCTACGTGCTGCTGCACACGTACGCCGCCTATTTCACCGCCGTTCCGGAGCGCGCCCGCGATGCTCAGTGAATTCCCGCTGGCCGGCATCTACCTGCCGCCCTTTTTCGTCTATGCGTGCGCGACCGTGCCGCTCTACCTGGCCGTGCGCGCGCTGCTCGCCCGGCTCGGCGTGCTGCGCCGCGTGTGGCATCCGGCGCTGTTCGAGTTCGCGATTTCGCTCGTGCTGGTCGCCGCGCTGATCCTCTATTTCTAGCCTTCCGTCGGAACGTATCGCGTCATGTCGCTCAAACCCCTCACCCGCTCCCTGCTGACGCTCGCCACCGTGGCCGTGGCGATCGTGCTGGTCGCCGCGCTCTGGCATGCATACGTCCTCGCGCCGTGGACGCGCGACGCGCGTGTCAGCGCGCACGTCGTGCGGATCGCGCCCGAAGTGTCGGGCACCGTCGTCGAAGTCGCGGTGGTCGACAACCAGCGCGTCGCGAAAGGCGACGTGCTGTACCGCATCGATCCGCAGCGCTTCGCGCTGGCGGTGGAACAGGCCGAGGCGCAGGTCGCCGCGACCGCCGAGTCGATGCGCCAGAAGCGCGACGAAGCGCAACGGCGCACCGGCCTCGACGATCTCGTGCCGCGGGAGGACATCCAGCGCTCGAGCCGCGCGGTGGCGATCGCACAGGCCGAGCACCGCAAGGCGCTGGCCGCGCTCGACGTCGCGAAGCTCGACCTCGAACGCACGACGCTGCGCTCGCCGGTCGACGGTTACGTGACGCAGCTGCGCCTGCGTCACGGCGACTACGCGGTCGAAGGCAAGCCCGGCATCTCGGTGCTCGACGCGCACAGCTTCTGGATCACCGGCTATTTCGAGGAGACCAAGCTGCGCCGCGTCGCGACGGGTGCACCCGCGACGATCCGGCTGATGGGCTTCGATCCGCTGCTGAGCGGGCACGTGACGAGCATCGGCCGCGGCATCGCCGACGAAAACGGCACGCTCGACGAACTCGGCCTGCCGGCCGTCAACCCGACCTTCAGCTGGGTGCGGCTCGCGCAGCGCATTCCGGTGCGCATCGAGATCGACCGGGTGCCGGCCGGCGTGCTGCTGGCGGCCGGCATGACGTGCAGCGTCGAAGTCGGCGAACGCGGGCGCGAGCGCACGCCGCGCGGCCGGCTTGCGTCGTGGCTGCACGCGTGGATGTGACGGAGGCGACGATGCGATGCCCGTTCCCTCCGGTGCGCGCGACGTGCCGCGTGCGCGCCTTCGTCGCGGCCTGCGCGTGCGCGCTCGCCGCATGCACGACGGTCGGCCCCGATTACGTGGCGCCGCAGCCCGCGCACCCGCCCGGCTGGAGCGCGCCGCGCGACACGGTGACGGCCGACCCCGCGCAGTTGCAGGACTGGTGGCACGCGTTCGGCGATGCGCAGCTCGATGCGCTGGTCGAGCAGGCGATCGCGCACAACCAGGATCTCGCGATCGCGCGCCAGCGCTTGCTGCAGGCGCGTGCCGAACGCGACCAGATCGCGAGCCGCCTCGGCCCGACCGTCACCGCGGGCGGGAACGCCGATGCGCTGCGCTCGTCGCGCGCGCTCGAATGGCCGCCCGGGATCGGCCAGTCGCGCACCTACCGGCTCGGCTTCGATGCGTCGTGGGAACTCGACCTGTTCGGCGGCACGCGACGCGCGGTCGAATCCGCCGATGCGCAGATCGACGCGCTCGACGACGATCGCCACGCGATCCTCGTGAGCCTGCTGGCCGAGCTTGCATCCGATTACGCGGAACTGCGCGCGACCCAGGAGCGGCTGCGGATCGCAACGGACAACGTCGCGAGCCTCGACGCCACGCGGCAGCTGACCGAGCGCTCGAACCGGCGCGGCCTCGGCACGTCGTTCGCGGTCGCGCAAGCGCGTGCCGAACTGCAGCTCGCGCAGGCGGCGGTGCCGCCGCTGCAGCAGGACGTCGCGCGCCTCGCCCACGCGATCGGCGTGCTCGTCGGCGGTTTTCCGGAAACGCTGCGCGACACGCTGAGCGCGCCCGGCGCGCCCCTGCCGGTCGCGCCCGCACTGCCCGTCACGCTGCCGTCGGACGTGATCCGCGAGCGCCCCGACATTCGCGCCGCCGAACGGCGGCTCGCCGCCGCGACCGCGCAGATCGGCGTCGCGCGCGCCGAGCAGTTTCCGCATTTCGCGATTCCGCTGAGCCTCGGCACGACGGCGAGCCTCGTGCAGGACCTGTTCTCGGGCGCGAGCGTCGCATGGTCGGTCGCGCTCGACGGCACGCAGACGCTGTACGACGGCGGCCGCGCGAAAGCCGGCGTCGACGCCGCGCGCGCGGCCGCCGAGGCGGCCCGGCTCGCCTACGAGCAGCGCATCCGCGGCGCGTTTCGCGATGTCGAGGACGCGCTGGTGGCGATCGGCGCCGCGCGCGACCAGCAAGCCATGCTCGCCGCGGCGGTCGACAGCAGCCAGGATGCGCAGTCGCGCGCGACTCGGCTGTATCGCAACGGCCTCGGCGAATACCTGTCGGTGCTCACGGCGCAGCGCGCCACGTACCGCGCACGCGATGCGCTCGCACTCAGCCGGCTCGCCCAGGTGCAGGGCGCGATCGCGCTCTACAAGTCGCTCGGCGTCGGCTGGCGCGCCGCGCCGCCGGTCGCGCAGGCGGCCGCGGCGCAAGCGAGCGCGCATTGAATGCCCACGCACGGCCACCCGACGCTCCGGCGTCGCTCATCCAACGGAGAACCTTCGATGTCCGCTCTCAATCCGAATGATTTCGCGCTACACGACATCCATCTCTTTCCGGTCTGCGTGTTTCGCCCCGAACACGCGACACCGGGCTACGCGCCGCGCTGGGAAGGCGAGATCGACACGCTGATGCGCCACGGCGAGCCGTTCGTGATCGTCTACGTCGAGCTCGACACCGACGAGAGCCACGACGACCGCAAGCACCGCGCGGTCTGGCTCAAGCAGAACAAGGTCGAGCTGGGCGCCGTCTGCAAGGCGCTCGTCAGCGTCGAACCCGATCCCGACCGGCGCGCGGAAGTGGCCGCGCAGGGCGAGGTCGCCGTCAAGGCATTCGGGATTCCGCATCACGCGGTGGCGTCGTTCGGGCAGGCCGTCTCGCTCGCCGCCCGGCTCACGCGGCAGCATCCGGGCAACGACGCGCTGCAAACCGGACAACAGGCATGACAGGGCCGGCACGCCGGGACACGTCGCCTCCGCCACCGACACGAGGGCCGGCATGCGCTATCCCGCCCTGACGATCACGAGCTCGCACACGCTGGCGTCATGTCCGTCGCGGCTCCCCGATCCGGGCGAGATCCTGTTGTGGCGACTGCGCGGTGAATGGCAGCTCGTCACCAGCGAGCAAGGCCATCTCTGCCTGTCGAAGACGGAACTGCGGCGTGCCAGGATGCATCCGAACCGCGCGCATGGCCGCCGCTTCGCGATCGGCCGGTCGGCGCTGCGCGCGATCCTGGGGACGCTGGCCGGCCGCGCCGCCGACGAGCTCACGCTGCTCGAGCGCGAGGCCGACCATATCGCGATCGCGGGCTGCGACTCGCTGGACGGGCTCGACATCGTGGTTGGCCACGCCGGCATCTGGATCGTGATCGCGATCGCCCGTGGCCCGATCGGGCTGGGCATGGCGCAAGCCGGCACGTACGCCGGTCCGGCATCGCGCGACCAACTTCGGCTGGACAGCCTCTCGAATGCATGCGGAAGCGGACACGGCGCGACGCTCGCGTCGCTGGCGCCGTTTGTGGGGCCGTTCCGCGAGGTCGATACGCCGCATGCGGGCCGCTGGCGCCTGCTCGACATCCCGCTCCCCGGCCTGGCCTGCGCGGCAACCGTTGCCGCGCGCCAGATGGACAAGATCCATGCGGTGGGCTGGCGCGGCGAACGCAAGGACTGGCTGGCCGACCGCGATCGCCACCTGCGGGCGGCGGCGTTGGGCAGCACGGCGGCCTGCGTCGCGGTCGAGTAGACCGGCTTCGAGGCCCCGCCGAATTCACGCGGTGGCGATTCCCGCGTTCGGTATCGGACGTGGGAGCCGTCCATGGGAACGCGAGAAGGGAGCCGGTTATGGGAGCCCCCTCCCTCGCTGCCACTCCGTCAGCCGGCGACCATCGCACCCGCTTTCACGTGCCGGCCCGCTCGGCGCAGCAACTGCACGCCGAACCACAGCATCCACAACGGCAGCACGAGGACGACGACGACCTCGCTCGCCCCCGTCACGACTTCGTATTCAGGAAAGAAACCGGACACGAAGATGATCGCGAAGAACCACGCGACGATCTTCAGCAGGAACGACCCGTGCCATCCGGCCTGTTTCAACCGGTTGGCGGCGATCGGCGCCCAGAAGAACACCAGCGGGCCTTCGGCCCACCACAACCCGCTTTGCGTGCCGTTGGCGACGGTCGTCCACGCCGCGGCCGCGGCGGCCCTCGTTGGGTCGTCTCCGCCCGCATACATCCGCGCCAGCGGATCGAGCACCGACAGCTGCAGTGCCGCCCCGGTGATGCCGAGCACCGCATACGCCCCGATCGCGAACGCGATCATGTAGCCGAGCGCGCCGAGTTCGTCCTTGAAGGTATGCAGGAAGTACCCGCCGATCACGAGAACCGCGAGATAGAACCCGAACACGTCGGCCAGCATCGACAGGCGAAACAGGTCGCGCGTATCGGACGGCAGGCTCAGCATCGTCGCGCCGTGCAGCAACATGCCGGTATCCGGACCGGCCACCGCCGACACCAGCCCCACGTTCGCGTAAGCCAGCAGGCCACCGATGATCGCGCTCCATGCCGCGAAGCGCATGACCTTGTATGAATCGTTCCTCATTCTCTTTCTCCGCACACCATGCCCGGTTCCCGCATGGAGAACCATTCGATTGACGTTGACAGGCCCGATCGCGCGACGCCGGAAACCGGGCCGCTCGATCGGTAATTCACGACAACAACGATAGGTCGATATGACAAACATGAAATCGACACGAAACACGAGGGCATTCCCTCGTGGCTGCTTCATTCAGCGCGATGCGTGACGCATCGCACTTACGTCACGCCGCTGCGTTTCCTTGAGCGGCCGCCGCCTCTTCCCTTTCCTGCAATTCCCGCCACAGGATCTTTCCTGACCCGGATTTCGGCAGCGACTCGACGAATTCCACGATGCGCGGAACCTTGTAGGACGCCATATGATCGCGCGACCATGCGACCACGTCGTCGGGCGTCACGCCGTCGGGATACGCCGGATCGAGCACGACGAATGCCTTGACGGTCTCGCCGCGATGTGCGCTGCGCGTGCCGATCACGCACACTTCCTTGATCGCCGGATGGCGGTACATCGTCGTCTCGACTTCGGCCGGCCAGACCTTGTAGCCCGACGCGTTGATCATCCGCTTCAGCCGGTCGGCCATGAAGAAGTAGCCGTCCGCGTCGATGCGGCCGAGATCGCCGGTGCGCAGGAAGCGCTTGCCGTCGATCTCGACGAACGCCTGCCGCGTTGCTTCCGGATTGCGCCAGTACCCTTGCATCAGTTGCGGCGCATGCATGACGATCTCGCCCACCTCGCCTTGCGGCACGGGCTGGAACGTGACCGGATCGACGATCCGCGCATCGACGTCGAACACCGGAATGCCGAGGCACTGCGGCTTGGGATGCGCGGGCGGATTGATGTGCGTCGCCGCGATCGTTTCCGACATCCCGTAACCTTCGACGTAGTCGAGCCCGACCGTTTCCCTGAGCTTCCGGGCGATCGCTTCCGGCATCGCCGCGCCGCCGCCGCGCGCCGAGCGCAGGCTCGACAGGTCGTATTCGTGCAGGTTCGGATTCGACAGGAAATCCACCATCATCGTCGAGATCGACTGCCACACGGATACGCGGTTGCGGCCGATCGCCAGGGCCACGGCATCGCGATCCCAGCGCGGCAGCACGACCACCGTCGACCCGCGGTACAGCGGGCCGTTCAGGCCGCCCTGCATGCCGGTGACATGGAACAGCGGCAGCACCGCGAGGTGGATCGCGTCCTCGGGATCGTCGAACCAGTCGACGAAGCCGGCCGCCGTGCACAAGACACTACGATGCGTGTGCACGCAGCCTTTCGGCTTGCCCGTCGTGCCGGACGTGTACGGCATCAGGCAGATGTCGTCTGGGCCCGCCGTCAGTTCGCCCGGCGCCAGCTGCGCGGCGAGCGCATCGCGCCAGTGCACCACGCCGGGCCCGTCGACGTGGCGCGGCGCGGCCACGAAATCGGGCACCGCGACGGCCGAAGGTTGCGCCACGTAGTCGCCGTACGTCGCCACGACGACGTTCGCGAGGCCGCCCGCGCCGCCCACGAGCGGCGCGACGCGCGGATACAGGTCCTGCGCGACGAATACCGTGCTCGCGCCGCTGTCCTCGATGTAATGCGCGAGTTCGTCGGTCATGTTCATCGGGTTGACCGGCACAACCACCGCGTTCGCACGCAGGATGCCGTAGTACGCAATCATCCATTGCGGGCTGTTCTGCATGTCCAGGAGCACGCGGTCGCCCGCCTTCACCCCGCAACGCTGCTGCAGGAAACCCGCCACGTGCTCGGCTTCGCGCCGGAAGCGCGCGAACGAGACCGGCGTGTCGTAGAACAGGATGAACGGCTTGTCGGGATGGCGCTCCGCCGCGGCCTCCACGTGACGGAACAGGTTGGTCGCGGGCGGCACCTGACGCGTGGCCAGGTGCGCGGGCCAGAATGGCGATCGGATGGCTGACATGGTTCGGCAACTCTTCGTCAAAACTGCGGGTGAGAAATGGCAGCGGCAGGACCGGCCGTCCCGACACTGCGTGCACGCATTCGTTTGGCCGGGTGAACGTCCGGCGCCGCCGGCAACCGGACAGCCCCCTATCGGCCGGTATCGATGCCCGACGTCGTGAACCGGTGCGTTTCCGCCGACGCCGCCGTCGCATGCGCCGCGGATGCCACCCGGCTGACGCCGCGCATCATGTCGACCGCCTTCTCCGCGATCATGATGGTGGGCGCATTGGTGTTGCCGCCGATCAGGGTCGGCATCACCGATGCATCGACGATGCGCAGCCCGTCGAGGCCATGCACGCGCAACTGCGGATCGACCACGGCCATCGCGTCCTGTCCCATGCGGCAGGTGCCGACCGGGTGATAGACGGTATCCGCACGCTTGCGCAGCACGGCGCGGATCTCGTCGTCGCTGTGCACGTCGCGCGTGAACATGTCCCGCGTGATCCACTCCGCGAGCGCGGGCGCGTTCATCAGGCCGCGCGTGATCTTGAAGCCCGCCACCATGTCCTCCAGGTCGCGCGGATCGTCGAGGAACGCGGGATCGATCAGCGGCGCGTCGGCCGGGTCGCGGCTGAGCAGCGTGACCGAGCCGCGGCTGCGCGGGCGCAGCAGGCACACGTGGCAGGACAGCCCGTGGCCCAGGTGCATGCGCCGCGCGTGGTCGTCGACCAGCGCCACCAGGAAATGCAGCTGGATGTCGGGCGCGTCGAGGCCGGGTTGCGTCTTCAGGAACGCGCCGCCTTCGGCGAAATTCGACGTCAGCATGCCGCGCCGCTCGCGGCGAAAACGCAGGATCTCGCGCAGCATCCGCGCGCTGCCGCCCACCGAGATGCCCATCGTATCGAGGCTGCGCGTGCGGTAGCTGAAGATGAAGTCGGGGTGGTCCTGCAGGTTGCGGCCCACGCCGGGCAGATGGTGCAGCGTGTCGATGCCGACGCGCGCGAGCTCGCCTTTCGGGCCGATACCGGACAGCATCAGCAGTTGCGGCGTCTGCAGCGCGCCCGCGGCCAGCACCACCTCGCGCCGCGCACGGAAGGTCTTCAGCGTGCCTTTCTGCAGCACTTCCACGCCCACCGCGCGCTTGCCCTCGAACAGGATGCGCCGCACCTGCGCGTGCGTTTCGACGGCGAGATTCGCGCGTTTGCCGAGATGCGGGAACAGATAGCCGCGCGCCGCGCTCCATCGTTCGCCCTGCTTCTGCGTGACCTGGTAGATACCGACGCCTTCCTGCTGCGCGCCGTTGAAATCGTCCGTCAGCGGCAGGCCGGCCTGGCGGGCCGCCGCCAGGAAGCGTGCCTGGAACGGGTTGTCGGAGCGCAGGTCGCTGACCCACAGCGGGCCGTCCTGGCCGTGCCACGCGTCGTTGATGCGCTCGTTGTGCTCGCTCAGGCGGAAGTACGGCAGCACTTCGTCGTACGACCAGCCGGGATTGCCGAGCGCGGCCCACGTGTCGTAGTCGGTGCGGTGGCCGCGAATGTAGACCATCGCGTTGATCGCCGACGAGCCGCCCAGCGCCTTGCCGCGCGGCTGATAGCCGACGCGGCCGCCGAGGCCGCGCTGCGGCACCGTGTGGAAGGCCCAGTTGTTGAGGCGGGTCGGCAGCATCGCGACCATGCCCGCCGGGATGTTGATTTCCATGCCGTTGCCGCCGCCGCCCGCTTCCAGCAGGCAGACGGAGGTGTTCGGGTCTTCGGTCAGGCGCCCTGCTACCACGCTGCCGCCCGAGCCGCCGCCCACAACGATGTAGTCGAACTGATGATTCATGGCATTTCTCTCGATACGGGATTCGGAAGTCACGCGAGTCGCGACAGCGTGCGCAGCAGCAGATCGAAGACGCGGCCGTACGGCGGATGGAACAGCACGGCACCGTTCCAGCGGGCCTGGTGAAACACCGGCTTCAGTTTGCTGAAGGTGTCGAAGCCCCACTGCCCGTGATAGGCGCCCATGCCGCTCTGCCCGACGCCGCCGAACGGCTGGTTCTCCTGTACCAGGTGCCACAGGCAGTCGTTGATCGTGACGCCGCCGGACACCGTCTCGCGCAGCACGCGATCGCGGCGCGATGCGTCTTCGCCGAACCAGTACAACGCCAGCGGACGCGCGCGGCCCTGAATGTAGGCGAGTGCATCGTCCAGGTTCGCGTATTCGACGATCGGCAGGACGGGGCCGAAGATCTCTTCGTTCATCAGCCGCGTGTCGGCCGGCGCGCCGACCACGATCGTCGGCGCGAATTTGCGCGACGACGTGACGAACGATTCGCCGGCCGGGTTGACTTCGAGGATGCGCGCGCCCGCGCGACGCGCTTCATCGACCATGTCGGCGAGGCGCGCGCGGTGGCGTTCGCTGATGATGGCCGTGTAGTCGGGATTCGCGGCCAGCGTCGGATACAGGCGCGCGACGGCGCGCGCCAGTTGCGACGCGACGCTGCCGGCCGTGCCGGTGGGCACGAGCAGGTAATCGGGCGCGACGCAGGTCTGGCCCGCGTTCAGCAGCTTGCCGAACGCGATGCGCTGCGCGGCCACCGCTACGTTGCACGACGCATCGAGGATGGCCGGCGATTTGCCGCCGAGCTCGAGCGTCACGGGCGTCAGGTTGGCGGCGGCGGTTTGTGCGACGACACGCCCCACCTGGGTCGAACCGGTGAAGAACAGATGATCGAACGGCAGGCTCGCGAACGCCTTGCCGAGTTCGACGTCGCCCGCCACGACGTCCAGTTCGTCCGGCGCGAAGGTCTCGCGCGCCATCGACACGAGCAGGTCGGACAGCGCGGGCGTGAGCTCGGACGGCTTGATCAGGACGCGATTGCCGGCGGCGAGCGCCGCGAGTGCCGGCCCGAGCGAAAGCTGCAGCGGGTAGTTCCACGGCGAGATGATGCCCGTCACGCCCAGCGGCTGCGGGATGAGCCGGTTGTAGCCGGGCCGGAAATGCAGCGCGGTCGGCACGCGGCGCGCCCGCATCCAGTGCTTCAGGTGCCGGCGCGCGTGCCGGATGCCGGCGCGCACGATGAACACCTCCGCGAGCCGCGTCTCGTGAGCGGAGCGGCCCTGAAAATCGGTGTCGATGGCGCGCACGATGTCGTGCTCGTGCGCATCGAGCCACGCGGCCAGCCGTTCGAGGCGCGCCAGCCGGGTGGCCAGGGCCGGGTTCGGCTCCAGCGCGAAGGCGCGGCGCTGGCGCTCGAAGCGGGCCGCAAGGTCGGTCGGGTAGCCTTGATGCATGGTGTCTCCTCCGGCTTGTCGATCGTGCGATCGCGTCGCATCACGACAAGCGTCTTGCAAGATGTCCCTGGTTTTCACGCTGCCTTCGGGCAGATCGTTTGCCGGCGATTGCGCGAGCGCCGCGCCACGCCGTCTCCTCTTGTCGCGTGCCGCACGCTAACCGGCTCACGCAATGTGCCTGCCGGCACGCACGGGTTCGGCGGCAGCGCGTGTTGCACGGTGCCGGATATGGCCGTCGATCAGGCTCGTCAGCAGCGGCACGACGCCATCGGGAATGTCGTGCCCCATGCCGCGCACCGTCACCATGTCGGCACCCGGGATCGCGGCAGCGGTCGCGGCACCTCCGCTCGGCGCGACCAGCAGGTCGCGATCGCCGTGCACGACCAGGGTCGGCGCCCGGATTCGCCGGATTTCCTCGGTTCGGTCTCCTGACTTGATGATCGCGCCGATCTGGCGGGTCGTGCTCTCGTGGTCGCACGCCTGCTGGCCGCGGTCCCACGCCTGGGCCGCGTACGCGCGCCGCGCGGCGTCGTCCGCGGGATACGCCTGCGTACCGATGTGGGCCATGATGCGGCTGTACTGCTCCACCGCCGCTTCGCGCGTGCGCGGCGGCGGTGCGGTCAGCATCAGCATGCTGGACATGGCCGGCTGGCCGACGTTGCGCGCACCGGTCGTGGAGATGATGGAGGTCAGCGACAGCACGCGTTGCGGATGGCGAGCGGCGAGCACCTGGCCGATCATGCCGCCCATCGACATGCCGACGACGTGCGCGCGCGCCACCTTCAGGCTGTCGAGCAGGCCGATCGTGTCCTGCGCCATGTCTTCCAGGTCGTAGCCGTCCTTGACGGGCACGCGCAGGAATTGCCGGAGCACGCTCGGCCCCGGCCGCGCGATGCGCGACGAGCGCCCGACATCGCGATTGTCGAACACGATCACGCGATAGCCGCATTGAATCAGCGCGCCGATCAGCGCAGGCGGCCAGAAGGTCAATTGCAGCGTCATGCCCGCGATCAGCAGCAACGGCTCGCCGTCGTCGGGCCCGTAGGTGCGATAGCAGAGGCGCACCCCGCCCGGCAGGTCGCAGAACGCGTCCTGGATTGCTTCCATGGCGTGGATCGTCATGATCAGGCTCCGACGGCCCGACGGGCCTCGACGCGATCCGTGCCGCCTGCTGCCGGCGCATGCCTGAAACGCAGGTTCGGATCTTCGACCGGGCCATGCCGCAATATCCTGACGTCGACGTGATAGTCCATCGACATGATCCACGGCGTGCCCGGGCCCTGGCGCGGCAGGCCGTCGATCGCGCGCTTGATGTAGCCGGCACCGAAATCGAGCAGCGGGCGCGTCGGCATGTCGGCGGCCGGCAATTCGGGCATGCAGACCGCGTAACCGCCGTGCTCCATATGCGTCAGCAAACGACAGAAGTGTTCGGCCAGCAGCCCGACCTTCATCGTCCACGACGAATTCGTATAGCCGATCGAGAACCCGAAGTTCGGCACGCCGCTGAGCATCATGCCCTTGAAAGCGACCTTGCTGTGCAGATCGACCGGCTCGCCGTCGACCACCAGCTTGATCCCGCCGAAGAACCTGACGTTGAGCCCCGTCGCCGTGACGATGATATCGGCGGGCAAGGTCTGCCCGGATTCCAGCACGATGCCCGTTTCTGTGAAGGCCCTGATGCGGTCCGTCACGACCGATGCGCGGCCATCGCGGATCGACTTGAAAAGATCGCCGTCCGGCACCACGCACAGGCGCTGGTCCCACGGGTTGTACGGTGGGTTGAAATGGACGTCGACCGGATAGTCCTTCGGCAACTGGCGCTTGTTCAGGTAGCGGATCAGGCGCCGCGCCGCCTGCGGACGCGACCGGCAGAAACGCCAAATGAAGCGGGAAATCGCGACATTCTTCCGACGCACGATCGCATAGGCCCACTTGTGCGGCATGATCTTGCGCAGCGTATTCGCAATGATGTCTTCGGACGGCAGGCTCACCACGTAGGTCGGCGTGCGCTGCAGCATCGTGACGTGCCCGGCCTTGCCGGCCATGGCCGGCAACAGCGTGACGGCGGTCGCGCCGCTGCCGATCACCACCACGCGCTTGCCGCCGTAGTCGAGATCTTCCGGCCAGTGCTGCGGGTGAACCACCGTCCCGCCGAAATTCTCGATCCCGTCGAGCTTCGGCGTGTAGCCTTCGTCGTGCCGATAGAACCCTGCGGCGCTGAAGAACCACTTGGCCAGGATCGTCTTGCGTTCGCCCGTATCGAGGCGCTCGACTTCGACGTTCCACAGCGCCTGCGCACTCGACCAGCTTGCCTGGATCACCTTGTGATTCACGCGGATGTGACGATCGATCCCGTATTCGGTCGCGGTCTCTCTCAGGTACGAAAGGATCGAATCCGCACCGGCGATCGCCTTCTTGTCGGCCCACGGCTTGAAACCGTAACCGTAGGTATGCATGTCCGAGTCGGAGCGGATGCCCGGATAACGAAACAGGTCCCACGTGCCGCCGGTCGTGGCACGCGCTTCCAGAATGAGGTACGACGTGCCGGGACGGTCCGTCTCGAGTTGACGGGCAACGCCGATCCCGGAAAGGCCGGCGCCAACGATGAGCACATCTACATGCTCGGTGGACGGAAGAGGGTGTACGGTCACGGCGTGTCTCCTGATTGCGTCGAAATGCGCGATGTGTCGTTATTGTTATCAACCGAACCGCACCAAACAAGGTGTCGAACGCACAGTACGCGACTACAATTAGTGCAACTTGCACCTCTTCATTTGCGTCTCGCCTGCCATGTCCCAGAACCTCCCCTCCATGACCCCGCCGCCATGGCCGATGCCGTCGCCTCGCATCCGGGAATTGATGCGTCAGGGTGCCGAGATCGCGCTGAATGTGCAGACGGAATGGCTGCAGGAACTCGACAAGGAGAACGTGGCGGCCAGCGCGACGATGAGCGACCCCGTACTCGCGGCGGCCGTGCGGCGGATCAACCGCAACGGGCTGATTCACTGGGCAACCTCCAATCTTGAGAACCCTTGCGCGCCGGTATCCCGCTTCCTGTCCGCCGACATGCTGAGCAGTGCGCAGGAACTGGTGCGGCGCGGCCTGACCGACCTCGTGTTCGTCGCGGCCCGTTCGTCGCAGAGCGTCGTGTGGCAACGCTGGATGGAGCTCGCGTTTACGTTGACCCAGGACCCGGAAGAACTGCGCGAATTCCTCGCCGTGTCGTCACGTTCGATCGCGACGTTCATCGACACCAACATGGTCGGCATGGCGGAGTTCATGCGCGCCGAGCGCGAAGCGCGACTACGCGGCACGCACGCCGACCGTCGCGAACTGGTCACGCAGATCGTCGAGGGCACGGCCATCGGCACGCAAGAGGCCAGCCGGCGTCTGGGCTACACGCTGGAGCAGCGCCATCACGCCGCGATCGTCTGGAGCGAGGAAGCGGATATCGAACTGGGTTTGCTGGAGCGGGCCGCCGACGCGCTGGCCCAATGCGCGGGCACGCGCAATGCCCTGGTCGTCGTCGCGAACACGGCGACATTGTGGGTCTGGACGTATCACGACGGCAAACCGCTCGACATGCCCTGGTTGCAGCGTGCGATCAACACGCTGCCCGGTGTGCACATGGCCGTCGCGACCGCCGGCAGCGGCGTGGAAGGATTCCGGCATGGCCACCTGGACGCACTGGCGACGCAGCGGCTGCTCGGCAGGCTGCACGCCGGCGTCGGCGTGGTGCATGCGGACAGCATGAGTCTGATCGCGCTGATGACCAATCACATGGAGTCCGTACAACAGTTCGTCACCAATACACTGGGCGAGCTGGCCACCGCCGACAAGTCGCTGCGCGCCGCGCTGCGCGCGTTTCTCGCGGAAGGCTGCAGCGTGACCGACGCGGCCGAGAAAACCCATGTTCACCGCAACACGTTGCTGCGCCGGCTCGAGCGTGCCGAGGCGCTGCTCCCCCGCCCGCTCGCGCAGCAGCGCCTGCACGTCGCGGCCGCGCTGGAGGTGCTGTACTGGATCGCCAACGATCCGGATTGATCGCGGCGCATGCGTCGAGGCCGTTCTTCACATGCGGATGACGTACGCAAACGGTCATTGGCGCGCAACGGGACGTTGCGGTCGGCTCAAGGCGCCCCGCCGCTGTCGTGCAGTTCCGGCCCGGCGCACCCGGCACGACATCGCGCAACCGCTGCGTGACCGGGGACGACTACCCGCTACACGCGGTCACCGCACGGCGTTACCTCGAGGTCGATTTTCGTAGACGAGGCAACGGACCGTCTCCATGAACATGGCATCGAGCTCCTGCGTAAATCGCGCCGACCCGGATTGCAACGTCAGGCCATCGGCAGTCGCAATCAGCAGCGTGGCGACGTGCAGGCTGTCGGCCGTGTCGAACGCCGGATTGACGGTGCGCAACAGCTTCGCGATCTCGCGCGTCAGCGTGTCGTACCATCCGTCGAACAGCTTGAGGCATTCGGGATCGATGGCGGCGAACGACAGGAAATGCCTGAACAGCGCACCGTATTGCGCATCCTTCGCATCGCTCAGCGAGCGCGCCAGCACGCGTTCGAGTACGTCGTCCGGCGACGCATCGCTGTCGAGCACGCGCGTCAGCTCGCCCAGGTACGCATCGATGGCCGGCTCGATCACGGCCCGCAGCACGGCCAGCCGGGTCGGGAAGTAATACTGCAGGTTGCTCACGCTGATACCGGCACCGGCGGCGACCGCGCGCTGCGAGAAGGTCAGCGGGCCGCCTTCCAGCAGCAGCTCCCGCGCGACGCGAACGATCGTGTTGCGCGTGCGCAGCCCCTGCGCCCGCAAGCCGTCGGGATGGCTGCCCGACGAGGCAGCACTCGTCGCGCGCTTCCTTCCGCCAGCATGGTGCGCTTCGGGTTCGGTCACCGTGTCCGGTTCGTCGTGACGGTGTCGCATGGCACTATCCGCGAGCCGCACGGCGGTTCACGCGTTCGTCGAGCAGGTTCGCGACGCCCAGCACGGCCTTGATCGCGCACCAGCGCAGCGGCTCAGGCGGCATCGATGGCGTGCGGTGCGTGAGCGCCGTGAGCAGCGGCGACTCCGCGCCGATGATCCGGTCGGCCAGCACCTGCCCGATCAGCGACTGCGTGCCGACGCCGTGGCCCGAGCATCCGGCCGTGTAGAACACGTTGCCGTGCGGGCCGGTCGCGCCGACCACCGGCAATGCATCGCCGGCGATCGAGACATAGCCGCTCCAGCATGCACGCACCGGCTGGTCGCCCAGTTGCGGGAAACGCGCGCGCAGCGTCGCCAGCAGCGCGCGATAGGCCGCGTCGTCCGGTACGTTCGGCGTGCGCGAGCCATAGACGTAATCCAGCCGCTTGGTCGTCACCACCAGCGTATTGCGCGCGGTGAGCCGGTGGCTCTCCATCGTCAGGTGCGGCGTGACGATTCCCTCGCGGTTCGGCCAGCCCAGCATCGCCAGTTGCGCATCGGACAGCGGTTCGGTTTCGAGCGCCGACACGCGCAGCGGCATCACCTTGTCGTCAAGCACGCCGAGTTGCGGCGTATACGCATTGGTGGCAAGCACCATGACCGGCGCGCTTGCGGTGCCGCGCGCCGTGCGGGCCCGCACGGTCGCGCCGGCGTCGAAGTCGAGCAGCGCGGTGTTCTCGTAGAGCCTCACGCCTGCCGCGAGCGCCGCGCGCCGCAAGCCCGTCACATACTTGCCGGGGTCGAGCGTGCCGCCGCCGGGAAAGTGGCAACCGAACAGGAACGCCGGCGGAATGCCGCGCGCCCGCAGCGCCGCGCCATCGAGATACTGTGCGGGAGAACCGAGCGCAATGCCCATCTCCATGTTCTCGCGCAGGCGCTTCTCCTGCGACGGATGCACACCCGCGCGAATGATCCCCGTCGCGCGAAAGTCGCAGTCGATCCCGTACTCGACGAGCTTGCGCTCGACGTAGGCAACGCCCTCGTCGTAGAAGCCGACGATCCGTTTCGCCTGCTCGCGCCCCACGCGCTTCACGAACATCTCGTACTCGAGCCCCTGCCCGCCCGCGAGATAGCCGGCATTTCGGCCGCTCGCGCCGAAGCCCGCGAACTCGCGCTCGATCACGACGACGCTCGCGCCGCGCGCGGTCAGTTCGAGCGCGGTGGACAGGCCCGCGAAGCCGCCGCCGACGACGACCACATCCGCGCGAACGTCGCCTTCGAGCTGCGGATGCATGTCGGCCGGCCGCTCGATCCAGCCGCCGATGGATCGATAGGCCCGCAACGTGCGGTCTGCCTGCGCCGCGTCGAACCGCATCGCCGTGCCGGTCGAGTCATTCATATTCTGGTACTGCGAATTGCTCATGTGTGCCTCCGTCGCTCGTTTCCGCCAACCGGCATTCCGTGTCATCCGGGTTGCAATCAGGGCGACGTCAACACGCCGTCCTGCGAGAAAAGAACCGGCGTGCCGCCCTTGCCGGGCAGCGCGGCGGTCAGCGTCGCACGGTCCGGGCGCTGCGCGACCTCGACCGTCGGGGCGCCGGCACGCTGCTTCAATACCAGGCCGTCGAGCCCGACGCCGACCAGGCCGTCGCCTGCCGCCGACAGGCCGGTGATCGAACTCCGCGTGCGGCTGTCGACGGCCGTCCAGCTGGCGCCGCCGTCGCTGCTCTGGTACAGGCTGCCGAGCAGGCCACCGACCACGATCCGGCCGTCGGGCAGCGCGACGCCCGCCCACAACGTACCCTTGCCGCCCGTCGACAGGTAGCGCCAGTTCGCGCCGCCGTCGGCCGACTTGAGCACCGTCCCCTGTTCGGACACGATGTAGAGCGCGTGTGCGGCGTCGGCGAACACGTGATAGAGATTGCGGTCGGCCTTGCCGCCGCCCGGCGGCTTCGCGAGGGTCGTGCGCGACCACGTCTTGCCGCCGTCGTGAGTCTGCAGCATCAGCGACCACAGGCCGACGGCAATGCCGTCCTGCGCATTCGTGAACAGCACCGAGAACAGCGGCTGGTCGACCGACGTATCGAGCCGCTGCGTGACCCACGTGTCGCCGCCGTCGTCGGTCGCGAGAATCGCGCCCCACTGGCCGACGGCCCAGCCGTGCTTCGCATCCGCGAACGACACGGCCGACAGCGTCGCCGACACCGGCACGCGTCGTGCCTGACGCCAGGTCTTGCCATCGTCGTCGGACAGCAGCACGATGCCGTGCTCGCCGACCGCGACGATCCGCGACCCGGCGCGCGTCGCGTCCATCAGCATCATGTGCGTCGGCGCGGCCCACGTGTGCGCGGGTTTCGCGGCCCAGGCCGCGACGGTTCCGTCCTGCGGTTGCGCGAAGGCCGTCGCGGCCGTGCAGAGCGCGATACAGGAAATGAGCGTCTTGATCATGGTGAATCCCGGTAGTGTGCGGGCATCAGTGGTTGAAAAGCGCCGACCAGCCGGCATTCGCTTCGCCTAGCACCACGGCCGGCGGCTTGCCGTTGCCCTGCGCGGCCGCTACCCGTCGCTCGGCTCCGCCGTCGTTCGACGACGCGGCGACACCCGTTTCGCCGGTTGCGGCGTGGTGCACACCGGTGCGTGTCGCGTCCATCGCGAACGCACGAGCCGGCGCACTCCGACCCGCGCCCGTTTCATGAAATCGCGGGAACGCACCCGCCGCGATGCAAAGTACGGCGCAAACAGTTAGCGTCTTGACCATGAACGAATCTCCATCGGCAGGTTCACGAGCTTCAGTGACTGAACAAACCCGGTGCGCGGGCCGGCTTGCGGCGCGGGAACCAGCGTTCGAGCAGCGACGCGAGCGCGGGCAACGCGGTCATCGCCATCACCAGGTTCACGATGAACATGAACGCGAGCAGCTTGCCCATGTCCGCCTGGAACTTCAGCGCGGAGAAGCTCCACGTCGCCACGCCGATCGCGAGCGTGATCGCCGTGAAGATCGTCGCGACGCCCACCTCGAGCATCGCGTGCTGCACGGCCTTCACGATGTGCTGGCCGCCGGCGAGATGCACCTGCAGCCGGTTGTAGATATAGAACGCGTAGTCGACACCGATCCCCACCGCGAGCACCATCACCGGCAGCGTCGCCACCGTCAGCCCGATCTGCAGTTCCTTCATGAACCAGTAGCCGATGAAGGTCGCGACCGACAGCGGCGCGCAGCAGGCGATCATCGCGCGCCAGTCGCGGTACGCGAGGAACACGAGGATCAGGATCGCGCCGTACACGTACAGCATCATCGGCAGCTCGCTTCCCGCGACCTCCTCGTTGGTCGCCGCCAGCACGCCCGCGTTGCCGGCCGCGAGCCGCACGGCGATACCCGGGAACGGATGCGACGCGCGATACTGCTTCACGTCGTCGAGGATGCGGTTGATCGTCGTCGCCTTGTGGTCCGTCAGGAACAGGTGCACGGCCGACATCGTGCAGTCGGCCTTCATGAAGCCCTTCACGCGCCCGACGTCGACCGATACCGCCCCGTAGTTCTCCGGGTCGATCGGCACCACGCTCATCTTCGGATAGTCTTCGTTGTAGCCCTGGTTGTAGCCGCGCAGCATGCCCGAGTACGACTGCACGGACACCACGCCCGGCTCGGTGCGCATGGCCGCCGCGAAATCGTCCTCGTACAGTCCGACCGCCGGGTTGTTGCAGCTCTTGCCGGCCGACTCGATCGCGACCGTCAGCCAGTCGAGGCCCATGTCGTAGTTGCCGGCGATGGACGTCGCGTCGCGATTGAAGCGTGCATCCGCGCGCAGTTCCGGCGCGCCCGGCTGCAGCGTGCCGATCACGCGATCGCGGCTTTGCCACGCGGCCAGCGCAAACACGACCAGCGTCAGGGCGACCGTCGCCCCCGCATACTTCGGCTGCGCGACGCGCGCAAGCGGCCGCAGCCATGCCGAGCGCCGCTCGCCGCGCTTGAGTGCGCTGTCCGCGTAGCGCTTCGTGAAGTTGAAGCAGGACGCGGCCACCGGCAGCAGGATCAGGTTCGTCACGATCTTGTACGCCACGCCGAGCGACGCGGTAATCGCCAGTTCGCGCACCATCGGGATCGGGATCAGCAGCAGCGTGATGAACGACACGAACGCGGTGATCAGCGCCAGCACGCCCGGAATCAGCAGCCCGCTGAAGCTGCGGCGCGCCGCCTCGTACGAGCTGTGCCCGTGCGAAATCTCGCGCACGATGAAGTTCACCTGCTGCACCCCGTGCGACACGCCGATCGCGAACACCAGGAACGGCACCAGCACCGCGAGCGGGTCGAGGCCGAAACCCAGCAGCTTCAGCGTGCCGAACTGCCAGACCAGCGAGGTCAGCGAGCACGCGATCAGCAGCACCGTGAAGCGCAGCGAATGGCAATACCAGTACACCGCGAGCGCGGTCAGCAGCAGCGCGATCGCGCAGAAGCCGAGCACGGCCTTCGCGCCGTCGGCGATGTCGCCGATCTGCTTCGCGAAGCCGATGATCTGCACCTCGTAGCCGGCATCCTCGAACGGCTGGCGGATCTTCTGTTCGAGCAAATGATTGAACGCGACGTAATCGAGCACCTTGCCCGCACTGTCGCGCTCGTTCAGCTCGGCCGTGATCATCGCGCTGTCCTCGCCGTGCGACACGAGCGTGCCGACATAGCCGCCCAGCGTCGTCGCGCGACGGATCTTCCCGACGATCTCCGGCGTCAGCTGATCCGGCGTGATCGTGCCGGAAATGATCGGCTCCGCGCGAAAGCCTTCGTCGGTGATTTCATTGACGAACGCGTTCGACGTCCACAGCGAGCGCACGCCGATCCGGTCGACATTCGGCAGGTAGGTCACCGCCTGCGTGACCTTGTACAACCGTGTCAGGCCGTCCGGCGTCCAGATCGAGCCGTGCTTCGCGCGCACGACGACGGTGATCCGGTTCGCGCCGAGCAGGTCGTTCCGGTATTGCTGGAACGTGCGGATGTACTCGTGGCCGATCGGCATCTGCTTCTCGAAGCCGGCATCCATGCGCAGTTGCATCGCGAACACGGCCATCACGACGGTGAACAGGCCGATCGCCGCGAGCACGATCGCGCGATGACCGAAGAATAGCCTTTCAAGGCGGCTGACCAGACGATTGAGCACTGCATTACCCCTTCATGTATTCCGGCGATGCCCGACGCGCGCGTCAGAAGTTCCGGGTAGCAAACACACCGACGAAATTGCGGTCCGCATACGGATTGCCCACCGACTGGTGACCGCCGAAGAACGCCGCGAAGTTGATGCCTGCCTGCCACTTCGGCGGATTCTGGTTGAACAGCACGTAGACGTTCACCGACTTCGCGCCCTGCATGTAGTTCGCGGTGAAGGTCGGCGTGTACCCGTAGAGGCCGGTGCTGAACGTCACGCCCGGCGTCACCTGCCAGCCGGGGATCAGCGAACCGTCATACGTCCAGTTGAAGTCGACCGTCGCGCCCACCGAACTCGACGTGCCCTGCCCTTGCGTGATCGGATAGCCGAGCCCCGAGTTGTTGTTCAGCCACGGGAAATAACCGGCGGCCGGCACCTGCGTGACCGGCTGCCCGTCCACCGTGCGCGTCACGTCCGAACCGAGGCCCGGGTAGTAGATCCACGTGAGTTCCCAGGTCAACGCAGCGGAATCCGCGGCGATCAGCTTCAGGAACGGGTACTCGCTGCGCGTCAGCGCGAGCAGCCCGTTGACATCCAGCTGGAACTTCTTCTTGTCGGCCCACTGCTGGCAGTTGACGCCTTGCACGCCGTTCGTGACGAGGTCGGTCGGGCCGCCCGCGCCGTAGCAGCTCGACAACGCGACCGCATCGCGCGGCCGATACGACAGCTCGGTACCGATGGCCCACGGGCCGACCCCGAAGTTCGCGCTCGCGCCGAACAGTTGCCGGTTCTGGAGATACGACCATTGCGCGGTGCCGTTCGACAGCGTCGACAGCACCGGCGACTTGTCCGTGTAGTTCAGGTAGTAGAACGCGAAGTTCGCATCGAACGAGCGCGGCGAGTAATTGAACTTCACGCCGAACTGCGGCCGGTATTTCGCGGGCAGCTGCGTCGACACCGGAATGCCGAGGTCGTTGAACGGCGGCCCGGCGAACGCGCCGTTCACGAGCCCGTTCTTGATCGCATTCAGCGTGTCCTGGTTGCCCGCCGCGGCCCCGCCGCCGATCGCATTGGCGATCGTGCCGACGCCCGGGCCAGCGACATTGGGGTTGTTCGCGTTGATCGTGAACGGTTCGGCGCCGCGGCCGATGACGTTCGCCAGCGACCAGTACGAACCGACCGGCGGAAGGCGGTTGCCGTTCCACTGGAACTGGTAATACGCTTCGGTGCTGAAGCCGTGGGAAAGATCGGCGGCGAGGCTCAGCATCGGCGCCGGCAGCAGCGCCTGCTTGAGCTGCGAACCCGGGATCAGCAGCTTCTGGACGTCGATCGAGTTGGTCGCGTTGATGCCGCTCTGCGCGTAGATGCTCTCGCCCCAGTTGATCACCTGGTTGCCGAGCCGGACGTGCGCGTTGCGCCCGCCGATCGTGAAATCCTTCTGCGCCCACAGATCGAGCAGCTGCGCGTTGTACACCACCTGCGCGGCCGCCGTGCTCGACAGCGGCGTTCTGGCCGTTCTCCCGGCGAGGAAGTCGTACATGCCCGTGCCGCGCACCATGAACTTGAGCCCTTCGCCCGGCATCTTCAGCAGCAGCTCGCTGGTCGCGCTCACGTAGGTGCTGAACGGCTGCCCCTTGCGGTAGTTCAGGTCGCCGTTGTCACCGTAACCCCACTGATCCGTGTTGGCAGCCGCGCCGCAACCGTATGCATTCGGATCGCCGGTCAGCGAGCAGCTCGGACTCCTGGTCCGGATCCCGCCGCCCGCCGTGAGATTGGTCACCCACGACCCCTGAACGGCGCCGTCCCCCAGCGTGAACTCGTACCCGTACGCAGTCGACGTTGCCGCACCCAGCATGGCAATCGACACCGTAGTACTCTTAACGATATTGCTTGCTTTCATCGCACCACCCACCCATCTCCAGACCGGATGCCGACGGCGCGAGTACGCACGTCGGGCCTGTTTTCTATTTTTTGGGCTACGGCAATCAGCGTTCGCTGACCGATCTCAGCGATTCCGCCGAGTAGAAATCGGGCTTGAAGCGCGGATCGTTGATCTCCTGGTACCAGCGGATATCCTTGCCCTGGCCGATCGTCGACGAATCGAACACGTAACGCCCGCTCAGCACGTCGTACTGCGCCATCGGTTCGTTGTCGCAGGCACCGCCCAGCTCCCATACCGGAATCGGGTAGCTCTCGCGCACCTTCCACAGCTTGCCTTGCGCGTCGTAGTCCTCGCCGACGAGTGCGAGCCAGCTGTCCTCGTCGAGGTAGAACACCTTCTTCGACGCGACGTGGCGCGCACTCGGCTTGACCGTCGCCTCGACGACCCATACGCGATGCATCTCGTAGCGCCGGTTCGCCGACGCGATGCCGTCCGGGGTCGCGACGTCGTGCAGCTTGCTCTTGAACTTGTACATGCCGAACGCGTTGTACGGAACGAGCAGGTCACGCTTGCCGACGAGTTTCCAGTTGAACCGGTCGATCGAGCCGTTGAACATGTTGGCTTCGTCGATCAGGTACTGGTTCTCGAAGCCGATCAGCGGCGCGTCATGCGTATAGGCCGGCATCCGTCTCACGCGGCGCTGGCCCGGAAAGTAGTAGTAGGTTTCCGAGTCCTTGTTGAAATACTGGCGCTGCACGAACGCCTGCCCCGCCAGCGCGGCCGGTGACGTGGCCGAGAAATAGGCGGCCAGGCTGAGCTGGTCGACATCCTTCGGCCCGCTCTTGCCCGATTTGCCCGACGGAAAAAAGAAGACCTGCGGGCCGATCCCGTCGATCCATTCGCCGCCGCCCGGACGCGGCGAGATCGACGTGACGACCAGCGGCCACTCGATACCGACACCCCGATACCGGTTCTCGTAGTTCAGGATCGCTTCGGCGCCGGTTTTCGGCTGGGGAAACAGCACGCCGGGCAAGACGCCCGCTTCGAGCGTTTCGCCATCCGACGCGAGCTTCGCGGCCGTGAGGTTGGCCTTCGTGTTCTGCTCGGCAAATTCCGGCAACTGGCACTCGCGGTGCGACGGATAGACATCCATCCGGTAGCCCTTGCGCTGCTTGACCAATGCGATCTGGCCGGGCGACAGATTGCTCGCGTACTTGTCGACGTTCGCGGCGTCGATCGAATAAAGCGGCTTCTCGTTCCGGTGTTTCCAGAAATCGCCTCGCGTCTTGCCGTATTCCCAGCCCGACTGCGGCTCCTGCTTGCCGGAAAAGGCCGGAATGGAACCGTCCTTGCTCGCGCCGCGTTCGGCGCCTGCGGAGGTAAGGTCGTCAGCCACCGCGCTGCCTGCCATCACCAGAAACGCAGCCGCGATTGCGGACACGGTTCCGATCGTGTGCTTCTTCATCATGTTCTCCTTCCGAGACTCAGCTTTCATTCACCGGTTGTGCGGTTGACGGGTGACAGGCGTTCAATCCGTTTCGAGCGGCTGACACGCCGCTTCCCGGAAGGCCGTCGCGCGACCCCGCGACCGTGAAACGCTCGACATCACCGAGCCGATGCGTTCTACGTTGTAAGTAATACGAAATATTGTCGGTATTCTTCCGCCGAATTTCGCGGCGTCGAACACCCTCTTGCGTCGACGCCGCGCCGGTCGCGCGAACGGCCGGGCGTCCGCGTCAGGCGGCGCCGGATCCGGCCACCGCCACCGCCCGCACTTCGACACACAGCTCGGGCAACGCGAGCTGCGTCACCCCGACCGCCGTCCACGACGGATAGCGATCCGGGAAGTATTCGTCCTTCACGGCTGCGAAGGCTTCAACCTCGGCGCGCAGATCCGTATGAAAAGTCGTCAGTTCCACCACGTCGGCAAGGCTCGCGCCCGCCTCGACCAGAATCGCCTTCAGCGATTCGAACGCGATGCGCGCCTGCGCCTGCACGCCGTCGCCCGGCCGCATGTCCGCGCCGATCCCGACCTGGCCGGAAACCCAGATCGTGTCGCCCACACGCGTCGCGGGGGCGAAATGGTAGGTGTCGTACCACGCCTTGAACCCGGGTGGAACGATCGGTTGCCGCTTGCTGGTTGTTGCCATGACTGGAATCCTCCGGATTCAGACGAGTTGACGGAAGCACGGCGCGCGAAACGGGTCGCCCGCCTTCAAGGACGCGAGCTCGTCCACAAACAGCACGCCCGCCGGCGTGAAACCGGATGCGCTGTTGTCCGGCAGCGGGCTGAACGTGGCGTCGTCGCCGAAGAAGCGCAGTACGAGCGTGTGGCGATCGGGAAACGCCGGATCGACCACGCCGCCGCCGTGCAGCACGCCGGGATGAAGCAGCAGGACGTCGCCGGGCTTCGTGGCCCACGAGAGGATGTCGTACTTGCCCGGATCGGCGCGGCGCTCGGCTTCGATGTCCGGCATCCGCGGCCAGACGCCACCGCCATGCAGCGGCTCGGTGGGATCGTCGGCGTTCTGGAACGTGGTGCCGTCGTGACGCACGCCGCGATGCGAGCCCCGGACAATCTCGAGCGCGTTGCGCTTGGGAACGGCCTCGAAACTGATCCACGCGTTGCCGAAGTGCGTCCCGGACCACGGCAGGTACGAGGTGTCCTGATGCCACAACGAGCGTGCGCCCTTTCCGCCGCGCTTCAGGAACAGTTCCTCGGCGAAGAACCACACGTGCTCCGATCCCCACAAGTCGGCAAACAGGCGACCGAGCGGCAGCGTGGCGACCAGTTCGTCGAGCCGTTCCTTCGCATACGGATTCGCGTTGTCGACGTGCGACCGGAATTCGGTACCGTCGAGGAGACTCGACGCCATCGGCCCCGGGTTTTCAATCCCCCAGTCGAACGCGAGCCGGCATTGGGCCAGCTGTTCCTCGTTCAACACGCCTTCGATCAGAATCGCACCGTCTTCCGCGAAAGCCTTGCGCTTGACATCGTCCATCGGTCACCTCCTGTTGGTTCGCCCCCGCCCTGCTTGCGGGTGCCTTGTACCATTCCGAACATGGAACAGAGTAACAATGTTAGGTAATGATGATAAAGATAGAAGAAAATAAAAAGAGAGGGTATTCCCGGTACGGATTCGATACGTGGACAAAACGGGATGCCTGGCATGCGAAGCCGATCACGGCCGCGTGCCCGCCCGCGCGCCGAAAGGGCACACCGAGGGCACGCGCCCCTCTTTCCTCCGACGATTGTTCGACGGCCTTCACGTGTCGCGGTCAGCGCCGAGCCGACACCCCGCCATCCGGAACACGCCGGACAACGTGACATGCAGGCCGTCGCCGGATCGATGTCGACACCGTCCGACGAAGGCCAGCGGATACGCGAGGGCCGATCCGCACTAGCCTCGCTCCGGAACACCGTTGCTCACGCGCTCGATCGGCCGCGGTGAGTAACGGAATAGCGGAAGCGATGCGGCGCTGAGCGGCACGACGGCACAACAGCCATCTCCGGCGCGTGTCGTCGATCGACGCGAATGCTCCGATGCGCGTCGCCACGCGCTTACGCGAGGCGACGATCCCCGCTCCGGTTCGAGCCAAACCGGCTGGCGTCATGCGTCTGACCTGCGCGCTCCAGCGCGCAATAGGCGTAATACACCACGACCGTCAAGTACGACCACGTCACCAGCGCGAGCACGAAAAAGTTGAGCACGACGTTGTGCTCGTCTCCCGGTATCGGATAGAAGTCGTAGATGCACGCGATCGCCATCGACGTCACCGCCGCGACGGTCGTCGTCGTCGCATGGAACCGCTCGCCTGCCGCCAGCAGTTTCCGCACGAAACCCGCGAGGTAGATCGTCAGCCACGCCCATGCCGCGACATAGAAATACGGCTGCACTTTCGCGATCACGCCGGACACCAGTACGGCGGTGCCGACGATGGAGATCGCGAACAGCGCGACATCCTGGCGGCCCGACAGCCTGTAGCCGCGCGTCACGGCCATCAGGCCCGCGACGGCGACGAGCGGCATCCCGAAGCCCCGGGAAAACGCATCCAGGACATGCGACACGAGCCCCGAGAGCTCGAAGTGAGTCGCGAAGTAGATCAGCGCGTTGGTCGAAGAGACCGTGACGATGAGCCACTCGATCCCGAGCAGGAAATTGCGCCGCTTGAGAAACTTCCAGCCGTAAGTGGCCGTCGTGGTTGCCAGCAATGCGCTGGCGAGGCAAAGTGCGAGCGTTCTGCTGTCCATGATCAAATGCTCCATTCCGATTGCATACGGTTCATCATTCCTTCTCCGGATTCAAACTCGCCAGGTACTGAGCAACGGCCTCGCGGTCTTTCGGCGACAGTGCGGCGGCGACGCGCTGCATCGTGCCGGTCGCTTCCGTTCGCGTGCCGGCTGCAAACGCCTCCAGTTGCTTCAGCAGATAGTCGTGCCCCTGGCCCGCCAGACGGGGGAACTGCGCCTGGCCCATCAGGCGGGCGCCGTGGCACGCGGCACACGCCCCCTTCTCGACCAGTTGCCTGCCTTGCGCCGCCTGTTGCGGATCGGCCTCGAAGTAGCGGTTGCTGCGGGCCGGCTGGCGCGCGTAGTACTCGGACAGCGACTTGATTTCGGTCTCGCTCAGGCTCATCGCCAGCGGCGCCATGTTCGGATTGACACGCTTGCCGCTCGCGAAGTCGTGAAGCTGGGCCGCCACGTAGGACGCCGGTTGCCCCGCCAGGCTCGGATAACCCTGGTCGGCCGACGTACCCTTGACGCCGTGACAGCCGAGGCACGTGTCGGTCAGGTGCGGCCACGGTCCGCCGTCGGCGCGGTACGCCTCTTCCGACGCGGACACGAACTGTTGAAGGCGGTACAGATTCAGCAACGTCGGCCCGAAGACGACGAGCGATACGGCGACGAGCCCCGCAATGGCGAGCAAGATGCGTTTTTTCATGATTGCTCTCCTATGCGCGGCGCAGGCCGTTCAGTGCCTGCAAGGCGCCCTGATGCCCCGAACGCACGGCGCCATCCATGTAGCCCGCCCAGATGTTCGCGGTTTCGGTTCCCGACCAGATCAGATTGCCGCACGGCAAATGCAGTCCCTCGCCGTGCGCAGTCCAGAAACCGGGTGGAATCGCGGACACGCACGTGATCGTCCATGGGTCGGCGCGGCTCCAGTCGTGGTCGTGATACGACACGGGCGACAACGCGTCGTCGCCCCACGCCTGTGCATAGATGTCCGTGAGGATGTGTTGCGCGGCCTTCCTGTCCGTCGGCAACAGCGCGTTCCGGACGAACGCATTGATGATCCCGATCTCGCCGCCGGGCGGGGAGTTGTCGTACGCCCAGATGATCGGTCCGCCGACCTGGAAGACATGGCCGTTCAGCCCCTTCTCCCGCCAGAACGGACGGCGATAGACCATCGCCGTCTTGCGCGCCGGCGAGTGGGCGGGCCACGCCCGCTGCAGCGACGCCCGCTTCTCGGGCAACGCCGGCTGGAACTGCACCTGGTTGCAGAGGGCCGGGTGGATGGCCATGATGACCTTGCGCGCCCGCACCTCTCCGCGATCGGTATGCAATGTGACGATGTCGCGGTCCCAACCGGAGATCCGTCGCACCGGGGTCGACAGGCGTACCTTGTCGCCCAGTTGCCCGGCCATCTTCGTGCAAAGGATCTGCGAGCCGCCGACGAAGCGCGTTTCCTGGGCGCTGCGCTTGATGGAATCGAGTTGCGTGAAGTCGCAGGACGCCGAATTGATCATCGACAGGAAGTGCAGCAGCCCCATACTGACCGGCGGAGCGCCGCCGCTCAGCGTGCACGAGCCCTCCCAACCCACCCGGTCCTCGGGCTTGATGTCCTGCGTCACCAGCCAGTCGCCCACCGACATCCTGTCCAGCTCGCCGGCCCTGGGCGACGTCCACGGCGCGCCCGACGGCACGTCGCGCGACATCTTGCCGAGCTTCGACGATATGGCTTCGTCAGTGCCGAACGTGCCTTTCAGGTCGACCGTTGCGCGGCCTTCGCCGCCGAGGATGACCGTCTTGCCGTCGTAGTAACTCGGGAACGTGCCGACCTCCAGTTCGCGGGCGAGATCGGCGACGGCGGTCTGGCCCGGCCCGATCCATTGGCCGCCGACCTCGGTGACAAATCCGCCTTCCACGTTGTAGTTGAGTGTCCGGCCGCCGACTCGGTCGCGCGCCTCGAGCACCACGAACGATTCGCAACCGGCCTGTCGCAAGTCGCGCGCGGCCGTCAGTCCGGCCAGCCCCGCGCCGATGATGACCACGTCGAGCACGTCGACCGGCATGCCGGACGTGCCGCCTTCGCCGGCGCTCGCCTGCCGCGCGCCGATCGCGAGCGTGCCCACGGCGGCGGCTGACGCGCCCGCGTACTTGAGCCACTGCCTCCGACGCAAATCGGCTGCTCCATTGGGGAAAGACTTCTTTGGCATGTTGTCTTGGCTACTGCAATGAAAGTCGCTCGGGAGCCGTCCATCAGGATGACGAACGATAGGCGGCCCGTTCGGCACGTCGTTCCAGACCGATCGGAATGCGGCCGCTGCTCCCGCCTCACTCATGGCGCAGGGCAAGTCGGCGAACCACGCAATCCATTTGTAGGAATATGTGACAAACGTAGGTCATGATACATACAACCAAAATAAAGAAAAGACACGGGATTACCCTGCCTTGGAGAATTTTTTTGGCGGTTGCAGACGCTGCTGCGAAGCAGACCATTCATCGCGGGAATGCCGGCCGATTCACAAAATAAACTTCAGCGTGACGCACGTGCCCGCTATGCTCGCGGTCACGAATTCACGCGAGAAATCGCATCGGTCCGGCGGCGATGGCATCGCCGTACGGCATCCACGCGCCGGTTCACGGCAACCCGTGCCCGGCAGCGACTCGCGCGTGCGCCGTGGTGCGCGTGCCGTTCAATCCGATTCCCCGTGTCGTCGACGGGGCATGGCTTCATGGGAACAGGAATGCCGGGCGCCTGCGCGGAAATACCCGTCGATATCTCGTCGCGATTCAACGTCCTCGGCTATCCGAACGGGGGTTATCTCACGAGGCTGGCGGCCGAGACGCTTGCCCGCCGAAGCGCGCACCCCGACCTGTTGTCGATCAACGCGAGTTTTCTCGGCCATCCCGTTTCCAGCCCCGCGACGGCCCGCATCGTCGAATTGAGATCGATGAAAAGCCTGTCGCGCGCGACGTTGTCGCTGATGCAGGAAAGCGCACTCAAGGCGCTCTACGTGGCGACGTTCACCGACTTTTCGCAGACAACCGGCGCCACGGCGACGCATTGCGCGGGACCGCAGCTGCCGGCCACGCTCTATCGCGCGTGCGTGAGCATCGACACGCTGGCGATCCCCGATCCGATGCACTCGTTCATCTCGCAGTTCGACCTGCGTCTCGCACCCGGAGCATTGCGAAACAGCGAGCCTGAACACACCGCGATCATCGATGGATGGATTGCTCTGGATGACGAAGCATCTCCGACGCTCGCGTCGCTGGCCTTCTTCGCCGATGCGTTCCCGCCGCCGAGCGACAACGTCATCGATCGCGCCGAGTGGGGATCGATGCCGACGATCGACTATGCGGTATACCTCAAGGCCGCTCCCGGCCCCGGGCCGATCCACGCCCGCTTCGTGACGAAGGACGTCCGCAATGGCCTGCTGGTCATCGATGGTGAATTGCGGGATACGAGCGGGCAGCTCGTGGCGGAGTCGCTTCAGCTCGCGAAATTCCGCGGAACGCTCGGCGACACACGTCCGGCAAGCCGAATGCCCGCCCTGTGCGTCGCCCTCGCCGGACGTGGCGCCCGCCACGCGGCATCATGCGCGCGGGGCAAAAAAGAAAAAAGACAGGGACATGCCCTGTCTTCCTGTGTCACCTGGCCGGGCCGCGACTGCTACCGGCTCTTGCCGCCGGGCGCCTTGCTCTCCACCAGGGAGTACGCCGACGCCAGGAACCTCGCATCGAGCCCCTCCGTCTGCCGCCCCATCGTGTACTGGAGCGCCAGCCCGTCGGCCATCGCGACGAGCAGCATCGCGACGTGCTCGCCGTCGGCCGCCTTGAGGCCCGGATTCACCGCACGGACGAGCGCGGCGATGGCTTGCGTCAAGGATGCATACCATTCGTCGATCAGCCGCGCGCATTCGGGATCGATCGACGCAAACGAAACGAAGTGGGCCCACAGGGCCGTGCCCTTGACGTCCTTCGCATTCTCGAGCGCCATGCCGAGCAATGCCTCGAGCGTTTCACGCGGCGGCGCGCCGCTTTCGAGCGCGCGCTTCAGCGCGCTCAGGTACGCCTCGATCTCGGGCTCCATGACTGCCCGCAGCACGGCAAGCCGCGTTGGGAAGTAGTACTGGAGGTTGCTGACGCTGATGCCGGCGCGCTGCGCGACCGCACGCTGGGAAAACTCCAGCGCACCGCCCTCGAGCAGGAGTTTCCTCGCCACGCGCACGATGAGTTTGCGCGTACGAACGCCCTGGGCCCGAAGGCCTTCAGGCTGCGCGCCGGTGGGTCCGGCACTCGACGTGCGCCGTTTCCGGGTCGGTTGCTCAATAGGCACTGTCATCGCTTCCGTCATGATCCGGGCGTTTCCGCCCTCCTGATGTGATAGGACCGGCGTTTCGCCGGTCGCGAACGACTATACCCGATGCCGACACCAATTTCCATCCGGGGCGCCGCCGGGCGGCGGGCGGCCGCCGCTGCCACCGTTCGTCGCGGCGCCGGTGCCGCGTGCGCGGCGTTCACCGTATCGCGACCGCCGGGGCCGCCACGAGCCTGAGCGCTCCGCCCGGGCGCCGACGTCCGCCCGCGCGATCGCAACGGGCAGCCGCTCCGCTCCCCGCGTTACCTGACGCTGACGCCACCGCCGCCGCGCGCGGCAGACACGTTGGCGAGGTAGTACGCGACGGCGCGGATGTCGTCTCCGGACAACCTGGCGACGGCGGCATGCATCGCACCGGCCGGATCGGCCCGATCGTTTAGATACCCGGTCTTGATGGCCGTGATCTGCTTCACCAGATCCGCCTCGCCGTGATTCGCGAGGCGCGGCGCATGATCCGTCGATGCGGTCGCGGCTGCGGCATGCGTCGGTGCGACACCCGCCAGGTAATGCGCGACGGCCCGGATGTCATCGTCCGACAAGGCGGCAGCCACCCCGTTCATCGCGCCCGTCTCGTCGTGCCGCCTGCCCGCCCGGAACGCGACGAGCTGGCCCGCGAGATACGCCTCGCCCTGCCCCGCGAGGCGGGGCGCGCGCGCGTTGCCCGTCAGGCCCGCGCCATGGCACGCGACGCAGCTCCGCGTCTGCACCACCGACATGCCGCGCGCGGCGAGCGCCGCATCGACGCGGATCTTCTCGTTCTGGACCGGCGCCTGGCGCGCGAAATAGTCGGCCAGCAGCTTCATCTGCTTCTCGTCCATGCCGCGCGCAAGCGGCCCCATGTACGGGTCCGGCCGGCGGCCGCTGGCGAACGCGCGCAACTGGGCCTCGATATAGGCCGCCGGCTGGCCGGACAGCGCCGGATATCCGCCGTTACCCGATTGTCCGCGCGGGCCGTGACAGATAAAACACGTCTCCTGCGGCTGCGGCCATGGGCCGGCATCGGCCTTGAGCGTGTCGGCCTCGCCGTCCAGCGCTTTCCCGAAGCGGTAATAGCCGTACAGATCCGGCCCGAACAGCACACCGGCCGCCGACACGGCAGCGACCACGACAACACCGATGATCCATGCTCGCTTCACTCAAGCCTCCGTCGTCCGATGCGCGAGCGCACCCAGAACCTGCAGTGCGGCGCGATGCCCCGAACGCACCGCGCCATCCATTGCACCGGCCCAGATGTCGGCCGTCTCCGTTCCCGACCAGATCAGCCGCCCCGCCGGCGGGTGCAGGTACTCGCCCCACTTCGTCCAGAAGCCGGGCGGAATCGGATGAATGCAGGTCAGCGACCATGGATCCACCTTGCCCCAGTCGTAATCGTGGAACTGCGTCGGGCGCAGCGCCTTGTCGCCGAGCGCCTGCGCATAGATCGCGGAAAGCGTCCGTTCCGCCACCTTCGCGTCGCTCGCGAGCGCGCCCGGTGCGATGAAGCCGTTGATGACGCCGATCGACGCGTCCGGCGGCGAGTTGTCATAGGCCCACAACAGCGGGCCGTTGACCGGGATGACCTGCCCGTTGCACCCGTCGTCCCGCCAGAACGGCCGGTCGTAGACGTGAACCGTCTTGCGCATCGGCGCGTACGCGGGCCACAGGCGCTGCAACTGCGCGCGACCGTCCGGCAGCGGCGGGTCGAACACGACCTGGTTGCACAGCGCCGGATTCAACGCGACGATCACGCGGCGCGCACGTACGACACCCTGGTCGGTATGCAGCTCGACGACCTCGCGATTCCAGCCGGCGATCCTGCGCACCGGGCAGGACAGCTTCACCCGTTCGCCCAGTTCGTCCGCCATCCTGATGCTCAGCACCTGCGAACCGCCGACGAAACGCGATTCCTGCGCGCCCCCCTTGATCGACTCGAGCTGGTCGTAGTCGCTGTTCGCGCTGTTGATCGTCGCCAGGTAGTGCAGCAAGCCGAGCTGCGCCGGCGCCGTGCCGAGCGACAGCCGGGCCGCCAGGCTGAACGAGAATTTCTCCTCGTTGGTCAGGCCTTGCTGCGCGAGCCACGCGCCCAGCGACAGCTTGTCGAGCGCCGCCGCATTCGGCGCTTTCCACGGTGCCGCCGAAGGCACGTTCTTCGCCATCGCGTTGAGCCGGGCCGCGATCGTGCCGTTGCCGCCCACCGTACCCTGCGTGTCCTGGGTCACCCGCGCACCGTCCGCCAGATACACCGTCTTGCCGGCGTAGTACGTGTCGAACGTATCGACGTTCAGTTCGCGCGCGAGATCGACGATCGCCGTCTGGCCGGGGCCGAACCACTGCCCGCCCGCCTCGGAAATTCTCCCGCCGCCGAGGTCGTGGTTGTAGGTTCGCCCGCCGACGCGATCGCGCGCCTCGAGCACGACGAACGATTCACATCCGGCACGCTTCAGGTCGCGCGCGGCGGTCAGCCCCGCGAGCCCCGCGCCGATGATCGCGACGTCGAGCACGCCGTCGTTCCCGGCGACTGCGCCGGCCGCTTGCGCGAGCGACACTCCGCCGGCCGCGAGCGACCCCGCGCCCACCGCTGCGAGGCGGAGCAGGTTGCGCCGGGTCTGGGCATCCGGCCTGGGTTTGCGATTCATTTTTATGTTCCTTCCGTCCTCGTCAGTTTGTCCTTGCACCGGTACGCGGCGAGCGCGCGGTCATTCCATCGTCTCGTCGCACGGGCTACTCGCGAACACCTGCGCCACCGCCGCGTCGACCCATGCGTCGGTCAGGTGCCACCGTCCGCTCGCGCCGTCCGGCAACACGTCGTCGCCCAGCCCTGTCAGGCCGAGCGTCAGCAACTCGATCGGCAACGGCAACCGCACACCGGCGCACGCCAGGCTCCGGACTCGCTGCTCGTTCAGGAATGCAGCGAATTGAACGCGGAACGACGGGTCGTGCACGGACAGGAGCGCCGCTTCCATCCACATGACGCAGGCGTCCGGCTGCCGATAGCGTTGCCTGAAGTACGCGTGCATCGCGCGCTCCATCACCTCGCGGTCGCTGGCGGCCTCGACGACGCGCATCAGTTCATGTTCGACGCCTTCGTGATCGCGCCTGAGCAACTCGAGCAGCACGGCCGTCTTGTCGCCGAAATTCGAATAGAACGCGCCGCGCGTATAGCCCGCCGCGATGGCAATGCTTTCGATGCTCGCCGCCGCATATCCCCTTTCGGCGAAGATCGTGCGTGCCGCCAGCAGCAGCCGCTCTCGCGACTCGCCGTCGCGTTTCCTGCCGCGCCGCGGCGTCGGCTTCACCGCCTGTCCGGCCTGATCCGCGCCGTGAGTTTCATGCGCTTCAAGACCCTCATTCATCTCAGGATTCCTATTCGAACGAGGTAAATTCACGCCACCGGATCATGCCGGCGGCCCCGGCCGTTTCGACATGACGCTTCCGTTCGAGCGCGCAGTACGCGTAATAGATCGCGACCGCGAAATACGACCACGTCAGCAGCGCCAGCACGGGAAATCCGGATACGGCACCGTGCGCGTCGCCGGGCAGCCCGTACAGGTCGTCGACGTACGCTACGACCAGCGACAGCACGAGTGCCAGCGCCGTCGTCATCGCATGCAACGCTTCCCCGGCGCGCAACAGCCGCGCGACGAAATAAACCAGATAGAGCGCCAGCAACACCCACATCGCCACATGGAAATACGGCAGGACGACATCGACGAACTCGAGCGTCATCAGCGCCATCGTTCCCACCACGGCCATCCCGAGCAACATCACGACCTGCTGGGCCATCGGCCTGTATTCGTGCGTGACGGCCATCATGCCGGCAGCCGCGATCACCGGGATGCCGAACCCTCTCGTGAACATGTCCAGGAAGTACGCCACGCCGGACGAGCCTGACCAGCCCGTCGCCATGAAAATCAGCGCGTTGACGGCGGACGCCGCAACGACCCACCAGGCGGCCCCGAGCAACGGGTTGCGCATCCGGACGAACTTCATGCCATAGGTGCCTGTCACCCACGCGAGCAAGGCAACGGACAACGCGATGTCGGGAGATCTGAAATCCATCATGAAACTTCCTGTACCGATTCGGTTCGATGCTTCGTTGGTTCTCCGGATGAACGCTCGCCCGACGCGATGGCGCACGCCCATCGGTGTGCTCATGCTTCCTGTTCGAACCGTCGGCGGCCCCACACTTCCTCGATCCTTCCGCCGAACCCCGCCGGATCGAGCGGGACAGGGTATTCCGCTTATAGAAAACGTTGACTATTGTAGGTCATGATACATAACAATTGAACACGAAAAAAAGCAGGGTATTCCCCTGCCTCGAAATCACCTGGATCGCGGGGAAGCATCGGGCAATCAGCGGGCGCCAACCAACGGCGCAGCACGCCTGACGACCCGCGCCGCGCCGCAACGCCGGTGGCGATCGCATTCCAACCCATGCCGAACCATCGTGTCGTCCGGTGGCCGATTTCGTGCGGTAACATTGCGATTCGATGGCGTGAAATAGCAATAAGACAAAGCGGACACCATGACTGAAGAATCCATACCGTCCCGCGCGACGCGCGCCGCCGCCCTCCGCGCCACAGCGGCAGCCCCCGGCCGGCACACCGCTCGCGCGCCCCTGTCATGCCCTTCCCCCGACGCCAACGCAATCCGACCGCACCACCCTCCCGTCGTGAATCGACGCAACGCCACGCTTGGGAGCACGAAATGAAGCTCGGAGGGCTGGGCCGCAAGATTGCGGTATCGATGACGGAGCTGGCACTCGGCATCACGTTGATCGTCGTGCTGATGATCTATGCGTTCTACTACGTGATGCTCCGGCACTGGAGCGAGGTCTGCAATCAGGCGGGCTGGTTTCCGTCGAACCCCGAGTGGATCTGGCTGGGCATCACCATCGTGACCGGCCTGGCACTCGCGGTCGTCGTGTCGGCTCGACTCGCGCACCGGATTCTGGTGCCGCTCAACTCCGTCGCGGACAGCATTCGTCGCGTCGCCAAGGGCGACCTGACCGCGCGCGCGGTCGCCGGCGATCGATCGATGCGCGAAGCCGCGCTGATCGCGGACGACTTCAATGCACTCGCGGCCCAGCTGCAGCGCATGACGGACGAACAGGCATTCTGGAATGCCGCGATCGCGCACGAACTGCGCACGCCGGTCACGGTCCTGCGCGGGCGGTTGCAGGGGCTGGCGGAAGGCGTCTTCCAGCCGGGCGAGGCGCTGTTCCGGAGCCTGTTGACCCAGGCGGAAGGACTGACGCGCCTGATCGAGGATCTCCGCGTGATCAGCCTCGCCGAAAGCGGGCATCTGAGCGTCAGCATCCAGGAGACCGATCTCGCGACGCACATCCACGCGGTCGTCGAGATGTTCGAGGATGCACTGGCCGCGGCCGGCCAACACATGGTGCTCGATCTCGATACGCGGCCCATGCGCTGCGACCCGTTCCGGATGCGCCAGGCGCTGCTTGCGCTGCTGGAGAACGCGCGGCGCTATGCGGTACCCGGCGCGATACGCATCCACACGCGTGTCGAAAACGGCGCGTGTCGCCTGCTGGTCGAAGACGAGGGGCCGGGCATCCCGGCCGATTGCGCGGCCCGGATTTTCGATGCCTTCCGGCGCGTGGACGACGCGCAGTCCAGCCAGAAGGGCGGCAGCGGCCTCGGGCTGGCCGTGGTCGCGGCCATTGCGCAGGCGCACGACGGAGAGGCATCGTGTCGCCCGACGGCACACGGCGGCACGTCGTTTGAACTGCGCTGGCCCGACGGCCCCGCATCGCCGCGCATCGCGACGCCGAACCGGAAGGACGTGACGTCCGCTACGCAACGCTCCGTCGATGCCGATCCGTGCTGAATCTCCCGGCGAGCCGGCGACACGCCCCGTGCGCCGGCCTGCCGCCCCGCGCCCTCGCGCTCACGCCCGCCACCGCTGAACGGGCAGTGCGCGTGCGTCGCGCGATGTGCCCGCCGCCCGCGCCGAAGCGATCTTCGCAATAATGGCGCGCGGAACGCACGGCCGGCGCCTCCGCCGGCATGCACGGCCGCCGCCATTTCATCGGAGGATTGCGGATTTCCCGCGCCGCCCATCCCGCTTCCGCACACCGCCGGGTCCTCCGAAAGCCCGCCCCTCCGGGCCCGGCCCGCCGCTGCATCGCCGTTCCGCGATTCTTTCGCCGCCTCCATCAAACCTCCATCTTTCCGCACAAAAAACTCCATCGGGCACACGCACACTGCGAACCGAAAATGCGGGCCATCGGGTGCCTGCGTCCCATGGAGTCCACATGAAGAATCAGAAACGAGCCTGCTACGGCGCCGTGTGCGCGCTGGTGGCAGCGATGCTGGCGGGCTGCGGGCCCTCCGAACAGCAGGCCGCCGCGCCGGCCATCCCGGTGGCGGCAATGACGCTCGCGGCCGCGCCCCTCGACCTGACCGAAGACCTGCCCGGCCGCGTCGCGGCGCACCGGATCGCCGAGATCCGGCCGCAGGTCAGCGGCATCGTGCAGCGACGGCTGTTCGAGCAAGGCTCGGAAGTGCGCGCGGGCGAGCCGCTGTTCCAGATCAACCCGGCGCCGTTCAAGGCCGACATGGACACGGCCGCGGCGGCCCTGCAACGTGCGCAAGCCGCGCTAGAACGGGCCAAGGTGCAGACCACCCGCCTCAAGCCGCTGGTGGAAGCCGACGCGATCAGCCGGCAGGTCTACGACGATTCGGTGTCGCAACGCGACCAGGCTGCCGCCGACGTCGCGCAGGCCCGCGCGACGCTCGCGCGCCGCCAGCTCGACCTGAAGTTCGCGACCGTCGAGGCACCGATCACGGGCCGTATCGACCAGGCCCTCGTGACCGAGGGTGCGCTCGTCGCGAGCAGCGACAGCCAGCCGATGGCGCGCATCCAGCAGATCGACCAGGTTTATGTGGACGTCCGCCAGCCGGCCGCGTCGCTCGATTCGCTGCGCGGCGCGCTCGCCGGGCAGCCGGACACCACGGCAAACGGGCTGCCGGTCGACGTGCTGCGCGACGACGACTCGCGCTACGACGTGAAGGGCCGCATGCTGTTCTCGGGCGTCAACGTCGATCCGGGTACCGGTGACGTGCTGCTGCGCGTGCTGGTCGACAACCCGAAGCGCGAGCTGCTGCCGGGCATGTACGTGCGTGCCCGCATCCCGCGCGCGCACTACGCCGATGCGCTGACCGTGCCGCAACAGGCGATCGTCCGCGCCGGCGGCAAACCGCAGGTCTGGGTGATCGACGCGAAGAATCAGGCGCACCTGAAGGGCGTCGAAGTGGGCGAGCTGACGCATCGCAGCTACCGCATCAAGTCGGGTCTGCAGGCGGGGCAAAAGGTCGTCGTCGAAGGCATGGAGCGCCTGAGCGACGGCGCGGCCGTCACGGCGACCGCATGGAAGTCGCCTGAAGCGGTCAAGACCGCTGCCGCGCACTGAGTCACGGGGAGCCTCCAGTCATGTCCCAATTCTTCATCCGGCGCCCGGTATTCGCGTGGGTGATCGCCCTCTTCATCATCCTGCTGGGCCTGATCGCCATCCCCGAACTGCCGGTTGCGCGCTATCCGTCGGTCGCGCCGCCGACCGTTACCATTACCGCCACCTACCCGGGCGCCACGCCGCAAACGATGAGCGACAGCGTGCTGAGCCTCATCGAGCGCGAGCTGTCCGGCGTGCGTAACCTGCTGTACTTCGAATCGTCGGCAGATACCTCCGGCCAGGCGACCATCACCGCGACCTTCAAGCCCGGCACCGATTCGGCGATGGCGCAGGTCGAAGTCCAGAACAAGCTCAAGTCGGTCGAACCGCGCCTGCCCCCCGTCGTGCGGCAAAACGGCGTGATCGTGCAGTCGGCCTCATCGGGCTTCCTGTTGTTTGTCGGCCTGAAGTCGGAAAGCGGCCGCTACGACGAAAACGCGCTTGCCGACTACATGGCGCGCAACGTCGTCGAGGACTTGCGACGTGTCGAAGGCGTCGGCAAGGTGCAGCTGTTCGGCTCCGAACAGGCGATGCGTATCTGGGTCGATCCACAGAAGCTGATCACCTACGGCCTGTCGATGAACGACCTGACGACGGCCGTCAGCCAGCAGAACGTGCAGATCGCCCCGGGCAGCCTCGGCGCGGCACCCGCACTGCCGGGCCAACGCGTGACGGTGCCGCTCACCGCGCAAGGCCAGCTCACGTCGCCGGAGCAGTTCGCGAAGATCGTGCTGCGCGCGAATGCGAACGGCTCGAAGGTCGTGCTCGGCGACGTCGCGCGGGTCGAACTCGGCCCGCAGTCCTTCACCTTCGTCAACAGCGAGAACGGCAAACCCGCCACCTTCGCCGGCGTGCAGCTGGCGCCGGGCGCCAACGCGGTGAAGACCGCGGAGGCCGTGCGCGAGCAACTCGACATGATCGCCAAGACCATGCCTTCCGGCATGACCTACTCGATCCCGTTCGATACCGCACCGTTCGTGAAGATCTCGATCGAGAAGGTGATTCACACGCTGCTCGAAGCGATGGTGCTCGTGTTCCTGGTGATGTACCTGTTCCTGCAGAACGTGCGCTACACGCTGATCCCGGCGATCGTCGCGCCGGTGGCGATGCTCGGCACCTTCACGGTCATGCTGATGACAGGCTTCTCGATCAACGTGCTGACGATGTTCGGCATGGTGCTCGCGATCGGCATCATCGTCGACGATGCGATCGTCGTCGTGGAGAACGTCGAACGCCTGATGATGGAAGAAGGCCTGTCGCCGAAGGACGCGACGATCAAGGCCATGAAGGAAATCACCGGCGCCATCATCGGCATCACGCTGGTGCTGACGGCCGTGTTCCTCCCGATGGCGATGTCGAGCGGCTCGGTTGGCGTGATCTATCAGCAGTTCACGCTGTCGATGGCCGTGTCGATCATGTTCTCGGCCCTGCTTGCGCTCACGCTGACGCCGGCCCTGTGCGCGACGATGCTCAAGCCGGTCGACCACAGCCATCACCAGAAGCGCGGCTTCTTCGGCTGGTTCAACCGTCGCTTCGACCGCCTCACGGACTGGTACGAAACGCGCGTCGGCCGCCTGGTCGGCCGCACGGGCCGCGTGATGCTGCTGTTCGTCGCGATCGCTGTCGCGCTGGTGTTCGGCTTCCGCGTGCTGCCGTCGTCGTTCCTGCCCGAGGAAGACCAGGGCTACTTCATGACCGGCTTCCTGCTCCCGGCGGATTCGACCGTCGAGCGCACGGGTGACGTGGTCAAGACCCTCGAGAAGCATCTCGCGTCGCGTCCGGCGATCCAGTCGAGCATCTCCATCATCGGCTACGGCTTCTCCGGCCTCGGCTCCAACGCGGCACTGAATTACGCGGTGCTCAAGGACTGGGACAAGCGCGAAGGTTCGTCCACGCTGGAAGAAGCGATGCGCGCGCAGGCCGCGACGGGCGGCGTGACCGAAGGTACGGTCATGAGCCTGTTGCCGCCGGCGATCGACGGGCTGGGCACGAGTTCGGGCTTCACGATGCGCCTGCAGGATCGCGCCAACCAGGGCTTCGCTGCGCTCAAGGCGGCTGAAACCAGGCTGCTCGAACTGGCCGCGCAAAGCAAGGTGGTGACCGGCGTCTATCCGGACAGCCTGCCGGCCGGCACGAGCGTGCGGCTGGACATCGACCGCGAGAAGGCCGAAGCGCTCGGCGTGTCGTTCACGACCATCAGCGACACGCTGTCGGCCGCGATGGGCTCGACCTACGTGAACGACTTCCCGAACGCCGGCCGCATGCAGCAGGTGATCATCCAGGCGGATGCCCCGGCACGCATGCAGATCGATAACGTGATGAAACTCTACGTGCGCAACGCGACCGGCGGCATGGTACCGCTGTCCGAAGTGGTGCATCCGGTCTGGTCGGAAGCCCCGCTGCAGATGGTGCGCTTCCAGGGTTACCCGGCCGCGCGTATCTCCGGCAGTCCGGCAACCGGTTACTCCAGCGGCGCGGCGATGGCCGAGATGGAGCGCCTGGCAACCCAGTTGCCGCCTGGCTTCACGGTGGCCTGGACCGGCCAGTCGCTGCAGGAGCGTGAATCGGCATCGCAGGCGCCGATGCTGATGGCGCTGTCGATGATCGTCGTGTTCCTGGTGCTCGCGGCGCTCTACGAGAGCTGGGCGATTCCGTTGTCGGTGATGCTGGTGGTGCCGCTCGGCCTGATCGGCGCACTCGGCGCGGTGATGCTCCGCGGGCTGCCGAACGACGTGTTCTTCAAGGTCGGGATGATTACCGTGATCGGCCTGTCGGCGAAGAACGCGATCCTGATCGTGGAGTTCGCGAAGCAGCTGCGCGAGGAAGGCATGGGGCTGATCGAGGCTGCCGTGCAGTCGTCCAGGCTGCGCCTGCGCCCGATCCTGATGACGTCGCTCGCGTTCGGGCTCGGCGTGGTGCCGCTCGTCATCGCCTCCGGCGCCAGCTCCGAGACGCAACACGCGATCGGTACCGGCGTGCTGGGCGGCATGATCACCGCCACCGTGCTGGCCATTTTCTTCGTTCCGGTCTTCTTCGTGTTCGTGATGAGCATCCAGGAACGCATCTCGGCATGGCGCGCATCCGGCAAGAAGCCCGCCACCGTGACCCACGAACAAGAAGGTTGATGCCATGCGATTGCTCATTCTTACCGCGGCCGTGTCCGCCGCCCTCGCGCTGTCGGCATGCTCGATGGCCCCGAAGCTGGTCAAGCCCGCGATGCCGGTGCCGACCGCCTACACGACCGCTGCCGCGGCAGACCAGCACGCGAACGCGGCCGATCTCGGCTGGCGCACGATGTTCGGCGACCGCCGCCTGCAGCGCCTGATCGAGCTCGCGCTCGAGAACAACCGCGACCTGCGCCTGGCCGCTTTGAACGTGCAGGCCGCCGAAGCACAGTACGGCATCCAGCGTTCCGCGCGCCTGCCGTCGATCGCCGCCGGCGCGAGCTTCACGCGCCAGCGCACGCCGGCCGACTCGCAATCGAACCCGCCGATCTTCGAGACGACGCAGAACCAGTACGGCGTGAACGTCGGCGTCAGCGCGTTCGAGATCGACCTGTTCGGCCGCGTGAAGTCGCTGTCCGATGCGGCGTTCGCGCGCTACCTCGCGACCGATCACGGCCGCCGCGCGGTACAGATTGCGCTCGTCGGCTCCGTGGCCAACGCGTATTTCGCGGAGCGTCTCGCGCAGGAACAGCGCGCGTTGTCCGAGCGCACGCTGAACGACTGGCGCCAGTCGCTCGACCTCGCGCGCCGGCTCAAGCTCGCGGATCAGGCGAGCGGCGTCGACATCGCGCAGGCCGAAGGCCAGGTCGCGAGCGCCAGCGCCGATCTCGAAGCACGCTCGCGCGCCGTCGAGCAGGCGGGCAACGCGCTGCGGCTGCTGGTCGGCACCGACCTGCCGAAAAACCTGCCCGACCCGCTGTCGCTGGAACGCCAGCCGGTGATGACGCAACTGCCGGCCGGCCTGCCGTCGGAATTGCTGTACCGCCGGCCGGACATCCAGCAGGCCGAGCAGAACCTCGTCGCCGCCAACGCCGACATCGGCGCGGCACGCGCGGCGTTCTTCCCGCGGCTGTCGCTGACGTCGTCGATCGGTTTCCTGAGCCCGGGGCTGGGCAGCCTGTTCGCCGGCGGCCAGAACGTGTGGAGCTTCGCGCCGCAGGTCACGTTGCCGATCTTCCAGGGCGGCCGGCTGCGTGCCGAACTGAATCTCGCGGAAGTGCGCAAGTCCAGCGCGGTCGTCGAATACGAACGCGCGATCCAGACCGCGTTCCGCGAAGTGGCCGACGGCCTCGCCGGGCGCGAGACGTTCACCCGGCAGATCGATGCGCAAAACCGCGTCGTCAAGAGCGCCGAGCGCCGTACCGATCTCGTGAACCTGCGCTATCGGGCCGGCATCGAGGACCGGCTGGAACTGCTCGACTCGCAGCGCCAGCTGTATGCCGCGCGTCAGGCCCTGCTGGATCTGCGCAACGCCGAACTGGGCAACGCGGTCGCACTCTACAAGGCGCTCGGTGGCGGACTGGTCGACACCGATGTGCCTCCCGCCAACAACGTGGCGAACAACTGAGCAACGCGTCGTCGCCGATCCGTTCGCGACGCCCGAACGCACGGTGAAGTCCGGCGGCGCACGTGCCGCGCCGCCGGCCCGCCTGCAGGTCACGTTCACTTTCAGTGATACCGATGAACCCTCTGATACTCATTGCCGAAGACGATCCGGAGATCGCCGACATACTCGACGCCTACCTGGCTCACGACGGCTTTCGCACCTATCGCGTCGGTCACGGCCAGGCCGTGCTCGACGTGCAGCGCGTGCTGAAACCCGACCTGATCCTGCTCGACGTCAGGATGCCGAACAAGGACGGCTGGGAAGTCCTGGTCGAACTGCGCCGCCGCGGCGACACGCCGATCGTCATCATCACGGCGCTCGACCGCGAAATCGATCGCTTGCAGGGCCTGCGCTTCGGCGCGGACGACTACATCACGAAGCCGTTCAACCCGGCCGAGGTGGTCGCGCGCATCCGGGCGATCCTGCGCCGTCTGGAAACCGCCGCCGCGGGACGCTTCATCAAGGTCGGCAACCTCGAAATCGATACGCAAAGCTATCTGACCACGGTCCGCACGGACAGCGGGGAAACCAGCATCGCGCTGACGCTGACCGAATTCCGGCTGCTCGCCCACCTGGCCGGCTCGCCGAACCGCGTGTTCACGCGCAGCGAACTGATCGACGCCTGCCTCGCCGACGTCGATGCGCTGGAACGCACCGTCGACAGCCATATCAGCCGGTTGCGCAAGAAGCTCGAATGCGCGGGCGCGTCCGGGATGCCGGAGGTGATGCGCGGCGTCGGCTATCGGCTGCGAAGCAGCCAGTGAACCCGCATCATCGATCGAGGCTGCGTGTCGCGCGAATCGTCGGGCTCCTGACGGTTGCTGTCGTGCTGACGGTCGCGACCGGATGGTTCGTCGTCTACGGCCTGATCCTCGTCGTTTCGTCTCCCGCGACCGACAACCCGATCGCGGTCGTGATCCGGGAGACGCCGAGCTATCTGGTGCTCGCCGCCGTGCTGCTGGCCGGGCTGGTCGCGACGGTCGTCGACCTCGTCAAGCTGGCGCGCAGGACGCGTTCGTAACCCGCCGCGCGCATTCGCCGCCCTCGTGAAACGACATCGCCTGAACCTCCGCTACGCGCAGCAGATCGGGTTGCGTCATGCACGTCTCGACGAGCATGCGGGGGCAACGGCTTCGCGTCGTTCGTCGCGCCCGCTTCGATGGCGGACATCGTGCACGGCGCTGCTGCCCATTCGATTCGTCGAAAGGCCGGCGAACGATGGCGCTCCCGTCGAACCCCGGCTCGCCATTGCCGTAACGGATCGTGCGCGCGCGGAAAGCCGCCCCGGCAAGGCCGCGCGGCGGCCTGCGCGTTTCGATAGCGGCTCCATCGTTTCTCCATCGAACCGCATAACAACGTCCATCGACGCCACACACACTGCGAAGCAAGTCATCGAATCCGCATGCGCGAGCCACCCGAACACATGGACACGTTTCCGACCCTGATCGCCTGCGAGCATTGCGACAGCATCTACCGACGCCGCGCGCTGGCGCCTCACGAGGTCGCGCGTTGCGAACGGTGTTCCGCGGTGCTGTTTCGATCGAGCTGGCTCGATATCGACCGGTGGCTCGCGCTGGCGGTCGCGGCCGGCGTGGTCTTCGCGATCGCCAACCTCTGCCCGATCATGCGGATCGGCGTGCAGGGGCTGCACAGCGAAGCCACGCTGTGGCAATCCGCGCTCGCGCTGGCCCACGGCTTCGCCGCGCCGATCGCGATTCCGACGGCCTTCGCCATCGTCGTGGTGCCGTTCCTGCAGATCGCGACGCTGATCTGGTTGCTGGCCTTTGCCCGTGCGGGGCGTCGCGCGCCCGCGTTCGGCCCGCTGATGCGGCTGCTCGTCGCGCTGCGGCCATGGAGCATGATCGAGGTCGGATTGCTCGGCATCCTCATCGCGATCATCAAGCTGTCCAGCCTCATGCAGATCATTCCCGGCGCCGGCCTGTGGGCCACGGCCGTGCTGATGGTGCTGATCCTGCTGATCGCGGGGCACGACGCACGCCAGCTATGGGACCGGGTCGTGCCGGTGGAACCCGCCGGAGGCCGCCCGTGAGCCTGCCCGTGCGCGCCGGTCAGCTGGGCATGGTCGGGTGCCATGCGTGCGGCCTCGTCTGCCGCGCGCACGCATCCGCCACAACCGACACCCATCCGCACGCCGCCGAAACGGCACGCTGCCCGCGGTGCGGGTCCGCGCTGCACGCGCGTCGTCCGGACAGCATCGTGCGTGCGTGGGCGCTGCTGATCGCCAGCCTGATCTTCTACATCCCGGCCAACCTGTTGCCGGTGATGCGCACCACGCTGCTCGGCAGCCACAGCGAATCGACGATCCTCAGCGGCGTCGTGGTGTTCTGGAAAGCCGGCTCGTACGGCATCGCGTCGGTGATCTTCATCGCGAGTGTCGTCGTGCCGTGTACGAAGTTCCTCGCGATCGCCATGCTGCTCGTCACGACCGGCCGGCGCAGCGTGTCGGCCATGCGCGAGCGGGCCGTGCTGTACCGCGCGGTCGAGCTGGTCGGCTACTGGTCGATGCTGGACGTGCTGGTCGTCGCGATCATCTGTGCGCTGGTGAAGTTCGGTCCGCTGTCCGAGATCGAACCGCGCGCCGGCATTTTGTTTTTCGGCATGGTCGTCATCCTCACGATGCTGTCCGCGATGAGTTTTGACCCACGCCTCATTTGGGACGCCGAAGAAGCATGAATCCTGCATCCGGCCCGCAAGGCCTCGAACCCCACGACCCGCCCGTGTCACGCAACCGCATGCGGCTTTCGCTCGTCTGGCTCGTGCCGCTCGTCGCGGCGCTGATCGGCCTGTCGATGGTGATCCACGCGTGGTTGTCCGTCGGACCGGAAATCACGATCACGTTCAACACCGCGCAAGGCCTCGAGGCCGGCAAGACACCCGTCAAGTACAAGGACGTCGTGATCGGCACCGTGACCGCCATTTCGCTGAGCGACGACAGTTCACACGTGGTCGCGACGGTTTCGTTCGTGAAGAATGCGCGCAACCTCATTCGCGACGACACGCGCTTCTGGGTTGTGCGACCCCGCGTCGGCATGAGCGGCGTATCGGGCATCGATACGCTGTTCTCCGGCGCGTACATCGGCATGGACACGGGCCGCTCCGACAAGGCGCGCAAAGCCTACACCGGGCTCGAAACGCCGCCGACCGTCATCAACGGCACGCCGGGGACGAGCTTCGCGTTGCGGGCCGCCGATCTCGGCTCGCTCGATATCGGCTCGCCGGTCTACTACCGCCATCTGATGGTGGGCCACGTCGCGTCGTACAAGCTCGACATGCACAGTCGCGACATGAACCTGCAGGTGTTCATCGACGCGCCGTACGACCGGCTGGTGACGACCGATACGCGCTTCTGGAACGCGAGCGGCATGGATCTTTCGCTCGACGCGAACGGCCTGAAGCTGAAAACCCAGTCGGTCGCGACGATCGTGGGCGGCGGCATCGCGTTCGCGACACCGGAAGACGGCGGCACGACGGCCGCCCCTGCCGGCAAGCTGTTTACGCTCGCCGTCGACGAAGCCGCCGCGATGGCCGCGCCGGACGGCCCGTCCCAGCTCATCCGGCTGCGTTTCGAACAGCCGCTGCGCGGACTCGCGGTCGGGGCGCCGGTGGAATTCTCCGGCATCGAAATGGGCGCGGTCGTCTCGACCCGGCTCGACTTCGACCGTGCGTCCCGGCGCTTCCAGTCCATCGTCATGGTCAAGGTCTATCCGTATCGGCTCGGGCCCGTCGTCGAGAAACTGCAGAAGACCGACGGCAACGGCAATCCGCGCGCGGCCCAGTTTCTCGCGGGCCTGGTCGAGCACGGGCTCCGGGCGGAGACGCGTACCGGCAACCTGCTGACCGGGCAGCTCTACATCTCGTTCGATTTCGTGAAGAACGCGCCGAAGGTGCCGTTCGATGCCAACGCGACGCCGCTGACCATTCCCACCGTCACGAGCACGTTCGACAAGCTGCCGGAGCAGATCGCCGACATCGTCGAGAAGATCAACAAGATGCCGCTGGAATCGATCGGCAAGCACGTCGATTCCAGCCTGACGAACCTGGACGCGACGCTCAGGCAAGTGAACGGCCAGCTGCTGCCGTCGACGGCGCGCACGCTCGACCAGGCGAACCAGACGTTCGGCGCGTTGCGCCAGGGTATCGCCGAGGACGGTCCGCTTCAGGAAAACCTGGCGAACACGCTGACCGAAGTCCAGCGTACCGCGCGATCGCTGCGCACGCTGACGGACATGCTGGGCCGCCGTCCCGAATCGCTGCTCCGGGGAACCGGGGCCGATCATGCACCGCTCGCGCCGGCCGACACTTCAACCCCGCCTGTCCAGCAGGAGCCACGACAACCATGAGCTTCCCGATTCGCGCCAGGACGATCGCCCTGGGCGCCGGTGCCGTCATCGCGCTGACCGCGTGCGCGTCGAACCCGGTGCATTACTACACGCTCATCTCGCCGGCCACGTCCGCGACGGCGACGGCCGCGCGCGGCACCGCGCCGCTCGCGATCAACGTGTTGCCGGTCGGCATCCCCGCCCAGCTCGACCAGCAGCAGATGGTCGTTCGCAGCGGCGCGGGCACCGCGGTGATACTCGACAACGAACGCTGGATCGCCCCGCTCGGCGACGAGCTGCGCGCGGCGCTTTCGTCGGCGCTCGTCGAGCAGCTGGGGGCGCGCAACGTCACCGGCCTGCCGCGCCCGTCAAACCAGACCGTCATGAGCATCCGCACGCAGGTGCGCCGCTTCGATGCGTGGCCCGGGAGCCGGGCCCAGTTCGAAGCCGACTGGGTCGTCGGCGTGCAGCAGGACATGCCGGGCCCGCGCATTTCGTGCAGCACGCGGCTCGACGAGGCCGCCCCTGGAAGTCATGCCGACATGGTGCGCGTGCAGCAGCGCATGATCGGGCAGTTCGCCGCCCGGATTGCGAGCACCGTGCGCAGCTTCGGCAGCGGGCGCCCCGCCTGTCCCGCCGATTCGTAAATCATCCCGCCGATGGGAGCCATCCATGGGAGCGCGCGAAGGGAGCCGGTTATGGGAACCGGCTACGTTGGTCCTTGAACCTTTGAAGCGATGCGCTACGCGCGCCGCCGGTAAGTGCCCGGCGTGCTCCCCGTCCAGTGCCGGAACGCGCGATGGAACGCGCTCGGATCGTCGAAGCCGATGTCGGCGCCGATCGCCGCGATCGTGTCGGGCGTGTCGGTCAGCCGCTGGATCGCGATGTCGCGACGTAGTTCGTCCTTGAGCACCTGGAACGTCGTCCCTTCGGCGGCCAGGTGGCGGCTCAACGTGCGCACCGAGCAATGCAGGTGCTCGGCCGCCTGGTCGATCACCGGCAGGTCGGGCAACGCGGCCGACAGGTACTGCCGCACGCGATGGCACACGAGCTGTTCGCTGAACGATTCGAAGATCCAGTCGCCGGGCGCGCGCGCGAGGAACTTGCGCAGGTTGCGCTTGCTCTGCCGGATCGGCGCATCGAGGTAGTCCGCGCTGAAGCGCATCAGCGTGCGCTCGCAGTCGAACGCCACGGAGCCGGTAAAGAAATACAGGTGGTCGACCGCATGGCGCGGCCGCGGGCACGCGAACTCGATCTGCAGCAGCGGGATCTTCTGCCCGATCAGCCAGGAGCACACGCCGTGCACGAGCTTGAGCATCAGCTCCTGGCCGAGCGCGCCGATCGGGCCGATCGCGTCGTTCGGGCGCAGCAGCACCTGCGCGACGAGGCCGTCGCGCTTCGATTCGACGAAGAAATCGTCGAGCAGGATATGGAAGAATTGCCCGAAACGATACTGCGCCGTTTCGAGGTTGCGCGCGTCGAGCAGGCTCAGGCACAGGTATTTCAGCGTGCCGCCGCGCAGCGGGCGCGAGAAGATGCCGGGCATCTCGTCGTCGAGGTCGATCGCGAGCGTGCGGTACAGCGTCGAGAACTGCTCTTCCGTCACGCGCGCATGCGGTTCGCCGAGCAGCTCGATCGGGATGCCGGCCCCGCGCAGGTAGCGCTCGACCACGTCGCGCTGCACGCCCGCGCTCGCGAGGAAGCCGTTGACGAGCGAGATCGGCACCGTCGCGCTCGGCGAAGGCAGCGCCCGCCCGGGCCCGGGCTGGGCGGAAAGTGCATCTGAACCGGTCATCGCGTCCCCGTCGGTCGAACCGCTCGCATTGTACTTGAGCGGCCCGCGCGGAGCCTTCCGGGCCCGGGGCGCGCCGGGCCTTGCGCGGCGCGCCGACGCCATCAGTCGGTGCGGCTGAGTTCCCGGCGCAGGATCTTGCCGACGGTCGACTTCGGCAGGCGGTCGACGAAGCGGATCAGCTTCGGCACCTTGTAGGCCGCGAGGCTCGCGCGGCAATGCGCGACGAGTTGTTCCTCCGAGACGTACGCATCCTGCGCCAGCACGACGAACAGCTTGACGGCCTCGCCCGTGCGCGCGTCCGGCACGCCGATGCACGCGCATTCGGCAACGCCCGGCATGGCGGTCGCGACGGCTTCCACCTCGTTCGGGTACACGTTGAAGCCCGACACGATGATCATGTCCTTCTTGCGGTCGACGATCCGCAGGAAACCGGCTTCGTCGAACACGCCGACGTCACCCGTGCGGAAATAGCCGTCGGTCGTGAACGCGGCCGCATTCGCGTCCGGTTTCTGCCAGTAGCCGCTCATCACCTGCGGCCCCTTCACGCAGATTTCGCCGGCTTCGCCGATCGCGACTTCGCGATCCTGGTCGTCGAGCAGCTTCACGTCGGTCGACGGCAGCGGCAGGCCCGTGGTGCCCGTGAACGTGTCGATCGACTGCGGGTTGAACGACACGACCGGCGACGTTTCCGACAGCCCGTAACCCTCGCGGATGAAGTTGCCCGTCACCGCCTTCCAGCGCGACGAGATCACGTCGATCACGGCCGCGCCGCCGCCGGCCGACAGCTTCAGCCGCGACCAGTCGACTTCCGTCAGGCGCGGATGGCCGGCGAGCCCCGCATACAGCGTGTTCACGCCGACGAACACCGTCGGCCGCGCGGCCTTCAGCACGTCGATGAAACCGTCCATGTCGCGCGGGTTCGCGACCAGCCAGTTCTGTGCGCCGATCGCGAAGTAGGACAGGAAGTTCACCGTCAGCGCGAAGATGTGATACATCGGGATCGCCGTGACGACGACCTCCTCGCCCGGCTCGCGCGCGGCCGGCACGATCGCGCCGAACTGCGCGATGTTCGCGACGAGGTTGCGGTGCGACAGCGCGGCCCCCTTCGACAGGCCGGTCGTGCCGCCCGTGTACTGCAGCAGCAGCAGGTCCGCGCCGCCGAGCGGCACCGGCTCGAACGCGAGCGATTCGCCGGCGGCGATGGCGTCGGCGAGCGGGATCGAACCAGGCGGCAGCGCGTCGCATGCACCGGCCGGCGCATCGACGACGCCGAGATCGCCGCGCCCGACGCTCAGCACGGTACGCACGCGCGTGCCGCCGACCACCTCGGCGAACGTGCCCATCGACCCGCCGCACACCAGGGCGACTTCGACGCCCGCGTCGTTGAGCTGATGCTCGAGCTCGCGCGCCGTGTAGAGCGGGTTCACGTTGACCTGGATCGCGCCGATCTTCGCGACCGCGACGAACGCGACCGGAAACGCGAGCACGTTGGGCAGCATCACGGCCACGCGATCGCCCTTGCGCACGCCCACGACCTGCTGCAGATAAGCGGCCAGCGCCGTCGACAGGCGGTCGACGTCGGCATAGGTGAGCGTGCGGCCGTACGAATGGAACGCCGGACGATCGGCGAAACGGTGCATCGCGTCGTCCAGCAGCGCGCTTACGGAAGGATGGCGATCGGGATCGATCTCGGCGGGGATCGAGCCATACGACCCGGTCCAGTGTCTCTTCGTCATGTCTCACTCCACGGGGGACGGCGCGCCGGCCGCGCGCCGTTCGCACGACGGCCTGCACGCCAGAAGCGCGGGCCGTCGCCTGACCGGCGACTATCGCCCGCGCGGGCCGCTTTGAAAATGATCCGGGCGGCCGAAAAGATGATCGAAACGGACACGCGGGCGGGCGCGCTTGTCCAGACAACTTCGCCGGCCGGCGCAGGAAACCGCTTATTCCCCGGCACGAATTGCAAAGCAGCAAGCGGCATGGCACGGCCGGGCGCCCTTCTTCATAATCGACGCCTGTCATTCCGCTGTCGAAACCATGCAGCCGCTTTCCCTGGCCCCCGCCGACACCTTCTCGTCCGTCCGCTTCCTGCTGACCGACATGGACGAGACCCTGACCCATCATGGCCGCCTGTCCGCCCGCACCTACACGGCACTCGAACGCCTGCAGGCGGGCGGCATCCGCGTGATCCCGGTGACGGCCGCGCCGGCGGGCTGGTGCGACCAGATGGCGCGCATGTGGCCGGTCGACGGCGTGATCGCGGAGAACGGCGGCCTTTTCATCCGGCGCGGCCCGGACGGGCACGGCGTCGAACGCCGTTACTGGCATGCGGACGATGCGCTCGCCGGCGCGCGCGACGCACTCCGGCGCATCGCGCGGCAGGTCGAGGCGGCCGTCCCCGCCGCCCGCCCCGCCGACGACCAGGATTTCAGGCTGACGTCGCTCGCATACGCCCGCACCGGCGGCGACCAGGACGACCGGATCCGCGACGCGCTGGTCGAGGCCGGCGCGGACGCGACCATCAACAACCTGTGGATCATCGGGTGGGTCGGCGGGTACGACAAGCTGTCGATGTCGCTGCGCGTGCTGTCGGAAACGTTCGGTGTCGATGCGGGCGCCGGCGCGGCGCGCGATTGTGTCGCCTATTCCGGCGACTCCACCAACGATGCGCCGATGTTCGGCTACTTCACGCACACGGCCGGCATGAGCACCGTGGTCGAGTATCTGCGGCAGTTGCCCGCGTTGCCGCGCTGGATCACGCAGGGCCCGGGCGGCAGCGGGTTCGTGGAGTTCGCCGACGCGATCCTGCGCACGCGCGCGGACTAGGGCCTGTTCACGCTAATAACGGGCTTGCGAACGTGCCTTTCCGCTCGCAGTGCAAGGAGTAAGGAGCGCCGTTTGGCCGTGCCAAACAAGCGACGCACGACGCCGCAATGTGGGCGGAAAGGCACGTTCCCCTGTTTAGAAAAATTCGTTCGTGGGGCTGGCCCCCAGAAGGGCCGATCGCCGCGTCATGCTCCTCGCGAATACGTCGAGTATTCGCTTCGTCCCACGGGGACTTCCGTTGGTCGTCGCAATCCTTGCGCTCGGCCCTTCTGGGGGCCAGCGCAAGCCCGTTATTAGCGTGAACAGGCCCTAGCGGGGCTGACCGCGCTCGCGCATCGACTGTCGCGTGATCCTGTCGCGTGATCGTCAGGGTGAACCCTGTGGCGCATGGGACCGATCCCGAGCAGAATTGCGTGCCGTAAACGATATCGATTCGGACGCAGGATGTTCCCATGCCGCGCAGTGTGCCCTTGAACCCGACGACCGCCCGCGCAGCCCGCCTGCCGGACCTCGAGCCGGCCCACGCGTTGCGCCAGCAGCGCTTCACGCCGGCCAAGCTGGCCGTGCTGCTCGACGTGGCCGCACAAGCCGGCATCGACCCGGTCGCGGTGCTCGACGGTACCGGCCTCACGCCGGCCGCCGTCGCGGACCCGTTCACGCTCACGTCGCCGCTGCAGTTCCTCACGGCCGCGCGCAATGCCATCGGCCGCTATGACGGCTCCGACCTCGGCGTGCGCGTCGGCCACCGGCTGCACGTGTCGAGCTACGGGATGTACGGCTACGCGATGCTGTGCTCGGAATCGCTCGCGCACGCGTTCGAATCGGCCGTCAAATATCACCGGCTCGCGAACGGCATGCTCGCGATCCGCTGGGTCGAACAGGGCGATACCGCGTCGTGGCTGTTTCCCGACCGGCACGAAGTCGCGCTGCCCGATCTCGACGAGCCGCTGTACCGTTTCCTGATCGACATGCAGTTCGCGCTGCACGTGACGATCATCAAGGACGTGATGGGTGCGTGGTGCGTGCCGGCGCGCGCGCAGTTCGCGCAGCCGCAGCCGGCGCACGCGGCGCTGCTGGGCGATGCGCTCGAATGCCCGATCGCGTTCGACCAGCCGCATCACGTGCTCAGCTATCCGGCCGCGTGGCTCGCGCGCGCGCCGCAGCTCGCGAATCCGATTACCGCCGCGCAAGTGTCGTCGCACTGCGCGAGCCTGCTCGACGAATTGCGCAGCCAGGCCGGCGTCACGCGGCGCGTGTACCAGGAACTCACCCGCACGCCCGGACAATTCCCCGATATCGACGCGATCGCGGCGATCCTCTGCATCACGTCGCGCACGCTGCGCCGCAAGCTCGAAGCCGAAGGCACCTCGTACAGCGAACTGCTGGCGAGCGTGCGCAAGGCGCTCGCGATCGACTATCTCAGCACGACCACGCTCAGCACCGAGGACATCGCATCGACGCTCGGCTTCAGCGATGCGGTGGGTTTCCGCCACGCGTTCAAGCGCTGGACCGGCATGACGCCGAGCGACGTGCGGCGCAACAAGCGCGGCGGCTGAGCGCGAGCAGTGACCGCGCTCAGCGCCCGTCGCCGGTCGGGGGCACGGCCACCGCCAGCGCGAACTCGAATACCGCCCCCCGCCCGGGCCGGTCGACCAGCCGGATACTGCTGCCGTTGAGCGCCAGCATCCGGTGCACGATCAGCAGCCCGAGCCCGCCGCTCGTCACCGCGCCGCCGCTCATCGGCCGCTGCGGCCGCTGGAACAACCCTTCGCGCCGCGCCGCCGGAATCCCCTCCCCGGTATCGGCCACGGTCACGAGCACGCGGTCGCCGCGCGGCTCCAGCGCGACCTCGACCTCGCCATGCACAGGCGTGTGCCGCAGCGCGTTGTCGAGCAGGTTGGTCAGCACGCGCTCGATCATCCCGAGATCGGCCGACACGACCGGTACCCGCGCCGGAATCCGCGCATGCAGCGCGACACCGCGCGCCTGCGCGGTCAGCTCGAACTTCTGGAACACGTCCTGCACGAGATCGACGAGCGAGAACGGCTCGCGCTCGGCCTGCACGCCGCCCGATTCGAGGCGTGCGAGCTCGAACAGCGCCTGCGCGAGCCGCCCGACCTTCGCGCTCTGCGCGAGTGCGATCGACAGGTAGCGACGCCGTTCGGTGTCGGCGAGCGTATCGGCCTTCAGCGACAGCGTCTCCAGGTAGCCGTGCAGCGACGTGAGCGGCGTGCGCAGGTCGTGCGAGATGTTCGTGATCAGCTCGCGCCGCTGCTGGTCCTGATGCGTCAGCGCGCGCCACTGGTCGCCGATCCGGTCGGCCATCTGCGCGAACGCGGACTCGAGCACGACGATGTCGTCGCCGCGCCGGCCCGGCCGCGAGCGCGGCACCGGCGGCTGCGTGTCGGGCGCGCCGTTCGCGTCGAAGCGGCGCATCGCGTCCGTCAGCCGGCGCAGCGGGCGCGTGATGAAGCTGAACGCGGTGAGGCCCGCGAGCAGGCCGAGCAGCGCGACGAGCGCCATCGACCACAGCGTCGTGCGCAGCACGTTGCCGGCGTCCACGCGCGCGGCCAGCCGGTCGTGCGCCTCGCCGAGCAGCACCACGTAGATGTAGCCCGACGGAGGCTGCCCCGCGCGCTGCAGCGGCGCGGCGCTGAAGACCTTGCGTGCGTCGGGGCTGCGCGGGTCGTCGCCGAGGATCGGCAGCGGTTCGCCCGCGATGAAGCGCTGCACGGGGGCGAGATCGACGCGGTCGCGCTTCACGTGGCCGGGCGGCGCATCGTCGCCCTTGATGCGCCCCGCGTTGTCGAGCAGATAGACCTCGACGCTCGGGTTCACGCCCATCAGCTGGCCGAACAGCGTGCGCACGGCGTCCGGGCGCAGCCCGTTCGCGTCCATCAGCGGCGCGCTGTGGGTCACGCTGTTGACGATATTGGCGGCCAGGTCACGCGACAGCCCCTGCACGACTTCCTGTTCGCGCATGTCGTTCGCGCGGATCTGCAGCCACGCCGATGCGCCCGAGCACGCGAGCAGCAGCACCGAGAACACGAGCGACAGCCGCTGGGTGAGGGTGAGCTTCATCATCCGTCCCGCTGGCCCGGTGCGGCAAGCTTGTAGCCGCGGCCCCACACGGTGAGGATCCGCACGGGCTCCGCCGGATCGGCCTCGATCTTCGCGCGCAGCCGGTTGATATGGGTGTTGACCGTGTGTTCGTAGCCTTCGTGCTGGTAGCCCCACACGGCATTGAGCAGGTCCATCCGCGAGAACACCTTGCCCGGGTGCCGCGCGAAGAAATACAGCAGGTCGAATTCGCGCGGCGTGAGGTCGATGCGCGCGCCGTCCACGCTCGCTTCGCGCGCGATCGGGTCGATCGCCAGCCCCGCGACGTCGAGCGTACCCGCATCGATCCGCGAATCGCGCGCGAGCGCATCGACGCGGCGCAGCAGCGCCTTCACACGCGCGACGAGTTCGAGCACCGAGAACGGCTTGGCCAGATAGTCGTCGGCGCCGAGCTCGAGGCCGAGGATCCGGTGCACCTCGCTCGAACGCGCGCTCGTGATGATGATCGGCGTGTAGCGCGTCATCGCCCGCGCGCGCCGGCAGATCTCCAGGCCGTCGACGCCCGGCAGCATCAGGTCGAGGATCAGCGCATCCCAGCCGCCCTGCTCGAGCAGGCGCAACCCTTCGGCGCCGTCCGCGCTGTGCACGACCTCGTAGCGCTCGTCGCGCAGGTGCAGGCTGAGCACGTCGGCGATGTCGGCGTCGTCTTCGACGATCAGGATGCGTTTCGGTTGGTCCATGGCGGCGGATGGCGGCACGTCTGTGCCGGGGTCGGGTATCGGTTCGGGCCGGCCCCGGGCCCGGGCCGGCTGGCCGGGTTCCCGGGGAGCGAATCGCGGCAATGCGCCGCGCTGCCGCCATTGTGCAAAATTTTGCGGGAGGGAGGGATCACATTTCGTTTATCTTTGCATCGTGTCCGCCCCGTGAGCCAATGCCGGCATGGCTTTCCAATCCGGCCCCATGAAACGGGACCTGCGCCGTTCCGTCCGGACGCAAGCTGGACACTCGGGCTCGGATCTGTCGAGCGATGGCGGCGCGCCCCGGATTGCCGATCCGAATCCGCGCTGCACGCTGTGTGAATGTGAATGGCGCCTCCGACATTCAGTGCCGCCGACCGGCACGCGCGGCGCACGGAACGCGCAGCGGGAGGCCGACAGCAAACGCCTAACCCGGACGGCTACGCGTTTGACGCGTACTCCCGGTTGCGACCGTCGACTCATTCAGCAACACCTTCGCCGCCTCCCACGCCCGTGCGGCGGCACGTGGATCTCCGATCGCACGCGCATCCGCTGTCGCCCCGCTCAGCAACATCACATACACGCCGGCCAGCTGATGTGCGCGGCGACGCGGAATGATCTCGGACAGCAATCGCTCCATGATGGCCAACAGGTCGTCCCGGTAGCGCACTGCGACGTCGGTCACCTTGGGACAGGTCGCGCCGAACTCGGCCAGCGCACGCTCGAACAGGCAGCCCGCAAACTCGGGGCTGCGAAACCAGACGCCGTACCAGTCGAAGATCCCCTTCAGGCGCGCAGTGGCATCCGCCATGGGTTCGAGCTTGGCGGCAATGCTGTCCATGATGAAGGTGTAGCGCTGCTCCAGCACCGCCTTGATCAGATCGTCCTTGCTCGCGAAGTGATGGTAGAGCGTCATGCGAGCCACGTCGGCCTCGGCGATGATCCGGTCGATACCGACCGGATGAAAGCCATGGCGGGAAAACAACTCACCGGCCTTGTCCACCACCTGCTGGCGTTTGCTCGCGCGCATGCATGCTTCTCCTGACTACGGGGCGGCATCTTAGCACCACCGCCAGCACCGATTCTTCAGGTTGCAGGGCAAGCGTTGCAGGCTGCCGGTACGACCACGCCTTGCAGGGCGTCAAACACGTGGCCGCCATGCCCCCTGCTCTCGGCGATCTCAGCAAGGCACCCGGCCGCCGTTCATCATGCACCACCGCTGCGTCTCCTGTTGCGGGGCCGCATACGGTAGTCCGGTTCTCGGATCGATGTGATCGTACTGGCCCATCGGGTGTCGAGCCCGCCACGCGGCCTGCTCGGCATACTGCTGTTCGATCGCGGCATGCTCTCGTGCCAGATCCGCCTTCTGCGCATCGTCCAGTTTCTTCGTCATGGCCACGAGCCGTGCGAACTTCGGATCGCGAACATCCTGCAGGGGCGGAAACGGTGGCGTAGGCGGCATGATGAGCACCGGGCCGGTGTATTTCGGTATCGGGAACCGGGACGGCCGGCCGAAGTTCGCCGCCATATCCATCTCCCACATCGCAGCGCCCATTCCAAGCACATGCTCGTAGTCGCGATTGACGACCGCCAGCGTAACCGGCCCCGACGGCGCCGGCAATGGCTGCAGGGCAGGCGGAAGCGTCTGTCGAGCGTCGGGATAGATGGTACGGACATACGTGATTGCAGCAACGGAGTACTGCTGGAGGACCGCCTCGTATGCGTCCAGTATCTGCGCTCGACCATAGCCGCCGGGATTCTCGAACATCGGCTTGTAGGCCAACACCTTCTGGCTGTACAACGCATTCGCATTGCGCTGCTCTGCGGCAAGCTGTTGCTGAGGATCCGTCGGCGCAGACGCCGACAGGGGCGCACACCCCGAAAACACGCTGGCGGCCAGCATTAGCCCGACTGTCGCGCCAAGAGCCGTCCGGCGTCGACGCGGGATGCGGGCGAGCGCCTGATTGACCAGGGCGAACAAAACGGGGGGGTTCCTGAATACGCTTGTCTGCATGGCACGGCGTCCGAAAGGCTTGGTCATCTTCGGCCCGGCGCCGATCGCGACTGCGAACGCGATGCGTCGCAGTACAGATTGAATCGGCACCAAGCCCTCATTGGGGTTGAACATCAATCCAGCGCACATCGCACGACGATGCCCCGAGCGACTTCAGCAACCCCGTGTATGTCGGACATGCCCGGGAAGCATTGAGTGCAAGCACGTCGTCGATTTCCGCGCTGTCATTGCGCACGCATGCGTACTGTCGCGCAGTGGACGGTTGCAGCGAAGCAAACGCGCCGCACACATGCACGAATGCAACAATCTCCTCGAACATTCTCGTATCGATCTCGATGGCGACCATCATGTCGGAGCCATATCCGCATTCCGAATCCACTTTCGCCGCATAGGCCCGCATGTCGTACGCGGGCAACCAGGGCGGATGCAATCCGTCGAGGCTCCGGGCGATTTCATCGATACCGGCTTTCAGCGTCATGGTGAAATTCCTGCCTGTACCGGATTCGGCGTCGCCTCCTGCCGGATAACAGGTGCCTGTCTTTACGGATCGGGAAGCAAGATATGACGAATGTATACTAGTCGATCTACTTTGACTAGAATCCCGAATGTCGAAGCGGAAACAGCCGATGCATGCGCAACGGCCTCCGCTTTATTGCCTTTGAATATATTTTCCGATCCTGATATTCGGGAAGCGGAAGCGCTTCATAAAAACGTTACCCGGCGACGCATTCCCTCTCGCGATGCCGGCAACAGGCAAACACAAACGCACCGTACCTCGTAGCCCGCTTCCACGACCTCTACGGATTTCTCCGCCATGCCGCGCGCCTCCTTTCCGCCTCGTTTCGCCGCATCGTTCGCATCGAGCTGCCTGTATGGCGCCGGCCTGATGCTCGGCCTTGCGCTCACCGTGCCGGCCGCCGCACAAACGACCGTATCCGCGCCACGCGTCGTGTCCGAGTTGAAGGACATCCGCATGAAGCCGCTCGCGAATCTACCCATGGCTGGTAGCGCCAACGATCGCGGAGACTGCTCGCAACTGGTCATCCAGCCGAAATCGGCGGCGGCCAGGCTGGTGGCAGCGCAAGGCTGGGCCGTCATGTCGGACATGCCGCTGGGACCCTACCGCGCGATCAGCTTCGCGGGCCAGATGGAGGCAGCGACCAGCGGCACCTGCAGCATCACGCAAGGCAACGTGGCCGTGTTCGAGAACGGCAGGCTGATCGCGCTGGCCTATGGCAAATCGGCGGAAGATACCGCCATCGGCAGACTGGCCCCGCTCGAAAGCGGCGCCGTGCGCATCTGGGATGGCGACATCGCGCCCTCGCCCGCCGGCGACCTGCACGTCGACCGCGACGGCACGTTGCGCCTGTCCAGGGTGGCCGACGAAGACGCCGTATGCCAAGGCCGCGCGAAGGTGCCCAACGTCTACAACATGCCGATCGACAAGGCCCGCAAGGCACTGATCGCCAACGGATGGAATCCGGTGCGAGGCGGCGCCAGCGGAGAGCCGCGGCAGTCCGCCCTGGTCAGGCGCGGCATTGTCGAGACCGAGTCCTGCGCGGGCACCGGGCTCGCCTTTTGCGACTTCGGCTACACGGGCCCTGCCGGCAAGCTGACCTTGACCACCGTAGGCGAAGGCGCTCTCCCGTCCGTCACGGACTACGACGTCAAGTGCCGCTGATCCCCCATCGCCCGCCGCGCTGCCCGGCCGCGCCCTCCATGAATGCGGAGCGCCTCATGCAACGTCTGCCCATGCGAACCTCGGCCAACGTCTTGCGTACGCTGTCCGCTTGCGCGCTGCTGGTCGGCCTGAACGCGTGCGAGCGCGCCACGCCGTCCGTCCGCCCGATGACAGCACCTGCGTCCGCCGCATCCCGGCCTGCCCCCCATGAGCCGGCGATGGCCGCGGATTTGCCGCTGCAGGCGCTGTTGGGCGTGTTCGGCGGAGTGAAGCCGGCAACCTGGCCAGCGTTCGACAGCGTCACCGGCGTGCACTGGGACGACGCCGGGCCGCTCGTCAATCCGGACACGAACGCCCGCGAGGCCACGCGCTACCGTGGCGGCAGCCTGCTGCTTGCGGGTTTTGGCGAGGTGGACGTGCCGGACGGCAAGGTCGGCGAGAGCGCCGGCGTCAAAAAAGACAACGAAGGCCACGTCGGCGTCGTACTCAACGGCAATGCGACCGCCGTCCTGTCGATCGTGCTGCGGAAGTTCTACCCGAACGACGACACGCAGGACATTCTGCTGCGCCAGTTCGGCAGAGGTGCCGCGGTCAAGCGCATCGCCGGCAGTTGCGCGCGGGACTACGGCACCACCGCACCCAACACGCAAAAGAACGTGTTCTACCGGGTCAGTATCGCCAACGCGGCCGTACCGGTGTTTGCCGAAACCTACGTCGACGAAGATGGCGGCAAGCACGGCCCCGGGGCAACCACCTTCGTGTTCTACCGCAACAGGCCGGACCAACGTATCACGAGCATGCGGTGCAAGCGCGCCGACGCCTGAGCGAGCGCGCCTCGACATCGCGCCGCTCGCACGCGCCGTGCATGACGACACCTGCCCGCGGCCGCAACGGCAGCCGAAACCGCGAGGCGTCGAGCGCTCGACCGCACACCTGAACTTCTGATCGACTGGGGGACATCGACGTGACGACATCACTACACGGGAAACGCAGCACCATGCGTTCCGCACGCCTGCGCCTGGCCTTCGCCGGGCTGATGCTGGGTCTCGGCTGGCACCACGCCGCGGCTGCGGCCGGTTGCGAGGCCAATTTCAGGCGTGAAGCCGACACCGGCACCGGCACGCGCTTCTCGACCTTCTCCACGGTGCCGGGACTGGACGCACGCAACGCCATCGCGCAACTCAAGCAGATTGCCGCGAGCGACGGCTTCGTGATCGGCGACGAAAATTACACCGGCCCGGCGGGCCAGTTGACCATCCAGCAAAAGCAAAGCGACCGCGCACGCGGCTTCGCCATTACGCTGACGGCCAATCAGGACACGAAAACCATTTCCGTGGCGACGACGTTGCCCCCGGGCATGCAGGCAGCACCCGAAGCCATCCGGGGCGGCATGTGCGGCATGCTCGGCCGCGTCGACATGAGCCGCAACGCAGTGGGCTCAGGCGTGGCCGCCACGGCGCCCGCGTCGTCCAGCGACGCGTTTCTCGGCGCGCCCGCCTTTACCACCTGCACCTATAACTTCCGCCCCGCGCTGGATGGCGTCACGGGCCGCCACTACACCACCTGGTTGCCGATCAAGGCGCTGAACCCGGCCGACGCGGCCTCGCGGCTGACACAAGCCGCCACCGCGGCAAAGCTGAGCGTGACGTCGAACGAACGATACGGCACGCTGACCGACGTCACGATCGTCCAGCCGCTCCCGGAACAGGGAGAGAAGCGCTCGTTCCCGATCCGCTTCATGCTGGAGGAGGCGCTGGGCGTGATCTCCGTGGTCGCACGACTCAACCCGAAGCAGGAGATGGACGACGAAACGCTGCGCAAGGAAATCTGCACGCTCGTCGCGGCCATGACGGCAGCACCACCGGGCGAATCGAAAGCGCCCCCGGCGCTTCCCCGCGAGCGCAAGCTGGAAAGCTGGCACACCGGCATCGACTGGCTGATCAACCGCGCCGTGGTGGCCGGCAAGTCCCTCGTGATCGTGCCCGCGATCAACCTCGACAAAAAATACACCGGCAACGAGGCGATCGACCCAAGGAAATGGGCGTTCCGTACCGACGTGACGGCCACCACCATCTGGCAAAACAAGACCGATGCCCATGACGTGATACGCGTGGGGCCGGACGAACCCTTCACCGAAGTGGGGCTGCACGGCTACGTATCGACCTTCGTGGCGGGCAACGCCCAGTACTTCGTCTACATCGTCAATCCGGGCACGTACACCGTCGCCGGCAACACCTACGAAACGACCTCCGAGGCGATGTCGCAACTCGGCACCCGGCAGAAGCCGGGCAGCTCGCCGCTGGGGCTGATCGCCTTGCTGCCCAAGAAGAACACCGACTTCATCCAGTCGCAGGAATGGTTCAACGCGCAGTATCGTGACCGTGAGGTCACGAATACGTACTGCTCGTCGGTCTTCGTCCAGAGCGGCGGCTGCGCATTCTGGGCGACGGAAAAGAGCACGGTGTCGGAGATGACCGAGCCTGCGGGATGGAAGACCGTCACCCGCGAGAAATCCGTCGACGGGCTGGCAGTCTCGACCAGGCTCAAGCGCGAATTTGCTTCGTTCAGCGTAGCGCCGGGCGAAGCCATCGTGATCGACGGCCTGTACCCTACCCCGCCCAACGCGGACTACGACAAGCAAGCCTGCGAGATCGCCGGCGGCCAGATCCAGTGCGACCTGACGCGCTACACGCTCACGCGCATCGCGGCCGACATGGCGCACGTAAGGGGGCTGGCTTCCGACCCGGGGTTCTACCCGCGCGCCACGCGCATCCTGTCCAACGCCAGGTATCGCCCGCTCAGGCTCCTGGGCAAGCCGGGAGAACTTCGCTCGGTGTACGGCCAGGACTATTCGCTTGGCGTGCGTTAGACGCATGCCCCGAACATCGCGCCGGACATTGCCATGACCGCCAAACCGCCCATTGCCCGCAGCCTGTTCCGCACGTCGGGGGTTGTCGTGGCGGCCTTGAGTTTTTGCTTGCCCTTTGACTGCGTATACGGACAGCTCGCGGACTCGGCCGCGCCGGACCGCGCAGGCGAATCGCCCGTCGAATCCCGGGCGCCGGCGAACCTGAGCACGACGCAGGCGCTACAACGCATGCTGGCGCTGCTTCAGGACAGCAGCCAGGTGACCGACATCACGCCCGAAACGGTACACCGCATCTTTGGCGTGCAGACCAAAGCGATCGACAAGGATCAGTTCGGCTATGGTCAACGCCTGCCGGGCAACTGGGCATTCAGTCTCCAACGGCTGACGATCGGTGATACCGGTACGCGTGTGGATCTGATGTTCGATCCGATTCCCGGCGCGCCGGCCTCCCCGTTGCCGGCGTGCGAGCCCGACTTCGCCCGGTTCACGGAGGCACTGGAGTCCATGGGGTTCAGTCGTCACCCTCACTATGGCGAACACGGCCGATGGCTCTTCGATGCTTTCGAGCGTCAACGCATGCATGTCTCGGTCTACGCCATCGGCGCACACTCCGATAACGGCGAGCCACCGGGTCCGGCTTGCGTCAAGGCGGTACTGGTGCAATAGCGCAAGCCTCCTGCCTTTGCGCAGGCACTGAATTGACTCACACGGCGAGCTCGAAAAACGATCGCGCAACGACCTGACCGTTGACGATCAGCTCCACCTCGTGCCGGCCCGCATAGTGCCGGCGCGTCGTGAAATCGCGCATCGGACGACTATGCTGCAGCGTGACGCGTTGCCCGGGTTCGAGCGTCAGCCCCTTCAGCTTGAACACCTTCGGCGACGCGTCGCCATTCTGCTTCACATACGCGATACGGTAATCGACGACGAGCCGCTGCGCGGTCTCGGCCGTCGATTGCAGCTCGCACGCGAGCGTAATCGACTCGCCGAGCACCACCTGCGCGGGCGTCACGCCGAACGGGCCGATTTCCAGACGCGGCGCGCTGTCGGCACCCAGGAGCGCGAGCGCTCGCGCATTGCCCTGCTTCACGAGCGTGCGGAGCGCATGACGGACGATCCATCGCGTATGCGGATGGTCGCCGCCCCATCGTTCGGCCCGATCGAGCACCCACGCCGGATGCGTCTTCGCCACGTCGTTCAGGTGATTCGCGACCGAGCGGCGCACATAGGCGCTCGGGTCGGAGCGAAGGTTGTCGAGAATCCGCGCGGCCAGCGACGGGTCGGCCTCGATCTCGCGGAGCCGGAACGACCAGGGCAGACGCGGGCGACTTCCCTCGCTCGCCAGCCGGCGCACGGCATCGTCCGCATCGTGCGACCAGGCTTCCATCGTTGCGAGCGCACGCGCCAGGTCGATGCGCAGGAATTCGCGCACCGCGAATTCCGACGTGCCGAACGGCGTGAAGTATTTCAGCGCGTCCATCGAGCGGTCGAACGCGTGACGACCGTACTGCCCGACGTAATCGGGCGCGATGAGCGATACGAAACCCCGGCCCAATCGCGGCGCGGCCTCCTGCAACAACGCCAGCACGGCATCGTACCCGCCCGGCAGCGGCCGTGCGCCCGTGTCGATCGCGAGACTGGCGCGCCTGACGCGCTCCATCAACGTCAAGCCGTCGAGGCCTTCGAGCGCCGTCGCCAGAAATGCCGGCCGGTCGAAGGCAGGCTCGATCGAATGCAGCGCGTCGGACAGCGCATGGAATTGCGGCTTCCCCAGCGACTCCTTCAACGGGACGGGAACTTGAGTGGTTGTCATGACGTGGAGATCCGACGCGCGTCGCGGATCATCGGGTGCGAAAACGCACAGTATCGCCGAAGCCCCTGCCAGATTCTGTCAGCAGACTTTACCTGTCCGGCTTGCGCCGATGCGCGTACAGCCGGCACGGGCGGATCGCGAATCGCGAGCGAGAGCACGGTATTCATTCATGCGTCGGTTCTCGCCGCGGCTCAGCGGATGGATCGTCGCCGAAAAGCCGGTTTCGCAACTGACCGCTGGCCGCGCCCGCCATCTGGCAAGGCAACTCGACGCTGCAGACCGCCGCGCGCCTGTTGCAGATCGGCCGCCGCCAGCTGCTCGGCGTGATCGTCAGGATGTTCGGGCTGCTGCTGCTCGTCGGCGTCCTGTCCGCGGTCGTACTCGGCATTCTCGGCACGGGCGCCGCGATCGCATCGTCGATCTCGGCGGCAACCGGCACCAGCCCGCTGGGCGGCCTGATGAGCACGCTCGGCGGCCTGGGCGGCTTCGGCCGTCATGCCGGCGCGTACGGCCTCGGCGCGGACGCGGCGGAAGGCGGATTCGACTACCGCAGCATGGCCTATCTGGGCGCGTACGGCTTCGGCAACGGCCTGCTGGTCGCGATCGGCCTCGTGATCCCGTTCCTGACGTTCGTCAACGGCACGTGCCTCATCTATCTGCAGACGATCAGCGGCGTCGATTTCTCCGCGACCGAAGAGAAACTGAGCCAGCACGTCGCGGACGCGAAACGCCACGCCGAACAGGCACGCGAGCGCGCCGCCGATCACCTCGCGAAAGCACGCGCGTCACACGCCGCCGGTGCGGCCGGCACGGCTTCGCTGCCGGCGTCGGATACGGCACCGCCCGCCACGGACGAAGCCACGGCGTGTGCGCAATGTCACAAGCCGATGGCCGCCGACGACCTGTTCTGCGGCGAATGCGGCGCACGCCGTCACGCGTGACGGCTGCATGATCGCGCCGGTGCCTGCTGTCGATCGGCAGGCGCCGGCCGGTTCAGCCGCGCGAGCCTCCCCGGCTCGTCCACGCCGTCACCACGCGGCAAACACGTCCTGCGCGATCCCGAAGCCCGTGCTCATCCCGGCGCCGCTCGTCACGACGACGACACGCGTGCCGTCGTCCGGCGCTTCGATCACGCAATCGGCATCGGGCGCCGACGGATAGCTGCCGGTCCAGCGTTCGACCACATCCAGCTCCGGCACATCGAGCGTCTCGTGCAGCAGGCGCAGGATCTGCGCATCGATCTCCTGCGTTGCGAACGGCAGCGGTGCGGCGCCGTATTCATGCGAATCGCCCACCACGAGACTGCCGTCAGCGCTCTGCACCACGATCAGGTGGATGCCGTACCCGACGCATACGGGCTCCTCCGCGTTCAGGCGCGCACGCAACGCGCCGGCGGCGGGCAGCGCCGCAAAACCCGCGTAACGCAGCAGGCTCAGGTCGCTCATCACCGCGGCGCGCAGCGCCAGCGGGCGGCGCGGCCGCACGCGCAGCATCTGCAACTGGCACAGGCGGACCTCGTGCCGCGCGAACCAGTCGCCGTACAGGTGACGGCTGTCCGCATTGCCGCAGACGATCACGCGCTCCGCGTGCAGCACGCCGCGCGACGTCCGTACCGTCGGCGTGCGCACCTCGTGCACCAGCTCGCCGTAGCGGAACCGCACGCCGAAGCGTTCGGCCAGCCATGACGCCAGCAACCCGATCGCGGTACGCGGCTCGATGCGCAGTTCATGCGGGCTGTGCAGGACGCCCTGCGCGCCGTCCAGCCGCAGCTCGGGCGCCACGGCCGCCGCTTCGCCGGGCGTCATGATCCGGCAGCCGTCGGCCATGCCGGTCTGCATGAACGCATCGATCAGGTACATCGCCTCGGGGCGACGCGCAATCAGGTGCAGGCCCTTGTGAAGCACGTCGATGCCGGCTTGCGGCGCCACGTCCGCCCAGACCTCGCGGCTCGCCCGCGCACGCCGCCAGCTGTGCCCGGCGTGCTGCCCGGTAACCGTGACGAAACCGAAATTGCGGATCGACGCGCCCACGCATGCGGCGTCGCGTTCGATCACGCAGACGCGCAGCCCCTCGAGCGCCGCCGTATAGGCATGGGCGAGGCCGACGATGCCCGCGCCGACGACGATCACGTCGTAAGCATCCGCCGCTGCGATGGCGTTCACGATGGCACGCTCCTTCTGTCGAGATGTGATACACCGCCCGTTCGGAGCGTGCGTATCGGTTGCAGTGCGCCGCGTTCCTCGGGTAGATCCCCGGGACTGGCGCGCGATCCCGCACTATCGCGACGCGAGATGACATCCGCGTGAAAAAGCCACAAAACGGCATGTTTTGGCAAATTTTGCCATTGCACGACGCCGTGGAGAATCGCATCGATCCGTTGGTGCGCGGCATTCGCACATGCCGTAGCCGGCGCGTGGCGCAACGTGACCGGCGCGGCAGGACAGCGCGATGCCGAGGTCAGTACAGCAGAAATGCCGCACGTTCGCGCGCGAACGCAACGCTCCGCGTCTCGACCACCCGTTCGATATCGCCGAGCGGCCGCCCCGCATCCAGCATGTCTGCCACTTCGCGCGAGCCGATCGACGCGCGGATTGCATCGATCCGGAATTGCACCGGATATCGCCGACGCAACGCCAGCGCGAGCGCCAGCCCGATTTCACCCGGCCACGTCGCGCCGGGCCGCCGCTGGATGTGCACGCCTTCGCACAACCTGCCGCGATACGGCCCCTCCGTCGGTACGAACCGGACCGGCGTGAACGTCGCACCCAGCCCCGTCGCGCGAAGATCGCCGGCGAGCACGCGCCCGTCGATCCACGGCGCGCCGACCATGCCGAACGGCGTCGCGGTTCCGCGCCCCACGCTGAGTGCCGCCCCCTCGATGAGCCCCGTCTCCGGATAGAGCGACACGGCGGCGCCATCCCGCAAATTCGGCGACGGCGGCACCCAGCCGAGCCCGGTGTCGTCGAAACGCATCGCGCGTGCGTAGTTCGCCATCGGCACCACGGTGAGCGCCGCGCCGATATGCAGGCGCGCATTGAAGAGCCGCGCGAGCTCGCCGAGCGTCATGCCGGGCTGCAGCGGCAACGGGTAATAACCGGTGAACGTCGCCGGCTCGGCATCGGCCACGGGGCCGCCGACCACGTCGGCGCCCAGCGGGTCGGGGCGGTCGAGCACGAGCACCGGGCGGTGCGCGGCGGCCGCTGCCTCCAGCGCGTAGCCGAGCGTGGCCAGATACGTGAAGAAGCGCACGCCTGCATCCTGCAGGTCGATCACCAGCACGTCGACGTCGGCGAGCCACTCGGGCGCGATCCTGCGCCGGTCCCCGTAGAGGCTGTGAACGGTCACGCCGGTCGCGGCGTCGGTCGTGTCGCCGAACGTTTCGTCGACATCCGTGCCGAGCCCGTGCTCGGGCGCGAACAGCGCGACGAGCCGCGCGCCCGGCACCCGTGCGAGCAGGTCGGCCGAACGCCGGCCGAACCGGTCGAATCCGCTCCTGTTGGTCAGGAATGCGATTCGCTTGCCGGCCACGGCGGCGAAGCCGCTTGCCGCGAGCACGTCGATGCCGGCCAGCACCGGCCCGCGCGAAACCGGCAACCGGCCGGCCTGCGCGATGGCCGCAGCCATCGTCGGCACGCGTGTCGCGATCTGCAATGACGTCACCGGCGCGGCCGCGCTCGATACGAGGCCGACCACGAGCGCGCGCAGCGGCATCGCGGTGCCGGTTTCGTCGGGATACAGCCGGCTCGTCAGCACGATCGCGAAACGGCGCGTCACGGGATCGATCCACAGCGCCGTGCCCGTATAGCCGAGATGCTCCAGCGCACCGGCCGGCGGCAGCCGGTAGCGGTTCGCCACGAGCGGCGGCCCGACCCGCCAGCCGGGCGTATGCCAGTCGCCTTCGGCGTCGAGCGTGGCCGGCGTCTCGAGCGCGGCGACACTGCCGTCGCCGAGCACGCGTGTCTCGCCGAGCGTGCCGCCGTTCAGGAGCATGCGCGCGAAGCGCGCCAGATCGCCGGCACTCGAGAACAACCCCGCATTGCCCGCGACACCGCCCATCGCCGCCGCGACGGGATCGTGCACGCGCCCCCTGAGCAACCGCCCGTCGCGAACGAGCGTCGGCGCGACGCGCGCCCGTATCGCCGTGCCCGGCCTGAAGGTGGTATCGGCCATGCCGAGCGGCGCGAACACGTGACCCGCACACCATGTGTCGAGCGGCTGCCCCGACACGCGCGCGACGATCTCGCCGAGCGCCACGTAGTTGACGTCGCTGTAGCGCACACGGGTGCCGGGAGGCTCCGCGGGCGTCATCGCGACGATGTCGGCCAGCACGGCCGCACGGCTGCGCAATGCGCGCGACGACGACACGCCGGCCGGCAGGCCCGACACGTGCGCGAGCAGCTGGCGGATCGTGATCGTGTCCTTGCCGTGCGCCGCGAATGCGGGCCAGTAGCGCGCGGCCGGTGCGTCGAGGCCCAGCAGGCCGCGCTCCGCGAGCTGGAAGATCGCGACTGCCGTCGCCACGGGCTTGGTCAGCGACGCGAGATCGAAGACGGTATCGGCCGTCATCGCCTCCGCGTGCTCACCCGTCACCCGCAAGCCGCGCGCCACGCGCACCTGCACGCCGTCCGCGTCGCCGGTCACGACGACCGCGCCGGCAAGATGGCCGTCGGCGATTTCAGCCGCGATCGCCGCATCGATCGCGGCCGCCTGGCGTTGCGCCGCCGTCGCCGTCGCCGGTGCCGCGTCGCGCACCGCGCGAGCGCCGGCCGGCGCCAGCGCGAACAGCAGCGCACCGGTCAGCGCGGCAGCGCAGCGGGATCGTAACGATTGCGCGGATTCCACAGCATCCATCCGTCCGTGCCGGCCGCGTCCGCGGCGTCGACCTGCGCGCGGATGTCCGCCGCGTCGAACGCGCGCCGGTCGAACGCATAGTCGCGAAATGCCTGCAGCCACGGCCGGAACCGCACGCCGTCGAGCCCCGTGCGGCGCATCGCTTCCGCGAGCGACCGCCCGACGATCTCGCCGGGGTGATCGGTCGGCTTGCGGCAGCCCGGCAGCCCCCACGTGAAGCCCGACGGATACAGCATCGGCGAAATGTAATCGACCAGCCCGCCCAGTGAGCCGAGCCGCTGCCCGATCTGCGTGTCGTCGGCATTCCAGCACACGTAGCCGAAGATATCGGCCGACAGGTAGCGGTTGTAAGGCCGCAACCGTGCGCGCGCGCCCTCCAGGAATCCGGTGATCGCGGCCACGCGGTTCGCCTCGGTGTTGGGTTCGTGGAACCGCAGGCCGCTCGCATCCGGAAAGCGCAGATAGTCGAACTGGATCTCGTCGAAACCCATCCGCGCGGCCTCCTCGGCCACATCGAAGTTGTGTTCCCACGCGGCGCGCACGGTCGGATCGATCCAGCGCAGATGCTCGCGATCACGCCAGATTCCGCCGGCCGCGTCGTGCACCGCCCAGTCGGGATGGGCGGCCGCGAGCGGATCGTCCTTGAATACGACGATGCGCGCGATCAGGTAGAGCCCGCGCAGGTGGAATGCGCGGATCAGCGCCGGCAGGTCCGCGACGCGCGGGCCCGGCTCGCCGCTGGCCGCGCCGATCGCTTCGCGTGCGTCGCTGCGATACGGCGTCATCCCGCGATCGCCCTTCACGTCGATCACGAACGCGTTGACGGCCGTGCGGCCCGGGAGCGCGAGCGCCGCGTCGCGCAGCGTGCGATCCGCGACACCGTAGACCGACAGGTAGACGGCCTTCGGACGGAACGGGACGAGCCGCACCGTGCGTGCCGTCTCGCCGGCGGCGAGCACGACCTCCGCGCGTGCATAGCCGGGCGCGGTCACGCTGAGCGTCACGTCGCCCGCCGGCGCGGCAAACATGCCGGCGGCCGATGCGACCAGGCTGCTGCCCGACGCATAACCGAGCGCACCCGACACCGGCCGGCCGCTGCCGGCATCGACGACCGTCACCGGGACGGTTCCCGCCCGGGCGGCGACACACGCGAGCGCCAGCAGCATGCCCGCCAGCACGCGGCCGAGCGTCGCTGCGCCCTGCCATCCGCCTCGAAACGGCTCATGCCGGTGCCGCCCGGCACGCGGCCAATGGACGATTGCCCGATTCTTCAAAGCACACCTCGCGACGCGAATTCCTGCGGATATTGTTGCGAATCCGCCGCCACGCCGCGTGAGGCAGATCAACGGCACGCGCTGCGCCGCTGCCCGAAACGCGTCGATCGCAATGCGCGTCTAGGGCGTGCCTGCGCCCGGACAACCGCTGCAAAGCCGCATCACATCGCGCCGGTCCGGGTTCCGCCAGTAGAACCGCATATCGACGGCGCCGTGCGCCGGCACGACGACGTGACGGACTTCCTGAACGGCCCGATCGCGCGCCGATACCGTATATCGCCCCGGCGGCACGCGCGCGAACAGGAACGGGCCGGCCGTGTGCGCGTCGAGGATCGTCGACTTGCCGGACGCCAACGTGACGTCGATGTCGGACAGGTAATGACCGGCCTTCGTCGCGAACGTGATCCGCAGGTTGTAACGCGGCGCAGCGGCGCGAAACGCCGCGACTTCCTCCTCGCCGACGCCGCCCGTGATGTATACGGCACCGTTCCGCACGATCGGCTCGGGCAGCGCTTGAGCCGGCACGCTCGCGGCGGCGGCCATCAAACAGGTCGACAGCAGTAGCGACCCGACGATTCCAGTCCGCATTTCGTTCTCCCGATTCAGGCACGCGGGTGGCGATGCGGCTCGTTCGTCCGGGCGCGTCACGGCCGGCGTGCCGCGACGTGACGCATTCGCATCGATGACGAAGCCAGCGTCGCGCGGAACGTCGATTTCCGGTTGACGCAGGTCAAGTGCTCCCGACCGGCCAGCGGCGCGGCGAGCCGGCCCGCGGCTCACGATCGGGCGGCGCGGCGGGCCCGCACGACGCGCCACGCGCGGCGGCGCGGCGCCATTGTCCGTTCCGGCTGTCAGCCGATATTGCGCGGCGCGTCGGAAATTTCCGACACGGCGACCCGACGTCGGACAGCAAGCTCAGACCGCGCTGATTGTCCGGCCATGTTCCGCCGCCAATACTGGAGACGTGACAGGATGCAACGCGTACCGCGGCTCGCGAGCAAGTGTTCCGCACGGCCGCCACCAGTTCCAGGAGCTGGCCATGACTCACCCGAACACAGCCCATGCCGACGATGCCGCGCCGCACCACGACCTTCCGGTCGGCGCCCACCTCGTGACCCGGCGCCCCGGTTACGTTCACCACGGGATCTACATCGGCAACGGCAACGTGATCCACTACGCGGGCCTGGCACGCAGTCCGGGCGGCGGCCCGGTCGAAGTCGTCTCCCTCGACGACTTCTGCGCCGGTTTCGGTCTCGCGATGGTCCGGCACGCGCGGGCTCCGTACGACGGCACGGAGGCGGCGCGGCGCGCAACCTCGCGCCTCGGCGAATGCCGCTACCGGCTGCTCACCAACAACTGCGAACACTTCTGCCTGTGGTGCCTGTTCGGCGTCGGCAGGAGCGAGCAGGTCGCGTCGTGCCTGCGCAACCCGCTTCACGGCATCGCGGTCGTCGCCATGCTGCTTGCGTGCGTGCTGGCCGGGCGGCTGCATGCGGCATCCGTCGAACGCACGCCGGCGCCGCGTGCCTGCCCGGCTCGATGCGGGGCCTAGCGCGACCTGAATCGACCTGACGCCCCCGCCCCTCACCCGCGTGGGCGAAAGGCAGCATGCGCCCGCCCCCAACGTTTCGCCTGCGCGATCGCGATACGGATCGCGCTGCCCTCGGCGCGCCCTTGCCGCAGCAGCGCGTTGGCGATCTCGATCGCCTTGCCGCGAACCGGCGGCGGCAGGTTCCGCATCGACGGCGGATAGCGTTCGTCATTCCACGGCATGGTCGGTCCGGCTCGTACAGGCTGGCCGATCCCGCAGTGCCGGCCGGCGGTAATCGCGGCAGGAACGAAGCGATGGTGCAGCGGGCTCCACGGGATCCGGCCCGGCGTGAACCCCGACGGAGACGACATCGGCGAACGATGGCGGTAACCCCGCGATCCGGTGACCGGTCACGGCTGGTCCCCGGCGGTTTGCAGCAATCCGTTCATGCATCGCGTGCCGCACGCATCCGTCATCAGATAGCGCGGCAACGCCATCGGGAGATCCGTCAGCCGAACGGGGCGGGCATCGATCGTGAACGCCGCGACATAGCCTTCGCGAGCGGCCAGCCGGTCGGTCTGCGCATCATGGACGCCGAACGGCCAGGCCAGCAGCCGGATCGGCCGACCGGTTTCGGACTCGAGCCGCTCGCGCGACCGGTCCAACTGGAACGAGACGAATCGTTGGTAATCCGCTTCAGTGCGCCGCGCGCGCTCGGTGGCGAAATTCGGATGCCAGTAGGTATGCGACTCGATATCGTATCCGCCGGATCGGCCGAGCGCGCGCAACTGATCCCACGTCATCGCGTAGCGGGCGTTGGAAATCGCCGACGGATAGATGAACAGCGTGACCGGCACCGGATGCGCCGCCAGCAGCGGGCGCAGCACGTCGTAGACGGAACGGTGACCGTCGTCCACCGTGATCGCTACCGCGCGCGCCGGTAGCACATCCGTCCGGCCATCGTGCCAGCGCACGACGTCGGCGAGCGGCACGATACGGTAGCCGCTCGCCTCGATCGCGTGCAGTTGCTCGATGAATGTCCCGGTGCGCACCGTCATCGAATCCACGCGTTGCGTCGCAAACCGGTGATAGACGAGTATCAGCACGCGTTGCGACACGGGCGCGACCGTGCCGGCGCCGGCGGACGACATCCGCGGCAGGCACGACAGCAGCAGCAGGCAGACGATCGCGCGCAAGCTCATGCCGCGCCTCGCGCCATGGCCGTGCCGCGTGCCTGCGCAACCAGTTCCGCATGAATCCGCTCGACGTCCTCGCGTGTACACAGTGCCGTACCGGGATGCTCGACCGACGCGGCCGATGCCGCCAGCGCATACCGGCACGCGTCGTCGAACGGCACGCCACGCGCCAGCGCCCAGATCATCCCGCCGACGAAACTGTCGCCGGCACCCACCGTGCTGCACACGGCCGCGGGCCTGCCCGGCAGGCGCAGCGCGCGCTCGCGCGTGACGACCCATGCGCCGCGCGCGCCGAGTGTCAGCGCAACGATGTCGGCGCGCCCCTGCGCGACGAGCTCGCCCGCCTTCCGGCATGCCGACGCTTCGTCGAGCGGTTCACCGGCCAGCGCGCTCAGTTCGTCGAGGCTGGGCTTCACGAGATGGACACCGGCGTCGAGGGCGGCGCGCAGCGCCGGGCCCGCCGCGTCGACGACCACCCGGCTGCCGTTCGCCGCGGCCGTCCGCGCGAGCGTCGCATACAGGTCGTCCGGCGCGCCGGGCGGCAGGCTGCCGCTCAGCACGAGATAGCGCGGCGCGGGTTGCAAGGCCGCGATGCGGGCCGCGCAGTCGCGCCACTCGGCGGCCGTGACCAACGGCCCCGGCATCAGGAAACGGTATTCACGCCCCGTCGCGGTCTCGGTCACGCACACGTTCTCGCGCGTCTCGCCGGCAATCCGCAGGCGGACGGACGGCACGTGTTCGGCTTCGAGCAGCAGCGTCAGCACGTCGCCCGTCGGCCCGCCCGCCAGGTACAGCGCAACGCAGTCGCCGCCGAGCCGGTGAACGGTCCGGGCGACGTTGATCCCGCCGCCGCCCGGGTCCCGCCTGGGTCGCGCGCAGCGCAGCTTGTGCGTATCGACGATATGTTCGACCGACGTCGAGACATCGACGGCCGGATTCAACGTGACGGTAACGATCTCGGTCATGGCGCGTGGTCGGTGGAAGACACGATTCGCGGGCTTGCGCGGCGCCCGCCCGCGGCCGTGCCGCGTTCCGGCCATCGACGCAGGCCGGCCCTGCCACCACCTTACGCATGCCCCTTCGCACCGCGTTGACGACCGTCAAACGATGCCGCAACCGTGCCGGATTGCGCTCGATCAACGACGCGGGCGGGCAGGCCCTTACAGTGAATCATCCGTCGTCGCCGAGCCCCGCCATGGACGAGCAGCCGCTTTGCACCACCGTGCTCGCCGAGCGCTATGCGCAGCCCGGCGAAACGTCGCGCGCGGCCGTCTTCCAGCGTGTCGCCCGTGCACTGTCACTCGCCGAGCCGCCCGCGCTGCGCGCCCGGGCCGAGCGCACGTTCTTCCTGAACCTGCAGCGCGGCGCGATCGGCGCCGGCCGCATCATGGCGAATGCCGGCTCGACGGCAGGCGGAACGATGATCAACTGCTTCGTCCACCCGCTCGCGGTTCCCGTGGAGACGCCGCTGCAAGGCACCGACGCGGCGCTCGCGCAGGCGCTCGACGACGCCCGGCTCACGCTGCTGATGGGCGGCGGGATCGGCTACGACTTCTCGCCGGTGCCGCCCGCCGGCGCGTACGAACGCCGCCTGTCGTCCGAACGTGGCGCCTGCGCGGCGATCGACCGCTTCGATGCGATGTGCCGCACGCTGCCGTTCACCGGCCCGCGCCGCGGCGCGCAGATGGGCGTCCTGCGCTGCGATCATCCGGATCTGGCCGCGTTCGTCACGGCCAAGCGCGGGCGATCGCGCTGGCCGACCTTCAACCTGTCGGTCGGCATCACGGACGCGTTCATGGAAGCGGTCGCGCACGATCTGCCATGGGCGCTCGTCCATCACGCGCCGCGCCACGCAGCCGACGTTGCGTCGCCGCGGCGGCAGGACGGGCGCTACCTTCATGCGACGGTTCCTGCTCGCAAGCTGTGGCAAACGATCGTCAACGCCGCACGCGACAGCGCCGAACCCGGGCTGCTGTTCCTCGACACGATCCGCGACGCAAACCCGTTGCGCGAGCACGAGCGGATCGACGCGACGAATCCGTGCGGCGAACAGCCGCTGCCGCCCTACGGCAGCTGCGTGCTCGGGCCGATCGACCTGTCGCGGTTCGTGCTTCATCCGTTCGGCATCGGCGGCGAGCCGCACTTCGATTTCGCGGCGCTTGTCGACGCGGTGCACGTCCAGGTGCGCCTGCTCGACGATGTGCTCGACCTCACCGCATGGCCGCTCGCCGCTCATGCACGTGAAGCGCATCGGACACGGCGCATCGGTGTCGGCGTGACGGGCCTGGGCGACGCGCTGACGATGCTGCGGCTACGCTACGACAGCGTCGAGGCGCGCGCATGTGCGCGCAGCATCGCGCTGACGATGCGCGAGCACGCGTATGCCGCATCGGCCGCGCTGGCCGCCGAGCGCGGCGCGTTTCCCGCCTACGATCCGGCCGCTTACCTGACCGGCCCCGCCTACCGCATGCGGCTGCCGCTGAAGGTGCATCACGCGATCGACCGGCACGGGCTGCGCAACAGCCATCTGCTGTCGTTCGCGCCGGCCGGCAGCGTCAGTCTCGCGTTCTGCGACAACTGCTCGAACGGCATCGAGCCGGCCGTCGGCTGGACGCAGCGCCGGATGGTCCGCACGGCAGACGGGCAGGTGCACGCGTTCCGGGTGCAGAACCATGCTTACCGGCTGTTTCGCGCGCTGCATGGCGACCGCGTCGAGCTGCCGGACTATTTCGCTACCGCGGCCGAGATCGCACCGCTCGATCACGTCGCGATGCTCGCGGCGCTCCAGCCCTGCGTCGACGCCGGCATCTCGAAGACCGTGACGCTGGACAGCCAATGTTCGCTGGCGCAGGTCGACGCGCTGTTCTTCGCGGCGTGGCGCGACCGGCTCAAGGGCATCACGGTGTTCCGCCCCGACCCGCGGCTCGCGTCGGTCGTTACCGACGACACCGCGCAACTGCGCGACGGCGCGGTCTGCATCGGCTGTTGAGCAGCCCGATCGCCGGTCGCGGGTCAGGCCGACGTGTCCGTGGCCGCTACCGGCTCCGCATCGGCTCGCGCCGGCTCGGGCGCCGCACCGCGATCGTCCGGCGGCGTAATGAGCGCCACCAGCGTGTCGTGATCGATCGACTCGTGCTGCAGCAGGCACCGCGCGATCCGTTCCAGCGCGTCGCGATGCTCGCCGAGCGTCGCCGCGACGCGGACGTGCGCGTCTTCGAGCAGCGCGCGCACCTCCTCGTCGATCAACTGCGCGGTGTGTTCGCTGCACCGGCCGTCGCCCGGCGTCCATACGCCGGGTGAACCGCCTTGCGGCGTCGCGTCGTCCAGCGTCGCCAGGCCGAGCTTCGCGCTCATCCCGTATTGCATGACCATGTGCCGCGCCAGCGCGGTCGCTCGCTCGAGGTCGTTCTGCGCGCCCGTCGACACGTCGCCGAACACGAGTTCCTCGGCGACGCGGCCGCCGAGCAGGACGTCGAGCCGCTCGAGCAGCTCGCTCTTGCGCAGCACGTAGCGATCCTCGGTCGGCACCTGCTGCGTGTAGCCGAGCGCCGCGATGCCGCGCGGGATGATCGACACCTTCTTCACCGGATCGCAATGCACGCGGCTTTGCGCGATGAGCGCGTGCCCCGCCTCGTGGTACGCGATGGTCCGCTTTTCCTCGTCGTTCATCACGCGGCTCCTGCGCTCCATGCCCGTCATCGCGCGATCGATCGCCTCGTCGAAGTCGGCCATGCCGATCGCCGGCTTGCCGAGTTCGGCCGCATGCAGCGCGGCCTCGTTGACGACGTTCGCGAGATCGGCGCCGACGAAGCCCGGCGTGCGCTGCGCCAGCTCGGCAAGGTCGACCTCGGGGGCCAGCTTCACGCGCTTCGTGTGCACGGCAAGGATCTGCTTGCGGCCGGTCAGGTCGGGCCGGTCGATCGCGATGTGGCGGTCGAAGCGCCCGGGCCGCAGCAACGCCGGATCCAGGATCTCCGGCCGGTTGGTCGCGGCCATGATGATCACGCCCGAATTGGCCTGGAAGCCGTCCATCTCGACGAGCAGCTGGTTGAGCGTCTGCTCGCGCTCGTCGTTGCCGGACATCAGGCCGACGCCGCGCGCCTTGCCGAGCGCATCGAGCTCGTCGATGAACACGATGCACGGCGCCTTCTGCTGGGCCTGCTCGAACAGGTCGCGCACGCGTGCCGCGCCGACCCCGACGAACATCTCGACGAACGCCGAGCCGCTGATCGTGAAGAACGGCACGGCCGCCTCGCCGGCCACCGCGCGCGCGAGCAGCGTCTTGCCGGTGCCGGGCGCGCCGACGATCAGCACGCCCTTCGGGATCTTGCCGCCGAGCCGCTGGTAGCGTTCGGGGTTGCGCAGGAACGCGACGATCTGCTGCAGCTCGGCCTTCGCCTCGTCGATGCCGGCGATGTCGTCGAACGTGATGCCGGTTTCCTGCTGCACGTACACGCGTGCCTGGCTTTTTCCCATGCCGCTGAAGTCCCGGACCCCGCCCGGCCTGCGCATCATGAAGCTCCAGAACGTCATGAGGACGATCACCGGCAATATCCACCCGGCAAGCGTTTCCAGCCAGCCCGAATCCGACACGCCGCGATAGCGGATGCCGGCGGCCGTGAGTTCGGTGACGAGGCGATCGTCAGCGACCCGGTTGGTCGTGAAGCGCCACGGCGGCCCGGCCTTCTTCACGGCGGCCGCGTCGGAGGCCGGCAGGTTCGCAGCGGCCTCGGGCATGCGCAGCACGCCCGAGATCGACGACTGGCCGATGTCCAGATCGTCGACGAGCCGCGCGTCGACCAGGCGGTGAAAGTCGCTATACGGGATCGACGTTGTTGCCGGCCGGGTCATCAGCAGCTGATACGCCACCAGCGCGGCAAACACGAACGGGATCAGCAGTCCGGAGTAATCGAATGATTTTTTCATCGCATCAGGCCCGCTCGCCGGACACCCCTCCGTTCATGCGTCGTTGCGCGTCCATTGCGCGCGCAGGATGTCCTCGCCGTCGCGATAGTGGATCGCGAGATCGCCGTGATGCGCATGCAGCAACGCTTCCCCCAGCCGTCGCACCATGTGCACGCCCGTCGTGCGGACGACGAGCGTATCGGCGGATTTCTCGATTTCCATGATGCGTTCGAGCGCGTGCTCGCTCGTCTCCAGAATGGCCTGGCGCTCGAGCAGGTCGAGAATCGTCGCCCGGTGCGCGCACAGGTACGCGCCGTGCAGCACCAGTTCGCCCGCCGGCAGGTTTTCCCGCATGCGCTTGCAGGCCGGGCATTCGAGCTGGCGCCGGTCGAGCGGCGTCGCGTACCACGTCCAGCGGCCCGCGTCGCAGACGGCGCCGCAGCCTTCGCAGATCCTGTCGCCCTTCGGCCGCTTCGGATCGCGGTAACTGTCCTTCGTATGCGGCTGCATGCGCCTGTCGTGGCGCAGAGGGTGTCGGCCGGGGCCGGAATTCGAACGGTTCATGACTGCGTCTCCTCGCAGTGGACGGCACTGGCGAGCCGTCAGCCGACGGTGAGCCGGTCGACGACCTCCCGGACACCTCTCACCGATCCGGCCGCCCCGCACGCGGCGCGCCTTTCGGCGAGCGACGCGACCTTGCCCGTCAACGTGACGACGCCGTCGGCCGCGTCGATCGCAATTCCCGCGGATTCGCGCCGCGCGCGACGCGCAAGCGCTTCGGCGATCCGCGTGCCGACGTCCGGCACCGTGTGGTCCGTGCGCACCCGGATCCGGTTCGCGACGCCGACGACGCCGATCATCCGGCTGACCATCTTTTCCGCCGCCCGGCTCTGGTATGCATGATCGACTTCACCGTCGAGCGTCACGCAACCGTGATCGACCTCGACGCGAATCTTGTGATCGCGCAGCGCCTCCTGCCAGCCGAGCGCGAACGTGATCGCGATCGCCAGTTCCTGGTCCGCGCACGCGTTCTCCTGCGGTGCAACGTTCAGTTCGAGCACGAGCGCGCGTGCATCCTCGACATGCAGCGCCGTTTTCTGCGCCTCCAGTTTCTGGGCCCAGCTGTCGACCGTGCCGCGCAACGTCACGATCCGATCGCGTACGTCGACGTCGATCCGCCGTGCATCGACCGCCGGATTCCAGAACAGCGCCTGCTCGACATCCTGCTTGAGTGCTGCATCGGACTTCATTGCCGTCTCCTGTCGGCCCGTGCCGGTCGCGACATTCGCGATCGGCGATGGGGCCGCACCGGATTCAGCATCGCGCAAGGCGGCGCCGGCGGTTTGACGAGGATCAATCAACGCCGTGCTTGCGGCAGCCGCACTCGCGCACACTCGATCCCGATTTTTCCGTTGACGCAGATCAACTGCGCGACGGGGTGCGACGCGATCATGTCCCCGGCCGCCGCGACATTCGTGGCGGCCCGCACGCTTCGTATCGTTGCGACAGCCGCTCCCCGGGAGACCGTCATGAACCGCAGGCAATACCGCATCTCGCTGGCGACGCTCAGCGTATTCATCGCGCTCGCATCGCTGGCCGGCATCATTCACGGCATGCTGTTCGACGAGCGGGTTTTCAGATACTCGATCGTCACGCTGATCCTGAGCATCCTCTCGTTCGCCGTCCTGCTGAACCTCGCCCCTGGCGACCGGCCGTGACGCGTGCGACCGCGTCGGGCCCGGCGCAACCCGCCGGCCCGGGGCCATGTTCCGGCGCGCCTGTCAACCGAAGCACCGCTCGAAACGCATTCCCGCCGAAGTGATGCAGATCAAGGGTAGGAGCGTCAATCGTCGGATATAAGTGAACCCGAAGCGGCGACGCCACGAGGCGGCGCCACCCCGCGTTTCCGTATTCGCCGAGGCTTTCCATGCGCGCCACCGCGCTTCCCGTCGTGTTCCGCATTGCAGCTTCCCGGTACGGGCGTTTCGTTGCGCTCGCAACGGGTATCGGCCTGCTCTCCGGATGCCTGTCGCTCGCCCCGCCGGACCAACGTCCCGCCGCGCCGATCCCCGCCGCCTTTCCGGATCCGTCGGCCGGCGCCACGCCCGCGGCCGCGCCGGTGCCCGCATGGCAGGACTACTTCGTCGATGCGCGCCTGCGGGCGCTGATCGCGCAGGCGCTGGCCAACAATCGCGACCTGCGCGCGGCCGTCGCGCGCGTCGAACAGGCCCGTGCCGTCTACGGCATCCGCAGCGCGGATCAGTGGCCGACGATCGGCGCCGGCGCGGCCTATGCGCGGTTTCGCGCACCCGGCGGGCTCCTCACGCCCACCCCGTTCATCGGCCAGGCCTACGAGGTGCGGCTGGCCGAGACGCAATGGGAGCTCGATTTCTGGGGCCGCGTGCGCAACCTGAAGGACGCGGCGCTGCAGCGCTATCTCGCGAGCGATGCGGCCCGGCGTGCCGCGACGCTGAGCGTGATCACGTCGGTCGCCAACGCGTACCTGACGCTGTGCGAGTACGACGAGCGTATCGCGCTGACCCGCGCGACGATCGACACGCGCCGCGAGTCGCTGCGGATTTTCCGGCTTCGCCATGCGGCCGGCGCGATCTCGCGCCTCGACCTGACGCAGGCCGAGATCCTGCTGCAGCAAGCGGAATCCCTCGGCGCCCAGTTGCAACAGGCGCGCGCATCGGCGGCCGATGCACTGGCCCTGCTGGTCGGTGCGCCGCCGGATCTGGCCGGCACGCCGCTCGCGCTCGACGACGCCGCCGTCGCGCCGTCGCTCGCCCCCGGCCTGCCCTCGTCGCTGCTCGCGCAGCGGCCGGACGTGATCGCGGCCGAACACGAACTGCAGGCGTCCCGCGCCAACATCGGCGCGGCGCGCGCCGCGTTCTTTCCGCGCATCGCGCTGACGAGCTCGATCGGCTCGGGCAGCAGCGCGCTGCATGAGTTGCTGACGTCCGGCACCGGCGTCTGGTCGGTGATCCCGAACGTGACGCTGCCGCTGATCGACGGCGGCCGCAACCGCTCGAATCTCGCGCTCGCGCACGCGCAGCACGACGAAGCGCTCGCGCGGTACGAGCGGACGATCCAGAGCGCGTTTCGCGACGTGTCCGATGCGCTTGCATCCCGCTACTGGCTGGCCGACGAGGTGCGTATCGAGCGCGCCACGCTGGATTCGCAGGCCGAACGGGCCCGCCTCGCGAAGCTGCGCTACGACAGCGGCGCGACCCGCTTCCTCGAGGTGCTCGACGCGCAGCGGGACCTGATGAACGCGGAGCAGCAATGGGTGATGACGCGTCGCGCGCTGTTGTCGAGCCGCGTCGCGCTGTACGGCGCGCTCGGCGGCGCCACGCAAGACGGCGACGCGGCCGCCGCGCGACCGACCAACGAATCGACGAATCCGGATTCCACACGATGAAAACCCTCAAGCGCCCTCTTCTGATCGGGGCAGGCGTCGCCGTGCTCGCGATCGGCATCACGTATTTCGGATGGACGCGCTGGCGTGACGGGCAGGCCGATGCCGGCCTCGTGAGCGGCAACGGCCGCATCGAGGCGACCGAGATCGACGTCGCGACCAAGCTGCCGGGGCGCGTCACCGCGATGCTCGTCGACGAAGGCGACTTCGTGAAGGCCGGGCAGCCGCTCGCGCGCATGGACGTGGTCGTCCTGCAGGCACAGCTCGACGAGGCGCGCGCCCGGGAGGCGCAGGCCGTGAACACGGCGGCGAGCATCGACGCGCAGGTCGCGCAGCGGCGCAGCGACAAGGCGGCGGCCGAGGCCGTCGTCGTCCAGCGGGAAAGCGAACTGGATGCGGCGACGCGGCGGCTCGCGCGCTCCGAAACGCTGTCGCGCGACGGTGCGTCGTCGATGCAGGAACTCGACGACGATCGCGCGCGCGCCGGCAGCCTGCGGGCGACCGTGAATGCGGCGCGCGCGCAGGTGCAGGCAGCCCAGGCCGCGATCGATGCGACCCGCGCCCAGCTGGTCGCCGCGCACTCGGCGGTGACGGCCGCACAGGCGACCGTCGCGCGCGTGCAGGCCGACATCTCGGACAGCGACCTGACCTCACCGCGCGACGGGCGCGTGCAGTATCGCGTGGCCGAATCGGGCGAGGTGCTGCCGGCCGGCGGCAAGGTGCTCAACGTGGTCGACCTGTCGGACGTCTACATGACGTTCTTCCTGCCCGAGACGGTCGTCGGCCGGGTGCCGCTCGGCGCCGACGTGCGGATCGTGCTCGACGCCGCGCCGGAATACGTGATTCCGGCCCGCGTGTCGTACGTGTCGAGCACCGCGCAGTTCACGCCGAAGACGGTCGAGACGGCCACCGAGCGGCAGAAGCTGATGTTCCGGGTGAAGGCGCGCATCGACCGCGACCTGCTGCAGCGCCACCTGAAGCTCGTCAAGACCGGGCTGCCGGGTGTTGCGTGGCTGAAGGTCGATCCGAACGCCGCGTGGCCCGCGCGCCTCGCGATCAAGGTGCCGCAATGAAATCGGCGCTCCCGGCCGATACCGGTGCCGGCGCGACCGAAACGCCGCCGGCACCCGCGCCGGTCGCGCGGCTGTCCGGCGTCTCGCTGCGCTACGGCGACAAGGCCGCGCTCGACGACGTGACGCTCGACATCCCGGCCGGCCGCATGGTCGGGCTGATCGGCCCGGACGGGGTCGGCAAGTCGAGCCTGCTCGCGCTCGTGTCCGGCGCACGCGCGATCCAGCAGGGGCGCGTCTGGGCCCTCGGCGGCGACCTGGCGTCGCGCCGTCATCGCGCGCGCGTGTGCCGGCGCATCGCCTACATGCCGCAGGGCCTGGGCCGGAACCTCTACGCGACGCTGTCCGTCGAGGAAAACCTGCAGTTCTTCGCGCGGCTGTTCGGCCACGATGCGGCGGAGCGGCGCCGCCGGATCGACGCGCTCACGCGCAGCACCGGCCTTCACCCGTTCCTGGATCGCCCCGCCGGCAAGCTGTCCGGCGGCATGAAGCAGAAGCTCGGCCTGTGCTGCGCGCTGATCCACGATCCTGACCTGCTGATCCTCGACGAACCGACGACCGGCGTCGATCCGCTGTCGCGCGCCCAGTTCTGGGAACTGATCGCGCGCATCCGGGCCGCCCGCCCGGCGATGAGCGTGCTGGTGGCGACCGCGTACATGGACGAAGCCCGGCGCTTCGACCGGCTGATCGCGATGGACGCCGGGCGGGTGCTGGCGACCGGCAGCCCGGACGAGCTGCTGGCCCGCACCGGGTGCGACACGCTCGAAGGCGCATTCGTCGCGTTGCTCCCGGACGCGCAGCGGCGCGGGCACGAGCCGATCCGGATCGCGCCGTTTCAGCCCGAACCCGCCGCCGGCTACGCGATCGAGGCCGACGGGCTGACGATGCGGTTCGGCGATTTCGTCGCGGTCGATCACGTGAGCCTGCAAATCCGCCGCGGCGAGATCTTCGGCTTCCTCGGCTCCAACGGCTGCGGCAAGTCGACGACGATGAAGATGCTCACGGGCCTGTTGCCGGCCTCCGAAGGCACGGCAACGCTGTTCGGCCAGCCGGTCGCGGCCGACGACATCGACACGCGCCGGCGGGTCGGCTACATGTCGCAGGGGTTTTCGCTGTATGGCGAGCTGACCGTCCGGCAGAACCTCGTGCTGCATGCGCGCCTGTTCGGCGTGCCGGAGGCGGACGTACCGGGGCGGGTCGACGAAATGGCCGGGCGCTTCGGGCTCACCGGCGTACTCGACGCGTTACCCGAAAGCCTGCCGCTCGGCATGCGGCAGCGGCTGTCGCTCGCGGTCGCGATGGTGCACAAGCCCGAACTGCTGATCCTCGACGAGCCGACGTCGGGTGTCGATCCCGTCGCGCGCGACGACTTCTGGCGGCTGATGATCGAGCTCGCCCGGCAGGATCGCGTGACGATCTTCATCTCGACGCACTTCATGAACGAAGCCGAGCGCTGCGATCGCATCTCGCTGATGCACGCGGGCCGGGTGCTCGCCAGCGCGTCGCCGGGGGAACTCGTGCGCATGCGCGGCGCCGGCACGCTCGAGGAGGCGTTCATCGCGTACCTGACCGATGCGCAGCGTGCGGACAGCGTCCCGATGGACGCCGCGTCCGACGCGGGCTGGCTGAACGCGCCGCCCGAGGCCCCCGCCGCCCGCGCGGCCGCGTGGTTCAGCCCGGCGCGTGCCGGCAGCTACCTGTGGCGGGAAGTGCTGGAGCTGCGGCGCGACCCGCTGCGCGCGACGCTGGCCCTGTTCGGGTCGCTCGTCCTGATGTGCGTCATCAGCATCGGCATCAGCCTCGACGTCGACAACCTGACGTTCGCGGTGCTCGACCGCGACCAGTCGATCCTGAGCCAGGACTATGCGCAGAACCTCGGCGGCTCGCGCTACTTCGTGCCGCGCGCGCCGCTCGCGGACGAGCGCGAGATCGACCGCCGCATGCGCAACGGCCAGCTGTCGCTCGCGATCGAGATTCCGCCCGGGTTCGCGCGGGACGTCGCGCACGGCCGCCGGGTCGAAATCGGCGCGTGGATCGACGGCGCGATGCCGATGCGCGCCGAGACGATCCGCGGCTACGTCGCCGGCATGCACGAGAACTGGCTGCGCGACCAGGCGAAGCGCCGGCTCGGCGCGTCGCTCGCACCGGCCGTCGAGATCGCCGTGCGCTATCGCTACAACCCGGACGTCAGGAGCCTGCCGGCGATGATTCCGGCCATCATGCCGATGCTGCTGCTGATGCTGCCCGCGATGCTGACGGCGCTCGCCGTCGTCCGGGAACGGGAGCTCGGGTCGATCGTCAACCTGTACGTCACGCCCGTCACACGCGCGGAATTCCTGCTCGGCAAGCAGGCGCCCTACGTGATGCTCGCCATGCTGAACTTCCTGCTGATGGTCGTGCTGGCCGACGTCGCGTTCGGCGTGCGGATCAAGGGCAGTTTCTTCACGCTCGCGGCCGCGGTGCTGGTCTTCAACGTGGTGGCCACGGGCATCGGCCTGTTCGCGTCGACGTTCACGCGCAGCCAGATCGCCGCGATCTTCATGACGATCGTCGGCACGCTGATTCCCGTCGTGCAGTTCTCGGGGCTGCTCACGCCGCTGTCGTCGCTGGAAGGCGCCGGCAAGTGGATCGGGGCGGTCTACCCGGCCACCTACATGCTCGCGATCAGCCGCGGCGTCTACAACAAGGCGCTCGGCCTGGGCGACCTGTCGTCGCAGTTCTGGCCGCTGCTCGCGGCGGCGCCGGCCATCCTGGCCATGACCGCCGTCCTGCTGCGCAAACAGGAGCGCTGACCATGTCGCGCCTGCTCGTCATCTTCCGGCTCGGGGTCAAGGAGCTCTGGAGCCTCGCCCGCGATCCGATCCTGCTCGTGCTGATCGTCTACACGTTCAGCGCGTCGATCTACGTCGCGGCCACCGCGCGCCCGGAAACGCTGCACAAGGTGCCGATCGCGATCGTCGACGAAGACGCATCGCCGCTGTCGGCGCGCATCGCGTCGGCGTTCTTCCCGCCGCAGTTCGCACCGCCGCCGATCGTCGACGCGGCCGCGGCCGATCACGGCCTCGACAACGGCGACTACACGTTCTCGCTCGACATTCCGCCGGATTTCCAGCGCGACGTGCTCGCCGGCCGTCATGCGACGATCCAGCTCAACGTCGACGCGACCCGCATGACGCAGGCCTTTACCGGCGGCGGCTACGTGCAGCAGATCGTGTCGGGCGAGATCGACGCATTCGTGCGGCGCTATCGCGGCACCTCGTCGCCGCCCGTCGATCTCGCGATGCGGATGCGCTTCAACCCGAATCTCGACGAAGTGTGGTTCGGCGCGCTGATGGAGCTGATCAACAACGTGACGATGCTGTCGATGATCCTCACCGGGGCCGCGCTGATCCGCGAACGCGAGCACGGCACGATCGAGCACCTGCTCGTGATGCCGGTCACCGCCGCGGAAATCATGCTCGCGAAGGTCTGGTCGATGGGGCTCGTCGTCACGGTGGCGGCCGTCGCGTCGCTGACGCTGGTCGTGGGCGGAGCGCTGCACGTGCCGATTCCGGGCTCCATCCCGCTGTTCGTGGCCGGGATGGCGCTGCATCTGTTCGCGACGACGTCGATGGGGATCTTTCTCGCGACGCTCGTGCGCAGCATGCCGCAGTTCGGGATGTTGCTGGTGCTCGTGCTGCTGCCGCTGCAACTGCTGTCAGGCGGACTGACACCGCGCGAGAGCATGCCGCTCGCCGTGCAGGACATCATGCTGGCCGCGCCGACCACGCATTTCGTCGAACTCGCGCAACGCATCCTGTACCGCGGCGCGGGCCTCGATGCGGTCTGGATCCAGTTCGCCGTGCTGTTCGCGATCGGCTGCGCGCTGTTCCTGCTGTCGCTGACCCGCTTTCGCAAGACGATCGCCCAAATGGCGTAACCGGCCCGGCAGGCGGCCGGACGCCCGCGCGGCGGCCCCATTCGTCCGTTGATACAGATCAACCGTGCCGGCACCCTTCACGCGATCATGACGACACGTCCTGTGATAGCCGCGGCGGCCGCGATGGCGGCAGGGCGGCATCGCGCTCACGGCGGCCGGCGGCCGCCTCGCCGGAGAACGTCATGATGCGCCTGCCCAACCGGATCGTTCTTGCCACGCTCGGCGTGTTCACCGCACTCGCGTCGCTGCTGGGCGTCGTACATGCGATGCTGGTCGGCGTGCATGTCCTCCCGTACGCAATCGTCGCGCTGGTGTCGGGCGTCGCTGCTTTCGTCGCACAGTTGAATTCGGCCGTCGGCGAGGATTCGTGATGCGCCCGCATCCCTTGCATTCACCATCGTGAACGGCATCCTCCGCCTCGCGTTCAAGCTGCTCGTGAACGACAGCGCGAAGTTCACCGCGCTGACCGTCGGCATTACGTTCTCCGTGCTGCTGATGATCGAGATGACATCGCTGTTCGCCGGGATCCTGAACAAGTCGTCGGCGTCCGTCATCAACATCGGCGCGAAAGTGTGGGTGATGGACCCGGCCGTGAAGACGATCGCGAACAGCATCGGCATGCCCGACTACGTGCTCGACGTGGTGCGCAGCATCGACGGCGTCAAGTATGCGGTGCCGCTCTACTCCGGCGCCGCGCTCGTGAAGCTGCGCTCCGGCACCTACCAGGCCGTGACGGTCGTCGGCCTCGACGACGCGAGCCTGCTCGGCCGTCCGACGATGCTGCAGGGCCACATCGAGGACATCTACGCGGAGAACGGCTTCATCGCGATCCAGGACCCCGAGTTTCCGAAACTCGAGAATCCGTCGATCGGCACCGATTTCGAACTGAACGACCATCGCGGCGTGATCGTCGGCATCGCGAAGGTGGCGGCCAGCGGGCTGTTCGGCACGCCGACGCTCTACACCACGTACGCTCGCGCGATCCGGTACATTCCGTCGCCGCGCTTCACGACGTCGTACATTCTCGTCGAGCCGAAATCGGCCGCGGACATCGCGCACATCAAGGCCGTCGTGCAATCGCTCGGCTATCGCGCGTACACGCGCGACGAATTCATCGCGCAGATCGCACGCTTCTACAAGTACGAGACCGGGCTGGGCACCAACATCATGCTGATGACGATCATCAGCTTCATCATCGGCCTGTCGATCTCGGGCCAGACGTTCTATGCGTTCATCCTCGAGAACCTCGACAAGTTCGGCGCGCTGAAGGCGATCGGCGCGAAAAGCCGCGAACTCGTCGTGATGATCCTGTTCCAGGCGACGTTCACCGCGCTGACCGGCTACGGCATCGGCGTCGGCCTGTGCGTGCTGATGATCAGCCTCGCGAAGCTGCAGATTCCGGATTACGCGGCGCTCGTCACGTTCGGCAACCTGGCGCTCGCGTTCGGGATGGTGGTCGTGATCGCGACGATCTCGAGCTATCTCGGCGTGCGGCGCGTGCGGCGCATCGAGCCGTTCGACATCTTCCGGGGCTGACCATGGCGAACGTCGCGATCGACGCACAAGGCGTCAGCAAGTGGTTCGGCGAAGGCGACGCGCGCACGCAGGCGTTGCGCGACGTGTCGATGCAGGCGAACTTCGGCGAGATGCTGCTGATCGTCGGACCGTCCGGCAGCGGCAAGACGACGCTGCTCAGCGTGATCTCGGGCATCCTGCGGCCGGAATCCGGCTCGGTGTCGATCGACGGCGTCGACCTGTGGACGCAGCCGAACGACGCGATCGCCGATTTCCGGCTGAACCGGATCGGCTTCGTATTCCAGGACTACCACCTGTTCCCGCGGCTCACGACCGTGGAGAACGTCGCGATTCCGCTGATCCTGAAACGCCGGCCGTGGGACGAGGCGATGCACGAAGCGCTCGGCTACCTCGACGTCGTCGGGCTCGGCAATCGCGCGCAACTGCCTCCTGTCAAACTGTCCGGCGGCGAGCAGCAACGCGTCGCGATCGCGCGCGCGATCGTCAGCCAGCCCGACCTGCTGATCCTCGACGAGCCGACCGCGTCGCTCGACGGCGACACGGGCCGCATGATCATCGACTTCGTCAAGCACCAGGTGCTGAACGACACGCGCTGCATCGTGATCGTCACGCACGACGCACGGATCTTCGAATACGCGGATCGCATCCTGCGGATGGAGGACGGCAAGCTGAACGGGATCGACCGCGGAGGTGCGCGATGAAGCACCGGCTCGTGTTCGTGGCCGCCCTGCTCGGCTTCCTGGCAAGCGTCGTTGCCGCGTGGGTGTACAGCCGTCAGGAACCGCCGCAGCCACCGGTATTCAAGCCGGCCGCCAATCCGTACGCGCGCGGCGTCTATGCGAACGGCATCGTCGAAAGCGAACAGCCGGCCGGCGCGAACGTGAACGTCTACCCGGACGTGTCGGGCGCGGTGACACGCATCCTCGTGCACGACGGCGATCCGGTGAAGGCCGGTGATGTGCTGCTGACGATCGACGACTCGGTGCAGCGCGCCACCGCCGCGCAGCTCGCGGCACAGGCCGACGCGGCCGCCGCCCTGCTCGACGAACTGAAAGCGCAGCCGCGCCGCGAGGTGCTCGACGTGGCCACCGCGCAGACCACGGCCGCGCAGGCCAGCCTGAAGCTCGCGCAGGATCAGTACGACAAGCAGCGGCGCGCGTACGACATCGACCCGAAGGCCGTCAGCCGCGATGCGCTCGACACGGCCGCGAACGCGGTACGCGTCGCTGCGGCCAACCTGGACGTCGTGACGCGGCAGTATCGCCTGACGAAAGCCGGCGCGTGGAGTTACGACGTGCGCAACCAGGAAGCGCAGGCCGTCGCGCTGCGGCGCGCGGCCGACGCGGCCGCCGCGCTGCTTGCCCGCTACACGCTGCGCGCGCCGGCGGACGGCACCGTGCTCGCGATGAACGCGGCCGTCGGCTCGTACCTGACCTCGCAGGGGCTCTACGATACCTACACGCGGGGCAACGGGCCCGTCGCGGTGCTCGGCACGCCGGTCGACCGCCTGCAGGTGCGCTGCTACATCGACGAAATCCTGATCCACCAGTTGCCCGACCTGCACGCGCTGAAGGCCCACATGTTCGTGCGCGGTACGTCGGGCGAGGCCGACCTCCAGTTCGTCCGCGTGCAGCCGTACGTCACGCCGAAGATCGAATTGTCCGACCAGCGCACCGAGCGCGTCGACGTGCGGGTGCTGCCGGTCATTTTCCGTATCGTCCCGAACAAGGCTGTCCGGTTGTTTCCCGGGCAGATCGTCGATGTATACGTGGCCGGCAAATGATCGCCCCGTCCGCGGCCTGCTGCGCGCGGCGGCCCTGCTCGCGGCCGTCGCGTCGCTGGCCGGATGCATGGTCGGGCCCGACTTCACCCGTCCGCCCGTTCCGCATGTATCGCGTTTTGTCGCCGCGGACGCCGCGACCGGCGCATGGACAGCCGGGGGGCAGACACAGGCGCTGTCGGCGAGCGAGCCGCTCACACGCGACTGGTGGACGCGCTTCGGCAGCCGTGCGATCGACTCGACCGTCGGCGAGGCGCTGACCGGCAGCCCGACGCTCGATCTCGCCGAGGCGACGCTGCGGCGCAGCGAACATGCGCTGCGAGCCGGCGAAGGCGTGTTCTTTCCGCAGGCGGATGCTCAGGCCGGCGCGTCGCGCCAGCGCTATGCGCCGCTGCGCACCGGGCAGGTAGTGCCGGCCTCGATCTTCAACCTGTACACGCTGTCGGCGACGGTCAGCTACACGCTCGACCTGTGGGGCGGCGAGCGGCGGCAGGTCGAGGCGCTCACGGCCGGCGTCGACGCACAGCGCCAGGCCCTGGCGGGCGCATACCTGATGCTGACCGCCAACGTCGTCAACACGATGGTCGCGCGCGCCGCCTATCGGGACGAAACCGCGGCCACACGCGAGATGATCGGCCTGCTCGACGAGCAGATCCGCCTGACGCGCGCACAGGTGACGGCCGGCGCGGCGGCCTACGTTGCGGTGCTGACGCTGGAATCGCAACGGGCGTCGCTCGAGGCGACGCTGCCCGCGCTCGACCAGAAACGCGCCCAGGCCGACGACCTGCTCGCGCTGCTCGCCGGCCGCTACCCCGCCGACTGGCAGACACCCGACCTGTCGCTCGAGCGCATCGCGCTGCCGGCCAGCCTGCCGGATACGGCGCCGTCGTCGCTGGTGCGCCGCCGGCCGGACATCCTGCAGGCGGAAGCGCAACTGCACGTGGCCAGTGCACAGGTCGGCGTCGCGACGGCCGCGCTCTACCCGAATGTCACGCTGTCCGCGTCGGGCGGCTTCGACAGCATCGTCGCCGGCCGGCTGTTCGCGCCGGCCGGCCGCGCATGGAGCGTCGGCGCCGGGCTCACCGCACCGCTCTTTCACGGCGGCACGCTGCTGAACCAGCGGCGTGCGGCACAGGATGCGTACGACGAAGCCGACGCGACCTACCGGCAAGTAGTGCTGTCGGCGTTCTCGCAGGTCGCCGACACGCTGCGCGCACTCGCGAACGACGCAACGGCGCTCGATGCGCAGGCCCGCGCGATGGCCGCCGCCCACGATGCGCTGACGCTTACGCAGGCCGGCTACGACGCGGGGATCTCGGGCTACGTGCAGTTGCTGGTCGCCGACGTGCAATACCATCAGGCGCGTCTTGCGTGGCTGCAGGCAGTCGCGCAGCGGCTGCAGGACACGGTCGCGTTCTACGTCGCGCTCGGCGGCGGCTGGGGTGACCCGGGCTGAAACGCGGCAGTGCGGTCGTCCGGAGTCGGCCCGTCTACGTATGCGCCACGATGTCCGGCCGCTGCCAGGGCGGCAACTCGGCCCAGCCGAGCGGGCCGTAGACGGTACCGCCGGCAGCCTCGATCGTCTCGACGAATTCGGCGAGTGTCGCTCCCGCCGGCACGGCCAGCTTCATCGCGTCGACGAATTCCTCGCTGCGCAGCCACGGCACCGCGCCGCCGTTGATCTGCTCGACGCTCCAGTCCTGCCCGTGCCGGCCGGCCTCGGGCGGCAGCAGGCGCGGCGCGTCGAACGCCACGCGCAGCAGCTGAGTGCGCGAATCGCTGTAAGGCGGTTGCGCGACGTCCTGATAGGGCACGTCGGCCCAGCTTTGGCCGCATTGCAGGTCGAGCGGCAGGCACGTAAACCACGCCCAGGGCGCGCGGACGAAGCACAGCCGGTAGCCGGTCCGCGCGCCGTCCAGGTTGGCGATCAGCGTCATGATGGATTCGTCCCTATCGCGTCGAAATCTCGCTGCCTATGGTGTGTACGGCATATACGCGGCTCGCGCGGAGGGCGGAATCACGACATCGCCCTCGCGCATGCGACCACTATCGCGCCACCGTCCGGCCCGCGCGTTGATTGACGTCAAACCGTAGCCGCAACGGCTGAAGGACGAACCTCGTCCGACCCGGGCACGGATACGGCAATCCATGATTTCCATCAATCGCTTCACGCGCATCCGCGCTGTAATCGGTTCACTGCTCCCTCGACTCCCGGTGAGGCATCCATGAAACTGACTTTTCTCGGCGCGACCGAAACCGTGACCGGCTCGAAGTACCTGCTCGAGCACGGCAACCGGCGCGTGCTGGTCGATTGCGGCCTGTTCCAGGGCACGAAGAACCTGCGGCTGCGCAACTGGAGCCCGTTGCCGCTCGCGCCCGACACGCTCGACGCGGTCGTGCTCACGCACGCGCATATCGACCATACCGGCTACCTTCCGGTACTGGTGCGCGAAGGATATCGCGGGCCCGTGTACTGCACGGCCGCGACGGCCGAACTCTGCGACATCATGCTGCGCGACAGCGCGCGGCTGCAGGAAGAGGAAGCCGACTTCGCGAACCGCCACGGCTACTCGAAGCATCACCCCGCACAGCCGCTCTACACGCTGGAAGATGCGCAACGCGCGCTGCAACTGCTGAAGCCCGTCGCGTTCGACGAATGCACCGCACTGGGCGGCGGCCTGGCGTTCCGCCTGCTGCCGGCCGGGCACATCCTCGGCGCGGCGAGCGTCGTGATGCACTGGAATCACAAAGTGCTCGCGTTCTCGGGCGACCTCGGCCGCTATCACGACCCGATCATGCAGCCGCCGCTGGCGCCCGCGCATGCGGACTTCCTGGTCGTCGAATCGACGTACGGCGACCGTCTGCATCCGGAATCGGACCCCGAGAACGAACTGGCCGCGCTGTTCGACAAGACTTTCGCGCGCGGCGGCGTCGTGGTGATGCCCTGCTTCACCGTCGGGCGCGCGCAGGAAATCCTGCACTACATCGCGCGGCTGAAGGCGTCCGGCCGCATGGCGCGTGTCCCGGTATATCTCGACAGCCCGATGGCGACGGACGTGACCGAGATCTATCGTCACCATATTCTCGAGCACCGGCTGACGCCGTCCGAAGCGAATGCGCTCGGTCACGCGGCCACGATGATCCGGTCGGTCGAGCAGTCGAAAGCGATCGCCGACCATCACGGCCCGATGGTCATCATCGCCGGCAGCGGAATGGCGACGGGCGGCCGCGTGCTGCACCACCTCAGCCGCTACGCGCCCGATGCGCGCAACACGATCGCGCTGGTCGGCTACCAGGCGGCCGGCACACGCGGCGCGGCGCTGGCCGCGCACGAGCCGACGCTGAAGATTCACGGCGAATACGTGCGCGTGCGCGCGCAGGTCGAGTCGATCACGACGCTCTCCGCGCATGCCGACTACGAGGAGATTCTCCGCTGGCTCGGCACGATGCAGCGCGCGCCGGTGCGGACCTTCGTCACGCACGGCGAACCCGCGGCGGCCGATGCGATGCGGCGGCGTATCGCGGAGCGACTGCACTGGCCGTGCGAGGTGCCGACTTACGCGCAGTGCGTCGATCTCGACGCGGTCGAATCGGGCGACACGCACGAGCCGGCCGCGCTTTCATCCTGACGGCGACGCCGTCGACGCCCGGGCCGGCGCGGCGGGAACCGGACATCGCGCGCCGGGTCCCGTGCTCGCGCGGCGCGGCGCGGCGATCGGCTCTCAACCGACTTCGATGATGACCTTCAGCGCATGGGTTTGCGCCGCGCGGCCGAAGGTGTCGTATGCGCGCTCGACGTCGTCGAGCGAGAACCGGTGCGTGATCAGGCGCGTCGGATCGAGGCGCCCGGCGCGTACGGTCTTCAGCAGCATCGGCGTGCTGACCGTGTCGACGAGCCGCGTCGTGATCGAGATATTGCGATCCCACAGCTTCTCGAGGTGCAGGTCGGCCTTGACCCCGTGCACGCCGACGTTCGCGACCACGCCGCCCGGCGCCACCAGCGAGGTGCACATCTCGAACGTCGCCGGAATGCCGACCGCCTCGATCGCGCAATCCACGCCGACGCCGTCGGTCAGCTTCATGACCTCCGCCACCGGGTCGCCGCTGCGGCCGTCGATGCAATCGGTCGCGCCGAAACGCCGCGCCACCTCGAGCCGGTTGCTGTCCGGGTCGATCATGATGATCCGCGCGGGCGAGTAGAACTGCGCGGTCAGCAACGCCGCCAGCCCGATCGGGCCCGCGCCGACGATCGCGACCGAGCAGCCGGGCTGCACCTTGCCGTTCAGCACGCCGCATTCGAACCCGGTCGGCAGGATGTCGGACAGCATCACGAGCGCGTCCTCGTCCGCGCCCGGCGGAATCCGGTAGAGGCTCGTCTGCGCATGCGGGATGCGCACGTACTCGGCCTGCGTGCCGTCGATCCGGTTGCCGAGGATCCAGCCGCCCGTCGTGCAGTGAGAATACAGGCCGCGCCGGCAGTACTCGCAGCGGCCGCACGACGAGATGCACGAAATGAGCACGGGATCGCCCGGCTTCAGTGAATCGACCGCGGCGCCGACCTGCTCGACGATGCCGACACCCTCATGGCCGAGAATGCGGCCGGGTTCGCAGGTCGGTACGTCGCCCTTGAGAATATGCAGATCGGTACCGCAGATCGTCGTGCGCGTCACGCGGACGATCGCGTCGGTGGGCGACTGCAGTTCCGGCCTCGGCCGCTCCTCGAGCGCCTTGCGCCCGGGTCCGTGGTAGACGAGTGCTTTCATCGCGGTTCCTCCATCGAAAGAAAGGGTTGCGGGTTCATTCATCAGGACTGCAGGTGATGCCGACCCTGCGCCAGCACCGTCGCAAGTGCACACGAAGCGATCCGGACGGCGATGCCGTCGGCACGGCTCGTCAGCACGATCGGTACGCGTGCGCCGACGACGATGCCTGCGCTGACGGCTCCCCCCAGGTATTCGAGCTGCTTCGCGAGCAGGTTGCCGGCTTCGATATCGGGAACGACCAGGATGTCGGCGCGGCCGGCTACCGGCGAATCGATCCCCTTGTCGTGCGCCGCCCGCAGCGAAATCGCGTTGTCGAACGCGAGCGGGCCGTCGACGATCGCACCCGTGAGCTGGCCGCGCTCGGCCATCTTCGCGAGCGCGGCCGCATCGAGCGTCGAGCGCATCGCCGGATTGACGGTTTCGACCGCGCACAGCACCGCCACGCGCGGGCAGGCAACGCCCAGCGCATGTGCGACGTCGATCGCGTTCTGCGTGATGGCCGCCTTCTGCGCGAGATCCGGCGCGATGTTCACCGCCGCGTCGGTCAGGATGAACGGGCGCGGATACGCCGGCGCCTCGATCAGGAAACAGTGGGACATGCGCTTGTCGGTGCGCAGGCCCGAACCGGCCGCGACGACCGCGCCCATCAGCTCGTCCGTGTGCAGGCTGCCCTTCATCAGCGCGCCGGCGCGGCCGGCCGCCGCCAGTTCGACCGCGCGGGCCGCCGCCGCATGGCTGTGCGGCACGTCCTCGATCGTCCACTTCGAAAGATCGACGCCCGCCTCGTTCGCCATGCGTTGCACCTTGGCGCGCGGCGCGACGATCAGCGGTTCGATCGCCGCCCCCAGGGGTGACGTGCGCAGCGCCGCGAGCGCAACGAGACTGGTCGCGTCACACGGATGCACGACGGCGACGACGAGCGGCGCCGCGTTGCGCGCCCGCGCGATCAGCTCGGGTAATGCGCCGTCCGGACGTGGCAGCAAGCCGGGCAGGCAGGCGTCGTCGAGCCCCTCCGGCGGCGGGTTTTCGCTCATGTTTCGAGTACGTAAGTGCCGGGCGCCGCCGCCAACCCCGCGGCCGGCGTACGGGCCGGCACGTCGCCCGACGAGCGCGCGTGCAGCCAGTCGCGCCAGCAGGTCCACCACGATCCGTCGACCGCCGGCGTATCGCGTACGAAATCGTGCCGGCTGCGGTAGGCCGCGCCGGGTTCGCGGGTCGCGCATCGATAGTGGCGCCCCGCATGGCCGGGTTCGGACACGATGCCCGCGTTGTGCCCGCCCGATGTCAGCACGAAGGTCAGCGCGTGGTGCGTGAGCAGGTGGAGCTTGTAGACGGAACCCCACGGCGACACGTGATCGCGCTCGGTGCCGACCACGAACGTCGGCACGTCGAGATCCGACAACGCGACCGGCCGCCCGTCGACGCAGTAGCGGCCGGCCGCGAGATCGTTGTCGAGAAAGAGCCGCGTCAGGTATTCCGAATGCATCCGATACGGCATGCGCGTGGTGTCCGCATTCCACGACATCAGGTCGTTGGGCTTCGTGCGCGTGCCGAGCAGGTATTCGCTCATCATCCGCGACCAGATCAGGTCGCGCGCGTTCAGCAGTTCGAACGCGGCGGACATCTGCGCGCCGTCCAGGTAACCCTGCCGCCACATCAGCGCGTCGAGTGCGGACAGTTCGCTCGCGTCGATGAACAGGCCGAGCTCGCCGGGTTCGCTGAAATCGGTCTGGGCCGCCAGCAACGTGACGGAGCGCAGTGCGTCGTGTTGCCGCCCGTCGCGTGCGAGCGCCGCCGCGCCGATCGCCAGCAGCGTGCCGCCCAGGCAATAGCCGACCGCGTGGACCGCTTCGCCGCAGATCGACCGGGCGGCGTCGAGCGTCGCCATGCACCCGTCGCGCAGATAATCGTCGAGCCCGACGTCGCGGGCCTCCGCGCCCGGGTTGCGCCACGACACCGCAAACACGGTGTAACCCGCATCGACCAGGAAGCGGATCAGCGAGTTGTGCGGCTGCAGATCGAGGATGTAGTACTTCATGATCCACGACGGCACGATCAGGATCGGTTCGCGCGCCACGGCGGGCGTCGTCGGGTCGTATTGCAGCAGCTCGCACAGCGCGTTGCGCCAGACGACGCGACCCGGCGTGACCGCCACGTCGCGTCCCGGCAGATACGTGCGCGTGTCGCGGGCCCGCGTGCCGCTCGTGCGATCGAGCAACGCGCTCGCGTCGTCCAGCCAGTTCCGGAAGCCTGCCGCGAGATTCGCGCCGCCGCTGCGCATCGTCGCGTCGAGCGCGACCGGATTGGTCGCCAGGAAGTTGCCGGGCGAACACGCGTCGAGCCACTGTCGCGCGACGAACCCGACCAGTTCCTCGTGGTGCCGTTCGACGCCCGGCACGCCGCGCGTTGCGTCGCGCCACCAGCGCTGGATCGACAGGAAACTGTCGCGATACGCGCTGAACGGCCAGCCGGCCCACGCCGGCGCGGCGAAGCGCGGATCGGCCTCGCCGGCATGCACGGCAAGGCCGCTCATGTCCGCAGCGTCGGCGTCGCCCTCACGCCGGTTTGCCGCCGGTGCAACGGCGGCCGTGCACGCCTGCGTCGCGAGCTCGAAGCACTTCCCCGGCGACACCGCCAGATGCGCGCCCCAATCGAGCATGGCCAGCGCCAGCGACACGGGCGACAGCCCGAAGGTCATTGCGGCGACGCTCGCATGCGCTGCGCGGTTCCATTGTTCGGCAGGCGAAGTCGTTCCCGCCGGGCATTCGGCGGAACGCGACGCCTGCCCGCCCCGATCCGGCGGCGGATTCGATTCGTGCGTGAACGGTGCACGGATGACGGAGGCTGTCATTGCATGTGCATGCCGCCGTTGACATCGAATTCGGCGCCCGTCGCAAATGCGCCCGCATCGGAACACAGGAAGCCGACGAGCGCGGCGATCTCGTCGGGGCGGCCGAGACGCCCCACCGGGATCTGCGGCAGGATCTTCGTGTCGAGCACTTCCTTCGGCACCGATTCGAGCATCGCCGTATCCAGGTAGCCTGGCGCGACCGTGTTGACCGTCACGCCGTGACGCGCGAGCTCGAGCGCGAGCGCCTTCGTGAAGCCGTGGATGCCGGCCTTCGCGGCCGCGTAGTTCGTTTGCCCGTACGCACCTCTCGAACCGTTGACGGACCCGATGTTCACGATCCGCCCGAAGCCCGCGTCGATCATGCCGGGCACGAACGGCTTCGTCATGTTGAACATGCTGTCGAGGTTGGTGCGCAGCACCGCATCCCACATGCCCTTGGTCATCTTCACGAAGGTGGCGTCGTGCGTGATGCCGGCGTTGTTGACGAGCACGTCGACGCGCCCGAATTCGGCCAGCACGCGTGCCGCGCAGTGCTGGCACGCATCGTAATCGGCAACGTCGACCTCGTACGCATGAAACGCGCGGCCGGCGTCGCGCTCCTGCGTGAGCCACGTCGCGACGTGGTCGTTGTGTTCGGTGTGCGACACCGCCACCGTCATGCCCGCGTCGTGCAGGCAACGGCTGATCGCGGCGCCAAGGCCGCCCATTCCACCCGTGACGAACGCGACGCGCCTAGCGGACATGATCGTGCTCCCGCGCGGCGAGGTGGTCGTCCGGCAGTCGCGCAGCCGTCGCGTCCCCGTCGCTCGCGCCGACGGCCTCCGTGATGCCGAGCTCGAACGCCGCCATCCAGTTGCGCCACGGCATGCTGGCCTCGTTGATCACGGCCAGCCGCCCGAGGTCGGGCAACCAGTCGGTCTGGTAGCGCGCCAGCCCGCCGGGGCCGTATTCGCGCAGCCATGTGCGCCACGCGCCGGCACTCTCGAACTGCCCGCGCATGCAGAGCTCGGTGGCGTCCTGCCAGATCGCGACGGTGGCGACCGTGTAGTCGCGCATCGCCAGCCGGGCCGCTTCCCCGAAGGCCGTCCACTCGTTCGTAGCCGTGAGCGCGTGCTGCAGGCCGCGCACGGCGTCGCGGTCCCGTTCGATGCAGCGCCCCGCGAGCGCATGCCATTCCTGCTGCCAGCCTCGGTTCAGCGCGGCCATGCGCAATGCAAGATCGCATCCCGCGCGGCAAGCGTCGTTCGGTGTCGTCAAAGCATGGGCGCTCATCGTGTTCCCTCCTTCGATCCGGTCAACGGGTTCGCATCCGCCTCGTGCCGCCTGCCGGGCATCGGCATGGCGACCGCCTCACTGTGCGGCCGCGGCGCTCGGCTGCCGTTGATCTGAGTCAAGCGCGCGGAAACCCTGCTTCGTAGACTGGATTGCACTGGCGGATCACCCGTCGATGGAGCGATTCCGATGAGCTACAAAAGCATGGTCGTGCACCTCGATACGAGCGCCCGCGCGCATTCGCGCCTCGAGTTCGCGTTGCGTCTCGCCCGGCGCTTCGGTGCGCATCTCACCGGGCTGTTCGCGGTCTACACGCCCGAGCCGTATTCGTTCTACGTGATGGCCGGTTCCGCCGACTATTTCCGCGAGCACCGCGAGCGGCGCGACGAACGGCTCGCCGCGCTGGAACGCCTGTTCCATGCGGAGACCGCCCGCGCCAAGGTGCCGGCGACCTGGGTTCACGCGGACGAACGCGCGAATCTGGCCGTGCTGCGCGCCGCGCGACTCGCCGATCTCGTGATTGCGGGCCAGAGCGACCCGAACGATCCCGAGACCTTTATCGACGACCAGTTTCCGGAGAACCTGGTGCTGTCCGCCGGCCGCCCGGTGCTGTTCGTGCCGTACACCGGAGAATTTCCGTCGATCGGCGAACGGGTCTTCGTCGCATGGGACGGCAGCCGCGAAGCGGCCCGCGCCGCGCACGACGCGCTCCCGTTTCTCGAGCATGCGAAGCGCACGACGGTCGCCGCCGTGGTCGACGCCGATTCGGAGGCGGCGACCACGCGCATTCCGGCCGCCGATGCCGCGCTGATGCTGGCACGCCACGCGCACGACGTGAACGTGCTCGACATCGGTACCGGCGCCGATGCGTCGATCGGCGACACGCTGCTGTCACGCGCGTACGAAACGGGTTCCGACCTGCTCGTGATGGGGGCCTACGGCCATCCGCGCTGGCGCGAACTGGTGATGGGCGGCGCCACCCGCACGGTGCTGGGGTCGATGACGCTGCCGGTGCTGATGTCGCACTGAGCCGGCCGATGCGCACACTCGCGCTCCTCGTCGTCAATGCCGGTTCGTCGAGCGTGAAGTTCGCGCTCTTTGCGTATCCGCCGCACGACGATCCCGCGCGGCGGCCGCTGCACGAGGGCGAAGCGGTCGAGACCGGCAACGGCGTGTCGATCCGCTTCGACGCCGAACCGGCCGTTGCATTGCCGCTCGGTGCGAGCGACCCCTGTCGCGACGCGCTCGCGCGGATCGCGACGTGGATCCGCGGGCAGTTGCCGCACATCACGGTGGGCGCCATTGCCCATCGCGTCGTGCACGGCGGCACACGCTTCATGGAGCCGGTGATCGTCGACGACGCGGTGCTCGGCGCGCTACGCACGCTGACGCCGCTCGCCCCGTTGCATCAGCCGCACGGCCTCGATGCGATCGACGTGCTGCGCGGCGCGTTTCCGGGCGTCCCGCACATCGCCGTGTTCGACACGGCATTTCATCGCACGCTGCCGCGCACCGAGCAGCTGCTCCCGCTGCCGCACGCGTGGTTCGACGAGGGCGTACGGCGCTACGGATTCCACGGCCTGTCGTACGAATACCTGGCCGTCGCGCTCGACGAGCGGTTCGGCGCACGTGCGCACGGCCGCGTGATCGCCGCCCATCTCGGCAGCGGTGCCAGCCTGTGCGCGATGCGCGACTGCCGCAGTGTCGCGACGACGATGGGCTTCTCGGCACTCGACGGGCTGATGATGAGCACGCGCTGCGGGGCGCTCGATCCCGGTGTCGTCCTGCACCTGCTCGAAGTCGGCAAGCTGTCGGGCGACGCGCTGGGCCACCTGCTGTATCACGAGTCGGGGCTCAAGGGCGTCTCGGGTGCGTCGGGCGATCCGCGCGTGCTGCTGGCACGCGAAGCCGCCGGCGATGCGCCGGCCGCCGATGCGCTGGCGCTGTACGTCCATCGCATCGTGCGCGAGGCCGGTGCGCTGACCGCGCTGCTCGGCGGCCTCGACATGCTGGTCTTCACGGCCGGCATCGGCGAGCACTCGGCCGTGTTGCGCGAGCGGATCTGCGCATCGCTCGGCTGGCTCGGCATCGACCTCGACGTGTGCGCGAATGCCGGCCATGCGCAGGTCGTGTCGTCCGCGTCGAGCGCGGTCACGGTGGTCGTCGAGCCGACCAACGAAGCGTGGATCGCGGCACGCGCCGCGGTGCGCGTGCTGCGCGGCAACCGCGCCGCTTGATCCAGATCAGCGCCGTCGGCGCGCGCGCGCCGATGATGACTTCATCCACATCCGTTCAAGGGAAATGCCATGTACTCGAACATTCTGGTTGCGCTCGACGGCAGCGACACGTCGTCCCGCGCACTCGACGCCGCGCTGACGCTCGCGGCGGAGACGGGTGCGCGGCTAACCCCCGTCTACGTCGTCGATTTCCTGGTGCCCGCCTACGACACGTACGGATACGATCCGTCGATCCTCGTCGACGCCTTCCGCGAAGAGGGGCTGCGCGTCACCGACGACGCGGCGCGACGCCTGAAAGCGCGCGACGTGGCCGGCACGCCGCAGATCTCCAACGTCGAGCCCGCGGGCGAGGACATTCCGCGCCGGATCGTCCGTCTTGCCGACGAAACCGGGGCCGACCTGATCGTGATGGGCACGCACGGCCGGCGCGGCTTTCAGCGCCTCTTCCTCGGCAGCGTGGCCGAGCGCGTGCTGCGCCTGGCCACCTGCCCCGTCCTGATGATTCCGGCGAACTGCCCGTCGGAGAAACCCGCCGAAACCGCCGCGGCATCAACCGAAAAGGAGCCGTCATGAGCTACAAGACCCTGCTCGTCCACCTCGACGACAGCGAGCGCTGCGCGACGCGCGTCGGCCTCGCACTCGAACTCGCGGCGCGCTGGAACGCGCATCTGATCGGCCTCTACGTGGTCTGCCAGGACCTGTTCGAGCCGTTGCGGCGGCCCGACGAACCGCTGAAGCTTGCCGTGTACGAGCGGCTGTGCGAGCAGCGCCGCAAGGAAGCCGAGGAAAAATTCCTGACGGCCGCCGAGCGCGCGGGACGCAGCGTCGAATGGCAGGCCCCCACCGGCGACGCGACCGCCGCCGCCATTCTGCACGCGCGTCACGCCGATCTGCTGGTGCTCGGCCAGGAAGACCCCGACGATCGCATGACCTACGTCGCGCGTCATTTCGTCGAGGATGTCGTGATGGGCAGCGGCCGCCCGGCGATCGTCGTGCCCTACGCCGGCGACGTGCGAACGATCGGCGAGAACGTGCTGATCGGCTGGGACGGCGGGCGCGAAGCCGCCCGCGTGATGGCCGATGCGCTGCCGCTGCTCGCCCGCGCGCGCTTCGTCAACGTCGAGACGGTCGTGCGCGGGCAGCCCGACCCGGACAAGACGCCCGCGGGCGTCGACGTCGCCGCGTATCTCGAACGGCACGGCGTTCGCGCGTCGTTCTCCACGACGCCGCGCGACCGGTCGGTCGGCGTGGGCGCGACGCTGCTGAACCGGGTGACCGACCTGCACGCGGACCTGCTCGTGATGGGTTTGTACAGCCATGCGCGCATGCACGAACGCGTGCTGGGCGGCGCCACACGCACGATCCTCGAGACGATGACGGTGCCGGTGCTGCTGTCTCACTGAGCCGTCGAAAAGGGGGCAGCCGCTTGCGGCCGCCCCCTTTTTGTCACAACACGGCCGCACACGCGCCCTGCCCCTCCCGCACGACCAGCACCGGCCGGTCGGCGGTGCGCACCAGCGATTCGGCGACGCTGCCGAGCAACGCGCGGCGCACGCCGCGCCGCCCGTGCGTGCCCATCACGATCAGCTCCGCGTCGCATTCGGCGGCGGCGCGCGCCAGAACGGACGACACGTCCTCGCCGCACGCGTCGAGCGTGTGTGCCGTGCCGCGGACGCCGCACAGGCGAAACGCGGTCTCCGCGTCCGCCACCGCGACCGCGGCCCTGTCCGCATCCAGCCCCGCGGGGTCGCGCTGGCCGATATAGCCGCTGTCGACGTCGGCCACCCTTGGCGCGTCCGATACCACGCACACGGCGACGATCAGGCCGCCTGAATCGCGGGCGAGCGCGATCGCCTCGTCGAGCGCGAGTCGCGAAGCGCGGCTGCCGTCGAGTGCCGCAAAGATCCGTGCATACATGGAGCCTCCCCGTTGCCGTTCGGATTTGACCGGCATGCCAGACCAGTCTGGGCCCGACGCGCATCGTCCGGTTGACGCCGGTCAAGCCCGCACGGAAACAGGCGTACGCATCGGTCCCGATTGGCGAATCCGGACAAAACGCGCACAATTTCGGGCGATATCGCAGTTTCGGCCTGCCCCGCTTCCCGTGCCCCGCGTCCGGCCCGCCGCCCGCCGGCCGCCGGCGAAATCCGTCAGGATGAACGGCAATGACAGTCCATGTGCCCGCCTTCAAGGCCGGGCCGGCTCCGCGCAGGGTCCGGCCCGCGCGATCCGCGACCCTCGCCGCGCTGCTGACGCTGGCGCTCGGCCTGGCCACGTCGTTTGCCACCGCCCGGCTCGTGCAGAACCGGGCGCAGGAAGCCGCCCAGGCGCGCTTCGCGCAATCGGCGACGCTCGCGACGGCCGACCTCCGGCGCAGCTTCCTCGGCGCCGCCGCCGTCTTGCGCGGCGCGCGCGGCTTCGCGTCGACGCTGGTCGTGCCTCAATCCGGCGACGCGTGGCGTCGTTACATTGCCGGTCTCGATCTGGACGGCTTGCAGTCGCCCGTCCGCAGCGTCGGGAGAATCGAGCCGAGCCCCGCGAATGACGATCAGGCGACCCGGCGGGCACTGCAGCGAGCGGCGGAAACCGGCAGGGTCGCGCTGGCCGCGAACGCGACCCGGGACAGCGCCGACGCAACGAGTGCCCGCACGGCGCTGATGTTGTATCTGCCGATTTATGCGGACGCTGAAGACGGGGCGCCGTCGGGGCCGCAACATGCGCGCGCGACCGGATACGTCTATGCCGCGCTCGATCCGGCACGTCTCGTCGATCCGTCGATACTGGATCGGCTACGCATGGAAATCGCGGCCGACATCCCGGCGGCGCTCGTCCATGCCGGCGGCTTCGGCGGCAACGACGCCACGGCCGCCGGCAACATGCTCACGCGAACGGATTCGCTGTCGTTCGGTGGTACGCCGCTCACGCTGCGCTACAGTGCGCCGGGCCCGGACACGTCCAGCCCCGCGCTGGCCGTGCTGGCGGCCGGCACCGCGCTGTCGCTGATACTGGCCGTGCTCGTGCAGCAGGTTGTCTCCACGCGAATCTCCGCCGCCGTGCCCGCCGGCGACAGCCAGCCGACCGGCGAGCGGATGATGGGCATCATCCGGTCATCGATGGAAGCGATCATTACCGTCGACGAAAGCCAGACGATCGTGATCTTCAATCCGGCCGCGGAACGCGTGTTCGGCGTCTCCGCGATGGAGGCGATCGGCGCGCCGCTCACCCGCTTCATCCCCGAGCGCTTTCGCGCCGCGCATGCGCGGCACGTCGAGCAATTCGGCGTGACGGGCGTGTCGGACCGCCAGATGGGGCAGCAACGCGTGCTGTTCGGCCTGCGCGGCGACGGCACGGAGTTCCCGATCGAGGCGTCGATATCGCAGATTCGCGACGGCGCGGGCAAGCTGTACACGGTCATGCTGCGCGACGTCACCGAGCGCGTCCGCGCGGAAAATGCGCTCAGGCAGTCGCGCGAGGAACTCCGCGAGCTGTCCGCCAACCTGCAGAACGTGCGGGAGGAAGAAAAAACGCGGATCGCGCGCGAGTTGCACGACGACCTCGGCCAGCAACTCACCGCGCTCAAGATGGACCTCTCCGCCGTCGAGCTGGGGCTCGCGGGCATTGTCGCCCCCCATACCGGCGTGCGCGAGCAGTTGGGCGGCATGCATCGCCTGATCGATTCGACCGTTGCGTCGGTTCGGCGCATCGCGGCCGATCTGCGGCCGGTGATGCTCGACGACCTGGGTCTCGTCCCGGCGATCGAGTGGCTTGCAAACGATTTCACGCACCGCTACCGGATCACGGTCGACCGGGACATCGCCCCCGTCGATACCGCGTTCACCAGCGCCGGCGCCACCACGCTGTTCCGCATCGTGCAGGAAGCGCTCACCAATGTCGCCCGGCATGCCGATGCGACGCACGTGAAGCTCGCCCTGAAAGTGGAAGACGGCTACTGCATGCTGCGCATCGCGGACAACGGCCACGGTGCGCCGGAGGTCGCCCGCGACGAGCGCGATCGTCCGTCGTTCGGGCTGATCGGCATCCGTGAGCGCGCGCACATGCTCGACGGCACGGTGACGATCGAGAACCGGCCGGGAACGGGATTCACGATTACCGTGGCGTTGCCGCTTCACGCCATCCAGCAAGGAGATGTGCTGTCATGATCAGGGTACTCATCGCCGACGACCACGCCCTCGTCAGGGACGGCCTGCGGCACATCCTGCAGAACGCAAGCGGCTTCGAGGTCGCGGGCGAGGCGTGCGACAGCGCATCCACGATCGCACTCGTACGCGGCACGGCCGCGAACGTGCTGGTGCTCGACCTGTCGATGCCCGGCCGGAACGGCGTCGAACTCATCAAGCAGATCAAGGACGAGAAACCGGCCTTGCATGTCCTCGTGCTGACGATGCACGCCGAGCAGCAATACGCGGTGCGCGCGTTCCGCGCGGGCGCATCCGGCTACATGACCAAGGAGAGCGCGAGCGTCGAGCTGGTCGCGGCGCTGACCAAGATCGCGGCCGGCGGCGTGTATGTCAGCCTGACGATGGCCGAACAGTTTGCGCAGAGCCTGAACGAACCGACCGATCTCCTGCCGCACCAGCGTCTGTCCGACCGTGAATTCGACGTCTTCCGGCGCGTCACCACCGGCGAGTCGATTTCCGAAATCGCGAAGGCGCTCTGCGTCAGCGTCAAGACCGTCAGCACGTACAAGACGCGCATTCTCGAGAAGATGCAAATGCCGAACGACACGGCGCTCGTGCGTTATGCGATGCGCCACAAGCTGTTCGACGACCCGGACGAACTCTGACGGCCGCCAGGCAGCCGGCTGCTTGCGCCGACGATCCCGCTGCCAGTGGCCGCGTCGGCGGCTCGCGATCGCGCGACCGGCTTCTCGACGCTGCGTCGCGTGATATCGAACATAACGTCCGCCACCGCCGCCGGCATTGAGTCAGGTCAACGGAATCGCCGCCCGTTGCCGCCCGCCTCTCGACAACGTCAACCGGGCAACGCGAGCCCGCCTCGGCGGCAAGATCGCGGCAAGATGCCGCCCCCTTTGTAGGAAACGCCCTACAACGCTTCCAAGTGTCCTACCGCATCTTCAATTCCGGCTGATTTCCGTCGAGCGCCGCGCCATCCATACTGCGTATCAAGAAAAACAAGCCAGCGTGCCACCCGGAGCAAAGGCCCCCTCAACCCCGAGACCGGTTCGGTCTCCTGGCCCGTCCGGTGTGGTTCCCCATCAGGAAGGCGGCAGACACCAAGGCCGCCGGTACGACGGCCAGCGCGATCCCGCCCTGCAGCGATTCGCCGCTGGCCCAGTAATTGGAGCCGATCATGCAAAGCCATGCCGATGTTTCGCAGACCATGCCGTTACACCCGTTACGCCCGTCACAACCGTCACGTCCGTTCATCCCGCTGCATCCCGTCGAACGGGCGGACCAGCCGAAGCGCGCCGCGTCCCGTTGCTCGACGTGCGCGCTGCGTACCGTATGCATGCCGCCCGATCTTTCGCCTGACGACTTCGCGCGCGTCGACGCGATGATCTGCACGACGCGGCACGTCAGGCGCGGCGAAACGCTGTTTCGCGCGGGTGACGCATTCAACAGCATCTATGCGGTCAGAACCGGTTCGTTCAAGACCATCGTGATGCATCGCGACGGAGACGAGCAGATCACCGGCTTCCAGATCGTCGGCGAATCGCTCGGGCTCGACGGCGTGCACACCGGGCGGCACAACGGCGACGCAATCGCGCTCGAGGACAGCACCGTCTGCATCATTCCGTTCGGCCAGCTCGAGCAGATGTGCCGCGACGTTCGGCCGATGCAGCATCACGTGTATCAGATGATGAGCGGCGAGATCGTGCGCGAATCCGCGCAGATGCTGCTGCTCGGCACGATGACCGCCGAGCAGCGCGTGGCCGCCTTCCTGCTGAACCTGTCCACGCGCTTCAAGGCGCGCGGCTACTCGGCCGCCGAATTCGTGCTGCGGATGACGCGCGACGAGATCGGCGAGTATCTCGGGATGAAGCTCGAAACGGTCAGCCGCATGATGTCGAAGTTCCAGCGCAAGGGGCTCGTCGCCGCGCAAGGCAAGCAGATCCGCATCGTCGATTCGGACGGCCTCGGGCGCATCTGAGCGCATTGCGGTGCGGGCATGTCGAGCGGGATCAGCCGCGCATGCCGAGCACGGCGGCGCCGGATACGCGCCCCGCGCGCAGATCGTCCAGTGCGCGGTTTGCATCGGTCAGCGCGTAACGCACCGCTTCGACCCGCAGCGGCATCGCATCGGCGATCCGCATGAACGCGGCCGCGTCCGCGCGCGTCAGGTTGGCGACCGACGCGATGCGGCGCTCGCCCCACAGCCACGCGTACGGAAAGCCCGGGATATCGCTCATGTGAATGCCGCCGCATACGACGATCCCGCCTTTGTCGACCGCGCGAAGCGCGGCCGGCACCAGTGCGCCCACCGGCGCGAAGACGAGTGCGGCGTCGAGGGGTTCCGGCGGCGTTTCGTCGCTGCCGCCGGCCCATGCGGCACCGAGTGACAGCGCGAGCTGCTGCGCGACGGTGTCGCCGGGCTTCGTCAACGCAAACACCTTCCGCCCCTCGAAATGCGCGACCTGCGCGACGAGATGGGCGGCCGCGCCGAAGCCGTAGATGCCGACGCGACGCGCATCGCCGGCCATGCGCAAGGTTCGGTAACCGATCAGGCCGGCGCACAGGAGCGGCGCGGCCTCGAGATCGGAATAGCGCCGCGGCAGGTGCACGCAATAGCGATGGTCGGCAACGGCGCACTCGGCATAACCGCCGTCGATCGTGTAACCGGTGAATCCCGGGCTGTCGCACAGGTTTTCGCGGCCGGACGCGCAGTACGCGCAATGCCCGCAGGTCGAGCCCAGCCATGGCACGCCCACCCGGTCGCCGACGGAGAATCCCGTCACGCCCTCGCCGAGCACGCGCACCGTTCCGACAATCTCGTGCCCCGGCACCAGCGGCAGCTTCGGGTGCGCGAGTTCGCCGTCGACGACATGGAGATCGGTTCGGCATACACCGCACGCGTGCACGTCGATCAGCAGCTGGCCCGGCGCCGGCAGCGGATCCGGCACGCGCGCCTCGCGCAAATGCGGCGTCGTGCCGTCAAACATCATCGCAAGCATGCTCGCCTCCCCGCGCCATCGAGTTCGCGCGCGTCACGATGCAAGGCTAGTCGCCACGCGCCGCGCGCGCATGGCGCAGTGACGGGCGCTTGACGTGGGTCAACGGCGGCCGGCCGGTTGCTGACACGATGAAGTGGCATGACGCCGCCCGCCCGGCCGACCAGGAGATGATCGAATGATATCCGTTCCCCCACTTGCCGCAAGCGCGCATCCCGAAGCGCATCTGAGGTCGCTGCTGGCCTATGCGGTGCTGGCCCCGTCCAGCCACAACTCGCAGCCGTGGCGGTTCATCGTCGACGGGCCCACGATCGCGGTCTGCGCGGACCGCGTCCGTGCGCTGCCGGTGGTCGATCCGTTCGATCGCGAGCTGATCATCAGTTGCGGCGCCGCCTTGCTCAACCTGCGTGTCGCGCTCGACCACGCAGGGCTCGCCCATACGATCAGCACGTTTCCGTCCGAAGTCGACCCCGATCTGCTCGCACTGGTGCGGGTCTGCGACGACGGCTATTCCGACGCGTCGCTCGGCGCGCTGTTCGATGCGATTCCGGAGCGCGTGACGACGCGCGCGCCGTTCGAATCGACGGCCGTTCCGGACACGCTCCAGCGCGAGCTGATCGCGGCCGGCGCGGCGGAAGGCGTCGAGGTCGCCTGTATCGACGCGATCGCGCACCGCGCACGGGTGGCCGAGCTCGTCGCCGAGGCCGACCGGCAGCAGTTCGCCGATCCGCGCTTCCGGCGCGAGCTGGCGAGCTGGATCGATCCGCGCCGGCACGTCGACGGCATGCCGGCATTCGCGGCCGGCGTGCCGACGCTGCTGGACTTCGCGGCGCCCGTCGTGACGATGGCGGTCCGGACGTTCGATCTCGGCAACGGGCTCGCCGCGCTGCATCACCAGCTCGTCGGCGCGTCGCCGCTGATCGTCTGCCTGTCGACCGTCCGCGACGATCGCGAGGCGTGGCTCGCCGCCGGGCAGGCGCTGGAGCGCGTCCTGCTCGTCGCGACGCGCGCGGGCCATACGGCGTCCTACCTGAACCAGCCGATCGAGACGGCCGGGCTGCGCGCCCACCTGCGCCACATGCTCGGGCTGCGCGGCGAGCCGCAGTTGCTGCTGCGCGTCGGGCGCGGCCCGCATACGCCGCATTCGCCGCGCCGCCCGCTCGACGAAGTCGTCTCCTGATCGCGCGCGCGGCAAGGTGCGGCCCCTCCGACCCGGACGAGGAAAAAACATGAACCTCCTGCGTTTCACCGCCCTCTGCGCGATCGCTGCGGCGGCCGGCCCGGCCGCCGCGCAGACGGCCGTGCCCGAGCCGACCGATCTCGTCAACGCGCAGCACTGCATGTTCTGCCACACGCCCGACATGAGGTTCCTCGGGCCGTCGTTCCACGAGATCGCGCAGCGCTATCGCGGCGATCCGGCCGCCGCCGCGGAACTGGAACGCAAGCTGCGCGTCGGCGGCCGCGTGCACTGGGGCGACACGCCGATGCCGTCCGCCGAGGATCGCGGCGGCCCGCTGTCCGCCGACGATGCGCATCAGCTCGTGCAATGGGTGCTGAGCCAGTAGCCGGCCCGCCGGCCCGCACCGCATGCCGACCGCCATCAAACGCCTACCCGCCCGTACGGTACGAGGCAACGCGCGCCGCCGGGCCGCACCCGGCGCGCTGCCGGCGGACACGCGCGGCACACGCGCACGTACGCGGCCCGATGCGCTCGCCGGCAACGACGACAGCGCCCAGCCCGGCCCGCGCCGCGTGCGGCGTCCCGCCCGACGCCCGAAGCGCACGCCTGCCGACGACGACGCCACCATCCTGCAGCGCGCGAGCATGCGCGGCATCCGGCTGCAGCTCGACTACTGGAAAGCCGAGGCGCGCCTGCAGAGCGAAGGCATCGGCCATGCCGTCGTGATCTACGGCAGTACGCGCATCGTCGCCCCTGCCGTCGCGAATGCCCGGCTGGACGAAGCCAATCGCCTGCTCGCGCAGCGTCCGCACGATGCGGGCCGGCGCCGCGCCGTCGCGGCGGCGAGCCGGCTCGTCGAGCACAGCGTGTATTACCGCGTCGCACGCGAATTCGGGCGCATCGTCGGCCACGCCGACCGCTGCACGCGCGCCGCGCGGCTCGCCGTGGTCACCGGCGGCGGCCCCGGCATCATGGAGGCCGCGAACCGCGGCGCATACGAACTCGGCGCGCCGAGCATCGGCCTGAACATCGAGTTGCCGCGCGAACAGGCGCCGAATCCGTATATCACGCCCGATCTCGGTTTCCGGTTTCACTATTTCGCGATCCGCAAGCTGCACCTGCTCGAACGCGCGAAAGCCGCCGTGTTTTTCCCGGGCGGCTACGGCACATTCGACGAGCTGTTCGAGGTCCTGACGCTGCTGCAGACGCGCAAGATCCCGCCGCTGCCCGTCATCCTCGTCGGCGAGGCGTACTGGCGCCGCGCGGTGGACCTGGCCTTCCTCGCCGACGAGGGGATGATCGATCGCAGCGATCTCGACCTGTTCACGTACTGCGAATCCGCCCCCGACATCTGGCGCGCGATCGGAAGCTGGTATGCACGGCGGCGTGCGGCGCGGCCGGTGCGCCGCCGCCCGCCGCCGAAACCGCGTGCCGTGTAGGAATCTGCCGACGCGCTCCGCGCGATTCCTACCGCAGCTTCGGGGCATGCCGATTGAATCGCGCGGGCGCGGCAACGATACTGAAATCACGGATCGCGGCTGCGCGCCAGCCGGATTCCGGGCCATCAGGAGAGCCGTCATGACACACGCTACCCCGCTTCCCGATTCGGGCGACCAGGCCCGCCGGCCTGACGCTGCCGCGCTCGACACGCAGGCGCTCGTCGCCCTGGCGCGCGACGCCGGCATGCTCGTGATCCTCGACGGACAGATCGGGCGCGAGCGGTACGAGAGCGTGACGGGCTCGATCGCCACGCTGGCCCGCTTTGCGCAGGCACTGCAACTGTCGGCACTCAAGGCCGCCTGAAGCCGCTCGCAACCGTGCCGCGCCGCCGGCATCCGGCGCGACGGCGGCGGCCCGGTCTTCCGACGCAATGATCACGCTCGCCCTGCCGTCCCGTCCGTCTGCCCGGGCCGGCCGCACCCCGGTCACCACGCGCCTGCCGAAGCCGTCCATCCCGTTCGCCCGGACGTCTCCGGGATGAAGCCGCGATGAACCGGCACCTTTCCGAACACGTCGCCCACCTGTTTCCGGGCATCGCACTGCTCACGCACTACCGGCGCGCATGGCTGTCGCGCGACCTGTATGCGGGCATCGCGCTGTCGGCCGTGCTGGTGCCCGTCGGCATGAGCTATGCACAGGCGGCCGGCCTGCCGGCCGTCACGGGCCTCCATGCGTCGATCGCCGCGTTGCTCGCGTATGCGCTGCTCGGCCCGAGCCGGATCCTCGTCCTCGGCCCCGATTCGGCGCTGGCCGCGCTGATCGCAGGCGCGATCGCCCCGCTCGCCGACCATGACCCGCAGCGCGCCATCGCGCTGGCCGGCGCGCTGGCGCTGTCGGCCGGCACGATCTGCATCCTGCTCGGCACGCTCCGCCTCGGCTTCGTCACCGACCTGCTGTCACGTCCGATCCAGTACGGCTACCTGAACGGTATCGCGATCGCGCTCGCGATCGGCCGGTTGCCGGAACTGCTCGGCATGCCCGCGGCGGGCGGCGACGTGTTCTCCAGCGTGCCGCCCATCGTGCACGCCCTCGCCGAAGGCCGGTTCTCCACCGATGCCGCGCTGCTGGGCATCGGTGCGCTCGCCACCATTTTCCTGATGAAACGGGTGATGCCGCGCGCACCCGGCGTATTGATCGCGGTGCTGGCGGCGACCGTGGTCGCGCACGTGTCGCCGCTGCACGGCATCGCGACGGTCGGCACGTTGCCGGCCGGCGCACCCGTGGCGCACCTGCCGGTCGTCTCCGTCGCCGACCTGGGCGCGCTCGCGTCCGGCGCCGTCGCCGTCGCGCTGGTGTCGTTCGCCGACATCAGCATGCTGTCGCGCGCCCTGTCGGCACGTTCGGGCGAAACGCCGGATCGCAACCAGGAACTGGTCGCACTGGGCGCCGCCAATCTGCTGGCCGGCATGATGCAGGGCTGCGCGGTCAGCAGCAGCGCATCGCGCACGCCCGTCGCGATTGCCGCGGGCGCGCAGAGCCAGGTCACGAACCTCGTCGCGGCGGCGTGCATCGCGATCCTGCTCGTTGCCGCGCCGACGCTGCTGACCGGCGTCCCGCGCGCGGCGCTGGCCGCCGTCGTGATGTACGCGGCGTTCGGCATCGCGGACGTCCGCAGCGTCGTCCGGCTGTACCGGATGCGTCGCGGCGAATGCCTGATTGCGGTGCTGTGCTTTGCCGGCGTGGTCGGCATCGGCGTCGTGCCCGGCATCCTGCTCGCCAGCGCGCTGTCGCTGCTGTCGTTCGTGTGGCGGGCCTGGCATCCGTACGATGCGGTGCTGGGCCGGCTGGCCGGCGTGCGCGGCTATCACGACATCGCGCGCCATCCGGACGCCGTGCAGACGCCGGGGCTCCTGCTGTTCCGCTGGGATGCGCCGCTCTTCTACGCGAACGTCGAGATTTTCTGCGAGCATCTGCACGCGGCCATCGTATCGTCGGCGTTTCCGGTCACGCGCATCGTCATCGCGGCCGAGCCCGTCACGGATATCGACGTCAGCGCCGCCGACCGGCTCGTGGCGCTTTGCGAGGAACTCCGCGCGCAGACAATCGCACTGGATTTCGCCGAAATGAAGGGGCCGGTGAAGGATCGCCTGCGCGCCTACGGGCTGTTCGACGCGTTCGGTCCCGCCAGCTTCTTTCCGACCGTGACCGACGCCGTCGCGCATCATGTCCGGCGGCAACGCGAACATGCGCGCGACGACGAACCGGTTGCGCGCCCCGCGCCGCCGCCTGCCGACCGCGACCGCGACCGGGCGGACGGGTAGGCACACCGATACCCGTGCGACGCGGCGCTCGTTGCATCGGATGACGAACGAAACGTCGACGCACGGGAGACACGTTCACGTGCGCCGTGGCGTCAGACCGTGAACGTGTTCGATTTCCTCATCTCGACCCAGGTCATCCCGGCGCGCAGCCCGTCGATCGCGGCTTCGCGCTCGGTATCGTGGATCCGGCTGTGCGCGAACGTGCGCTCGCACGCGCCATCCGGCGACGTGAACGTCACGTGGATCCTGCAACGGTAGCCGCCCGCTTCGGCGGCAATCGTCTCGATCGTCACCGACCAGTCCGCGTCGTGTACCTCGCCTGACAGTGTCATCCGGCTTCCCTCCTTCAACTGCGCGGACCGCCCATCCGGTTACCGGGGGTTCCGCGCTTACTCGACGACCAGGTCGTCGACCACCGCACGCACGCCGCGCGCCGACCACGCGGCACCGCGCACGGCCTTGCGCTCGGAGAACGAACCGACCTTGCCGGACAGCCGCACGGTGCCGTCGTGCACCTCGATCGCGATGTGCTTCGCCTCGCGCTCCGCGTGGCGCATGATCGCGCGCTTGATGCTGCCGCCGATGTCGGCCGACCCGACCGCCCCCTGCACCGTGATGTGGTCGGTCACGCCGGTCACGCTGCGCATCTGCGAGATCGCCCGCACGGCCATATGGCTCTGGTACGCCCAGTCGACCCTGCCGGACAGCGTGATCCAGCCGTGTTCGACCTGCACCTTGACCGCGTCGTCGTGCAGACCGACCGTCCAGTGCAGAACCGAGCGCACGGCATTCGCGATGTCCTCGTCGGTGCGGACGTCGTCGTCCGGCAAATGCACGGTCATGTCGACGACGAGCGCCTTGACGCCGGCCACGCGGTTCGCCGCACGCTCGATCGCCAGTTTCTCCGCATAGCTCGGCGGGTGACCCGAGAGCGTCACGATCCGGTTGACGACCTCGACACCGATACGTGTCGCGTCGATCGCCGGGTCGGACTCGAGTTCGTCCTGGACGTCCTGCTTCAGTTGCTTGTCGGTCTTCATCGCCTGCACTCCTGTGAGCCGCGGCGTGCCTGTCCGCCGCATACGCCCAGATTTGCACATGCACGGCCGGGGATCGCTGATGCAGGTCAACGGACGCCGCTCGACGCGCATCGCGGCCTGCCGGTGCACCGCTTGACGGAGGTCAAGCCGGCGCGGCCCGGCGGACTTATCGTGAGATCGCCGATGCGCGACGCCCCGGGCAAGCACGGCGATGCTCCAAGGAGACTCACATGACGGAACAGCAACTGTTGGCCTATTCGCCGACACCACCGGCAGGGCCGGTATCGCCACAGGGCGAATCCCCGCCCCTCATCGACCTGCCGTACCCGGACCTCGACGGCGGCCCGCCATTGATGACCGCACTCGCGGCAAGAATGAGTTCCCGCGAATTCGCCGCCACGCCCCTGCCGCCCGCGACGCTCGGCGCGATGCTGTGGGCCGCGGACGGCGTCAACCGGCCGGTCGGCGGCGGCCGCACGGCGCCGTCCGCGCATGCGTTCAACGAAATCGACGTGTACGTCGCGCTGCCGTACGGCGTCTATCGCTACGACGCGCCCGCGCATCGGCTCGTGCTGAAACACGCCGTGGATGCCCGTAACCTGACGGGTTACCAGGACTTCGTCGGGCGCGCGCCGCTGGATCTCGTCTACGTCGTGCGGACCGCCGCGATCCTCGACATGCCGCCGCAGCAGCGCGACGTGTTCTCGGCGATCGCGGCCGGCGCCATCGCGCAGAACGTGTCGCTTTACTGCGCGGCCGCCGGCCTCGGCACGGTCGTGCGCGGCTGGATCAACCATCGCGTGCTGGCCGACGCGCTGCGGCTGAACGAAGACGAGCTGCCGATCCTCGCGCAGACGGTCGGCTATCGCGCAGGCGGCGCGGCATCGAATGCGTGAGCGCCCCGGCGCCCGCTTCAACGAAACGGCGCGCGGATCGCTCCGCGCGCCGTCTCCTCCTGTCGGGCAGCGCATGCCGGCGCCACCCGCTGCCTGCCGCCCGATCAGCCGATCGTCAGCTTCTTCTGCGCGACCGGCGCCTTCTTCGGCAGCGTCAGCGACAGCACGCCGTCCTGATACGTCGCCGTTGCCTTCGCGTCGTCGATTTCACCCGACAGCGAGAACGAGCGGCTGACCGCGCCGCTATAGCGCTCGCGCCGGATCACGCGCTCGCCTTCCTTCTGCTCGCTGTTGCGCTGGATTTTGGCGTTGATCGATACGGTGCTGCCCGTCACCTGGACGTCGATGTCGTCCTTGGCGACGCCCGGCAGTTCCGCGTTGACCTTGTACGCATCGTCGCTTTCCGTCACGTCGATCTTCATCGATGCAAGATCGGGCTCGTCCGCCAGCGTCATCCCGCGCAGCGGCCTGAACAGGCCCTGAAACAGGTCGGCGACGGGTTCGATCGAAAACGGATCGTACCGTGTGACATTGCTCATGGTTCGTACTCCTCGAACGATTGACATGCGGCCCGCGCTTTCGTCCCGCCCGCGCGAAGCCATGACGAAGATCGGATTGGCGCGGCACCGTGTGCCGGGCAACGGACGAACGATCATCAGGATTCCAGCGTAACTGCCCGCATCGGCATGGGCTTGACGCGCGTCAACGGGAGCGGACGCTCAGGTGCAGAACCGGAAATAGCCGCTGTGGAGCAGGATCGGCCGGCCGCCCATCTCCTCGAGCAGGCAGCGCGCGGCGCGCTCGATCGCGGGTCGATGACGGGCGAATGCCTCCACGAGATCCTGTTCACGCGGCGATGCCGCGCGGAAGTGATCCTCCAGCGCTTCCGCGGTGATCGCGCAGTGCACACGGCGGCCTTCGACCAGCGCGGGAAACGCCAGCGCGGGATCCTGGCTGCAATACGTCGGATGTTCGCAAGGAAAGGAGATCTGCATGATGGTCACCTGTGCAGGTTGCGCATGGGTGGGCGCGGGCTCGCGGTGCGCCGGGTGCTGCCCGCGTCCTCGCCGCGAGGCGCCGCGCGCGAATACGCTAGGCTGCCGCCGCCGCGGCCGGGGCGGCATCGCCGGCGCGTACGAGCAGGACCGGGCAACTCGATCCGCGCAGGAAACGCTCCGCGACGCTGCCGAGAAACAACCGCCGGACACCGCGGCGGCCGTGCGTACCGATCACGGCCAGATCGATCGAACGCTCGACGACGTACCGTTGCAGCCGTTCGGCGACATTCTGGCCAGGCTCGGTCTCGACGATTTCCGTGTCGCCGTTGACCGCCGCGTGCGAGATCGCCCGTTCCGCGCTGCGCAGCACCGCCGCGCCATCGCGCCGAACCTCGTCGAGCAGCACGTCCGGATCCATTCGTCCGGCGTACGTCACCAGAAGCGAGCGGTCGACGACGAAAACGGCGAACAGGCGCGCGCCGTACGATCGCGCCACCTTCAGACCTTCGTCGAGCGCCAGTTTCGATGAAGGACTGCCGTCCACGGCGACCATGATGTTCGTGTACATACCGACCTCGCTGGATGAACCGACGCGCCGGCGGCGTGCGGATGGGTGTCATCATCGGCGTTCGCCGGACGCGGGCGTTGACGGAGGTCAACGGTTCGAAATCACGTGGAGGCGCGCGGGCGCACGGGCACGAGACGCCGGATCAGCGCGGCGCGACCGGCTGCGGCGCGTCGGGGGAACGCGCCTGGCTCACGTCGGCCCGGAAACCCCGCTCGATGTCGAGGATCTTCGTCGCGCATGCGTCGTACCGCCACCCCGGGCCGCCATCGCTGCCGTACATGCCCTTGCACATCGCCTTGAGCCGGATCACCGCCGCGCCGCCGCCCGATGCGGTGCGCGAGGCCCACAAATAGACTTCGCCGGCCAGGAACGGCGGCGCCGTCTCGATCGTGTCTGCATCGGCCCGGGTGATCCGGGTCGACGAATGCCCTTCGACGTAGCGGCGCGCAAGGCGCCATGCGCGGTCGCATTCGGCCGGTGTCGAACACTGCAGCGCCGCGGCCTGGCGCGTCGCGAACAATTGCGTTTCCGTCGACCGGAAGGCCGCGTTCCGCTCCGCATCGGCGCACGCCCCCAACGCAAGCAACACGACGACCGCACACACCCGTTGTTTCATCTTCCCTGCCTCGCAACGCATCGCGTTCCGCTCGCCATCCGGCGGCATGAATCCGCTCGACGCCAACCCGGCCGCGTGACGCACCGACATCCCGCATTCGGTGCGCGGTCACGTGCCGCATCGCCCGAACGCCCGAATCGACTGTAGGGCCGCCAGGGGGAATGCGGTTGACCTGCGTCAAGCGCGCGCCGGCGCGGTGCGCACCGCACGCGCCGCAACGGTGCCGACGACGTGCATGCGGGCGGCGTTGCGCCGCTACCGCGCCGGCGCCGGGCCACGGCAAGCCGTCCGGGCGCGCACGGTCAACGCGCTTGACACGCATCAAGCCGGGATGGGCGACAGTCGGCTGCAATAGGGTTCGTCGCACGCGTGCCTCCGAGCCTGCCGGCCCGATCCCGCGACATCGAGCAGACGGAGCGAGCCGCTTCCGTTCGACTACAACCCGCGGGCACGGCGCCATGCAAGCGCCACGCCCATCGATCCGTTCATCATGTCCCGAGCGCCACGCCTGCCGTTCACGTCGAGCCGCGGAGCCGCACGACGCAAGACCCTGCAATTCGATCGCGCGTTGCGTCGGCCTGCCACCTATCCGCATCCCGCCGGCCGGATCGAACGGATCGAAACCCACCTGTCCGTCGTGTATCTGGCGGGACGCTACGCGTACAAGCGCATCAAGCCCGTTCGATTCGCGTTCGTCGATCTCGTGCGCCCCGCGCAGCGCCGCCGCTGCGCGCTGGCGGAATGGTCGCTCAATCGGCCGTTCGCCGGCCCGCTGTACCTGGGCGTCTGGCCGATCGTCGCGCGCGGTCGCCGCAGCACTTTCGGCCCGCCCGTGCGAACCGGCCCCCACCGCCACCGGCAGCCGGCGGTGCCCGGCGAGTATGTGGTGCGCATGCGCCGGTTCGACGCGCAAGCGATGTTGTCGGTCCGCAGCGCATCGCACGACACGGGGCTGGCGGACGCGGACGCATTCGCGCAGACGCTGGCCCGCCATCATCTGCACGCGCCGCGCCGTGCGCCGCGCGGCTACCCGGGCAGCGCGGCGAGCGTCGCGGCCCAATGCCAGGCGTTGTGCGACACGCTCGACGTCACGGTGCCCGCTCAAGCCGCGCTGCGACGCTGGTACGAAGCCGAGCTGGCTCGTCTCGCGCCGCAGTTCGCCGAGCGGGACGCGAACGGCTTCGTGCGCGCCTGCCACGGGGATCTGCATCTCGACAACGTCGTCCGCTGGCGCAACCGGATCCTGATGTTCGACTGCATCGAGTTCAACGACGCGCTGCGCTGGATCGACGTGGCGAGCGATCTCGCGTTTGCATGGATGGATTATGCGGCCCGCGGGCGGGCAGATTGCGCCCACCGCCTCCTGTCAGGGTGGCTCGCAGGTACGGGTGACCATGCGGCGCTGGCCGTACTGCCGTGCTACTTCGTCTATCGTGCGCTGGTGCGTGCGCTGACCGCGCGGCTGCGCGGCGACGAGGCGACGCGCGGCCGCTATCTGCACCTTGCGTCGGACATGGCGCAGGCACGCCGCGATGCGCGGCCGTTGCTACTGCTCTGCCATGGCATGTCCGGTTCCGGCAAATCGGTGGCGAGCCGCGCGCTGGCGGAACGGCTCGGCGCGATCCGGCTGTCCAGCGACGCCGAACGCAAGCGCTTCGCCAGCGCACCGGAGGACACCCGTCTGCCGCCCGCCGCTTACTCGGAGACGGCGATCGACGCGGTCTACGACAGACTGCGTGCGCAGGCCGGAGAGGTCCTCGCCAGCGGCTATACGGCGATCGTCGACGCGACGTTCCTGCTCCGGCGCAACCGGGCGCCCTTCATTTCACTCGCCGAGCAGCGCGGCGTGCGCGTCGCGATTCTCGACTTCACCGCGAGCCCGGCGACGCTCGCCGCCCGTGTCGCGGCCCGGGCCGCACACGGGCGCGACGCATCCGATGCCGACACGGCCGTACTGGCCCGGCAGGTCGAGCGTGCCGAGCCGCTGGCCGGAGCCGAGGCCGCGATCACGATCCGCTTCGAAACCGAGTGCGACGTCGCGGCGTACGGGAGCCGCGCGTTCTGGGCGCCGTTGTTCGCCGCGCTACGCGCGTAAATACGCGCGCTGCGTGCCGCCCGGAGCGCGGCCTCGACGGGCACGACGGGCGCCACGCAGGTCGGCACGTCAACGTGCCGCACGTCGTCGCGGCCGATCGCGCACGTGCCGCCACGCGGGCCGTGGCGGGCCCCGGCGACGGTTGCCCAGATCCGCCTCAACGGCCGTGCGCGGCGCACGGCTGACTTGACGCCATGTCACGCTGTTCCGTTTCGGCCGGCCGCGACACGAACGGCGTCGCGCACTTCGCCCACCTGCGCGGCATGCTCGGCGCGCTCGTTTCCCTCGTCGTGCGGAGAAAGCACGGGGAGGTGCGCGCGTAGCGCCCGTTCCCGCCGCCTGGACGCCGACGCCGCCTAGATGCTGAGATACCCCTGGAACAACCACGGGGGGCCGCTTCGATCCCGCACCGCATGGCCGCTCGCGGCCGGCGCGCAGGTGCCCGAGAAGCCCGGCGATCCATCCGCCCAGAACGATGGCACGAAGGAAAACTCGCCGTTGACCGTCACGACGAAGTCGCGATTGAATGGCGACGGCGCGAAGATCGTCACCTCGCGGAAAAACGGCGCGGCATCGTCGTGCAAGATACCGCCCGCACGTGTCCACCTCGCGTCGTAGCGAGCCGGCAACGTATAGATCCTGCCGCCGCACTCCACCGTTCCGGCCGGCGTGTACACCATCTCCACTCCCGGATACGGCAGGCGGTAAGGCTCGCGGCAAACCGGGCCGTCGGGTCCGACCACGAGCGGCGGATGCGCCCAGATCGATAGCGACAGCGGGCTCGTGTGCTGTGCGAAATATTCGGAAAGCCAGTTCATGGCCCATTCTCCCGTCCACGGTCATTGGCGTGCGCAGGTGCCGGCAGGTTCGCTGAAGCGGCGCGATCGCGCCGGCGGCCCGTCGAGCGTCGCACGACACGCTCGCTGCCGATCGCAACCGAAAGCCTGAACGACTCCGCCGGCAAACGCCCGGCCTGTTTCGGCGCCCGTGAAGTCATTCTCGAACGCACCGCGCGCCGGGCGTTGACAGAAGTCAACGGACGCGGCGGCACACCACCCGCCTTTGCCGCGGGCCGGGGCCCGCATGATCAACGGCCGAAGGTGCGCGTATGGTCGTCGTAGTCGAACAGCCCCGCGTAGCGGCCCCAGTCCGTCACGACGCGCAGCGCCTGTTCCGCGCTGCGCGGATCGAGATGATCCTCGAGCTCCAGTTCGAAACGCTCACGCGGCGCGCGATGCCCTGCACGCTCGTCCAGCACTTCGTCGATATGCGCGGCAAGCGGCACGAACTTGACGACATGCTCTCGAAACAGGCGCCGCCGGGCCTCGTCGTCGCTGTGCGCGAACACGTGGCCCGCCGCGCTCAACCGGAGGGTCCGGTCGTGCCACTCGGCAAAGGCGAGCAGATGGAGCGCCGCGGCGGTCGCATGGAGCACGTCGACCCGAAGCGCGAGCGCCGCGGCAATCGCGCCGAGTTCCGCATGGCCGTCGTACGGCGCGGCCGCCAGGGTCTCGACGAACCCGGCGAGATGGTGGCTCGTCACGTCGGGTAGCGTCATGGCCAGCGTGCCGCCGGCCGCCGCGCGGGCCGCCGCCGCGTCGGCGATGCGCGCGGTCAGCGTCGCGTAGATCTTGCCGACGATCGCCTGGAAGGCCGGGTCGTGCCGGCTGCGCGGACGCGGCAACGGCACGTTCAGCGCGGCGTCGATGCGCGCCGGGCCGGCGCCGAGCACCAGGATGCGATCGCACATGAGCACGGCTTCCTCGATGTTGTGGGTCACCATCATCACCGACCGGGTCGACAGCTGGCGCGCGTCCCACAGGTCGAGAAAATCGGTGCGCAGCGTTTCCGCGGTCAGCACGTCGAGTGCCGAGAACGGTTCGTCCATCAACAGCAGGACGGGTTCGCTGACGAGCGCGCGGGCAAACCCCACCCGCTGACGCATGCCGCCCGACAGTTCGCGCGGATAAGCCGATTCGAAACCGTCGAGCCCGATCAACTCGATCGCGACGGCCGCCCGTTCGCGCACGTCGCGTGGCGGAAGGCTCAGCGCATCCAGCCCGAGCTCGACGTTTTCGACGACGGTCAGCCACGGGTACAGCGCGAAGGTCTGGAACACCACCGCAATGCCGGCGGTCGGGCCGGCAAGCGGTGCCCCGCGATATGCGACCGCGCCGGACGAGGGCTTGACGAGCCCGCCCGCGATCCGCAGCAGCGTGGACTTGCCCGAGCCGGAGCGGCCGAGCAGCCCCAGTATCTCCCCCTCGCGGAGCGTGAGGTCGATATCGGCCAGCACGTGCAGCGGCTCGCCGGACGGCTTCGTGAACGATTTGCATACGCCGCGCATCTCGAGCACGACGGGCGCCTGCTCCGATGACGGCGCGGCCGCGCCCGCCTGGTACGCTTCCTTGCATTCACCGGGATTCGACACATCGGTCTCCTGCGGATGGAGGATCGGGTCCGGACTCAATCGAACCGCGTCCTGCGCTCGGCGAACGCATACATCGGGCGCCACACGAGCCGGTTGGTCGCGATCACGAGCAGCGACATGACGGCGACACCGAGCGCGATACGCGGAAAGTCACCGGCGCCGGTCATCTGCGCGATGTAGGCCCCCAGTCCGCCGGCATTCAGGCGCGTGCTGCCCCAGCTCACCGCCTCCGCGACGATGCTCGCATTCCATGCGCCGCCGGACGCGGTGATCGCGCCCGTCACGAAGTACGGCAGCACACCCGGCAACATGACGCGACGCCACCAGGTCGCCGGCCGGACCCGAAAGCATGCCGCCGCTTCGCTCAGGTCGGCCGGAAACGCGCTCGCTCCGGCGATCACGTTGAACAGCACATACCATTGCGCGCCCAGGATCATCAACAGCGGCAGCCAGACTTCGGGGGCGAGCCGGTAGCGCACGATGACGAACACCGCGACCGGAAACAGGAGGTTGGCCGGAAACGCGGCGAGAAACTGCGTGATCGGCTGGATGCGGGCGGCCACGCGTGGTCGAAGACCAATCGCAATGCCGATCGGCACCCAGATCGCCGACGCGATCACGACCAGCACCGTCACGCGAACGAAGGTGAGCGCCCCTTCGCCCGCCACGACGCGCAGGTCCGCCCAGGTCAGCGCCGCGCGTCCGAGCCGGAACAGTACAACCGCCGCATACCCGCATCCCGCCGCGCACAGCGCGAACCAGAGCGCGTCACCCGCGTGCCGCGGCAGCGCCATCCGGCCGCGCCACGGCCACGCGACCCCCGGCAGCCGCGCACGCGCCGCGCGGCGCAACAGCATGCCGACCGGGCCGCCGGCGCGGGCCATCCATCGCGACCGGTGGAACAGGTCGAGCATCCAGCTGCGCGGCACGACCGCGGGCACGGCATCGCCATAGCGGAACCGTTCCGACCACGCGACCAGCGGCCTGAACAGCAACTGGTCGTACAGGACGATCGCGACGCTCATCGCGACGATCGCCCAGCCCACCGCGGCCAGATCCCGGTTCGCGATCGCCCGTGCGACATAGGCGCCCACGCCCGGCAGGTCGACGTGCAGGCCGCCGACCGCGATCGCCTCCGATGCGACCACGAAGAACCAGCCGCCCGACATCGACATCATCGCGTTCCAGACGAGACCGGGCATCGCGAACGGCACCTCGAGGCGCCAGAAGCGCTGCCATGCGGACAGCCGGAAGCTGCGGCTTGTCTCGTCGAGATCGCGCGGCACCGTGCGCAGCGACTGGTAGAAGCTGAACGTCATGTTCCACGCCTGGCTCGTGAAGATCGCGAAGATCGCCGCACACTCGGCGCCCAGCATCCGCCCCGGAAACAGCGACAAGAAGAACAGCACCGTAAACGACAGGTAGCCGAGGATCGGCACCGACTGCAGCACGTCGAGCAACGGAATCAGCACCCGCTCGGCCGACCGGCTCCTGGCCGCCGCGGTCGCGTAGACGAGCGCGAAGGCAATCGATGCGAGCAATGCCGCGAACATGCGCGAGACCGTACGCAGCGTATAGCCGGGCAGCGCCGCAGGGGACAACGAGATGGCCGGGGGATGCGCGACCGCGAGCGGGCCTGCCATCTGGTGCGCCGAAATGCCGGTCAGCATCAGGAACCCGATGACGATCAGCACCGCGGCGAGATCCCGCCAGCCCGGCGCGGGCAGCGTCCAGCGCCCGCCGCGCAATACCTCCGCATGGTGCTCCAAGGTGCCCCCCCCGGCCGATGATGGCAGTTCATCTTCCGGGGCGGGCGGGACAGCCGCGTTGACCTGCGTCAACCGTCCCGCAACAGCCGGCCCGGGTCGGGCAGACGGATGCGGGCGCGTCGGTACATACGTCGATTCATGCGGCGGGATACGCGCTCGCGAGCGCCTCGACGAACGCATCGAGGCACGCGGGCGCGAGCCGGTTGATGCCGGCCGCCGCTTCCCGGCCGCCGCCGTCCGGAAATGCGCGGCAAAGCCGATCGGCACCGTACGGTGCGGCGACCGGTGCGCGCACGCTGACCGTGTATCGGCCTCCCGCCGCAACGGTCAGCACCGCATGCGCGCGCGCCGGCTCCCGCCGCGCGAGCAGGTTGGCGAAGACGCCACGGACGCGCCGCGCCCAGCGGGCGTCGGGCAGGATGTAGACGTCCGCGCCCGGCAGCACGAAGGTCGCGCGCTGCCGTTGCGCACGCGCGATATCGCGCCGCCGGTTCTCGGCCAGACGTCGCGCGAACGGCGACCCCGCGAATTCAAGCGGATTCGCGAATTGCCGGATCACCGCATACACGGCAAGCGGCGCCATGAAGAGATCGTCGGGAAGATCGCCGTAGCCGTTGTAGTTGATGGATTCGCCGAGCACCTGCAGCCGGCGTGCATCGGCATCCGTCAGGCTGCCGGCGGCGGCGAGCGCGCCGGCCACGCCGTCGAGATTGTCGCCATACGCGCCCACCGCCGCCCAGAGCCGCTGCCGGCCGGCCAGATAGCGGTCGACGATGACGCTCGTGCAGGTGTCCGGCGCCGTATCGATATGCGCATGCAGGTGGGGATGAGCGGGCACGTCGCCCGTCACGTGGTGATCGAAATAGTCGACGTCGACGCCTCGCGCGAGCAGCGCAACCAGGGCCTCGCGGTTCGCGTCGAGCGAAACGTCCAGGACGGTGACGGCGTCGCCGCGGATCGCAGGCACGCGCGCCAGCAGTGCAATGTCGCGCTTGGGGCCCGTCACGAGCACCGACTCGGCCGGCGTCACGAGCCGGAGCTGGTGCAGCGCGCAGATGCCGTCCGCATCGCCGTTGAATACGTCGAAGCGCGTCATGGTGCGCCGCGCGCGATGCCGCCGGGGTGTTGCGTGCCGTCCGGACGCGCGCAACGCGTGCGCGGGGCCGCCACCATGCGGCCCACCGCGATCGAGTGACCGGTCGGGCTGCGAGCCTCGTTCATGCCGCCTGCCGCCTCGCATGCGCGTCCGGCCCGCCGCCCCACTGCGCGACGCATGCCGCCAGCGCCGGAGAAATCGACGCCTGCAGCGGCACCACGGGCGCCAGTGCCTGCATGGCGTCCGGCAGCGTGGCCAGTTCGCGCAGCGCGTGCACGCGACTCTCGTCGAGCGTGGGCGCCGCGAGCCGCGCGCCCGCGACCATGACCGGCTGCAACAGCGGCGTTCCGTCGAGGCGCTCGCCGTCCAGACCGATGCAGTCGCCGGCGATCCGCCCGTCCGGGCCGTATCGCCGGAACACCTGCTTGCGGCCCGGCAGTGTCGCCTTGCCCTCCGAGCGCTTGCAGCGCGTCCGGCCCGCGTACTCGACCAGCTTGTACGCGCAATCGAGATACGGCGCGTCCGCCGACGTGCCCATCTGCGTGCCGATCCCGAAACCGTCGATCGGCGCGTGCTCACGGACCAGCGCCTGCAACCGGTGTTCGTCGAGATTGCCGCTCGCGAAGATCGTGGCGTCGGTAAGGCCGCCGCGGTCGAGGATCGCGCGAACGTTGCGCGCATGCGCCGCGAGATCGCCGCTGTCGATCCGCACGCCCTTGATGCGGACGCCGTCGCGCGCGAGCCGCGGCGCGAGTTCGACCACCTTGTACGCCGCGCGCTCCGTGTCGTACGTGTCGATCAGCAGCAACGCGTTATCCGGCTGCGATCGCGCGAAGTGCTCGAACGCAAGCGCTTCGTCGTCGTGTGCCTGCACGTATGAATGCGCCATCGTGCCGTAAACGGGAATGCCGTAGCGCAAGCCGGCAAGCAGTGTCGCCGTCCCGGAAAATCCCGCCAGATAGCTGGCACGCGCCGACAGCATCGCCGCCTCCGCACCATGCGTGCGCCGCAAGCCGAAGTCGACCAGCAACCTGCCGTGCGCGACGCGCGTCGAGCGTGCGGCCTTGCTTGCGGTCAGCGTCGCATAGTGGAGCAGGTTCATCACCCGGCTCTCGACGAACTGCGCCTCGCGAAGCGGCGCCGTGATCCGCAGGACCGGTTCGTCGGCAAAGAACACCGTGCCTTCCGGCATCGCATCGACCGTGCCCGTAAAGCGGAATCCGGCGAGCGATGCAAGAAAGTCCGCGCGAAGGCGCCCGGTTCCGGCCAGTTGCTCCAGTGCGGCGGGCGGGAAGCACAGGCGCTCCAGATAATCGAGCACGGGCGCGAGCCCCGCGGCCAGCAGGTATGCGCGGTGCCCTGGCAACGCCCGCACGAAGAATTCGAAGCTCGCCGCGTCGTTCATGCCGGCATCGAAGCCGGCCTGCATCATCGTTAGCTCATACCAATCCGTGAGCAACACGTCGTCGACGTTCGCCTCCTGCAAGGATCCGTTCATCATGCCCCTCCCGCGCGGCAGGTCGCGTCGATGCCGGCCACCATGTCGGCACCCCCAGCATAGGGTGCCGTCCGGCGCCCGAATTGCGCGAGATCAAGGAGCGGCGTTCGAACACGCCGCCATCGAACAGGCACGCGCCGGGTGCCGGAAACATCGCACCGGGTCGTGAAATCAGGATCGTGTTCGCGCGGCACGAACGGTTGACGGACTGCCTCCCGGATGCCCGCCGACGATGCGCGGAACGCCGCCTTGCGGGGTTCGCGTCGACAGCGCTGGCGATCGCAAGCACGCGATGAGCGCGGTCGGCGTTCGGAAGGTGAACGTGTCCGATTTCTTCGGATCGACACGGGCCATGCCGCCACCTGAAGCCTCCAGCGCCGCTTCGCGCGCGGCCGCCACGGGCACGCCGCGACGGAACGCGGCGCACGCCGGATCAGTCGCGTTGCTTCTCCTCGAAATACGGCTGACGCGCCGCCACGAGGCGCAATTCGTCGAGCAGCGCCGCGGCCACGCGAAGCAGATCGTCGAGCGAGACGATACCGACCAGTTCGCCGTCGTCGCCGACGACCGGCAGCCGGCGCACGCCGTGCTGACGCATCCGCTTCGCGAGCAGCCAGACATCGTCGTCGACATCCGCGACGGCGACGGGCGCGGACATGATGTCGCCGACGAACAGCGCGTCGGCCTCCGCGTCGGGGCTGACCACGGCGAGCACGATGTCCCGGTCGGTCACCATGCCGATCGGCTTGCATCGTCCGTCCTGTTCATGGACGACGACCAGGTCGCCGGCATGCGCGTCGCGCATCCTGGCGGCTGCCTCGACGACGGTCGTCCGTGCGGGACACGTCGCGACATCGCGGGTACAGAGCATCGCAGCATTCATGTTCGTTCTCCCGGTCGGGGCGAAGCGGATCATCGGCGCGTGACGCGATCGGTTCCCGTCGCCATGAGCGCCCGTTCGCATCCGGTGAAAACAACGGTAAATCCGGCCGCGCAACCGGCAATTGATGCAGGTCAGCGCGGTGCGCCGTGCGGTGTTCCCCGCAATGCCGTGGCCGTCCGGCGCGCGGCCGTGAAGCCGGCGTTGCCATCGCGGCCGGGGCGATCGCACTCGGCGAAGCGCGACACGATCCGGCAGCCGTCGTCCGACAAGCGCGCAGGAGCCTCCACAAGCGACGCGGTATCCAGTCGCACGAGGCCGCGATCGACCAGACAGCGAAGGTCGGCGGGGTCGCCCTGCTGGCATCGCGGCTCGCTGGCGAGCACCATCAGGATCGCAATCTCGTGGGGACTCAGCAGCCGGTCGCCGTCGGCGTCGACCGGACGATTCCGGTGTGGCGCGACGGGCGGCGTGATGATCCGGGGATTCGACGTGTGCGCAAACAGGAAAGGCATGATGGAGGCCCGTATCATGAACGTGAAGACGCAGACGGCACGGCGCATGCCGGTCCCCGATCGTGAGCGACACGCGCAAACGTTTATCTTCGCTCCTGCAGCGCAAACGGTCTTGACGCAGGTCAGCAAGCGCACGCACGCGCCCCCCACTATCTGCGATTCATCTGACGCGATGCCATCCGGAGATCCGCTTTGCTTGCCTGTCAGGAACACGTCAATCTGATCGTTTAGCCTTTGGTCGCAGGATCGGAACGCCACGGTAGCGTACGTATCTTCTCGTCGGCCGCTCGGACTCCCGCTCACGGTCGCACGTCGTCCATATCGCGCTCCGCATCATCCCGTTTTCTTCCGAGAGACCGAACGTCGGATCCGGCTTGCATGAAATCAATGCGTCACGGACAGCCGGAATCCACCATGAATCACCGTCCTGAAGAGATCCATTCATGAACTGGTACTACGAAGTCGAACGCGAGCTCGCCCACATCGAAGGATCCATTCGACTGCTCGAACAGACGCGGGGCTACTTCCACAAGAAGACGTCGATCAGCGATCCCGCATACTGGCGTGCAAGACTGCACGCCGTCAGGGCGACGGCCGAACAGGACAAGACGCTGTTGCGCCGCGCCGACGAAATCCTCGCACGGCTCGATCGGTTCTGATCCGCTCGCGCCGCCCGCTTGCATTCCCGATACGTAACGAGTCGGACGATTCGGGCAAGATCAGCGCCGCACACGGGACGTGCCTCGATCAATCCGGCGAAGCCCCCGCACGGCGCGCACCATCGAGTGCGGATCGGCCCGAACCATCGGGCTTGATCGCCATCAACGCGCCGCCGCGGCATCGCTCATGGATTGCAAGGAAGCGCGCGGGACGATTCGCATCGCGAAACAGGTAGCCGACCAAGCCGAACGAAACCGAAGCAGGCCACGCCTTGCTCATGCATCTTGGCGGCAACCCGGGAGGCCGGGCGCGTTACGTCGCGTCGCTCGACTCCGGGCCCCCTTGGTTCGGCCAGGGCCTCGCGCCGTCGTCAGGCCGGCGTCCGGCGCGGGCCGCACCGGTCGAGTGATCGCCGTTCACGCACGGCAAGCCGTCGAACGATCGACCGGACAAAACGCGCGAGTTTGCGGGACGCCAGACCGTGACCGATATCGCGCGCGGAAATCGCGCAGGTCGCGATCGGTCGTTGCCGTGCCAGCGCCTGCATCTGTCCGAATGCCGTCAGGTCGCCACGCAGGCCCATCGTGCAGAAGAATGCGGTCGCGTGCAGTTCGTGCCCGTGACGGGCGAGCCAGGTCGACACCGGCGTCGAGGCGCGCCCGGCCCAGACCGGCGTGCCGAGCACGACCACGTCGTAGGCCGACGGGGACGAGACCGTCGGCCGCAGGTCCGCCGCGCGCTGGCGGATCACGTCGGCAAGCGAACGCAGATAACCGATGGCCCCCGCCCGCCGTCGATCGTCGAGCTCCCGCAACCGTTCGCAATCCGCGCCGAGTGCAGCTGCAAGCCGGCGCGCCAGCCCCGCCGTCGTTTCGCTGCGCGAGTAGAAAACGACGAGCATGCGTCGAGAAGCATCCATGGTCCGCTCCGTGCTCCCGCCCAGGATCCGACGGTCAGTTTAGGCACCGGCGGTCGAGCCGACGCTGATGCAGGTCAACCCGCGGCCGTGCAATCCGGCGACAGTAGACTTGTCCGAATCCCCGGCGGCTTCTCGTCCATGCGCGATGTGGTATGACCTGATTGAACAGCAACGGCAATGGTGGCGCACGTGGGACGCGGCCGCGCGGTTCGCGCGCGGTCTCTGGCCCTGTGTGGCGACGGCGTGTTACGCCGATCTGGTCGAGCCCCTGCTCGACCTGCATGCCGGTCCGCCGCGGTTCGCGATCGATTCGATCGCCCTGGACGGCCGACGTGTCGACGTCGACGAAACGATCGTCGCGCACACGCCATTCTGCTCGCTGCGCCGCTTTGCTCGCGCCGGCGCACCGCGCATGATTCTTCTGTGCGTGCCGCTGGCCGGCCATGCGGCCGTGATGATGCGGGAAACGGTCGAGACGCTGCTGGCCGATGGTGACGTCTGCATCACCGACTGGATCGATGCGCGCGACGTGCCGCCTGACGCGGGTCGATTCGGCCTCGACGAATACGTGGCGATGCTCGACGGCTTCATCGATACGCTGCTGGCCGACGCACGGCCCCTTCACGTCGTCGCCGTCTGCCAGGCGACGGTTCCGGCGCTCGGCGCGCTTGCGCTGCGCGCGCAACGCGGGGCCGTCCCGCCGGGAAGCCTGACGCTGATCGGCGGCCCGCTCGATGCGCGGATCAACCCGGGCGCGCTCGGGATGGCGGCTCGCTCGCATTCCCTCGCATGGTGTCGCGCCACGTTGATCGACACGGTTCCGCCCGGCTTCGCCGGACACGGGCGACAGGTTTTTCCGGCCTATCTGCAACGCGCCGAGATCTCGCTCGCGTATCCGCAGCACTACATGACGCTGGTCGATCGCTATCGACGTGCGGTGACGGAGGGCGATGCCGACGCACTCGCGCAGGCGCGCCATGCACTACGCGAATACCTGACGCTCCTCGACATGCCCGCCGAGTACTTCCTCGACACCGTCGACATCGTGTTCCAGCGTACCTGCCTCGCAAACGGCACCTGGTTCGTCCGAGGTCAGCGTGTCGATCCCGCCGCGCTGCGCGCCATCCAGCTGCTGACCGTCGAAGGCACGCACGATGCCGTCACCGGCGCGGGACAGACCCATGCCGCGCAGGCCATGTGCAGCGGCCTTGCACCGGACGCCCGGCAGATCGTCGACGTCGAGGATTGCGACCACTACGGGCTGTTCACGGGTGAGCGCTGGCGCACCGTCGTTCATCCCGCGCTGCAGGCCGCGTTTGCCCGCGCCGAACGCAGCCGGCGGTGCGCGTGCGCGGCGCAGCGCAGCGTGACGTGACGTCGTCCAGCTGAACCGGCACGATCGCGCGCCCGGGCGCCGCGCCGTTCAGGCCGGCGGCGTTTGCGCGTCGCGCGCTGCCTGTTCCGCGGCCGCCACGCGACGCTTGACCCCGATGAAGCTGTCGGGGCTCACGGAAACCGAGTCGATGCCGCAGGCGACGAGGAAATCGACGAATTCCGGATGATCGCTCGGCGCCTGGCCGCACAGTCCGACCTTCGCCCCGGCATCGTGCGCGGAGGCGATCACGCGAGCAATCATCCACTTCACCGCTTCGTTGCGCTCGTCGAACAGGCCGGCCAGCTCCGCCGAGTCGCGGTCGACCCCGAGCGTGAGTTGGGTCAGGTCGTTGCTGCCGATCGAAAACCCGTCAAAGCGCTGCGCGAACGCGCTCGCCAGAATGACGTTCGACGGGATCTCGCACATCACGTAGATCTGCAGGCCGTCTTCGCCGCGCTTCAGGCCGTTCCCGGCCAGCACCTCGAGCACGCGGTCCGCCTCGTCGGGCGTACGGCAGAACGGGATCATCACGATCACGTTCCTGAACCCCATGTCGTTGCGCAGCCGCGCGATCGCCCGGCATTCGAGCGCAAACCCGTCGAGGTAGCGCGGCGAGTAGTAGCGCGACGCACCACGAAATCCGAGCATCGGATTCTCTTCGTGCGGTTCGAACTGCGCGCCGCCGACGAGGTGCGCGTATTCGTTCGTCTTGAAGTCGCTCATGCGGACGATGACCGGTGCGGGATGGCAGACCGCCGCGATGCGCGCGAGGCCGCGCGCCAGCCGGTCAACGAAATAGTCCGCCGGATCGTCGTAGCCCGCCGTCAGCGCCGCGATGGCGCGCTTCGCCCGCTCGTCCTGCAAGGCGTCATAGCGGGCCAGCGCCATCGGATGCACCTTGATGTGGTTGCTGATCACGAACTCCATGCGCGCGAGCCCGATGCCGTCGGCCGGCAGGCGCCACCACCTGAAAGCCGCGGCCGGGTTCGCGAGGTTCAGCATGACCTGCGTGCGGGTGGTCGCCAGGTCGGCCAGGTCGATCGCTTCCACGTCGTATTGCGCGATGCCTTCGTAAACGAAGCCGGCCTCGCCCTCCGCGCACGACACCGTCACTTCCTGCTGGTCGTGCAGCACGTTCGTCGCATTGCCGGTGCCGACGATCGCCGGCAACCCCAGCTCGCGGCTCACGATCGCGGCATGCGACGTGCGGCCCCCGTGGTCGGTGATGATCGCGGCGGCGCGACGCATGACCGGCAGCCAGTCCGGATCCGTCGTGCGCGTCACGAGCACCGCACCGTCGACGAAACGCGCCATGTCGCGCGGGCTGTCGATCACGCACACGCTGCCTGCCGCGACGGCCTCCCCGACACTGACGCCGGTGAGCAGCTTCCGGCCGGTCTGGCCGAGCCGGTAGGTCTTCACGGCGCTGGCTTCACGCCGGGACTGCACCGTTTCGGGACGTGCCTGAACAACGAACAATTCACCGCTGACGCCGTCCTTCGCCCATTCGATATCCATCGGCTGGCCATAGTGCGTTTCGATCGCGCAGGCCCAGTGCGCAAGCGCCAGGATGTCGCGATCCGCCAGGACGAACGCGGCACGCTCGGCTTTCGACGTCGGTACGTTGCGGGTCGGCGCATCCTCGTCGCGCGCATAGATCAGCTTCCGCGCCTTGCCGCCGAGCGTCTTGCCGATGACGGGGCTGCATGCGGGATCGCCGAGCAGGGGCTTGAACACTTCATATTCGTCGGGATCGACGATGCCCTGCACCACGTTCTCGCCCAGCCCCCATGCGGCACTGATCAGCACCACCTTGTCAAAGCCCGTTTCCGTGTCGAGCGAGAACATCACGCCGGCCGCGCCGACATCCGAACGTACCATCCGCTGCACGCCGATCGACAGCGCGACACGCAGATGATCGAAGCCCTTTTCTTCCCGGTACGCAATCGCGCGGTCGGTGAACAGCGATGCGTAGCACCGGCGGCAGGCAGCGAGCAACGCGCGCTCGCCGCGCACGTTCAGGTAGGTTTCCTGCTGCCCCGCGAAGCTCGCGTCGGGAAGATCCTCGGCAGTCGCACTCGAGCGCACGGCGACGTCGACGTCGGGTCGCCCCGACTGGCGGCACAGTTGCCGATACGCGTCCCGAATCGCATCGGCGATGTCGTCGGGCCAGTCGCCGTGAAGGATCGCCTGCCGGATCGCCGCGCCGGCATCGGCGAGCGGCATCTTCCTGGCGACGAACGCGTCGAGCGTGCTGCCGATGATCTGCCTCAATCCGTTCGCATCGATGAACCGCCAGTAAGCATCCGCGGTCGATGCGAAGCCGGGCGGCACGCTCACGCCCTGTGCGGACAGGTTGCCGATCAGTTCGCCCAGTGACGCATTCTTTCCGCCGACGCTCGGCACATCGCCGCGCCGCAGGTCGTCAAACCAGACGATCAATGCCTTCCCGTGATCCATGATGCGCCCTCCGGTCGTCGCAGCCAGGCCACGCGCGAGTCACGCACGTCGCCGGCAATCGCCGGCACGGGCTGCCGGACACGTCCATCCTGGCTCCATGCCGCGCCTCCGGCGTGACCTGCGTCAAGAACGGGCGCCGACACGGGCAATGGGCTGTCCGGCGCGCGATTCGTCTGCGCTTGACGTCCGTCAACGGATCACGTCGCTCGTCCCGTACGCTCTCGATCAGGGGCATATCGATCGCGCCTGGCCAACGACAGGATTCCGGACATGGATTGCATGCATCTCGCCAGATCGTCCGCCTTGGCAGTCGCCGCTGCCTGGGCCGGTTTCGTGGTACCGCTTCATGCGCAGGAAACGGGTTCGCCGGCCGCTGTCACGCCGTCATCGGCCGCCGCGGCGCCGTCGGAAACAGCGGAGAGTGAGTCGCCCGCTCCCGCGTCGAACCCCCGCAACGTCGCCTTCGGCAAGACACGCGCGCAGGTCAGGCGAGAGCTGGAGCAGGCGCAGCGGGTGGGCGAGATCAAGCGCATCGACCGGTTCTTCGGCCGCGGCAGTTGATCGCCATCGCGCCGGCACCTGCAATGCGCTGAGCGTATCGAAAAGGACGATCGCCGATGCGGGTCGGCGGGTATCGCAAGAGTCGTTGCGATCGCGGTGATGTGGGCTTGCACCGTCGCGTCAGAACGATTCGCAGTGCGTATCTATCACGCACTGGTCCTGCTGCATTCCGCCCATGAAGCCGGTGTGCCGCAAACCGGCAACGTGCGCGCATGAACGACGCTCGGCTACGTGGCCACGACGTGCCACGTGCCGGAAGCGATCCTGACACGCCGCCTCGGCTTGCCGGCCGCCACCGCCCCGGACACGCGTGTCAGCGCCCTCGCCGAGCGGCAGCGCGTGTCGCGGTCGGCGTACGTCGAAGAGGTTCAGCGCGCGAGCGGCAGGCCCGTATGCTTCGCGTTGGCAAAGCCCGTCATCCGCCCCCGCCGCCGCTCACTCGAACCGGCAGGCCGCGCGCGGCAGCGCCGAAAGCGTGTCGCTCGACAGTTTCAGAATGCCGTCGAAACCGGCCTGGTTGTCCGCCGGGCAGAAAGCCGCGAGCGTCATGCCGTCCGAGCGCGTGTACTCGACATTGAACACGGCCTTGTTCAGCGCGATGAAGCTCGCGTAATCGCCGCACTCGTGGAACCTGTTGCATTGCTCGTTGAGCGCCCAGTCGGCCACTTTCGCCATCGCGGCCGCGATACCCGAGCCGTTCTTCAGGCCCATCGACATCCCGCGATCGTGCGCGGCGGCGATCAGCGCCGTGTTGTACCGCAGTTGGTCGTCGCGCGTCAGCGGAAAACCCGTTTCCTGGCGATAGCTGTCGTCGAGGTCCGGCTCGATGCCGTCGCAGCCTTTTTTCTTCGCCATGTCGAGACGCGCCAGCATCACGGGCATCAGGATCGCGGTCTGGCGAATGTCCAGCCAGCGTTCGTGATCCTCGTATCCTTCGACGGGGTAACCGAGCACGCTGTCGGGAAACCTGCCGGCATCGCCACGGGTGTCTTCCCGCCCGCCCACCTCCATGTAGCACACGACGGTGATGCCCTTCGCCTTCAGGCGCTGGATCGTGCCGGCATCGGTCAGTTCCATGTCGACGTCGTACATCTTGCGGGCGTTGTTCACGCCGTCCAGCACCTTCTCGTTGATCGTGTTGCCGTCGATCTGCCATTGCCAGCTCGTGCCGGGCACCAGTGGCTTCCACGCGGCGGCTTGCGACGCGCGCGCCGAAGCCGCCGCGACCGGGCCGCCCGGCACCGACGAATCCGAGTCGCCGCCGCATGCCGCAAGCAGCAGCATCAGCACGAATGAGGCGAATGATCTTGCGGACATGGCGAATCCTTTGCCTGTTGGCGGCTCGTCAGGATGCGAGAGTGCGAGGGAGTCACGTGCAGCGGAATGCAGGCGATGCATCTGCCGATCGCGCAGTGGTGCGGGAACGCGCGAAGCACGTCCGGATGGTAGGCGGGAACACCGCGCCCATCTGTTCCGATTTGTCGATTTTTGTTTGTGTGGCGGGCCGACGCTGTCCGGAAACGCACCGTCATCGCCGATGAGCGATTGCGAAAAATGACAGTTTCTCCGTCCCGGGGTTTTGGATAGATTGGCCGTACCGCATCCGCATCGCCTCAGGGACACCATGAACTTCGAAGCCACCCCCGATCAACGCGCTGCCGCCGCCACCTATCGCGCCGTCGCGCTGCGTCACTTCGCGTCGTCGCCGCGCCGCGGCTTCGACTGGGCAACCTGGCGCGCGCTGTCCGAAGCAGGTCTGTGGCGCACGCTCGTCGCCGGCCGCGATGCAGGCGCGGACGCGTCGTTGAACGTGTTCATCGCCGCGTTCGAGGCGATCGTGACCGCGACGAGATCCGTCGGCTTCGCGATGGCGCTGGCGAATCAGGCGACCGTGATTCGCGCGCTGCTGCTCCACGGCACACCGGCGCAGCGCGACCGTTTCCTGCCGGCCCTGACGTCCGGCGCGGTGGCCGCGACCGCCATTTCCGAAAAAGGCACCGGCACCGAAATCCGTGCACTGCAGAGCCGCGTCACGCTGGACGGCCAGGATTGCCGCCTCGACGGTCACAAGTACAACATCAGCCACGCCCCGGACGCGGCACTGATCCTCGTCGCCGCGAGCGCCACACAGGACGGTCGCCCCGGTACGGCGCTGGTTCTTCTCGATCCGCAACGCGCCGGCGTGACGCGCACCGCGCCCCAGGAAACCCTGGGCGTCGCCGATCTGCCGATCGGCGACATGACGTTCGACGGTGTTCCCGTCGGCACGGACGATTTGCTTTGCACTCCCAAGGACGGATTGCGCGTGCTGATGGACATCGCGTCGATGAACCGCGCGTTGTTCGGCCTGCTGTGCGCGGACGTGGTCGGGCCGTTTCTCGCCGACGCACTCGCGTACGTCGGCGAACGCGGCGCGCTCGGCGTGACGCTCGACAAGCATCAGCATGTCCAGCGGCGGCTCGTCGACATTCATGTCGGTGCGGAGCGCTCGCGCTGGATGGCACTCGCCGCACTCGACCAGTTGAGGGCGGGCGACCCGTCCGCGCTCGCCAGTTGCTCGATTGCGAAACTGGGCGGCGCCCGCGACCTGACCCAGGCCGCGCTGCACCTGCTCGCGATCTACGGCAGCGACGGTTATCGCCGCGGCCCGCTCGCGACCTTCGTTGCCGACGCACTCGCCATGGGAACGGCGGGCGGCACCGAAGAGATGCACGCGCGCAACATCTTCAGCCAGATGCAGCGACGCGCGACCGCCTCGCACATGCACGCGGCCTGAGTGCTCATTTTTCGTTTCTCATCCCGAAGGAGTTTGCCTTGACCATCCAGCCCGGCCTCCGTGCCCGTGCCACGCACCGCGTCGATACGATTTCGCTTGCAGATCAATGGGGCGGCGAAGCGCACGCGCTTGCCAGCCCGATCATGATCATCTTCATCGAGCAGACCTGCATGCAGGCAACCGATCACCTGCTCGGCGCCGACCTGATGACGGTCGGCTACAACTTCGAGATCAAGCATCTCGCTCCGACGCCGCCCGACTGGGAAGTCACGGTCGACGCCGAGCTGATCTCCGTGGAAGGCCGGATGATGACCTACAAGGTGTCGGTTCGCGATGCGGCCGGCGTCGTCGGCGAAGGCATCCATACACGCTGCGCGGTCGGTCGCGACAGTTTTCACGAGCGGCTTGCCGAGCGCCGCGACCGCGCACCGGTCGCGCAATGAGCACCACTGGAGGAGACACCCCGATGCGCCCGACGCCGCTGCACGACCTGCGCCTGCCGCTGATCGCATCGCCGATGCTGATCGCCAGCTACCCCGAGATGGTGCTGGCGCAGTGCAAGAGCGGGATCGTCGGCGCCTTTCCCGCGCTCAATGCGCGACCGAGCGCGCAGCTCGGCGACTGGATCGATCGCATCGACGAGGAACTGGCCGCGCACCGTGCCGCCCGTCCGGATGCGTGCGTGGGGCCGTACGCGGTCAATCACATCTGCCATCAGACCAACACGCGGCTCGAAGCGGACTTGCGGATCTGCATCGACCGGTGCACGCCGATCCTGATCACGAGCCTGCGCGCGCCGCCGCGCGAGATCGTCGAAGCCGTGCACGCCTACGGCGGTGTCGTGCTGCACGACGTCACGACCGTACGACACGCGGAGAAAGCGCTCGAAGCCGGTGTCGACGGCCTGATCCTGGTCGCGGCCGGAGCGGGCGGCCATGCCGGCACGCTGTCCCCGTTCGCGCTGGTGTCGGAGGTGCGCCGCATTCATGACGGCTTCATCGCGTTGTCCGGCGCGATCGCCACCGGCGCGGCCATCGCGGCGGCGCTTGCACTGGGTGCCGACTGCGCGTACATGGGCACCCGCTTCCTCGCGTCTCACGAAGCCAACGTGGCGCAGCGCTACAAGGACACGATCGTCGAGGCCACGGCCGCCGACATCGTCTACACCGATGCGTTCAGCGGCGTGCACGGCAACTATCTGCGCCAGAGCATCGAGGCCGCGGGCATGGACGTCCGCAACCTGCCCCGCAGCGAGCACGCACACCTCGATTTCTCGCCCGAATCCGGCGCGCGCCAGTGGCGCGACATCTGGGGCGCCGGCCAGGGCGTGGGTTCGATGGACACGGTGCTGAGCGTCGAGCAGATCGTCGCCCAGCTCGAGATCGAGTACGGCGTCGCACTCGAACGCGTGCGTCACGAGTCCGCCCGCATCGGCCGGCACGCACCCGCGCACTGACCGGGCACCCGCTTTCTTTCGCTACCTCCACGGTACCGTCATGACCCTCACCGCCACCGACTTGCCCGCTCTCGATCCGGTCGCGCTGCAACGCGCGCAGATCGATGCAATCGACCAGGAACTGCTCGCGCTGATCGCGCGCAGGATGCAGCACGCCGCCGCGATCGGCCAGTTCAAGGCGCTCGACGGCCGGACGATCCGCCAGCCGGCAAGGGAAACGGAAATCGTCGCGGGGCTGTGCGCCCGGCCGCACGGGCTGCTGCAGGCGCGCCACGTCGCGGCGATCTGGCACACGCTGTTCCGCGTCAGCCGCGAGTTGCAGCGGGTGCCGTCGGTCGCGTTCCTCGGCCCGTCCGGCACCTTTACCGAGACCGCGATGCAGCGCTACTTCGGCGCCCCGATCCGTCCACATGCGTGCGACACGCTCGAAGCGACATTCGCCGCACTGGCGGCCGCGAACGTCGACCATGCGGTGGTGCCGATCGAGAATTCGACCGAAGGCACCGTCACGCGCGCGATCGACCTGCTGGCCGACGCGACCGCCCCGGTGGTCGGCGAGATCGTGCTGCCGGTCGCGCACTGCCTGCTGAGCGCATCCGGCACGCTCGAAGGCGTCGACTGCGTGCTCGGTCATCAGCAGGCGCTGGCACAGTGCCGTGCGTGGCTCGATGCGCATGCGCCGCAATTGCGCCGCGTGCCTGTCGCGAGCAACGCCGCGGCCGCCCGCGAAGCAGCGAGCATGACGGATTGCGCGGCGATCGCCGGCGAACGGGCGGCCGACCAGTACGGACTGCGTATCGTGGCGAACGCGATCCAGGACGAACCCGGCAATCGCACGCGCTTTCTCGTCCTCGGCGGGCCGCCGGCAGAGCCGACAGGCCACGACCGCACCAGTCTTCTGCTGCAGCTCGACGATACGATCGGCGCGCTCGCAGGCGTGTTCGATGCATTGGCGCGGCACCGGATCTCGGTGCTGTGGCTCGACGCGCGTCCCGGCCGCGCCGCCGGATGGGCGTACCGCTTCTTCGTCGACATCGACGGCCACCAGGACGACGCGCATGTCCGTGCCGCCCTCGGCGACATCAGGACGATCGCCGCCGACCTGCGAATCCTCGGTTCCTACCCGCGCGCGCCGTTCGTCGATGCCGGCGCCGTTGCCGAGCCGAGCGCGACATGAGTGCCGCGTCCGCCGATACCGCCGTCGCGCGCCGGGTGCGGGCCATCTGCGACGGTCACGACGATCGCCTGCTGGTCCTGCTCGGGGTCGTGCCGCCGTCGCTGCGTCGCGACACCGGCGCATGGCTGCGTGCATTGCGCGCGGACTACGAGGACGAACTGGAGTTGCTGACGCATGTGCAGCGCGTGGCTACGCCGGACGTCGACGACGACGCGCGGGCCGCGCTGCTTCGCCGGCTCGGCAGACTGCGGCTGCCGACGGCGTTGGTCGTCGATACGTCCGCGACGGCCTATGGCCGCTGGTGCACGCAGAACGGCGCCACCGCGCACGGCTGGCGGCTGCTGGAAACCGCGCGTGGCGCGGCGCCCGTCGGCGGCGTACTCGTGCCCTGGCGCGACTGCCTCGCGGCACCCGCGACCTCGCGCCGCGTGCTCGCCGACTTCGGCCATGCGTGGGCCGGCATCGATACGAGCGTCGCCATGCTGACCGACGCGCTGCTTGCGAACGACGTGCAGGTCGGGGGCATCGCGCTGGGCGATCTGCTCGCGCGACCCGGTGCCGCGCCCGTATCGCCCGCAAGAATGACCGGCGTCCTGGACCGCCTCGCCAATACGGTGCGCCTGCGCCGTATCACGGCGGCGACGCGCCGGACGCATTCGCTGCGGAGCCGGCTGTGACGGCAGCGCACCATCCGCGCATCGCGTTGATCGGCATGCCCGGTGCGGGCAAGACGACGATCGGCGCGGCGCTTGCGGCGGCACTCGACCGCCCGTTCGCGGATTCCGACCGGGAGATGGAGCAGCGCTTCGGCGCCCCGCTTGCCATGCTGTTTCCGCTGCCGACGTTCCGCGCCCGCGAAGCCGGCGTCATCGATGCGCTGTCGCAACGCGACACGCTGATCCTCGCCACCGGCGGCGGCGCGGTGCTGCGCGACGACACCCGCGCGCGCCTCAAGGCGCGCTGCCACGTGATCTACCTGGTCAGCGACATCGACGCGCTGTACCGGCGCACCGGGCGCGATCCCGCGCGCCCGCTCCTGAACGTGCCCGACCCGCGCGCCGTGCTGGCCGAGTTGCAGCGGACGCGCGATCCGCTGTATCGGGCCTGCGCGCATCGCCTGCTCGACACGCGCGGCGCGTCGATCGACGAAATCGTCGCGGCGGCCCTCGCCGAATCCGCGTCCGCCTGACGGTCGCGCCCATGCGCGCGACTTCCCCGCTCCCGGTTCCCTTCCCGCCCCGTCACGGGCGCTCCCCACTGCCATTTCTGACAGTTGCTCGTTGTTTGAGAATATCTAAAGATATATTTTTAGATAGGTTGAATTCGTCAACCGGACTCGTGGAAACCGATCATGTCCAAGTTTCTTGTCTCGATTCGAAGATGGGGTCCGATCGCTACGGCAGCCGTGACGGCGGCCGTCATGGCCGGTTGTGCCCCGTTCGGCCAGCAGCCGGACCAACAGAAGATCACCCCGGTCGAACAGCTCGACCCGGGCCTCGCCCTTCACGCGGCCAAGGGTCAGGCCGACGTGGACGCGCAATGGTGGCGCACCTTCGGCGATCCGCAGCTCGACCGCGTGCTGGCCGACGCGCTCGCAGGCGCGCCGTCGCTGAAGGCCCAGCGCGCCCGGGTCGACGAGGCGCTCGCGCAAGCCGACGTCAGCGCGGCGGATTCCCTGCCGCTGCTCGGCGCAGCGGTCAGCGCGACGCCGACGCGGCTGCCGCGCAGCTACACCACGCCGCCCCCCGCCGCAGGCCACTGGCAAGTCAACGCGCAGGCGCTGCTGAATGCGTCGTTCGATCTCGACGTTGCCGGCCGCCTGCGCGCGCTGACCCGCGCCGCGACCCTGCGCGCCGGCGAGCAGCAGTCGCTCGAGCGCGCGGCAACCGTGTCGTTGCAGGCTGCGCTCGTCGAAACATACCTGCAGCTCGCGCTCGAGCTGCAACTGCTCGACATCGCGAACGATACGTTGCGTCAGCACGATTACCTGCTGCGCCTCACCCGCCAGCGTGAAGCGGCGGGACTCGACATGCCGGTCGCGGTCGCGCGTGCCGGCGAGCCGCTGCCGCTCGCGCAGGCCGATGTCGAGCGGCAGCGCGCGGCCGTCGCGCTGCTGCGCCACCGGCTCGCGGCGCTCGTCGGGCGCGGGCCCGGCTATGCGGACACGCTCACGCCGTCACCGCGCGTGCTGCATGCCGTCGCGCCGTTGCCCGCGACGCTCCCGGCCGCGCTCGTCGGGCGCCGGCCCGACATCCTGGCTGCCCGCTATCGCGTCGAGGCCGCGTCGGCCGACATCGACGCGGCCCGCGCGGCGTTCTATCCGGACATCAACCTGATGGCGTTCGCCGGCGTGCAGAGTTTCGGCTTTCGCGCGCTGCTTCACGGCAGCAGCGGCACGTTCGGCGCCGGCCCCGCAATCACGCTGCCGATCTTCGAAGGCGGCAGGCTGCGAGCCGGCCTGCGCGCGCAGACCGACGCGTACAACGCCGCCGTCGCCGACTACGACGACACCGTCGTCAACGCGCTCGCCCAGGTCAGCGACTCGCTCGTGCAGCTCGACGCGCTGGCCAGGCAGCGCGACCTGAATCGCGACGCGCTGGCACGCGCCCAGCAGACCTACGACATCGAGACGCGGCGCTACCAGAAAGGCATTTCCGGCTACCTGGACGTGCTGCTGGCCGAAACCCGGCTGCTTGAAGACCGCCGGTCGGTCGCTCGCGCCGATACCTCACTTGCCGTCGAGCACGTCCGGCTGATCGCCGCGCTCGGTGGCGCAACGAACCCCGGAGCCCAACAATGAATCGCACCGACACCCCGCCGGCCGCCGCGCCGGCCGCCGCGGGCGCGGCGTCGCCCCCGCCCGCCGAACAGGCGCTGCGCACCACGCGGCGGCGCTATTTCCGCTGGTTCTTCATCGCGCTCGCCCTGGCCGCACTGGCCGGCGGCTACTGGTGGGTCACGTCGCGCGGCACCGAGACGACCGACGACGCCTACGTGACGGGCGATGTCGTGCAGGTATCGCCGCAGGTGGCGGGCACGGTCGACACGATCATGGTGCAGAACGCCGAATGGGTACATGCCGGCGATCCGCTGTTCCGCGTCGATCCGACCGATGCGAAGCTCGCGCTCGACGACGCCGTCGCACAGCTCGCCCATGCGGTGCGCGAGTACCGCACCGCGCATGCCGACACGGCGCGCGAGGCGGCGCAGATCCTCCAGCGCAAGGCCGAGCTGTCGAAGGCCTCCGACGACCTGCAGCGACGGCTCGGCCTCGCGCAGGACGGCGGCGTATCGCGCGAGGACATCCGCCATGCGCGCGACGCGATGACCAGTGCGTCCGCCGCGCTGGACGCGCAGCAGGCCGCGTACGACGCATCGCGTGCGCGCGTCGACGGCACGTCGATCGACTCGAACCCGCTGGTGCGCGCCGCGGCCGCGCGGGTGCGCAGTGCGGCGCTCGCACTGCGCCGCACCGAAATCCGCGCGCCGCTGGCGGGGCTCGTGACACGCCGTGTCGTGCAGGTCGGGCAGCACGTCACGCCCGGCGCGCCGGCCATGGCGCTCGTGCCGCTCGACCATGTGTGGGTCGAGGCCAACTTCAAGGAATCGCAGCTGCGCGGCATGCACGCCGGGCAGGCCGTCGAGCTTCGCTCGGACCTGTATGGCTCCGACGTCGTGTTCCACGGCCGCATCGAAGGCGTCGAGGCGGGCACGGGTTCGGCATTTGCGTCGGTGCCCGCGCAGAATGCGACCGGCAACTGGATCAAGGTCGTGCAGCGCGTACCCGTGCGGGTCGCGCTCGATCCCGGCGAATTGCGCGCGCACCCGCTGCGCATCGGCCTGTCGATGAACGCATCGGTCGTGCTCGGCGACAACGCGCCCGGCACCGCATCGGCCTCCGTGCGCCCCGCGCCGGCCGCCGCCCGGCGCCCGATCGACGCGACGTCGATCTTCGATGACGATGCATCGTCCGGCGACGCCCTCGTCAACGACACGATCCGCGCGAACGACGGCGCCGCCGTGCGCCGCGCGCCGGGAGCCTGAGCATGGCGCCCGTCGCTCGGGGTGCGGCGCCGAAACTGCCGCTGGAGCCGCTGCAGGGCCCGGCTCTCGTGCTCGTCGCGATCGCGATCAGCGTCGCCAACTTCATGCAGACGCTCGACCTGACGATCGCCAACGTCGCGGTACCGACCATCGCCGGCGATCTCGGCGTCGCGCCCGACATGGGCACCTGGATGCTGACGTCGTTCGCGACGCCGCTCGCGATCACGCTGCCGCTGACCGGCTGGCTCGCGCAGCGCTTCGGCCAGGTGCGGCTGTTCCGGGTCTCGGTCGTGCTGTTCGTCCTGACCTCGATCCTGTGCGGCCTCGCACCGAATTTCGAATCGCTGCTGCTGTTCCGCGCACTGCAGGGCGCGGCCTCCGGGCCGATCACCGCGCTCTCGCAGGCGCTGCTGCTGGCCGTGTTTCCGGCCGCACGCCGCAACGTCGCGCTGTCGGTCTGGCAGACCACCACGTTCGTCGCGCCCGTGCTCGGCCCGATCGCCGGCGGCTGGATCACCGACAACCTCTCGTGGCCCTACATCTTCTACGTCAACGTGCCGACAGGGGCGCTGGTCCTGCTCGTGCTGACCCGCTTCCTCGGCCGGCGCGACAACCCGACCCGCCACCTTCCCGTCGATTTCGTCGGCCTGCTGCTGCTCGCCGCCGCATTCGGCTCGCTGCAGCTGATGCTCGACCGCGGCCAGAACCTCGACTGGTTCGCGGCGGTCGAGATCCGCGCGCTCGCCGTGCTCTGCGTCGTGTCGTTCGTCGCGCTGGTCCTCTGGGAGCTGACCGACGCGCATCCGATCGTCGACCTGCGGCTGTTCGCGGATCGCGGCTTCACGGCGGGAACGATCGCGGTGACGGTCGGCTTCGGCGTCTATTACGGCGCGCTCGTGCTGGTGCCGCTCTGGTTGCAGACCGAGCAGGGCTACACGGCAACCTGGGCCGGCATCGCCACCGCGCCGCTCGGCATCGCGGGCATCGTGATCGCGCCGTTGATCGGGCGCATCCAGGGGCGCACCGACCCGCGCCACCTCGCGACCGTGGCGCTGGTCGGCTGGGGCGCGGCGTCGTTCTGGCGCATGGGCTTCAATACCGACGTGACGCTCGGCGACATCGCGGCCAACTCGCTGCTGATGGGCGCGGCCACCGCGTTTTTCATCACCCCGCTCGTGTCGCTGTCGATCGCCGGGTTGCCTCGCGAAAGGCTGCCGGCGGCGTCGGGCGTGCAGAATGCGCTGCGCCGGATCGGCACCAGCGTCGCCACCTCCGTCGCGCCGACCTATTTCGAACGGCGCTCGCGCGTTCACAACACATACCTCGTCGATCGCATCACGCCGTTCGATCCGGCCGCCGGCGACTGGCTCGCCCGGCTCGAACATGCGGGCATGTCGCCGGCCGGCGCGCTCGCGTCGGTCAGCCGCTCGATCGACGTGCAAGCCCACATGCTCGCGCTCAACGATTTCTCGTTCGGTTGCCTGCTGCTGTTCGGCGCGACCCTGCTGACCGTCTGGTCCATCCGCTACCGGCGTCCGTGACGCCGATCAACCGGCCCCTTCCGATGAACGCCCCCGACCTCCAAAACGTCGTCGCACCCGACATCGCCCCGGCCCGCACGGCCCGGCTCATCTGTTTCGGCGTCTTTCTCGGCGCGCTGACCTTCGGCCTCCTGCTGCCCGTCGTGCCGCTGTACGTGCACGACACGCTCGGCTTCGGCACGCTCGTCGTCGGCACGGCGGTCGGCGCGCAATTCCTCGCGACCGTGCTCACGCGGAGCATCGCGGGCCGCCGCGCCGATCATCGTGGCGCGAAGCGCACGATGTGCGCGGGGCTCGTGTCGTGCGTCGTCGCGGGCGGCGTCTACGTCGCGAGCGCCACGACGCCGGCCAGCCCCGGCGCACGTCTCGCGCTGCTGGTTGCCGCGCGGCTGCTGTCCGGGCTCGGCGAAAGCCAGCTCGTCACCGGCGCGCTCGCGTGGGGCATCGGCACGCTCGGCGCGACCCGCTCGGGCCGCGTGCTCTCGTGGACGGGCATGGCCCTCTACGGCGCGATCGCGCTCGGCGCGCCATGCGGGATGGCGCTCGCGCGCGCCGGCGGGCTGGCGGCCGTGGCCGGCGCCACGATCGCCCTGCCCTGCATCGCACTCGCGCTCGTCGCTTCGCTGCCTGCCGTCGCGCCGCAGCCGGGCCTGCGGGTGCCGCTGTCCCGCGTGCTGCGAATCATCGCGCGGCCCGGATGCAGCCTCGCGCTGCAGGGCGTCGGTTTCGCGGCGATCGGCGCGTTCGTGACGCTGCTGTTCCAGGCGCGCGGATGGGAAGGCGCGGGCCTCGCGCTCAGTTGCTTCGGCGGCGCCTTCGTCCTCGTCCGCGTCCTGTTCGGCCATCTGCCCGACCGGTTCGGCGGCTATCCGGTCGCGCTCGCCGCGCTCGCGGTCGAGGCGATCGGCCAGGCTCTCCTGTGGGCGGCGCCGGTTTCCGGCGTCGCGCTCGTCGGCGCGACCGTGTCCGGCCTCGGTTGTTCGCTGGTCTTTCCCGCGCTCGGTGTTGCCACCCTCCGGCACGTGCCGGCGCAGGCACGCGGCACCGCCCTCGGCGGCTTCACGGCGTTCCAGGACGTCGCCTATGCGTGCACCGGCCCGCTCGCGGGCTGGGTCGTCGCGCGTACCGACTACCCGTCCGCCTTCGCCGTCGGCGCTTGTGCCGCATTCGCCGGCGTCCTGCTGACAGCGTGGCTGATGCACGCCGACCGGTCGCCCCCGTGAGCCCCGGCGGACGGCGGGCGCATGCCCTGCCGTCCGCCGCCCGTATCCGACACCCTCGCGGCGCCCGCGCGGCGCCATCCTGCAGTCCTTCACGCTTCTACAAGGAGTACCGATCATGGAATACCGAACCCTCGGCGGAACCGGCTTCAAGGTCCCCGTTCTGAGTCTCGGCACCGCGACGTTCGGCGGCGGCAACGCATTCTTCAGGGAATGGGGCAGCACGGACGCCGCCGGCGCGCGCGAGCTCGTCGACATCGCGCTCGACGCCGGCATCTCGATGTTCGACAGCGCGGACGTCTATTCCGACGGACTCGCCGAAGAGCTGCTCGGCCAGGCGATCGCCGGCCGGCGCGATCGCGTGATCGTGTCGACGAAAGGCACGTTCCGGCTCGGCGAGGGCCCGAATGACGTCGGGTCGTCGCGCCATCATCTCGCCAATGCCATTCACGGCAGCCTCAAGCGGCTCGGCACCGACTACGTCGACGTGTACCAGCTGCATGGATTCGATGCCCAGACACGCGTCGAGGAAACCCTGCGCACGCTCGACGATTTCGTGCGCGCCGGCAAGATCCGCGTGATCGGCTGCTCGAACTTCTCCGGCTGGCACCTGATGAAGTCGCTCGCGGCCGCCGATCGCGACGGGCTCACGCGGCATGCCGTGCACCAGGTCTACTATTCGCTGATCGGCCGCGACTACGAAACGGAGCTGATGCCGCTCGCGCTCGACCAGCAGGTGTCCGCGATCGTCTGGAGCCCGCTCGGGTGGGGACGGCTGACCGGCCTGATCGGACGGGGCCGACCGTTGCCGGAGACGAGCCGGCTGCACAAGACCGCCAACGAGGGCCCGCCCGTCACGGATGCCCTGCTGCACCACGTCGTCGACGCGCTCGACGAGATCGCCGCCGAAACCGGCAAGTCGGTCGCGCAGGTCGCACTCAACTGGTTGCTGCGGCGGCCCACCGTCGCGAACGTGATCATCGGCGCCCGAAACGCCACGCAATTGCGCGAGAACGCGCAGGCGGCCAGCTGGGCCTTGACACCCGACCAGGTGAAGCGGCTCGATGCCGCCAGTACGACGCAACTGCCCTACCCGTACTGGCACCAGCGCGGCTTCGAGCGCAACCCGGCACCGGTCTAATACGGCGCCTGCGCGTGCGGCATCGGCGGCGACCGATGCGACGGTACCGCACGCGTCGCCGCGGCCTGCATGCGCGCGGCGAGCGGCGACGCGCCGACCAGCCAGTCCAGTTCGACGGGCAACGGCGGCAGCGCGGGCGACGCGTGCGCGGTCAGCGCATCGTAGCCGAACACCCAGTCCGGCTCGGTCGGGCCATGCATGAAGGTATTCGCGGCGGACACGCGATGCACTTCGCCAAGTCGCGCGACCCGGCACTGCGCATAGGTCGAGAACGCACTCGCCGCGTTCGACGAGCCGATGAGCGCACGCAGCAGGATCGTCGCGTCCTCGAGCGCCATGGCCGCGCCCTGCGACATGAACGGGCGCATCGGATGACAGGCGTCGCCGATCAGCACGACGCGCTCGTTGCCGAACTCGAACTGCGGCGAACGTTCGAACAACGCCCACTTCATGACCGACTCGCGTGGCGCGCGTGCCAGCATGTGACGCACGGCCGGATGAAAATCCGCGAAGATCGCCTGCATCTCGTCGACGTCGCCCGGCATCGACGAAGCCTGCGTGGGCCACTCGGCCTGCGGTGTCATCGCGGCGAAATAGAATTCGCGACGCGCACGATCGAGCCAGTACGACAGCACGAATTTCCGGTCGCCCCACCACTTGGTCAGATCCTCGACCGCGAGTTCGCCCAGCAGCGCGCGCGGATACGCCCCGCGAAACGCGACCTGCCCGGAGAATTCCGGCGCCTCGAAACCGCGCAGCGCCTCGCGCACGCGCGAGCGCAGGCCGTCTGCCCCGATCACCAGATCGGCCGTTTCGCTCGAACCGTCCTCGAACGTCAGCCTGATCGCGTCGCCCGCCGGGTCGAGGCCGGCGAGACGCTTGCCCCACGCGATCGTCCCGGGCGCCACCGCCCCCAACAGCGCGGCATGCAGGTCGCCGCGCTTGAGCGTCACGAACGTTGCGCCGAAGCGGCCGATCGCGTGTTCGCCGAGCGGCAGCCGATACAGCAGCTCACCGTCGGCCGCCTGGCGGTTGGCGAACGCATCGGGTTCCTGACCCGCCCACAGCGCCTGGCGATGCACGCCGAGCAGCCGCATCACCCGCATCAGGTTCGGGCTCAGGTGAATGCCGGCGCCCACCCGGGCAAACGCCGGCGCCTGCTCGAACAGGCGCACGTCATGGCCGATCCGTTGCAGCATCGCGCCGAGCGCGCACCCACCGATACCCGCGCCCACGATCGCGATGCGCGCCGCCGAAGTCGTCCCGGTCATCCCTGCTCTCCCACGGTTGCCGCCGGTGCCGCGCCCTGTACGATGATGCCGATCGTGCGTGCGGTGCGTTCGCGAATATCACGCGCGCGCCGATAGCCGTCGGACTCGTACCACGCCTTTGCGCGGTCGATCGAATCGAATTCGAGCACCACGACGCGCCGAGGCGACCACGCGCCTTCGAGCGTTGCCGCCTCGCCGCCGCGCACCAGGAAACGCCCGCCGAATTCAGCGACGGTCGGCGCGCCGATCTCGCGGTACTCCTCATAACCGCGTGCGTCGTGAACATCGATGTCAAACACGATATATGCCGTCATGTCTTCCCCCCACTTGGTCTCGCGGGCCGCGGCCGAGCGCGGCCCCGGTGTCACAGGCTCCCGAGCGCGATGCTGTGCGTGTCGGCCGCATCGAGCCGCAGCTGCCTCGCGCGCTGATATTCGTCGGAGCCGTGCCAGCGGCGCGCCGCGTCGAGATCGTCGAACTCCAGCACGACCAGGCGCCGCGGCGTCCATTCGCCTTCGAGCACGACCACGTCGTCGCTGCGCGCGAGCACGCGGCCGCCGTGCGCGGCGATCGTCGGCACACCGAGCTTCCGGTATTCGGCAAATCGCACTTCGTCGTATACGTCGACATCCACCACCACATAGGCACTCATGTCCGCTCTCCCGTTGATGCATCCGCTTCGTCATGCGCGACTTCGGTATCGAATCGCACGAACACCCGGCCCGCCTCGATCTTCACCGGGAACGTCTTCACGCAAGCCGTGACCGGCGCGCACAGCGCGGCACCGGTACGCACGCTGAAGCGCCCCTGATGCAGCGGGCATTCGATTTCGTCGTCGAGCAGAAAACCGTCGCTCAGGCGCGCCTCGCCGTGCGTGCACTGGTTGTCGGTCGCGAAGATCTCGTCGTCGACCGCGAACAGCGCAATGTCGCGCCCGCCGACGATCACGCCCGTCAACCCCTCCTCGCGTACTGCAGCCGTATCGACCGCATAGGTCCATTCCGTCGTCACGCTGCCTCCTCAGATCGGATAGATGATCGAATTCGGCACCATCTCGCTGTCGTACACGCAGATGCGCGACTCGAAACGCAGCCCGTGCGGCGTGCGGCGTATCCGGTCGAGATAACGACCGGTGTTGTACACGTCGCTCATCTGCTCGCTCTTGGTACGCAGCACCGCGTAGTTCGTCTCGGCCTCGATGACCGATTCGTCGAGATACGTGATGAGCGGCGTGCCGATCAGGTGGCGCTGGTAATACGGGTCGTAGAACAGCGTCTCCTTGATGCCGTACACGCGATCCTTCAGCATCCCCTTGCTCTCGAACGCGAGCAGCGCAAGCGGAAAGTCGCGTTCATGGTTCTCGCGCGGCAACAGCTGATATGTGCAGTCCTCCTCGAAGAATTCCGGCCACGCGTCCCAGTCGCCGCGATCCAGTGCGGACGCGTAGCGCGCGTTCAGGTCCACGAGCCCGTAGAAATCGGCGAAGGTCGCCGCAACCGTTCCGGTGCCGCGCGTCGCGGGCCGTGCGTCGGCCAATGCGGATGAAATCGTCATTCATGCCTCCATCACGTGGCGCCAGTACTGGTACATCCCGCGCACGAGCGTTTCGCTGACCATGTGGTCGGTGCGCTCGTCGACTTCGCGGCCGCCGAGCTCGTTGTATACGTTGCCGTGCTGGATCTGCTCGAAGCTCTGCTGCACGCACTCGATCACTTCGCCGTCGTCCGCCGAAACGAAGCCGGCCGGCCCGAACAGGTTGGCCTGACGCAGCCGCCGGCGCGTCATGTCCTCGTCGTCCGTCTCGAATCCGAAGTGCGTCCAGACGTAATCGAACACGCCGGGGCTGACCGGGCGGATGCGCCGGGTCGACAGCGCATTCACCTGCTGCTGGATGATCACGCTCGGCATCAACGTCAGCATCACGACGGTCGGCTCGCCCCACCACGGCTCGTGCACGACGTCGAGGAAACGGTCGTCGTTCAGCGTCATGCGCTCCTTGAAGCTCGTCACGTTGTGCGTGACCTCGCCGCCGCCCCCGCCGCTGCGGATCGAGATCATCGCGCCGTGACGGTGATGCGCGTCGGTGACCAGCTGGGCCGGATTGTCCGCGCGCCACAGCCCGAAGTTGACGAACCAGGTGTGCAGCAGCCCCGCGTGATAGGGGTCCTTGATGTTCTCCACCATCAGCTTCCAGTTGCTCGGCACGCGCTGGCGCGTATAACCGAGCACGGTCAGCTTCGGCCCGTGGAACAGGCGGTCGTAATAGCGCAGGATGTCGGGACCGAGGAAATCCTCGAACGACTCGACGTCCTGGTCGAACGACGCGAACACCGCGCCGCCGCGCGTCGACACGCGCAGCCGCCGCAACGCGTGATTCTTCGGATCGAAATCCGACGGCATGCCGCCGTTGATCTTGCCGCTCTGCCGTACGCCGCGCCGGAACGGCACGCCGACCAGGTTGCCCTTCAGGTCGTAGTTCCATTGGTGATACGGGCAGTGGAAATCCTTCGCGTTCCCCGCGCGTTCACGACAGAACTGCATGCCGCGATGCGCGCAGGCGTTCTCGAACACGACCACCTCGCCGTCCTCGGTGCGCGTCATCACGACCGAACGCTCGCCGACTTCGGTGCGCTGGAAATCGCCGGGAGACGGCACTTCCGCCTCGAGGCCGATGTAACACCAGTGTTTCGAATAGAACAAACGCTCCAGTTCGCGCTGGTAAAGCGCATCGCTCGTATAGGCTTCGAACGGTGTCCGGCTTGCGCCGTCCCCCTTCCAGTCGAGCGCGTGTGCGATATCGATGGGTGAGTTCAAGAAAGCTCCTTTCAGTAAGAAATGGCTTGTACGGTGCCGGCCGGAACACCCGGTACCAGAAAGCCGACTCGGGACCGCCGTCGCGACGCGACCGCCGCGGCGAACAGCTCGATCAGTGCAACCGTGTCCTCCCAGCCGAGACAGGCGTCCGTCACGCTCTGCCCGTAGGTCAGTGCCCGGCCGGGCACGATGTCCTGCCGCCCCTCGACGAGAAACGACTCGACCATCACGCCGGCAATCGCGCGCTGCCCGTCGCGCAGCTGCCCGGCCACGTTCTCGCATACGGCGATTTGGGCGCGCGTCTGCTTTCCGCTGTTGCCGTGACTCGCATCGATCACGACGTGCGGCGGCAACTGCGCATCGCGCAGCGCCGCACAGGCGGCCGTCACGCTGACGTCGTCGTAGTTCGGCACGCGCCCGCCGCGCAGCACGATGTGCGTATTCGGATTGCCCTGCGTGGACGCGACCTCGAGGCCGCCTTCGTCACGCGGGCGGAGATAGTGATGCGCTGCCCGCGACGTGCGAACCGCGTCGATCGCGATCTTCACGTTGCCGTCGGTGCCGTTCTTGAAGCCGATCGGCGCATCGAGGCCGGATGCGATCTGCCGGTGAATCTGCGACTCGGTCGTGCGTGCGCCGATCGCACCCCAGGACACCAGATCGTCGAGGTAGGGCGCCGTGAGCGGATCGAGAAACTCGGTCGCGACCGGCATGCCGAGTGCGTTGACGTCGAGCAGCAGGCGACGCGCGAGACGCAGCCCGTCGTCGACGCGATAGCTTCCGTCGAGCCGCGGGTCGTTGATCAAGCCCTTCCAGCCGACCGTGGTGCGCGGCTTTTCGAAGTACGTGCGCATCACGACCTCGAGCGTATCGGCGTAACGCGCCCGCAGCGGCGCGAGCCGACGCGCGAATTCGAGCGCGGCGTCCGTGTCGTGAATCGAGCACGGCCCGACGATCAACGCGAGGCGATCGTCCCTGCCCGCGAGGATGCGGGCGAGTGCGCGCTGGGCGCCACGTACCACGCGAGTGGTCGCGGCGTCGGCATGCAACTCGCCGCGCAGTTGCATTGCCCCGGTGACCGCCGCCGTCCCTTTCAGATGAGGCTGTTCCACTTGACTCTCCGATTTCGATTCGACAATACGAAACTCACGGGGGTCAATTAAAGCTTTATCAAATTCGATTCGATACTGTCATTTATCTCAGTCGCCAATCGAATTCCTCAATCTGCCATTTTTTACAGTATCTAAAACCATCCGATTCAATTTATTTTCATCGCGAGGACATGCGCCATTGCACCTCGCACTCTCACATGGAGATACACATGACGAAAAATCATTATGAAACTGAAATTACAGTTAAATACCGGGAGACGGACGGACTCGGGCATGTCAGCAGCCCGGTTTATTACGATTACCTTCAGCACGCATATCTGACGTTCATGCACGACCTGCTGGAGCTGCCGTATTCGGAGAAGTTGCCGCACATCATGGTCAAGACGTCGTGCGAGTACCTGAAGCCCGCGCAGTACGGGGATACGATCACGGTACGCAGCAGCATTACCCGTTTCGGCTCGAAGAGCTTCGAACTCGAGCACCTGATGATGCGGGACAACGGCGCGGCCGGCGACGACGCGATCGTTGCCCGCGCGCAGTCGACGCACGTGATGTTCGACTATGCGAGCAATGCGACGATGCCGGTTCCCGAAGAGTTCAAGGCGCGCGTGCTGGCGTTCCAGGGCGCGATCTGACAAACGGCTTCCCGGGGCGGGCGCCCCGGGTCCTTTCTAAACGAATACGATCAGGCCCATCAGCACGGCTTTCACGACCGCGTTTGTCTTGTTCGAAGCGTCCAGCTTGGCAATGGAACGTGAAATGTGAAAATTGATCGTACGTTCGGTCAATCCGAGAATCATGCCTATCTCATAGGCAGTCTTCCCTTCGGCTGCCCATTTCAATACTTCACACTCTCTCGTGCTCAACGCGACCGCAGTGGGGGGTGTCATGTTCAATGCCAACCGAGTCATTCTAATCTCCAGAACAATTAACCATGCTGGCCGACTCGGCGCACGCCCATCCTGCGAAGCGTGAATCATCCTGTTCAGCCCTCGAAAGCGCAAACGACAGTGCTTGGCGCCAAAGCGCCAGCCTGTTTCTTTATTTATTAAGTCAGTAATGCACGCGAATCGGCCATGTGCCGCTCGCGTACCTCGGGATCATTATCAGCAACGATCAGGCAACAATCACGAATCAAGGTGCATTGAGCGAAACAATGCAATACGGATTAATTACGCCGGACGCAGCAATCGGACAAGGTTGAGCATACCGAGTTGCAATCCCGCGCGGAAGATGCGTCAGGCTCAATGTATTCATGCAGTTGACGCGCACGAACGTGACGTGTGCACCGTCATGGTTCAGGTGCGCCGACATCGTACAACGACGACGCCTGGGTCGCGCAGACACGTCGCAGGCAACTGCGCAGCCAGCGATGGGCGGGGTCGTTATCGAAGCGCGGATGCCATATCTGCGAAACCGTCAACGTGGCAGTCAGCACCGGCAACGGGAAGCTGAACATTCCCCCCCGCGATTTCGCGGTCTGCCGCTCCGGAACATTGGCGATCAAATCCGAGTCGCGCGCCAGGGACAATGCGGCGGGAAAACCGGACACGATCGCCGCGACGGTTCGCTGCAGCCCCAGCGTATCAAGCACGTTGTCGATGGGGCCGCTGAGCTGCCCCCGCCGCGACACGCTGATATGGCCGAACGATGCATATCGCTGCGGCGTGACCTCCTCCCGCGCAAGCGGGTGACCGGCCCGAACGACGCCGATGAAGCGGTCGCGGAACAGCGCCTGTACACGCAATTCGGGGCCCGTATGGCCCACCACGCCGATTTCGAGATCGACGGCCCCCATGCGCAACGCCTCGACACTCTTGTCCGGCTTCGGCGCGAAGCGCAGCCGAACGTTCGGCGCGGTTTCCATCACCAGCGCGAGCAGTTCGGCCGCGAACGTATCGACGAACCCTTCGTTGGCACGGATCGTAAACGTGCGCTCGAGCCCGCCGAGGTCCGCGTTCTTGCACGGACAAAGGACAGCCTGCGCCCCTTCCACGAGCGCGCGAACCTGGACCCGCAGTTCAAGCGCATGAGGCGTCGGCACCAGATCGCGTCCGGCCCTGACGAGCAGCGGATCACCCGTCGTGGCCCTCAGGCGGGCCAGGGACCGGCTCAATGCCGACGGGCTGAGGCCGAGCGTCTCCGCGGCCCGCGCGACGCTGTTCTCGGACAGCAAGGCATCCAGAACAATCAAGAGATTGAGGTCAGGTGCATTCATCTTGTTCAACTCGTGCCGATCGGGACCCGGCCTGGATTGACGATTAACGGGAACCGCGAATTCGACGTGATATCCGCGCAGCGCACGATGACGGACAACCGCGCCGGTCGATCGCCGGCACGGCGTTCCATCCGGCATCGTGCGCCGGAATACGTGAAGCGAGACGGCCCGTTTGCGCGATGTCATTCTGTTTCCGGATTGTGCACCGCACGCGATTCGATCTCAACCGCCATTCGACGTCGCCCCCCTGTCCATATCGGCCGCAGACACCGGGTGACGGCAAGGCAAGCAGGAACCTGTCGTCACGGGTCGACGCGACGCGCCTGCGTTCGGCCGATGCGGTGCCCTGCTGGCGGCCGGGAATCGGCCGGCCACGCAAATCGAACGGCATCCCGAACGCGATCTCGCGGTATTCCGGCTACCTGCATCGGCCGCGCTTCGCGGACGCGCGTCGCCACGCTACTTCGGCTTGTCGCCCATCGGATTCCGCAACCGGGCCAGCTGTCGACGCGCGCACGGGTTGCACACGACGACGTCGCGATTCATCAGCGCCACGAGGGTTGGGTCACGCGCGTATCGCAATCGCCGCGCCCCCTGCGCGATCTGTCGATGCTCGTGCGTGTACTCGAGGCGGCCGAGCGCGGGAACGGACCGCGCACGTGGCGTTACCGGTCATGAGAGGAACCCCGGTTCGCCCGCGTCGAATGCCCGGGTTCGGCACCCGCCGGCGCGGAAGCGGCAGAAGCAGCCAGCGGCGCGTTCATGTACGCCGGGACAGCCTTCTTTCCCTGTCGGACGCCCGGCGGCGGCGCCGTCGGGCGCTGCTCCATGTCGGCCAGCATCTGCCCGCACGGCAATGAGCGACTGCGGCCCGGCTGCAGCAACGCGAGCAGACTGGCGAGCGGATTCAGCAAGCCCAGCCCGATCGCGGCACCGCCACGCGCGATCAGTGCGCCCGCCTTCACCCCGACGTGCGGTTGCTTGAAGGACCCGGTGACGTACAGCGGCGAGCGTAGCGATATCACCCGGAATCCCTTGGTATGGGGATGGATCGTCAGGTTCATGGTCTCGTCCCGCAGGTTCACGTTGCCATCCATGCCGATCACCGCATCCTCGGTGTCGAGCGCGAATACGCGCGAGTCGAGCACGCCGTTGGTGACCACGAAGTCGGCCACACCGCAGTTGATCCTGACGTCGCGCGTGCCGAACAATTTCTCGTACACCACGTTTGCAACGTTCAGCCCTGCGGCTTCCATCAGCAAGAGACTCACCGTGCCGTCGGTCACCAATGTCTTCACTTCCCCGTTGGAAGTCGCGGCGAGTGCCGCCGGCGAATTGCCGGTGGCCGACAGCGCGGCATCGCCGTTGACCTCGCCGAGCGCCGTTTGCATCACCGGAAATGTCGGGAACAGTTGCTTGAGTTTCAGATGTCGCGCCTGCAGCGAGAACCGCCCCTTGAGCGGCGTGCCGCTGCCGTCCAGGTGGATGTTCGAAGCAAGCGTCCCCCCCGCGACGCCGAAGTTCAGCGGGTTGAGCGTCAGCACGCCGTCGTGCAACACGACGTGGGTCGACAGGTCGGTGATCGGCAGGCTCGCGGTCTTGACGATGCGCCGCCCGGTCAATCGAACGTCGGCGTCGATCTTCTTCCAGCGGTCCGTGCGGAATGCCTCGACCGGCAATGCCTTGTTCGCGGGCTGCGCGACGGCGGCGCCCCGCCGCGCCTTGCTGGCATTCGTGTCGGCGCCGATGAGCGGCGCAAGGTCGGAAAACTGCAGCAGCCTCGACACCAGCGTACCGGACAAGAGCGGCCTCGGTTCGCGCGAAACGTAGACCAACGAGCCGTTGATGTCGCTGCCGCCGACGCGTCCCGTGAAGTCCTCGTACTTGAAGACGTTGCCGGATGCCCGGAATTGGCCGACCAGTCGGCCGTCGGTCGCATACGGAGCGGTTTCGGGAAGGGTGAGGCCCGTGACGTCATACAGCTTGGCCATGCTGGTGCCCGCGAGCCACAGTCGAAGATCGACCGCCGCCAGGTGAGCCGGATCGGTCAGCGTGCCGACGAGCGCCAGGTGCGTATCGCCGAAGCGCAAATCGGCTTGAACCGGAAACGGGTGTTGCGCGCCCTGCACCTCCAGCACATTGCCGATCTTGCCCGTGCCGGCGACCGCGCCTTTCTTGTAGGTCCCCTTGACGGTCCAGCCGATCGCGTACGTGCCGACGCCGGCAGATGCTGCGGGTGCTGCGCCCGTCGATGCGCTCGTTGTCGCCGAAGCCGTTGCGCCCGATGCGGCCACTGTTGACGCGCTCGATGCCGTCGACGGGCCTGATGCAGCCGGGGCTATCGTGGTGCGAGATGTCGTCGCCGCGGCATGCGACGCAGCGGCCAACGCTTGCGACGCCGCGGCCGATGCGCGGGACGCCGCCTCGGCACCCGACGCAGGCACCGCCGGTTGCGCCGGGCCGGCGCGCGCCTGGGCCGCGAGCTTTTTCTGACCTGCCGGCCCGACGGTCCGCGCCGATTCGTGTTGCGCCAACGCCTGCTGCTGTTTCAGCACCGCGCCGAACGGGATCGGCTGGCCAAGCGTGTCGACCACGGCGCTCAGATCGAATTGCTTTTGCTGATCGTAGTAGCCGAGACGACCCTGGGCAAACGCGATCTGATGCAGGTCGAGCGTCCATCGGCCCGGCTGCGCGGGGCTCTTGAGCTTGAGCGTCCAGTTGACTCGCCCGTCCCTGATGCGCTCGAGGTCGACGGACGGATTGACCAGGTCGATTGCAGGAATCACGATGCGGCGTGCCATCAGCGGCAGCGCCTCGACTTCGAAGCTGATCATGTCCAGCGCGACGAAATACTTCGTGCGCGCCCAATCGGGATTGGCGATCGTGACATCGCGTGCACTGAATCGCGGCCACGGCACCCATGCGCGCCAGCCTTGCTCGCTCACCGGCCGACGCCAATCGATACGCAAATCGCCGTTGATCGCGAACTGACGTCCGATCGCGTCCGACACCTTGTCATCGATCCACGGCCGGGCTCGATTCCAGTCGAACGTGACGATGAAGATGACCAGCGCGGCAAGCGCCAGGGTGACGATGACGGCAAGCCACGCGGCCACCTTGCCGACGGTGTGGCCAATGTGCATTGCTCCCTCCCCGAGTTTGCTGCACCGTATCCAGCAATTCGTGTTCCTGAATACGGGATCCGCCCGCCAGGTAGCGTGCGCGCCTTCGAGATGGGGTTCGTACGACTTTTCAGGCGTCGATCTTCGCAGTAATGTTCCGGATCGACTGCACTACCTGCCCTCGCTGCGTAACGCCGGCAAGCTCGTTGAGCGAGAGAAGCGGACGCCTGCTGCAGTGCTTCCTGCATCCGCGGGATGCGATCGGGAGGATCAATGGATCGTCGCCATTTCCTCAAGTCGTCGGCCTTTTTTACCATTGCGGCTGCCGCCGCTGCTGTCCCGTACGACGTTTCACCAGCGGGCCTGCCGGGCAGCACCGTGCGCAAAAAAAACAGTCAATTTCCGCAAGGTGTCGCAAGCGGCGATCCGCGCGATCGCTCCATCGTGTTCTGGACACGCTGCGTGCCGGTACCGAGCGGCGACCAGCACGATGCAAGAAGTGCCGCGCGCGCGGTACCGCTACGGCTCGAAGTATCGACGCTGCCGGATTTCTCGACGCTCGTCGCCAGCGTACCGCTGAGGGCGCTGGCCATCTATGACTTCACCGTGCGCGCGAAGGTGACGGCGCTCTCGCCGAAGACGACCTATCACTACAGGTTCGTCGCCGGCGGCGACGTCAGCATGACCGGTGTCGCGCGCACGGCACCGGAGGCCGGCGAGGCCAACGAACGGGTTCGCTTCGCGTGGCTCACCTGTCAGGACTGGAGCGTCAACCACTGGCAGGCGATGACGCTGATGGCCGCCGAACGCGATCTCGATTTCGTCGTGCACGTGGGTGACTATATCTATGAAACGGTCGGGACTTCTCCCCCCGGCCAGGCCGAGCCGGCACATTCTCCGCTGCACCTGCCCGACGGCAAGCGGCTCGCGGACGGCCGCGCTTATGCCGACACGCTCGAAGACTACCGGACGCTCTATCGCACCTATCGTACCGATTCGCGCTTGCAGACACTGCACCAGCGCCTGCCGATGATCGCGATCTGGGACGACCACGAATTTTCCGACGATTGCTGGCAGGACCATCAGGTCTACACCAACGAGGAGCGACAGGAAACCCGGCGGCGCCGCAACGCCAGTCGCGCGTGGGCAGAGTACATGCCGGTGGATTGGGGCGACGTGCGCTTCGAGCCGGACAATCCGTCGTACACGAACATTCGCATCTACCGCGATTTTCGTTTCGGCATGCTGATGCATCTGGTGATGACGGACGAGCGGCTGTATCGCGACGACCATGTCGTGAGCGAAGCGGCTATCGCGCGCGCGCACGGGCACGACCCGGTGCACGGTGACGACGCGGCCGGCTCGCGCTACTTCGTCAAGCAGGATGGACTGCTACGCGACGAGGCGCGTCTTGCCCGGCAGTTGGGTCGCCCGCCGTCGCTGCTCGGTCCGGAACAGACGCAATGGTGGAAAGCCGCGATGAAGGGCTCGCCGGCAACCTGGAAGGTATGGGGCAACGAGGTGATGTTGAACCGTCTGTGGTTCGTGATGCCGGGTGCACCCCAGACACCGGGAGCCCGCCTCGTGGTCGATTGCGACGCATGGGACGGCTATCCCGCGCACAAGCACGAACTGCTCGCCTACTTGAGGGAGCACGGGATCCATAACGTCGTCGCGATCACCGGAGACCTGCATGCATTTCAGTGCGGCATCGTGCGGGACGATCCCGATCCCGCGACGGGGGTGCCGGTCATCGTCGATTTCGTCTGCGCCGGCATCAGCAGCATGTCGTTCTATTCCTACCTGAAGGCGGCATGGAACGGCACACCGCTCGCGTCCATCGCGGCGACGCCTGCCAGGCTCGACCGCTTCCTGATGGCGAACAACCCCGATCTGTGCCACGCCGACCACGACGCGCAGGGTTACGCGTCGGCCACGGTCACGGCGGACTCCTTTTCCGTCACGTTCAACAAGATGAAGCCGTTGAACCCGGACGGCGCCGCGCCCGCGGATGCATTGCTTGGCCGCACGCGATTGACCGTGCCCAGGGATTCAGTCGAGGTACGCGTCGAGCACATGTAGGTTCCGACGCGCCGCCGTTTCCCGGCGGCATTGCGCGTCTCCGAAAACTCGAGCAAGCGGCCCTGTACGCTCATGCACAGGGCCGTTCCGCGCGGCGCGTCAGTGGAAATGTCCGCCGAAAAGCCCGAGCAACCCTATGATGATCAGGTACAGCGCAACGATGTAATTCAGCAGTCGCGGTACCACCAGAATGAGAATCCCGGCGATCAGCGAAACCAATGGGCTCCAGTTCGTGAATTCGTGCATGGCGCGGCCTCCTGACAGTGGATCGCGAAATCGGATGTGCGTCGGTGCGACGCTGATCCACGTATCGGAGCGATTTCCATGCCTGACTCGACGCGTGCCGCGTCGGGTCTTCGAATCGGCGAGCCTTCTCTTCCGGAGCCGCGCAGATCGCTCAATCGGCGGGGGGCAGCTTCGCGGACAGGTCCGGAAAGTGGAGTTCGCCTTCGTAGGTCTCGGCACCGGCTGCGAGTATCGCCTTCACACGCGCCTGTATCGCTTCGTTGGCCACGCAAAGATCGGCCTCGTGCGCTTCCACCAGCAAGCCTTCGGAGAAGGAAACGTCGGACCCCATGTCCACGGACCGCTTCAGGTGTGCAATCGTGGAGGGCGGGAACGTCGCGATGCGGCGTGCCAGCTTGTCCACGAACGGGCCCAGTTCCCTGGCCGGCAATGCACGATTGATATAGCCGTAGTGGTCGGCCAGCTCCGCGGAGAAGTCTTCCCCGGCCAGCAGTACCTCGAGGGCGCGGGCGCGTCCCATCCGCCGCGGCAGGCGCTGCGTATTGCCACCGCCGGGGACGAGCCCGCACACGACCTCCGGCTGACCGAACACGGCTTCGCCGATCGCGGCGAAACACATGTCCGCGGCCAGCGCAATTTCGCAGCCGCCGCCGCGGGCGATCCCTTCGACCTTCGCGATGACGGCCTTGGGCATGTTGCGCAAGCGCTCGCCAAGCATCTGTGTCAGGCGGAAGGTGCGCGTATTCGAAGTCGTTTTCGGCGCCGAGCCGACACGATGCAGGCCCGAGTGAGCGATGAAGAACTTCGGCACGGCGCTCTGCAGGACAACGACACGTACGCTCGCATCCTGTTCCAGCAGCCGGGTCAGCGAGTCGAACTCCTCCGAGAGAACCTCGTCGAGCAGATTCAGCGGCGGATAGTCCAGGGTAACCGTGGCGACGCCGCTATCGCGGGTCACCCGGATATGTTTGTAGTCGGCATAGCTTCCGCCTCCCCCCTGCGATGGCGCGGACGGTTGGGGAGCAGCGCCCCCTTCCGAAGACGCGAGCAACACACCGGGCGCGAGTGTGGCGGCACCGATTGACTGGACGAAGGTACGTCGAGAGATAGTCGACATGGCAGACTCCTGGGTTGGTTTCATCTCGCCTCGGCAGAGCCGCGCCCGGCTCGCAATCCGCGGCGGCATCAAGTAACGCAGTTGCAATCCCCTGGCGCGGCGGTCCCCATGTCACTGCGCATGGCAATGACTGCGCCGGCAATCCGGCGTCGTTGAGCGGCATTCGTCAGTTTGAAAAAGCAAGCTTCGCCAACGTCATGATCCGCGTCCCGTCGGGGCCTTTGCAAGAATCCTCCCTAAGTGGGGGGGCGCCCCGATCGACCTCGCGCGGCAGCGCGGAGCGGGTCGATCCTGCACGCCCTCCCCGAACAGGGGGCTGCCTTCGCGCCGGGCCATGGGTACTTTTGGCGGCATGGCCCCTTCGACACATGATCCGGCGCGCGTCTCCCTTCCTGGGCATCCGCCCGACTCATGCCTGTTGAAGTGCGTACCGGCACGCTGTCGCTGCAGGGTCGGCAGACCCTCGTGGCCGCGCACCGACGACACCACGGAATGATCCGCCCCATCCATGAACAAAAGCCCATCATCCGGCGACAAGCCGGCGCCTGAGTCAGGCCGGCGTGTTTTCCTCAAACGCGTCGCCATCGTTCCCGCCGCCGTCGCGATAGGCGGGTGCCATTCGGGCGACGACGCATCGCCGGCACCGACGGCGACGCAAAATGCCGGCAGCGGCGTTCGGCTCGACACCTATCGTCCGGTGTTCTTCACGCCCGAAGAATGGCACTTCGTACTCGCGGCGGTGGATCGCCTGATCCCGCACGACGACGAAGGGCCCGGTGCGCTCGACCTGAACGTTCCCGTCTTCATCGACCGGCAACTGGAAACCGGTTACGGCTACGCGGCGCACTGGTACATGCAGGGTCCGTTTCGCGCGGCCTCCCCGCTGTTCGGCTATCAGTCGAGGCTCACGCCGCGCGAGCTGTATCGGGCCGGGATCCAGGCGACGAACGCACGCTGCATGCACGAGTTCGCCGGCAAGCGCTTTGCCGAACTCCCCGTCGCGGAACAAACCGGCGTGCTCGCACGCCTGGAGTCCGGCGCGATGGCATTCGACGCGATCTCGTCGGCGGATTTCTTCGCGTTTCTGCTGGAGAACACCCGCGAAGGCTATCTGTCGGACCCGATACACGGCGGCAACAAGGAGATGGGCAGCTGGAAAATGATCGGCTTTCCCGGGGCCAGGGCGGACTTCCTCGACTGGGTCGGGACCGGCAAGCGCTACCCGTACGGGCCCGTCAGCATCGAAGGTCAACAGGGTTGAGACGCATATGCCGCAAATCACGAAGCCGGAAGTGGATGCCGTCCTCGTCGGGATGGGTTGGACAGGTTCGATCATGGGGATGGAGCTGGCCGAGGCCGGCCTGACCGTGGTCGGCCTGGAGCGCGGCGCAAACCGCGATACGAGCCCCGAGTTCGCGTACCCCGCCATCGCCGACGAGCTCGCCTACATTCAGCGGCGCAAGCTGATGCAGAATCTTGCGCACGAGACGGTCACGATCCGGCATGCGCCGAACGAAGACGCGTTGCCCTACCGGCAGCTCGGCGCATTCCTGCTGGGTACCGGGGTAGGCGGCTCGGGCGTGCACTGGAACGGCACGACCTGGCGTGCCAACGCCGCCGACCTCAAGATCCGCTCGCACTACGTGCAGCGATATGGCGCCGGGTTCATCCCCGGCGACATGACGATCCAGGACTGGCCTTACTCACTGGACGAACTCGAACCGTACTTCGAGCGCCTCGAGGCCGTGATGGGCACGTCGGGCAAGGCAGGCAATCTGCGCGGCCGGATCGTCTACGGCGGGAATCCCTTCGAGGCCATGCGCCGGCGCGACTATCCGTGCCCGCCGCTCGCCGACAATTATCCGGCGACGCTGTTCCGGAACGCGGCGCGCGACGCCGGTTTTCATCCCTTTCCGATTCCCGCGTCCAATGCGTCGATCGCCTATCAGAACCCGTACGGAATGCAGCTCGGCCCGTGCAACTTCTGCGGCTATTGCGAAGGCTTCGGCTGCTACATGTATGCGAAGGCATCTCCGCAAGCCTGCATCCTGCCCGCCTTGCTGGCCAAACCCAATTTCGAGTTGCGCGACCGATCCCATGTGACGCGTGTGCAGCTCGATTCGGACGGCAAGCGCGCGACCGGCGTGACCTATCTCGATGCGCAGGGCCGGGAAGTGTTTCAGCCGGCGCGCATCGTCGTGCTGTGCGCGTTCCAGATGCATAACGTGCGCCTGCTGCTGCTGTCCGGGATCGGCACGCCGTACGATCCGGCGACGGGAACGGGAACCGTCGGCAGGAACTTCGCCTATCAGAAGAACAGCGCGGTCTCGCTGTTCTTCGACAAGGACGTCCACATCGATCCGTTCATCGGCGCCGGCTCCGGCGGCCAGGCATTCGACGACTTCAATGCGGACCATTTCGATCATTCCGCCGCGGGGTTCGTCGGCGGTGCCTATATCAGCGCGATGGTCACCGGCGGCCGCCCGATCGGCCAGACCCTGCTGCCGGAAGGCACGCCCAAATGGGGCTCGGCGTGGAAGAAGGCGCTCAAGGACAACTACCTGCATTCGTTTTCCATCGGTACGGCGGGGTCGGTCATGTCTTACCGCACGAACTACCTGGATCTCGATCCGACCTATCGCGACGCATACGGCCTTCCGCTGCTGCGCATGACGTTCGACTGGCACGACAACGAGATGCGCATGACGCGCTTCGTCACCGGCAAGGCCGAGCAGGTCGCGCGTGCGATGAAGCCGAAATCGATGTCGGTCCACGCCGGGAAGATCGGCGATCACTTCGACATGCGGCCGTACCAGACCACGCATACGACGGGCGGCGCGGTCTGCGGAGATCGTCCGGACACGAGCGTCGTGAACAAGTACCTGCAATCGTGGGACGTCCACAACGTATTCGTGACGGGAGCCTGCGCGTTTCCGCAAAACTGGGCCTACAACCCGACAGGCATGGTCGGCGCGCAAGCGTATTTCTCGGCGCGCGCGATTCGCGAGCAGTACCTGAAGAATCCCGGTCCGCTGCTACCGACATAGGAAAAGCAATGGGTGAGCGATACAAGAAACTGGCCGGAATCTCATTCGGGCTGCTATGTACCTTCGTCACGCTGGCTACGTGGTTGCGACCGGCCGATGCGAACGCGCAGGATGCCGGGCAGATCGCGCGCGGCGCCTATTTGGCGCGCGTCGGCGATTGCGTGGCATGCCACACGTCGCGCCGCGACCAGCCGTTTGCCGGCGGGCTGCCGATGGAAACGCCATTCGGTACGATCTATTCGACGAACATCACGCCCGATACCACGCACGGGATCGGCCGCTACAGCTACGACGATTTCGCGGCCGCGCTGCGCAAAGGCGTCGCGAAGGACGGGCACCTGCTCTACCCGGCGATGCCGTATCCGTCGTTCTCGAAGGTCAGCGACGCCGACACCCGTGCACTCTATGCGTACTTCATGCACGGCGTGCGCCCGATCGGCCAGCCGAACACCGAGACACGGCTCCACTTTCCGTTCAACCTGCGCGTGCTGCTCGCGGGATGGAATCTTCTGTTCCGGCCCAGTGGCACGTATCGCGAGGACCTGACGCAAAGCGCGACGTGGAATCGTGGTGCCTATCTCGTGCAGGGGCTCGCGCACTGCGGCGCATGTCACACGCCTCACGGTCCGATGGGCCAGGAGAAGGCGCTGGACGCACGCGGGACGGACCTGTACCTGAGCGGCTACACGCTCGCGGGCTGGCATGCGCCCGATCTGCGCCCCGGCGACGGAAACGGCGCGGGCGAGCGCACACGGGACAGCATCGTTCAGCTTCTGCGCACCGGACGATCGCACGGCAGCGCCGCGTTCGGCGGGATGTCCGAAGTGGTGGAGAACAGCACGCAGTATTTCAGCGACGCCGACCTGGCCGCGGTGGCCGATTACCTTGTCAGCCTGGGCCCCGGTCGCGCAACGCGGACGTCGGCGGCACCTCCCGTCAAGTCCGATACGACCGCGGCGTTGCGCTCGGGCGTCACGCAGACGGGCGGCGCGTTGCTGTACCTCGACAACTGCAACGCGTGCCATCGCTCGGACGGCAGCGGCGCGATGAAGGCGTTTCCCGCGCTGGCGGGCAACGCGGTGGTCACGTCCGACGATCCGTCGTCGGTCATTCACGTGATTCTGACCGGCTCGCGGATGCCGTCGACCCGATCCGATCCGGCGCCGCTGGCCATGCCCGCATTCGGCTGGCGGCTGTCGGACATGCAGGTCGCCGAGCTCGCGACGTTCGTCCGCGGCAGCTGGGGCAATCGTGCCGGCACGGTGAGCGCATCGGACGTCGCGAAAGTCCGGCGGCAGGTCGATCCGGCGCAACTGAAGCGGATTCGGGCCGCCGTCACGAACGAAGTGACCGACGACGGTGCGCCCGGTTCGACCGGCAAATGACCTCGGGCGGCGGCCCGTATCACGCGGAGCCCATCGCCCGCACGCGATCGAAGGACTGCGCGGCTCGGGCCTTCCACTTGTTTGACTCGATTATCGGAAAACCATCATGCGATTCATCAGCTTTGTCCGCGACGGCGCCACCGGCGTCGCTATCCGGTCCGGCGACGGCCGTTATCTCGGACTGACGCGTAGCGAGCCGGACTTTCCCGGCGATCTCGACACCCTCGTTTCCGGCGGTCCTGCCGCGCTGGCGCAGGCAAGCGAACGCCTCCAGCTGGCCGGCCGGCCGCTGGACCTGGCCGATTGCACCCTGCTCCCGCCCGTGACGCGGCCGGCGAAGATCATCTGCGTCGGGCTCAACTATGTCGAGCACTCGCACGAGGCGGGATACGAGGTTCCGTCGTATCCGACACTTTTCGCACGCTTTCGCAGCAGCCTGACCGCGCACGGCGCCGCGATACGCATGCCGACGGAATCGGATCAACTCGATCACGAAGGCGAGCTGGCGGTGGTCATCGGGCGCGGCGGCCGGCGCATCGCGCGAAGCGATGCGTTGAACCATGTGGCCGGTTATACGGCTTTCAACGACGCGACCTTGCGGGACTATCAGTTCAAGACGCCGCAATGGACGGTCGGAAAGAATTTCGACGAAACGGGCGCACTCGGCCCCGAGCTGGTGACCGTCGACGAATTGCCGGCGGGCGCGGCCGGTCTCAGGCTTCAGACCCGGCTCAACGGTGTCGTCGTGCAGGACGCCAATACGAACGACATGATCTTCGACATCGCTACGCTGATCGCCACCATCAGCGAAGTCATGACGCTCGAGCCCGGCGACGTCGTCGCGACCGGCACGCCGTCGGGCATCGGCATGGCGCGCAATCCGCCGCGCTGGATGCGCGCCGGCGACGTGTGCGAGGTCGAGATCGAGGGAATCGGCGTACTCAGGAATACCGTCGTGCAATCGTGATCCGGTCGGGCCGGCGCAGCGCGCGCCGGCACGCGTTTAGCCAGGCTGCATGATCAGCGCATCGTTCGCGAGGATCATCGCGCCGGCGTTGGTGGGCCTCGGCCGCTCCGCCGGACGAAACACCGCGTCGCCGGGGAAGATCGGCAAGTGCGTCAGCACGCAGATGCCGCGGCGTGACGCGACGACACGCCGCCAGCGCTGCTCGCCGAAGTGCCGGACGCCGGGCTCGACCCAACGAACCACCAGCACGCTTCCGTCGCATTCCAGCACCGTCACCCGGGCACCCGCGAACTCGCGGGCGGAACCCACGCGCGGCCCGTCGTCCAGTCGTGAAATCGCATCAGGCATGTCCCACCCGCAAACCGGTGCGGTCGAGCCGTGGGCCCGGTCGACCGCGCGTGTTCAATCGGTCACGTGATCCTGACCAGCATCTTGCCGGTGTTGGTCCCGTTCATCAGCCCGATAAAGGCCTCCGGCGCGCGCGCGATACCGTCGACGATCGTCTCGTCGTGCACGATCTGCCCGGCCCTCAACCACGCCGCCATTTCGTCGACGAACGCGTCGCGGTGCTGCCGATAGTCGTGCAGCAGGAAGCCCGTCAGCGTCAGGCTCCGATAGACGACGTTTTCCATGAACCGCGGCCCGGGCGACACGCCGACGCGGTCGTACTGCGAAATGGCGCCGCAGATCGCCGCCCGCCCGCCGTAATTGAAGGCCGACAAGGCCGCCTCGAGATGATCGCCGCCGACGTTGTCGAAATAGACGTCGATACCTGCCGGTGCCGCGGCCGCCAGCTGCTCGAGCACCGGCGCGCGCCGGTAGTTGAACGCCGCATCGTATCCGTAGCGTTCGCGCATCACGGCAACTTTCTCGTCGCTCCCTGCCGAGCCGATCACGTGCGCGGCGCCTTTCAGCCGCGCGATCTGCCCCGCGAGCGAGCCGACCGCGCCTGCCGCGGCGGACACGAATACGACTTCATCCTTGCGCATGCGTGCCACCACGAGCAGCCCGACGTAGGCCGTCATGCCCGTTGCGCCCATGACGCCGAGGTGAACGCTGCTCGGCAGGTCGGGCAAGTCCGCGACGCGGGTGAATTCGACTGCGGCGCCCTGCGCGATGTCGCGCCAGCCGTAGCGGTGCAGCACGAGATCACCGGGTGCGAACGTGCTCGACGCGCTGTCGGTCACACGGCCGACCGCGGCGCCCGTCATCGTTTCATGCAGCTTGAACGGTTCGACATACGACGGCCGGTCGTCCATCCGGCCGCGCATGTACGGATCGACCGAAACGTATTCGTTGCGTACGCGAATCTCGCCGTCCGCCAACGCCGGAAGCGGCACCTCGACCGTCAGGAAATCGTCCGGGACCGGCTGGCCGTTCGGCCGTCTCGCCAGTTGAATCTGCGTGCTGATCGTGGAGAACCTCACCGCCCCTCTCTCCTTGCAAGAACCCAGGGCGCCGGCCGGGCACGCCGCACGGATGCGGCGGCGTGCCGCGCCTCATGCACCGGCGATTCGGACTTCGCTCACGTGCTCGACCGACGGCGGGCCCACGAAGAAGGGGCCGGCCAGCTCGCGCCAACGCTGAAAATCGGCTGTCTGGCGAAAGGCGTCGTGCAGCGCGACGCTTTCCCATTGCACCATCAGGCGGTAGCGCGACGGTTGCTCGATACCGCGATACAGGCGCAAGCCATGGCAACCGGGGGCGCGTTCGATGAGCGGCTTCGCCTCGGCGACCGCGCGCTCGAATTCCAGCTCTCGGTTTTCCTGGATCTCGATCTGGGCAATTTCAAAAATCATGGCGGGTTTCTCCGCGCAACGCGAACCGTCGCGCAGTGCAATTGACACGATGCCGGCATCGATCCCGGGCCGGACATTCCGGGTGGGCGGCGCGTGCATGCGTGCTGCCCTGCTGCCGGCTCGCGTGGACAGGCGAACGCGCCGCAATCGTCGACGGGTTCATGCGCGGTTCAGCACGACGTCCTGGCAGTTTTTCAGCCGCAGTCGGATCGGCAGATGAGGTCGGTGCGGAACGATCGAGCCATTTCATGCTGCGCAGTCTCGCTCCGGAACCGGACGACGTCACCGCACCCGCTCGAAACGAACCGGCCGGCCTGCATCGTTTCGACCCGTCGCGACGATGAGCCAACGATAGCGTTGTCCTGCCGACCGCTCTACCCCCAGTACGGGGGGGTGAAAAAAACCTCTGGAAGCACCGGCACCCGAGGCCGGCGGCAACCCGCAGCCACGCATGCCGAACTCGCCGACCGACGGGCGTTCGTTCGAGCCGGTCACCGTTTGTCGCCGACGACCCGCTGCCATGCGGCGGCCTGTTCGTCGCGCACGAGCTGCTCGGCAGATTCGGGCCTGACCGTGCGATATGGCGGCGCCTCCGCCTCGATCACCGTGACGATGGCGTCGATCATTTCCGCGGGATCGTGTTGCCGATTCAGTTCGCGCGTCGGCCAATGGGCGACGACGCGCTCGCCTTGATCCCACCACTGATCCATGCTTTCCATGCCGGTATCGTTGAAGCCGGTGCGATAGGCACCCGGATTGATCGTGACGACTTCGACGCCGTAAGGCTGCAGTTCTTCCGCCATCGCGGAGCAGATGCCTTCGACGGCATGCTTCGACGCGGCGTAAGCACCGTCGAACGGCACCTTGATCAATCCCGCGACCGACGACATCCAGACGATCCGGCCATGCCCGCGCGCGACCATCCTGCGCGCGAATCCCTGCGCGACCTCCAGCGCCGCAAAGACATTCGTTTCGAAGACCGAACGAAACACGGAGATCGGGACCTCCACGAGCGGGCCGGACTCCATGATGGCCGCGTTGTTCAGCAGGACATCGATCTCGTGCGTCAATGCGTGCGCACGATCGATTTCGTTCGTCACATCGAACTTGATGACCTGCATGTCCACGCCGCGCGCCTTGGCCTCCTGACGCAGTGCCCAGACCTGCGGCCAGATCTGGCCGCACGCGATGACGCGATGCCCCCGCTCCGCCAGTGCGAACGCGACCCCTCGCCCGAATCCGGACCCCGCACCGGTTATCAACACCGTTCTGGTCATGCATCCTCCCGCTCGGTTCACGATGATTGCGCGCCCGGCCGGACGACCCGCCCGGACGGCGATCTTGCCGACTACGTTACGGCGTTTCCCGCAGCCAACGCCCCCCCCCCCGAATGGGGAGGCGGACCGCATCGACGACACGGGTCGAAAGCGGCCGCATGCCGTCAGTCGCAGCGACGCCCGACTCCGGCGAACGCCTTATGACACGGCCCTTGCGGGGCGCGGATACCCCGTTCGCCGTGACCATGCGCGCCGCGTCAACCGCAAACGGGACCGATCGGAAAGCGCGAAATCGCGCCGCGCCCTCGCTAGACGACTGGTCTACTCAGTCGTATGATCCGCGTCACGGTTCGACCGCCATGTCGGCCCTCGCATTCATGCGATGCATGGCGCAACCCGGCGCACCCCCGCAGGTCATGCCCTGTGACGTTGCCCGCAAGCGTCCACGCTATAGACGACTGGTCTACTTTGTTCGTGCGTCGTGCCGTCGTGGCACGTCGTCCCGCGCATCCCGACCGTCACGCGAACAACCCGCCGCCGCCGACACGATCCCGGCGGCGAAACCGTTACACAGAGGTCACCCATGCCGCATTCCCCATCCGTCAATCGCCGGGTCGTCCTGGCCAGCCGCCCCGTCGGTGCGCCGGCAGCGCACGACTTCCGGCTCGAAACCACGGCGGTGCCGACGCCCGCCGACGGCGAAGTCCTCCTGCAGACGCTTTACCTGTCGCTCGATCCCTACATGCGGTGGCGCATGAGCGACGCGCCGTCCTACGCGCCGCCGGTTGCGCTCGGCGACACGATGGTGGGCGGCACCGTCAGCCGCGTCGTCGCGTCGAAGCATCCCGCATTCGCGGTGGGCGAGCTGGTGCTGGGCGACAGCGGCTGGCAGGACTACGCGCTCTCCGACGGCACCGACCTCATGCCGCTCGGCACGGACCTCGAGCGCCCGTCCCATGCGCTAGGCGTGCTTGGCATGCCGGGCTTCACCGCCTATACGGGCCTGCTGAAGATCGGGCAACCGAAGCCGGGCGAAACGGTCGTGGTCGCGGCGGCGAGCGGCGCGGTGGGCGCCGTCGTCGGCCAGATCGCGAAGCTCAAGGGCTGCCGCGTCGTCGGCATTGCGGGAGACGCGGAGAAATGCCGGTACGTCACCGAGACGCTCGGCTTCGACGTGTGCATCGACCGGCGGGCCCCCGATCTTGCACGGCAGCTCGCGCAAGCCTGCCCCGACGGCATCGACATCTACTTCGAGAACGTCGGCGGTGCGATTTTCGACGCCGTGCTGCCGCTCCTCAACGTCGGCGCACGCGTGCCGCTCTGCGGCCTGATCTCGCAATACAACGACAGCGAACCGGCGCCGGGCCCCGATCGGCTGCCGCGCCTGACCGACACGCTCCTGAAGAAACGGATCCGCATGGAGGGCTTCATCATCCTCGACCACTATGCGACCGGCTATCAGGCGTTCCTGGCCGAAATGGGCCGTTGGGTCGAGGCCGGCGAGATCACGCCGCGCGAAGACGTCACCGACGGCCTGGAACGTGCGCCGGAAGCGCTCATCGGCCTGCTGGCAGGAAAGAACTTCGGCAAGGTGGTCGTACGCGTCGCCGAAGTCGCTGCATGAAGCGAATTCGCGCATCCATCATTCATCTCCATCCCCAGACATCATGAAACTTCTGTTCGTCCTGACTTCCCACGACACCCTCGGTTCAACCGGCGAGAAAACCGGCTTCTGGCTCGAGGAATTCGCGGCCCCCTACTACACGCTGAAAGACGCGGGCGCCGACATCACGCTGGCGTCGCCGGCCGGCGGCCAGCCGCCGCTCGATCCGAAAAGCGCGGACCCCGCGTTCCAGACCGACGCCACGCGCCGCTTCGAAGCCGATCGTGACGCGCGCGCCGCGCTCGCGGCCACGCAAAAACTGTCGGAGGTCGCAGTCGACGCGTTCGACGCGGTGTTCTATCCGGGCGGCCACGGCCCCCTCTGGGATCTCGCCGAAGACGCAGGATCGATCTCGCTGATCGAGCAGGCCATCGCCCTGGGCAAGCCGGTCGCAACCGTCTGCCACGCACCGGGTGTGCTGCGCCATGCGAAGGGGCCGGACGGCAAGCCGCTCGTCGCCGGCAGGAACGTCACCGGCTTCTCGAATTCGGAAGAGGATGCCGTCGGGTTGACGAACGTCGTGCCGTTTCTCGTCGAGGACGAACTCAAGTCGAAGGGTGGCCGTTATTCGAAAACCGATGACTGGCAACCGTACGTGGTCGTCGACGGCCTGTTGATCACCGGCCAGAATCCGGCGTCGTCCGAACCGGCCGCCCACGCGCTGTTGAAACTGCTGACGCGCGCCTGACCCGCGGAGCGCCCCCCGCACCGGCGGCGAACATCCGGTTCGCCGCCGGCTTGCACACGAACGACACGCGCGGGAACACGGCCGTCGCGCGATCACATCGATCCTGATCCCGAAAAAGCGTTTAACACCACGCGCAATACTCGAACGCACCTCCGGAAAATACAATCACGGTCGTCCTGTCGTCGCACGCCTGCATCGCGCACCACATCCATCATGTCTTCGCCGCTCTCCAGATTCACGTCATCTATTTCGGATACCCAAACAGGCATCGCCGATGCGGCCCGTCATTGGGCCGGCACGAGCGGCGTCACCTGGCTGTACATCTTCAAGACCCTGCTCGCCGCGCTGCTGGCGCTCGGCGTGGCGATGAAGCTCGAACTCCCGATGCCGCGCACGGCGATGACGACGGTCTTCGTGCTGATGCAGCCGCAAAGCGGCATGGTGCTCGCCAAAAGCCTGTACCGGATCTGCGGCACGATCGTGGGCCTGCTGGCCATGCTGGTGCTGATCGGCCTGTTCGGTCAGGTGCCCGAACTCTTCCTCGGCGCCACTGCGCTCTGGATCGGCATGTGCACGGCAGGTGCCGCGCGGAACCGCAACTTCCGGACCTATGGATTCGTGCTCGCCGGCTACACGGCCGCGCTCATCGGCATCCCGTCATGGCAGCATCCGGACGCGGCCTTTCTTTCTGCGATGACGCGTGTGACGGAGGTGACGATCGGCATCCTGAGTTCGGGTGCAGTCAGCGCGCTCGTCTTTCCGCAGCATGTCAGCGAACAGATCAGCCGCGTGAACCGCACGCGGTTCACCGCGTTCGCGGACGACGTGCTGTCGATTCTGTCCGGCCGGATCGACCGGTCGTTTCTCGAGGCGCTGAGCGTGCGCATCGTCGACGAGACCGTGAGCGCGGAAGCCGCGCGCAGCGCAGCGGTGTTCGAAGGCCCCGACACGCGCTTGCGAAACGGCCGCCTGACGCGGCTCAATGCGGAGCGCATGGCGGCGTCGACGCGGTTGCACGCATTGAGTCAGCTGATCGCCCGGCTGCGTGTCGCGCGAACCGATGAGGTGCTGACGGAGATCGACGCACTGATGGCCGCTATCGCAGAGCCGCTCCGACTCATACGGCAGGACGCGACGCACGCCGACGATATCGACGCATTCGCCGCGTCGCTGGCCGCCACGCTCGAGCACTGCCGCACGGCGCTGCCCGGCCGCGCGCAGTCGGCGCGAGACCGGCTCGGCAGCGGCGCGACCGCGCTCGATTTCGATACGGCGGTCGACCTGCTCGACCGGTTCCTGGGCAGCTATGTCGCCTATGCGAGCACCTATCTGTCGCTGAACGCCACCGCGCACGAGCGCGAACAGTGGGTGACGCCCTACGAGCCGCGCACCAATCCGCTCATCGCGGCAGTCGCCGGCGTCCGCGCGATGCTGCTGACGCTCGTGCTCAGCGCGTTCTGGATCGCGACCGCGTGGCCGTCGGGCGCCCTGCTCGTGCTGAACGGCGGTGCCATCTGCGCGCTGGTCGCGTCCTCCGCGCACCCGTCTCGCACGGCGTTCCAGATGGCGATCGGCACCGCGTTCGCGTCCGTCGTCGGGCTGATCGTCATGTTCGTCGTCTATCCGGTCATCGACGGCTTCCCGCTGCTCTGCGTGGTACTCGCCGCGCCGCTCGCATTGGGATGCTGGATGACGACGCGCGCGTCGCTGGCCGGGTACGGCATCGGCTACTGCATCTATTTCTGCTTTCTGACCGGCCCCGACAATGTCGTCGCCTACGATCCGACGTCCTTCATGAACGACGCGATCGCGCTGGTCCTGTCCATGCTGATGGCGTCCGTCGCGTTCGAGCTGTTCCTGCCGCCGACGATGCGCGGGTTGCGCCGGCATCTGCTGGCCGACCTGCGCAGGCAGGTCGTGTTCGTATGCACCGATTCGGTCGCAACGCTGCGCACGCGCTTCGAAAGCCGCACGCGCGACCTCATGTATCAGGTCCGGTCGATATCGCGTGACGACCCGGCGGCAAACGGCGAGTCCGTCGAATGGTTTCTGTCCGTCCTCGAGATCGGCTCGGCCGTCGCGGACCTGCGCGACGCAACGGCCATCGAGGCGGCACGAGCCGCGCCGGACGCCGCACCGGCCTGGCTCGACGATTGCGCATCCGCGTGCCGCGCGATCCGGCTGCTGTTCGAGGCGCCGACACCGAAGGCCGGCGCTGCTGCCGCGCACGCGGTACAGGTTGCAATCGCCACGCTGCAACGGACGATGCAGACCGCCGATGCGGCAAGCCCGTCCGCGCCCCGCCTTCAGACGGTGCTCGGCAGCCTGCATTTCATTCACAGCGCACTCGCGGCACCCGACTCGCCGCTCTCCGCTTTCCGCATCCACTGACCACGCGTCGGCACCCGGCCGCGCACACCGGCTCGTTCACCGGCGCGCAGCGGGCGACGCGGTTCGTTCCGCGTCAATGCTCGACGGCCCGTTCCGCACCGAGCCCGGTCTGCGCGCGCACGAACTGGGCGTCGAACGCATGCCGCTCCGCGTCGGCCTTCGAACTGCGATCGAGTGTCGACATCACGTAGCTCGCCAGGAACGCCAGCGGCATCGTAAACAGCGCCGGATGATCGTACGGGAACACGGCAGCCGGATGCCCGAGCACCGACTTCCACACCGCCGGCGACAGAATGACCAGCGAGACCGACGATACGAGACCGACGACGCCGCCGCAGACGGCCCCGCGGCTCGTCAGCCCCTTCCAGTACATCGAAAGCACGAGCGGCGGAAAATTCGCCGAAGCGGCAACGTTGAACGCCAGTGCCACGAGAAAGGCGAGGTTCTGCCCTTTGAACAGGAGGCCGAGCACGACGGCCACGGCGCCGATCGCCAGCGTCGTCCACCGCGTGACGCGGATTTCATCGGCCCCGCTCGCTCGGCCCTTGCGCAACACGCCCGCATAGAGGTCGTGCGATACGGCCGACGCACCCGCCAGCACCAGGCCCGACACCACGGCCAGGATGGTGGCGAACGTCACCGCCGCGAGGAAACCGAGGAACAGGCTGCCGCCCGTCGCGTCGGCGAGATGCATCGCCACCATGTTGCTCCCGCCGCGCAGCACGCCGCCCACGCGTCCGCCCTCGAAGAACTGCGGATCGGTGCCGACGATCACGACGCTCGCGAGACCGATGACGAACATCGCAATGAACATGAAGCCGATGCACGTGCTCGCCACGAATACGCTCTTCCTGGCTTCCCGTGCATTCGGAACGGTAAAGAAGCGCATCAGCACGTGCGGCAGTCCGGAGAGCCCGAACACCGTTGCGAGCGACATCGAGACGGCCGAGACGGGGTCCGAGAACAGGCGGCCCGGCTCCATCAGCGCGTTCCCCGCGTGGTGTACCGAGATCGCCGACCGCGCAAGCCGTTCGAAGCTGAAACCGAAGTGACCGAGCGCCAACAGCGTCAGCAACGTGCCGCCGAACATCAGCAGGACGGCCTTGATGATCTGAACCCACGTCGTCGCGATCATCCCGCCGAACGTCACGTAGACGATCATGAGACACCCGACGCCGACGACCGCATAGTTGTAGTCGATGCCGAACAGCAGCTGAACGAGTTCCCCCGCGCCGACCATCTGGACGATGAGATAGAAGAACACGACCGTCAACGAACTGACCACGCCCATCCAGCGCGTGCTGACCGGATCGAGCCGGTAGGCGATGATGTCGACGAACGTGAACCGGCCGAGATTGCGCAGTCGTTCGGCCATGAGGAACAGCATCACCGGCCATCCGACGAAGAAGCCGACGACATAAAGCAGGCCATCGTAGCCCTTCGCGTAGACGAGACTCACGACGCCGAGCAACGTCGCGGCGGACATGTAGTCACCGGCGACCGCAAGGCCGTTCTGAAGCCCGCTGATTCCGCCGCCGGCGGTGAGGAAGTCGTTGACCGTCCTGGTACGGCGCGCCGCCCAGTACGTGATGCCCAGCGTCATGCAGACGAACACCATGAACATCGCGATGGCGGCCGGATTGAGCGGCTGACGCTGCCCCGCCTCCACGGCGGGGCCGGCCCACGCAAGGCCGCCCGGCGCGGCGGCAAGCGCGCATGCCGCGGTCGAAACGCGTGCGATCGGTTTCATTGCCCCACCTCGCCCAGCAATTCGCTGGTCAGACGTTCGAACCGGTCATTCGCGACGCGGACATACAGCCACGTCAGCCCCCATCCCGCAACGATCACGGCGATCGCGAAGATCACGCCGACGGTCGTGACACTGCCAGCCCACGCGGCGCTGCGCAACAGGTCGGGCCGCAACGCGACCAGCGCAATCAAGCCGAAATACGCGCCCAGCACGATGACCATCGACACCCGGCCCAGGCGTGCGCGTTCGTCGACCAGCTCACGAAACTTCGCGTGCTCCCGGATACGTGAAACTGCACTTGCATTCAACGTCATATGTCTCCTCCATCGCCAGTTTTGAGAATCGGGATCGCTCGTGTATCCGTCATCTCGCCAGTCGATTCGTCATCCGTAAGATAGGGTTCGCTTCCTTGCCCGGTCGGCCTTTGCTGCGCGATCGCCAGGACGACCGAGCTTATTTCCGCCATCGGCGAATAGCAGCCCCCACAGGTGGGGGGCGTCGGCGCGCTCACGTGTCCCCCGGGGAAACACCGACTGTTCCCGTCGACGACCGTCACTCGGGGCTCGCGCACGCATGGAATACCGGGGCGAGCGGCGCGAGGCGAACCGCCCCCCGTCCGGGGGGTGGAAAAAACGTGTCTTCGCGCGGTATTTCTCACGAATCGCCGCCGCTGCCGCGCCCTCCTTTCATTCGCGACGTCATGAACCTTTTCCGTACCGACCTGAACCTGCTGGTGGTACTCGAACGCATCTACGCCCAGCAGAGCATCACGCGCGCGGCGCAGCAGCTCAGCCTCAGTCAGTCGGCGGTCAGTCATGCGCTGAACCGGATGCGCGAGTTGCTCGGCGACCCGCTGTTCGAGCGCCACGGCAATGCCATGATGCCCACCCCGTTCACGAGAGCGATCATTGCGCGCGTGCGCAACGGCCTGCGTACACTCGAATGCACGCTGCATGAAGCCAGCCGGTTCGAGGCGTTTCACAATCGGCATCCTCAACGCGCAGGAACCGGTGGTATTGCCGGTCATCGCGCAATACGTCGCACAGCACGCACCGTCGATCGATATCGCCGCGGGGCAACACGACCGGCGCGCGATAGAGACCGACCTGCTCACGGGCTCGCTCGATGCCGTGATCGACGTGCTGCTGCCGCACCCGCAATCCGTCCGCAGTACCCGGCTGTCGACCGACCGGTACGTCGTGCTGTGCCGGCGCGATCACCCGCGCGTCGGACAGCGCCTCGACCTCGACGCCTATCTCGCCGAAGAGCACGTGCTCGTGACGGGCCGGCAGCGCGGCGGCGGCGTCGAGGATGCCGCGCTCGTCAGGCTCGGCGCCGAACGCCGCGTGCCGCGTCGTCAACCAGACCGACCTGCTGCTGACCATGCCGGAGCGGTACGCGCGGCTGCTCAACGAGATGTGCGGCAACCGGATGCTCGAATGCCCGTGCGACGCGTCGATCGATACCTATCTCTACTGGCACGCGAATGCCGATGCCGATCCCGCGAATGGCTGGCTGCGTCGGCAACCGGGCGACGTATTCGATCCCGTTCGCGCGGACACGGCGAGCCGCCCGTGACGCGGTGCCTCGCCGGCCGCGCGCTCACCCGCGCAGCTCGCGCCGCAGGATCTTCCCCGTCATGGTCTTCGGCAGTTCGTCGATGATCTCGACGATGCGCGGATACTTGTACGCCGCCATCCGCTCCTTGCAGTAGGCGACCGGCTCGTCGGGCGAGACTTCGGCATGCACGCCGCGGGTCGAATGCAGCGCCCTGCATGGCGAAGACCCTCCGGATGCGAACATCCGGAGGATCCTGTATCGCTCAGCAATGCGGCATACGCCGCATCACTGCCCGCCTTCCATGCGCAACTGAAGCTTGCTGGTCACCGACGTGACGCCCGGCACCTGGCGAGCCGCTTCCACCGCGGCCTTGTCCTGCGACTCGTCGGTAATCAATCCCGCCAGCGTCACTTCACCCGTCTTTGCCTTGGCAAAGACGGTGACCTGTGCATTGCCGATCCCGTGCGCTTTCACGATCACCTGACGGACCTTCTTCGCAAATGCACGGTTTTCCAGGCGCTCGGCCTTCTTGGCCGATCGCGACGGGGCAGCCGTCTGCGTGGCCGTTTGCGTGTCGGGGGTGCCGGATTGCGCGTAGGACGTGACGGACGTCAATGCGACAAAGCCGGCGACAACGATCATAAGGCGTGACTTCATCATGCTCTCCTCAATTTGAACGAACGGGAAACTACGGGTGGGTGGGTACTCGAATCGGGCCCGGTATTGCGCCTGCGTCGCGCCGGCCACTGCCGGTTGCAGTGCGCAGGCCTTATGCGGCAATCGCATTCAATGCGCCTTCGTCGGCTTCCAGCGCCGGCGAAAGCGTCATGCGCAGATGCTCGAGAAATGTCCGTATCTTCGCGTCCATGAACTGCCGGGATACGTACATCGCGTAAACGTCGAGCATCGTCAGGCGGTAACCCGGCAACACCCTGACGAGTTTCCCGCTCCGCAGATCGTCAATGACGGAGTAAATCGCCAACGACCCGATGCCCATGCCGGCACGCAACGCGATCGCCAGCGCTTCCGGTGCATTCGCCTGGAACGGGGCCGAGAGAACGGAATGTGATTCCACCTCGCCGCGCGTGCCATGAAGCAACCATTCATCGTTCGAGTCGGCCGGCGTGTCGAGGCGCAAGCACGTATGGTCGGCAAGATCGGCCGGCTTCGACGGGGTGCCATGCCGGTCGAGATAGTCCTGCGACGCGACCAGCACGCTGTAGCACCTTCCGTAGGTATGCGCGATGTATCCCGAATCGGGAAGACTCGACGCCGCGACCACCGAAATGTCGTAGCCGTCTTCCACCAGGTTCGGCATCCTCTGCGAATAGGTGATGTCGACGGCCACCTCGGGAAAAGCCGCCTGATAGGTGACGACGGCCTCGGTGACATGGCTTTGCCCCAGGCCCGGCATCGTGTGCACGCGCAACCGCCCGTATGGCCGGACGAGTGCGTTTCTCGCCTCGGCATTCGCCTGGTCGACATCGCCGAGGATGGCCAGCAGGCGCTCGAAATAACGCCGCCCGCTGTCGGTCAGCGAAATCCTCCGGGTCGTTCGATTCAACAAGCGGGTCTGTGCATATTCCTCGAGGCCGGATACCGCCCGCGATACCTGTGCAATCGCCACATCGGTCTGTTTCGCCACTGCCGTAAAGCTGCCGGCCTGCACGACGCGCACAAACGTCCGCATGTTCTCAAGGATGTCCATTTCGACCCATCATCCAGTGCTGCATCCACGCGACACGCCAGCGAAGTGCGGCGATGCGTTCGGTGTCACCGATTGTCCGGCATTCCGCGCCGACACTTCAGCCCCCCGGTCGGGGGGCTGAAGTGTCGGTCGATCATGTGGAATGCTTGGCGTTTGCGTCAACGCGCTGATCGCGCAGACGCACCGGTCGCGAGCCGATATGACGACGTAACCTCATCCGCTCGAGCGTGGCGTGCTCTTCGTGACGAACGAACAGTCCGTACACCTATGGGTCGACGGTCGATGTCCGGATCGGTGGCTATATCGCCTGCGGGCGCAAGCCGTTCATTCGCCGCCTGGGCGCGTGCGGGACGCTTCGAGCGCCAACCCGCTGCGCACGGCCTGGATGCGCGACGTGACGTTGAGTTTTTCGAAGATGTTCTTCAGATGCCACTTGATCGTCTCCGGCGCGACGCGCAGCGCACGGGCGATTTCCTTGTTCGAGAGCCCGCGCGCAACGTAGTCGAGGATCTCGACTTCCCGAGCGCTCAGGTTGCCGGCCACGCCGGGCCGCCCGGCCGGTGTTGCGCCCGCGGCGCGCTGCGCGTCGAACGCGCGCATCAGTTCGCGCGGATACCACGCCCCGAGCGCCGGAAACCGGTCGAGCCGGTTCTGCACGCGCGCCAACATGCGCTCGACCGGCGGACCTTCGTCGACGAAGGTCCGCACGAGCCCGTTGCCCTGACCGTATTCGAGCGCGCGGGCGAGCATCGCGAGCGCCGTCTCCTCGTCGCCCGCCTGTTCGCACGCGAGCGCGCGCAACACGGCCGCCTGCGCCACCAGCCAGTCGAACCCGCGGGCGGCGAGCAACTCGTGCACGGTCGCCATGACCTGCGCAGCCTCGTCCGCGCGCGCATCGGCAAGCAGCAGGCGTGCACGTGCGGATTGCGCCATCTGCCATGTCTCGACCTGGCTCGACGTTTCTTCCGGCGGCGCCTCCGACACCAGCGACGCGAGCGCCCGCCCGACGCGATGCGCCTGCGTCGGCTTCCCGGCATGGAGGTGAAGCCGGACGCCGGTCGCCATGCATGCAACGCGCAGCCGCAGCCATTGCCGGCTGCATGCGATGTGATCGGCCTCGTCGAGCAGTTCGTGCGCGCGCGCTTCGTGCCCGGCCTGGAACTGCAGCAATGCGGCGGTCTGCACGAACCTGAGCAGCGGCCCCAGCGAACACGCCTGCATCGCGATGTCGAAGCGGTCGGCCTGCGCGTCGCGCACCTTTTGCCAGTCGTTCCATTCGTAGTAAATGGCCGACAGGTAACCGGACGACAGCGCCGTCGCCGCCGACAGGCGCCCCGCCGCCCGCTCCGCGGCACGCAACGCCGTTTCGAACGTCTTCGACGCGTCGTGCAAGCGGCCGGCGACGAACTCCGCGAGGCCGGACATGTTCTGGCGATACACGTTCGCAAACAGCGGTTCGTGGCCGGACGCCGCGCGCTCGGCCCGCGCCCGGAGGTCCAGCGCGTCGTCGAGGCGGCCCGCGTACCCGAGCCCGAAACTCAGCGCGGTCTGCCCGATCTGCTCGACCCACGAACCGGACGGCGGGCCGGCCGCGAGTACGCGCTCGCCCAGGTGCAGCGCCTCGATGCTGCGATCCGACAGCGCGACGATCAGCGAGCGGACGGCCAGCAACTCGGTCGCCGTGACGGCATCGGTGTCGAGCCGCCCCGCGTCGATGTCGGCTTCGAGCGCATCGAGTGCGTGCCGCGCGTCGATGATCTGCATCGCCAGTGCCAGCGCCCATGCATGCGCGATCCGCAGCCGCAACCGGCCTGCCAGCGCCTGCCCGGGCAGGCGCGACACCCAGTCGAGCACGGTGCGCACGTCGCTCGACGCGATCAGCTTCATCGCGCATGCCTCGACCCAGGCGGCGGCTGCGTCGAAATCGCCCGCTGCCAGCGCGTGCCGGACGGCGTCCGGCCACTGCCGCTCCGCCGCATACCACTCGCTCGCACGGCGATTGAGCGTCGCCACCGCATCGGGCTCGCGCAGCGCCAGTTCCTCGCGCAGGTACTGCAGAAACAACGCGTGATAGCGATAACGCTGGCGGTCGCCGTCGATCGACCGGATGAAGAGGTTATGCCCGACCAGCCATTCGAGGCAGCCGAGCGCATCGTCCCGGCCGGTCAGCGCATCGCACAGCGCCGGCGTCATCCGGTCCAGCACGGCCGTGTGCAGCAGGAAGCGCCGGATCGCGTCCGGCACCTGCGTCATCACGTTCTCGTTCAGGTACGCGGCGATGCCGGCCCGGGCATGGCTGACCTGTTCGGCCACGCGCGCCGCATCGTTGTCGTCGTTCAATGCAAGCGCCGCGAGTTGCAGGCCCGACACCCAGCCCTCGGTGGCCGCGCGCAGGCGCTCCACGTTTGCCGCGTTGAGCGGCTTGCCGGCGATCAGCTCGAAGAACGAGCGCGTTTCGGCATCGTCGAAACGCAAGTCGTTCTCGTCGATTCTCACGAGCTGGTCGCGCGAATCGAAGTAGCTGAGCGGCAGCGCCGGTGCCGAACGGCACGACAGCACGACGTGAAGGTTCGACGGCGCGTAGCGCAGCAGACCGAACATCGCGTCGTGGATGACCGGCGACACGAGGCGATCGAAGTCGTCGAGCATCAGGAACAGTTCGACACCCGAACTTTCCAGCTCGTTGAGCAGTTCGTCGAACACGACCTTCAGCGGAATCAGTGCGCGGTCGCGCAGCATCTGCCGGGCATGCGCGCCGACCCCGCCCGTCGCGTCGACGATTGCCGCGACGACGTAGGACGAAAAGATCGACGCGTTGTCGTCGTCCTGGTCGAGGCTCACCCACGCGACCTTCCTGCCCGATTCGACCAGCGTGTTGCGCCATTCCGCCAGCAGCGTCGTCTTGCCGTACCCGGCAGGTGCGCAGACGAGCGTCAAACGGCGATCGAGGCCGCGGCGCAGCCGCCCGAGCCGCGTGATGCGCGACACGATCCCGCTGGCCGACGGCGGCGCGAGCTTGGTGCGCACGAGCACTTCGATCGTGTCGGCGTCCGCCGGGCTGGTTGATCGTCTGTTGTCCCTCGGCGTCATGCTGTTCACGTTCTCCTCGCGCACTGCGCGTATCCGCCGGCCCAGAAAAAGCACCGCCGGCCGCCCGGCCGGATGCCCGGCCACGGCCCGCGGCGCTCCGCAACAGCATAGCGAGTCGGCGCCGGCCGTCAAAAGTAGGTGATGTCCGTACCGCTTCGCCCGCTCGCGGCGCCGCGTCGCGGTCGGCTCCAAAGGACCCGCATTGTTCTTGAACGGGCGCACGATGTTCAGCCCCCCATTCGGGGGGTACCTCGCACGACAATGTCGTTTCATTCTGGCAACTCGGCATCGCGGGTGACCCGCGCCGCCACCGACGCTGCGCTTTCCCCAGGAGCCGCCATGAACAGTCGCGACGCCGTCGCCGCGTTTTTTGACCGGTATCGCCGGCACGACATCGAAGGGATGCTCACGCTGTTCGCGCCGGATGCCACCCTCGACTACGTGCCGATCGGCGTGACCGGCCGGGCGGACGTGCAGGGCAAGGCCATCTGGGCGGCGCTGCTGGACGCATTTCCGGACCTGCACAACGAGGTCGACGCCATTCATGCGGACGACGCCGGCCGTCACGCCACCGCCGAAGTCACGATCGGCGGCACGCAGGTGCGCGAATTCGCCGGCATCCAGAACCGCGGACGCACGTTCTCCCTCCGGCATGCGTTCGTGTTCGAATTCGATACCGACGGCCGGATCGAGCGGCTCGCCGCCTACTGGGACAACGTCCGGCTCTTCGAGGATCTCGGCAAGACGACCCTCGGGTGACGTCCTCCGGAGGATTCCGTCGTGCCGACCCGGCGCCGCACCGCAATTGCGAGCGGCGCCCGGCGGCCACGCCGCACTCAGTCGGGCTCGTAGCGCTCGCGCAGCGCGCGCTTGTTGATCTTCCCGACGCTCGTCTTCTCGATCGCGTCGACGATCAGCAGGCGCTCCGGCACCGCATAGCGCGAGATCAGTCCGCGGTCGGCCACCTGCTTCACATGCGCCTGCAACTCCGCCGGCCCGACGCGGCCCACATGCTCGTCAGCCAGCACGACGAGCGCGAGCGGACGCTCGCCCCACCGCGCGTCCTTCACGCCGATCACGGCCGATTCCCGGACGGCCGGATGGCGCGACAGGATGTCCTCGAGCTCGAGCGACGACACCCATTCGCCGCCCGTCTTGATCACGTCCTTGATCCGGTCCGTGATCTGCAGCCGACCGTCCTTGTCGATCACGCCGATGTCGTTCGTATGAAGATATCCGCCGGCCCACAGCGCGGCCGATGCCGCCCCGTCGCCGAGATAACCCTGCGTCGCCCACGGCATCCGCACGACGATTTCGCCCGCCGACCGGCCGTCGTGCGGCACGTCGCGAAATTGGGCGTCGACAATGCGCAGGTCGACGAGCGGCAGCGGCAAGCCTGCCTTCGTCCGGCGCGCGATATCGTCGTCGTCCGTCGTGCAGCCTGCCCCGAGCGGCGGATCCACCTGCGCGATCGTCATCAGCGGGCAGGTTTCGGACATGCCGTAACCCGTGTACACCTCGATGCCGCGCGCGAGTGCCGCCCGCGCCAGCCCCTCGGGCAGCGGCGAGCCGCCCACGATCACCTTCCACGACGACAGGTCGATCCCGGCCAGCGCCGGGCTGTCGAGGATCATCGCAAGCAGCGTCGGCACGCAGTGCAAGAACGTCACCGATTCGCGCGCGATCAATGCGAGCAATCCGTCCGGCGAATAGCGCCCCGGATAAACCTGCTTGAGGCCGAGCGCGGTCGCGATATACGGAATGCCCCACGCGTGCACGTGGAACATCGGCGTGATCGGCATGTAGACGTCGTCACGATGGATGCGGCCGCGATCGCGCGCGCTCGACAGCGCCGCCATGCCGGCCAACGTGTGCAGCACGAGCTGGCGATGGGTGAACGCCACGGCTTTCGGCAGCCCCGTGGTACCGGTCGTGTAGAACGTCGTCGCGCGGGTCTGTTCGTCGAAATCGGGGAACACGAAATCCGGCGGGCTGGCGCCGACCCAATGCTCGTACTCGTCGACGAACCCGTCCGGAAGGTCGATCTCGGCTCCGTCGCCGATCAGCACGAACCGTCTCACCGTTTCGAGCCGGTCGCGAATGCCGGCGAGCATCGGCAGAAAGTCGCGATGCACCAGTGCAACCTGCGCCCCCGAATGATTGAGGCTGTACAGGAGCTGATCGGGAGACAGCCGAACGTTGGCGGTCATCAGCACCGCCCCCATCATCGGAATCGCGAAATAGCACTCGAGATAACGATGGCTGTCCCAGTCCATCACCGCGACCGTATCTCCGGCCCCGACGCCGATCGACGACAACCCGCTGGCGAGTTGACCGAGACGATGGCGGAAGGTCCAGTAGTCGTGGCGCACCTGGTCGCCGTAAACGATTTCCTGTTCCGGCCGCGTCGCCAGCGGGGTGTGAAGCAATTGCTTGACCAGCAGCGGATACGTGGACGCGGACGGCAATGGCTCATCCCGGGAGCCGGAATGCGAAGGGTTCATGAGAGTCTCCGTGAGCGGCGACGTGGCCCGATTCAAGGTTTCTGGCGGCCATGCAGGCCGTCGCCAACGCCGGTTTGCGTCGGCCAGGGTGACAGTCAAGATACCGTACCGGCATGCGCCGGACACCCCCACGTTTGGGGGGACAAGCCGTCCTGGCGGATCGGCCATGCCGCGATCGATCGCGCGGGCGGCAACCCACCTGATCGGGGGGGCAATTAATCCCGGCCGCGTTGTAAGATTTCCGGGCATGCTCGCGCGGCCTGGCGAAATCGCCGTCTTCGCCTCGAAGTGCAAAGGAGACCTACCGAGCAGACTCGAAGGCCTCCGTCGGCTGAGCACGGCCAATCGTCGACGCCAGACCGATTCCTGAACCCAGTCCAGTGAAAGGAGCAGTTATGACCACCGAGCCGCAGCAAACGGACAAGATCCCCTCGCCCGATCCGGCCGAGAACAATGCGTACTTTCCGTCGCCGTATTCGTTGTCGCAATACACGTCTTCAAAGACCGACTTCGACGGCGCGCATTACCCGAACCCGTACAAGGGCGGCAAGTGGAAGGTCCTGATGATCGCCACGGACGAACGCTACGTCCTGATGACGAACGGCAAGATGTTCTCGACCGGCAATCATCCGGTCGAGATGCTGCTGCCGATGCATCACATGGATCAGGCCGGCTTTGAAATCGATATCGCGACGCTTTCGGGCAATCCCGCCAAGCTGGAGCTGTGGGCCATGCCCGGCGACGACGAGGCCGTGCAGTCCACGTACCGGAAATATCTGCCGAAACTCAAGACGCCGCTCAAATTGTCCGACGTGCTCGAGAAGGATCTCGGCGCCGATTCGCCGTACATCGCGGTGTTCATTCCCGGCGGCCACGGCGTGCTCGCCGGGATTCCGCACAGCAAGGAAGTGAAGCGAACCCTCAAGTGGGCGCTCGACAACGACCGGCACATCATCACGCTGTGTCACGGCCCGGCGTGCCTGCTGTCGGCGGCCGTCGACGAGGATCCGCAAAACTATCCGTTCAAGGACTACGAGGTTTGCGTGTTCCCGGATGCCCTCGACAAGGGGCCGAATCTCGATATCGGGTACATGCCGGGCCCGCTGCCGTGGCTCGTCGCCGAAAGCCTCGAAAAACTCGGTGCCAAGGTGTTGAACAAGGACATGACGGGCCGGTGCCATCAGGACCGGAAACTGATCACGGGCGATAGCCCGCTTGCGTCCAACAACATCGGCAAACTGGCCGCTGCGGCACTGCTGAAGGAAGTCGGGAACTGACGACCGGCGTGCATCGCGCAATTGCACTGGTGCTACGCATCACCGGTGCAATTGCTGTCGTCATCGGCGCCGGCAACAGGCAACTGTTTCCCCCGGGACGGGTGCGCTACGCGTTCGATCCGTTGGCAAAGCCTTCGTCGAGCATGGGTGCGCTTCAATGTCGACTAAACCGCAATCCCCGATTTGATTGGCTTCGTTTGATGCGTGTGCTCACGCAGCATCAGGATCATTCGAGAATACCGAGGATGCCAAATCATCGAGGAAAGCCATTCCCGCGTTATCTGCACAGCGCGTCCCGAGCAGCCTCGAGTATTTCTTCCGACAGCGCCTCGTTATCCACCACGCGCGACATCATCAGCGCACCGATCATGGCTGACGCGGCCGCCAGCGACTTGCCACGCTTGCTTGCTTCCGTGCCGCCCAACTGTGCCTCGATGAGACCCACGAGACGGAGAAACCCGTCCGTCGCGACTTGCCGTGTGCGCGAATCGGCTCTCGCCATATCTCCACCCAGCGCCGCAAACGGGCAGCCTATCGACATATTGTCGCGATGCGCGACCGACAGGTAACGCTCCGCAATCTCCCGGCGCGCCTCACGAGGCGGTTTCCCCTGCACGAACGACTCGAGCGTTCCGTACAGCGTCGCGCTGGCGACATCGCATGCTTCCGCCACGAGATGGTCCTTCGACTCGAAGTGCCGATAGAACCCGCCTGGGGTCAAGCCGGCAGCCGACATGATGTCGGCAATCCCCGCACCAACCACCCCCTTCTCGCGAAACTCCCTTGCGGCGGTTTCCACGATCCGCTTGCGGGTCTCGCTTGCCTCTTCCCTCGACTTTCTCATATCGATCTTGCGCCTGAGCGCTCCGTGTAAAACTTCCCGTTGACACTTAGAGTGTATTCATACTCTAATTGGATGTCGACCATACTCTTATTTACCCAAGGGGGCGGAAGTGGGACAGGACTGGAAACATGGATACGTCCATACCAACGGCATTCGCATGCACTATGTGGAGCAGGGATCCGGGCCGCTGATCCTGCTCTGTCACGGGTGGCCTGAATCGTGGTTTTCGTGGCGCCATCAGATCGCGCCATTGGCGCGGGCCGGGTACAGGGTTGTCGCAATGGATCAGCGAGGCTACGCCGACACCGATGCACCGCAAGCAATCGACGCATACAACGTCCTGAATCTCGTTGCGGACCTGGTCGGCCTAGTTCATGCGTTGGGGGAAGAACACGCGATTCTCGTCGGGCACGATTGGGGATCCATGGTCGCAGCGTCCGCCGCGCTGCTTCGTCCCGACATGTTCCGCAAACTGGCTTTGCTGAGCGTGCCGTACCTGCCGCGCCAGACACTGCGGCCGGCCGTCCGCTTTCAATTGCTCACGCAGGAGCAGCATTTCTATCAACAGTATTTTCAGGAACCGGGGCGGATCGAGCGCGAGCTCGAAGCCGACGTTCGCCGCGCTTTGCTGGGCATTCTGTATTCGGCCTCGGGGCAGGCTCGCTCGAGTGAAAAACACCGCCATTCCAGCTTCGTCCGTTTCGACAAGGCCAGTCGTCTTGTCGACAGTCTCGTGTTCCCCGACGAGCAACCCGCGTGGCTGACGACGGAGGAACTCGACTACTTCACGGCTCAGTTCAAGGTGTCGGGTTTCCGGGGCGGCATCAACTGGTATCGGAACTTCGATCGGAACTGGGAGCTGACGCCGTTCCTGGAAGGCGCGCGCATCTTCCAGCCCACGGTCTTCATCGCCGGTGAACTGGATGGCGTGCTGAAGATGGCGAAGGATGAATACGAGACGCTCGAACGTAACGTGCCCAACCTGAAGGGGAAGCACCTGATTGCCGGAATCGGTCATTACGCGCAGCAAGAAGCGCCTGACGCGGTCAATCAGCTGCTGCTGTCGTTCCTGTCCGACCGGGGATAGGGACGAAGCATATGGATCAGACTTCAAACAAACCCGATGCCGGCGCGCTACGTCGCGCTCGCATTCTGGGCGGCCCCCTGTTTCGAACGCTGCTGTCGCTCGGGGTGACCACCATGGCCGTATTGATCGCCCAGACATTCGTCGGCGTGCTGGAGACGTGGTACGTGAGCTTTCTCGGTACCGATTCGTTGGTCGGCGTGTCGCTTGTCTTCCCGATCTCGATGTTGATGACGATGATGTCCAACGGCGGCATTGGAGGTGGCGTTGCGTCCGCCGTGGCTCGAGCAATTGGCGGCGGCAAACGGCGCGATGCCGATGCGCTCGTCCTGCATGCGGTTGTCGTGGCCGTGGCACTCGGCTGCCTTTTCACGATATTGGCGTGGTGCTACGGTCCCGAGTTGTATGCCGCACTCGGCGGCCGGGGGCCGGGACTCGCCGCGGCGGTGACCTATTCGAACTACGTATTCGCCGGCGCCATACCGGTCTGGATCGTCAACTTGCTGTGCGCAGCCCTGCGAGGTAGCGGGAACGTCAAGATTCCCGCGATCACGACCTTCGCCGGTGCACTGGTGCTGATTCCGCTTTCGCCTTTGCTGATTTTCGGCATGGGTCCCGTACCCGGCCTGGGCATTGCCGGTGCGGGTATTGCCGTCTCCCTCTATTACAGCATCGCCGCCGTCGCGCTCCTGTTCTACATGGCCAGGGGGCGCGCCGGATTGGTCCTGACGCGCGCGCCGCTGAATCTGCGTTTCTTTTCGGACATTCTTCGGGTTGGTGCGCTCTCGTCGATAGGCGCACTGCAACTGAATCTGATGGTCGTATTGCTGACCGCGGTGGTCGGGCGTTTTGGCCAGGCTGCGCTGGCCGGCTACGGCATCGCTTCACGACTCGACTACGTCTTGATACCGCTGCTGTTCGGTCTAGGTACCGCCGTGCTGACCGTCGTCGGGACATGCATGGGAGCCGGCGACATCGCGCGGGCCAGACGAGCTACATGGCTTGGCATTGCGATGGGAGCCGGTTTCACGCAGATCATCGGATTGGTCGTCGCCATCCATCCCCCCGTCTGGCTGGGCCTGTTCACGCATGACACGGCCACGACACACTTCGGGAGCCTCTATTTGAGGACCATCGCGCCACTCTACGGTCTGGTCGGCGTGTCTTTCATCCTCTCGTTTGCGGCCCAGGGTATCGGCCGTCCTTTCTGGACAATCCTGGGTGGAACGGCTCGCTTGATCATTACGGCCGGTGGTGGATGGCTGGCCGTCAATCAACTGGGGGGCGGCATGGGCACGCTGTCCGCCTTCGTCGCGGCGGGGACGATCGGTTCAGCGCTGGTATGCGCGGCCACGATGGTGCCCAAACGTATCTGGACTCGGGTCGAGGTGTGACGGATCGCGCAACGACCCGCCGTTATCGATCGGCTATATCTGGAGAATGGTGAAATGAATCGTACCGTCATCGCTGGTTATGTGCGCACGCCTTTCGCATTTGCACGCAAGGGACCCTTTCACGCAACGCGGCCGGATGATCTCGCCGCCGTCGCACTTGCCGAACTGGTCCGACGCAGCGGAATCGATCCGCACCTGATCGAGGATGTACTGATGGGGTGCGCCTATCCCGAGGGCGCTCAGGGCGACAACGTCGCACGTATCGCATCGCTGCTCGCGGGACTGCCCGTTCAAATCGGTGCCGCGACGGTCAATCGCTTTTGCGGCTCGTCGATGTATGCCATCCACATGGCGGCCGGACAGATAGCCATCGGTGCCGGCGAAGCGTTCATCGCGGCCGGTGTCGAAAGCATGACGATGGTGCCGCAAGGCGGCTTGTCGGCGTCTCCTAATCCGCGTTTCGCGTCGAGAGAACATCCCGATGCAGACGTTCCGACCCAGGCGTACACGCCAATGGGCATCACTGCCGAAAACGTGGCGGCACGCTGGGCTATTTCGCGTGAGCAACAAGACGCGTTCGCCGTCGAGTCTCAGCGCAAGGCTTCGCGTGCGCAAGCCGAAGGTCGTCTGGACGATGAGCTCGTGCCGGTTATCACGCCCGACGGCACCGTGGTCGATCGCGATCTTTGTCTGCGTCCGCAGACTTCGCTCGAAGGGCTCGCTGCGCTGAAACCTGCGTTCGGGGAAGGCGGTACCGTCACGGCGGGTACCGCCTCGCCTTTGACGGATGGTGCCGTTGCCGTACTCGTCACGTCGGAAGCATTCGCGCGACAGCATGGGCTCGACATGCTCGCCCGCGTACGGTCGACTGCAATTGCGGGCCTTGAACCCGAAATCATGGGGATGGGGCCGGTACACGCGACCCGCAAGGCACTTGCGCGTGCCGGCTTGCGCATCGAGGACATGGATGTGATCGAAATCAACGAAGCCTTTGCCTCGCAAGCGATCGCATGCATGCGCGAGCTCGGCATCCATCCCGATCGAACCAATATCGACGGCGGAGCAATCGCGCTTGGCCATCCGCTCGGCGCAACAGGCGCACGGATCACGGCCAAGGCGGCGACGCTACTGCGCCGTGTCAATGGTCGTTACGCGCTTGCCACGCAGTGTATCGGTGGCGGACAAGGGATCGCGACTGTTCTCGAAGCGTTGTAGTCAGTGCACGGAGGCTCGGCCCGGCCGAAGAAGTCATTGGGAAGGTGGAAACCGCGACCTGAGTAACCGTGTTGAATGTCGACCTGTGCACGGTTGATTTTGAGCATTCAGATGGTGACGGACGATGGCGTTGAGATGGATGATGAGCTCGCGCATACAGGCAGTCAAGGCCACATTCTTGCTCCATTTGGATTTACGAGAGGCCTTGATGGTCACTACGCGACAGACTCAATTTACAGCAAGAAGCTAATTGGTAGGATAATCGAGCCGCACAACCTAACCCTATGCGATCTAAAGTGAAGCTTGATATGACCGTTAATTGGATTGTCAAGAGATCGACCTTGATTGGTGTGGCAATATTTGCTCTTGCTGGGCATTGTCCTCTTGCGCTTTCGGCCGTCGACTGTGAAAAACTGAACGCCAGTACCTCCCAGGAAGGTGATTTTATAACGGGTGATAGAGCTGGTAGGGTGATAGTCGGACATGGGCGGCTCCAGTTCTATTCTGCTCCGGATTATTCATGCAAAATGCAAGGAGTCTATATTTTGCCGAGCGAGCAGGTTGATGCATATTCCAACTACAATGGGTTCACTCGGGTAATATATTTGGGCGCCAAGAAGGGCGAGCCAACGATAGGATGGGTGAGGAAAAACCGGCTAAGGGCGAATGGCGTTGGAATAGCTCCGCCTCAGCCAGTTATTAAGCCGGAAGATGCTGAATGAAGAATCTTATCCGTGTGAGTGACGGTGCTGGCCACGGCGGCAAAGTCGAAACTGGCTCAACGACAATGCGCTTCGACGGCCGCTATGTCGCTCGCAAGGGTGATCACGTGTCGTGTCCTCACCCAATGTCATCGAGGAAGGCGATTCTTCGTTGACGGATGGCGGTATCCCGATTGCCAGGCACGGGCATCGGGCGACATGTGGGTGCCACCTCGTCTCAAGCCTTATCTGCGTTCCTGGCGCACTTGCGGCGATCCCACCCGCGACGCGTGCGCCCTACAGCGATCACCATGATCAGCATGTCGCGAGAGTCAGCGCGGGTCAACTGACGGGACGACGGCATGGGGGTGACATTTCATCCCACGGCTTGACGGTCCACTTGTCGCGTACGCGACACATACCACTCGTCCAGCCGTCACGAAGGCTCAGGCTAACAGCCTGCCGGAAGAGTTAACCGAAGCCACGCCTCTTTTTTGAAACCGTCTCCAAGCCGGATTCGAACTGGCCGGCGACTGCGGCGGACAATCCGTTCGGTTCAAACCGCGTTGCCCGCCGAACAGCTCGCAAGCATCCACATGAAACGCCGGTCGGCCCGAACGACAAGCAACAACCGATTGCCTACATACCTTACGTTCTGACGCCTGCCGCACCTGACTCCACGTAGGTCTCGGCGATCCAGTCCGCGATATAGTCGCGAACGTTTGCAACGTTATCTGCGCGGATACAGGTCAAACCGATAGCCGCCGATAAAGGCGAGCTATCGCAGAAACGGCGCCAACGCTTCTGAAGCTTCGGAGAACTGCTTTTCGAGGAAGTCGAGCAATGTGCGCACGCGCGGTGCCATATAAAGCGTGCGTTGAAAGAGTGCGTTCACTGGCACGTCCGGGCAACGCCACTCCGGCAGGAGCAGCTTCAGCCGCCCGGCCTGCAGATCTGCGCCGATGTCCCAGATCGACTTCATGGCCACGCCGCGACCCTCTATCGCCCATTCGCGGGCAAGCGAACCGTCGTTCGTTTGACGTGAACTGTCGAGCGGTGCCGTGAACAATGCTGTCTCGCCATCGCGCGCGAAACGCCAGTTGTTCGCCGCGCCCGCTGCCGAAGAAAGTACGATGAACCGATGTTCGCGCAAATCGTCGGGATGGTTCGGCATACCGTGCGCGGCAATGTAGTCGGGCGACGCACATAGTGCACGGCGATTGTCGGCCATGCGCTTGGCGACCATCGAACTGTCGGCCGGCACGCCGAAGCGGATCGCGAGATCGATGTCGTCCTGCAGCAAATGTGACAGCGAGTCGGACAGGACGAGCGTCAGCGTGACGTTCGGGTGGCGTTCGTTGAATTCGTCGAGCCATCGACGTAGCACGGTGCGTCCGAAATCGGAGGTAGCCGACACGCGCAACGCCCCACTCACCGACGCCCGTCCGGCCTGCAATGCAGCGCGCGCATCTTCCAGGGTTTGCAGCGCATGCTGGCAATGTACGAGGTACAGGCGACCTTCGTCGGTGAGGCGCAGCTTGCGGGTCGACCGCTCGAACAGCTGAGTATGGAGTTCTCCCTCGAGCTTCACGAGCCGGGCGCTCGCCGCGGCGGGAGAGAGGCCGAGCTTTCTGCCGGCAGCCGAAAGACTGCCTTGGCTTGCCGTTTCAACGAAGAGGCGAATATCACCGAGATTGTCCATGATCGCGTCACGCGAAAATAATGATGGGTTGTGCCGCGCGATGCCCCGCGCGGGCCCCGGCATGGTAACGCGATGCAGATCGAATCAGGAAAGGCCGACCGGCGGGATCGGCCTCATGCCCGTTTACCTGGCGACCACGCCGAGTTGCTGGAGGAACGTCAGATTGTCCTCGAGATGCCAGTTGTCGGTGATCTTGCCGTCGCGAACGCGATAGATGTCCGTCGCGATGAAGTCGACCGCCTGCCCCTTTCCCTGCACGCCGTTGAAGCTGCCCGTGAAGTGACCGGTGAAGTGCAGATGGGTGATGACGCGGTCGCCTGCGACGATCATCTGTTCAACGTCGGCGTGAACGTCCGGCACGGCGCCATGGAAACCCTTCGATGCCGCGAGTGGCCCCGCGATGCCCTGCGGCCGGCCGGCGGGCAACGTGCGGTCGGTGAAATCGGCCGCCAGCGCCTCGCGGGCCTGGGCCTCGTCACCCGTGCTCCAGAAGGTATCGTAAAGGCGTGCCGCACGGATCTGTTGCTCGGCCTGATGCTTCGACAGACTCTTGTCGACAATCAGCGTTTTCGGTTGCACGAGATTGTCGTCGGTGGCGGAAACGGCCGGCAATGCGGCAGCAGCTGTGGCGGCGGCCAACGCGATGCGGGAAACGACGGAAACGACGGTGCTGGTTTTCATGTCAGGCTCTTTTGCGGTGTGCTCGAAAAAAATGAAATGAATCCGGAAATGATGCAGCTTTGAATGTTCAGGCGGGAATACGTACTGCGCGATCGCATCAGTGCGAAGCCGCTCGGGCAATACCCTAGATCGTCTCGCTTTCGCGTACCGTAATCGGGCTTTTCAGTACGAACCGTGCAATGTCGTCCTTGCGCATGAACGCAACGCCGAGATGGCTCTTCGCATAACGCAGAAACGCGTCCCATGCACGTGTCATCTGCGGCGTTCCGCTGATACGGTCATGCGCGCTGATCGACATCATGCGTCGACGCGATCCAGCCTCTTCGTACAGCTGATCGAAATCGAACTTGATCTGTTCGAGGAATTTTTCCGGAGAGTAATTCCGGCCCTCGACCAACAGGATGTCGTTATTGCGCAGTGTGTACGGAACCACAACGAAATCCTTGCCGTTGACCTTTTCAATGAACGGCTCATCACGGCTCGTATCGTCGATGTGATACACGTAGCCGAGCTCCTGCAGCAACGACAGTGTGTTCGGGCCGCGTCGCAGCCAGTTCGCGTTATAGCCGATCGGGCGTTGACCAGTCACCTCTTCCACCATCGATCGCGCCTGGATCAGGAACTCGCGTTCCTGTGGCCGCGACATCGCGTACTGCGAGTTCCACGTCGGCCCGTGGCCCGACGCTTCATGGCCACGCGCCACGATCTCCCGAGCAATCTCCGGATGCCGCTTCGCTGCCTCGCCGATCATATGAGCCGTCACCTTCACGTCGTGGCGATCCCAGAGATCCAGCATCCGGGGAATCCCTTCGCGGTATCCATACGCAAACCACGCTTCGGCGGCCAGATCGGCGGGGACACTCGCCGGGAAATCGACCTTCGGGAACGGATTGTCGGCCCCCTTCGGGGGCTGCCCGCCCGCCTCGAACTGCATCGAGATTGAAATGACCAGCCGCGCGCCGTCAGGCCAGAATTCTCCCCGCCCGGGCGCAGCGACCGCGTTCGATTGGGAATGACTCGTTTGCGCGCCGACCTGTGCCGTTTGAAGCATCGCACCGACGGCGAAAGCACCCGCGCCGACACCGGCTTTGGTCAGGAAGGAACGGCGCGTCGGCTGATCCGGCGCCCGATTGACTGAATCACGATCCGTTTGATCGACCTGAATTGCCATAGATAAGCTCCACATGACGCACAAGCGCGTCTATGTCACCGCGTTGCGGTGCATGATGACGAATGAACAGAAATTGAATGTCGCGCCAAACCGTGCGCGTGGGATTAATTTTCGGCAAACGCCCATATTTTGAAAATGGGCCTTGAAATGAATAGACTTTCAATCCAGACCAAAAAATTCGGATCCCACCGAGACAGGTCAGGCAAACTCGGCATGCGTCTCTTCAATGCCTCGCCACCCGCCGATAAATCGCGGTGAGTAACGCAGCCGCCAAGGCACTCAGTGCCAGCAACATGGTCGGCCCGATCGCGTCGTGATGACGGTCTTTCAACCACCCGAACGCGATCGGTCCGGCGAAGCCCGCAAGGTTTCCGAAACAATTGATCGTCGCGATCCCCGCTGCCGCGGCCGTGCCGGTCAATCGCATGGTCGGCAGATGCCAGAACAGAGGCAATGCGGTCAGCGTGCCAGCAGCGGCGAGTGAAAGCCCCGCGATCACGGCCGGCAGAGTGCCACTGAACGATGCGCTCAAAATGAAACCAACCGATGCCACACCGGCGCCGCCTACGACATAGGCCGCCCAGTTACCCGCACGGTCCGCGCTACGTGCTCCGACATTCATCGCCAGCACCGCAATCAAATACGGAATCGCACTGCAAACGCCGATCCATGACAGTTTCGTCAGACCCGTGTCCTTCACGAGCGTCGGAAGCCAAAAGCCGATTCCGTACAGACCGACGAGAAGCAGGAAATAGATCGTCGTCAGCAACACCATCTCCGACGCCGACAACCTGGATGCGCGCTGCGTCTCCTCGGCACGACCTGCATTGACATCGAGGCCTCGCAACACCGCATCCGCCTCTTCCGGCGACAGCCAGCGGGCATCGTTCGGGCGGCTCGGCAGCAGATAATGCACGGCGAGACCCACGACGACCGTCGGCAAGCCTTCGATTACAAACGTCCATTGCCATCCGGACAGCGCCGCGAATCCGTCGAGATTCGTCATGATCCAACCCGACAGCATGTTGCCGACAATGCCTGCGACCGCCGTCGCGCTCATGAACAGCGTCGTCATCCGGCCGCGCCGGTGAGCAGGAAACCAGTAGGTCAGATACAGCACGATGCCGGGGAAAAATCCGGCCTCCGCTACGCCAAGGATCAACCGCTGCAGATAGAAAGTGGCGGGAGAATGTACCCACGCCGCGGCGGCCGAAACGATACCCCAGGTCACCATGATGCGGGCAATCCACACGCGCGCGCCCACACGATGCAGCATGAGGTTGCTCGGTACCTCGAACAAGAAATAGCCGACGAAGAATATCCCCGCGCCGATACCGTAGACGGTGTCGCTCAATCCAAGATCACCTGCCATCTGCAGTTTCGCGGCCCCGACGTTAACCCGGTCGAGATACGCAAGAACCTGAGCCACCAGAAGCAACGGCATCAGTTTCCAACCGATGCGTCGATATAGTGCGTCGAGATCCGCGGGCGACGAGTCTGCCGGGATTGCTTTCCGTTCGTCGGGCGTCTCACACCCGATGCTGCGCATGATGTCCATTTCAGTCTCCATGAATTGTTGTTGATACGTGCCACGTCATGCAGAAGCACCCGTCTCGGCGTGGGTCCCGTCACGAACGGTCTTGATGTACGGCGCGCCGCTGAAATCGCAGACGAGTACGCAGCACTGCCATCCGAACGCCGGCTGGATACGCTCGACGTCGTCTCGCACGACGTCGTGAATCAGTCTCCCCATTTCGTGCAGTACCGGCTCGCTCCTGGGCTTCGTCAGCAGCAGCCTGACGACGACGAATTCGTTTGTCGGATCATCTCCGGACAAGAACTGCTCGGCCGTATAGGTGCGGCTCTTCAATTCGGATAGCAAAGCATGCCCTTGTGCCGCGAGCCGTTCGTGCAACGTGCTCGTCAAGGAGCGGAAATCGATCAGTCGCGCAATCCCGGGCGTGGATTCGATGATCAGGTGCGGCATGTCTTCACCTCTGTTGAAAAAATGCGTGGGTGAGAGGTTAGGATTCGGATCACCTGATGTAAATTAATGTTTCGCGCATCAATTCATTAGCCCCTGTTATGTATTCAGCCATCGATCTTCGCCTGCTGCGCAGCTTCATTGCGGTCGCACGCTCGGGCAGTGTGACCCGCGGGGCAGCCCGACTGCATTTGACTCAATCGGCACTCTCGCAGCACCTCCGTGAGCTCGCGGATCTGCTCGGCGTGACGTTGTTCGATCGGGTGGGTCGCGGCATTCTGCTCACTCAAGCGGGTGCGGACCTGTTCGCGGAAGTCGAGCCGATCCTGGAAAAACTCGACGTGACGCTTGCCAATGTCCGGAACCGCTCGCTCGAAGTTCATGGCACGTTGCGCATTGGTGCGATCGACACCTACGCAAGATCGCTCGTGATACCGACGATATCGACGCTACTCGCCCGGCATTCTCAGCTGCGAGTGTCCGTTCACGAACTCCCGGCCGCGGCGATCGATCAAGGGCTGATCGAAACTGAACTGGATATCGGCGTGTCGTTCTCTCACTTGTCGAATGCGGACATCGAGCAGAGAACGTTGTTCACGGAACGGCTGGCGCTCGTCCGGCGATCCAAGCGTCGCAAAGCCGGAAAGACCGTCAGCCTGCAGGAAGTTGCGCCCCAGCCGCTCGCGCTGCTGAATCGGACGTTCGCCATGCGCGGGCAAATCGACGCCGCATGCGCGAGTGCAAACATTGCGCTGAACGTTCGCGTAGAGGCCGCCAATGTCGATTCGCTGATACGGCTCGTCGAGCATGCCGACTACGCAACAATCGCGAGCCCGCTGGCAGTGCAGGCCGGCTCGCGAATTGAAACGACAACTATCTCGGACGACGGTCTGACGCGCATCGCTGCGTTGCGCTGGCGCCGCGGCAGGACCTTTACACCCGCCATGGAACGTTTTGAAGAAGCGATGTTGCAAACGATTCGTTCGTCTGGCCTGGAAACGCCAGGCGACGATTCGGTACGCATGTCGGAGCCGTCCCGCCGTCCGCGTATTCGACAGCGTTGACGACATCCTGAACACGCCCGTGGCGTAGACGGAACGGCTGCTCATGAGGCGGACACTCCCCTTCGCCCCAACTCCGGACGGACGTGAGCGATTCACGAAGGAGTTCCGCTAAATCGCGGACGCGCGATACCAGCAAGTGGCCGTAAAGGAAGATCACGCGCAACGGCGCGGCCCGTCAGGTCCGATGATGTTTTGGGTTCACCGGCACGCGTCCAGACGCAGCGTACTACGCGATCGCGCCACCACCGTCTACCAGCACCGTCGAACCCGTCGCATAAGGGGTCGACGCAAGGTAGAGCACGGCGTTCGCGACGTCCTCGGGTTGTCCAACTCGACCGGCCGGCAATCGCGCCGCCGCGCCTTCGTACATTCGGTCGCGTGCTTCCGCATCGATCTTCGACCAGAGAGGTGTCGCAATCAGGCCCGGAGATACCGTGTTGACACGCACCGGAGCAAGTTCAAGCGCAAGTCCTCTCGCCAACGATTCAAGCGCTGCGTTGATCGCGCCTTGCAAGACCGAATTCTTGCTCGGCCGCACACTCAGAAAGCCCGACACAAACGTCAGGGAACCACCTTGCCGAATGCGGACGGCCCGTGCGATGCGATACGCTCCCCAGAACTTGCTGTCCATCGCCGCATAGGCGTCGTCAAGCTCCAGACCACGCACCGGCCCCGTGGCTGTCTGGGCGGCCGATACGACAACGTGGTCGAATTCGCCCGCCGAATCGAGAAATGCACGTACGCTCGCGTCGTCGGTAATGTCCATCACGCCGGTGCTCACGCCAAAACCGATCCTGTCTTTGCTCGCCGCCAGCCTGGCCGCATCGCGCGATGCAATCGTCACTGTCGCTCCGGCCTCCGCAAATGCACGTGCGGTCGCTTCACCTATCCCGGAGCTTCCGCCAACCACCAACACCCTTTGATCATTGAGTTTCATCGCCCGTTTCCTCCGTTAATAATCTGTCCTTCGAACACCACCGCCGATGGCGCGACCGGCAACGCACCATCGCGGAAAGCCGGGGGCGACATCCTGCCTGCATGCCAGAGCTGTAAAAAGATGCGCCCCCTCCCTCTGCATGCACCGCCTCTGTCACGTTACGCCGGCCTTCGATCTGTGCGTCACAGTCCGACATACCGATTCAAGCATTCTTGATATCGCCTTGATCATTGGTTGCGAGTGCCGTCACGAACTCGACGCAAACGCCCGGAGCAATAGACACGAACAGCTGTCGCTCGTTGGACAACGGCACGTCGCTCAATGTGTAGTCGATCCGCCTGGTGGTCAGCCGCTCGATCAACGTCTCCCATTCGCGACGCGCGTCGATGCGCAGCGCAATATGATCGATACGCGGTGTGCTACGACCTTTCTGTGCAGGAAGCGTCGCGCGCGTAACGTGAATCATCGGGTGACGATCGAGATACAACCAATAGCCGTCCACGCTGAACGGCGGTCGGGGCCCGGTATCGAGACCGACAACCTCATCGAAAAAGCAACGGGTACCGTCGATGTCATCGGTAACGATGGTGGCGTGGTCGAAATGCATGGCTCATGCCTGTACGAGGGTGCGATGTTGTATTTTGTTGCCCCCGGTCGATCTTGATAATTGGCTTCGCGATTGAATGATTTTCAACGATGACAAGAAGATGGGAAGTGCATGTTTCCACGCTCCCGATCAGCCTGGTCAGTGGCCGGGAAGATACGGGAAGGTCAACGGAAAATGAAAACGGGTGCAGACCATGGTCTGCACCCGTTACGTCCCTTCCGCATCCCGGTATACCCCATCATGAATCGGTGGTGACTGTAGGGCGACTTCGTCACCGGATCGGCTGCGGTGATCAAGCCGGGATTGCTCATCCCGGTGTGATTCGCGACCTCGGTCAGACATCTCGCGTATCCCGGTACGGTTCGATCGGCAAGCCAAAGTCCGGATTCCAGCGCCCCCCAACCAAACACCCCAGACTTCACGATTTATTTAACTCTGGATCGTGGCTGTGCCGTCAGCCAATACCCGCAAGGCTTTCCACTGCGGCCCCTCAAACGAAAAGTTCCTTACCCCAGTCAGAACACTTAAAAGACACTAGAAGGCGGACGTGATGCGTTCCAAGCGATGATACAAACCCGTGCGTCACGATAATAAGCCCTATCTTAGCGGGCAGCGGGTGTCATTTCAGATTAGAGAATTCTGAAGATAGACCGGAGTTGCGAGCGAGCAGATCGCATACCGAGAGCCGTATGTCAGTCATGACCCTGCGGTTTCGCCGGAGATGTCCAGCCTTATCCCACCGTCTTGGCGGTCCCGCATCTCAACGAAGCGCCGGTACGCGCAGCACTGCAGCACTAGGTTTGACGTTGACCCCGATGTTATTTGGCTTCCCTCCGCCACTACCCCCGCCCTCTGCCTCCGTGCCGTTGCGGCTTGCCTCCCCTGACGTCGAGGTACCGGACGACGTCGGGTTTCCCGTGATGGTGATAACGTCACCGTGTGCGGGCGTTCCGCTGATCGTCAACGTGATGGGAGAACTCTCGTTACTCATGGTGACCTGTGTATTTGGCTTGCCCGGGCTCGCGGTTGCATCCAGCGGAAATGTCTTCTTCATTGCAAACGAGACGACGCCATTTTTGGACGATGCGGTTACGTTGGCCTTCCTAAAATCGCTACTCGCAGCGACCGCGGATGCTACGCTATCCGCGACGGCGGCGACGGATTGACCACCCTGCGGCACCGTGTATTTCACACTGATCGACTGACTGCCTGACGTAGCAGTCTGCCCTGACTGCGAGGGTTGCAACGCAACCGATATGGTGCCTTCTGCCCACGCAAGGGAACATTCATTGTGGTACGAAAGGATCATGCTTCGCTCGGCATAGACGTCGAGATGGTCCCGTCCATTCTGGTCAAGCCCGTTCAGATACGCGATATATTTTTGGATGTCAGCCTGATAAGTCGACTGTATAGACTGAGCGACGTGCGCAATAGACAGGGTGTTCAAATAGTTGGCGCTGATACCAGTCTTCGCCGCACCGAACACGGTGCTGCCAGCGGTAAGGGAATGAACGACGGTGAGCGGAGTAAACACGGTCGCCAGGGTGGACGAAATAGTCCCCAGCACATCGAATGCAAACCCGGATCCCGCCATCTGCGAGTACAGCGAATTGACGAAATCAGCACATTTCGATTGGGAATCCTGGACGAGCGAATTGACAGCCTGAAAGTTTGATAGCGACTGGCTCGACGTCCCCCTTTTGTCACTCGCCAGGGCCTCCGAAGCTCCATCCGGGGTGGCAGGTTTTGGCCGCTGCTCCGCCAGCGCCTCGCTGGCCGTCATCAAAGGCTTCGCTGTCAGTTGAAAACTACGGGGCACGGTTGAGCAGCCTGCGGCCAGAACAAGGGGCAGCGATATTGCCAGGTAAGTGAGTTTCATGACGTCCCCTGTCATTTCGAGTTCTTGTAATCGAGTAGTGCCGCCGCTTAGCGCAGCAATCACAGTCAAGCGGCAGGTTTCGGGGGGCGCACTGGGTGCATAACCGACTCGGGGCACGAGGGCAGCGGAGACAAGGCCTCGGCAAATCCCGGCGAATCAATGCTCGGCACCGTAGACAATGATGGAGCCGGCCGGGCGTCCGACAATCCGACGTCGCTCGCCCGCATGCGCCACTTCCTATTCCAAGCTCGCGCTTCCTTCTTAGTCAATCCCGATTCGGATATCGCGTCGACAAAGAATGCAACGTCGCGCCCCAACCGATCGTCATCCACATTCGAGGTTGGGAACAACTGCGAGAAAGCTCGCCTCACGTTGGGGGGCGTGAGCGGTAGCCCCTTTGAGGAAAGAAGCTTGCGAATCTTCATAGCCGAGACACCGGAGTCGTCCGGCGGTGACGACTGCGTCGACCGGTCAAGGAAAAAACCGTAGTCAACCTCTGTCGGCACGACACCCAGCGTCCGGTAAAGCTCGAAAAACGATCGCATTTTCGATGCGTCGCTAACGGGCGAAGCATAGTGCTGCTGATAGGCCGTGCGCACAGCCGCGAACGAACCGAAACGCGCAAACCCGTCCGTCCATACCGCTCGTCGCTGATCATCCGCGAAAACGGAGCACAAAAACCTGCGTGCAGACTCACCGTTCAAGTGGACGAGCTTGCGCAATGCGCCGGCCTCACTGCCGAATGCCTGATCAACAAGAGCGGGGGCGCTAGCATCGACACGCGCGACTATCCACTGCACTTCCTGGCCGCCTCCGGCGGTGGCGCCACGCGGCCCCCAGGTTACGAAGCTTGAACGATCGTTGCTAAAGCATGTTTTCTCTGGATGAGCAGACGACCAAAGTGGCTTGCTCTGACAGAAGTTCCATTCGAGATGATCGTAATCGGTCGCCTCGTAGGTAAGGACCAGCGACTGCGCCCGTTCATCGGCCGAAGGCGGAGGCACGTCCGGAAGCAACTGCTTCCACAGTTCCAGTGTCAGTTCCCCCTTGAACGCGGGAGATCCGTCGGGGAGTTTCTTCTTCAATGGCGGGCACGCCGCGACGACCTTCACGACTCGCGCGGAGTCAACACCGAACACGCCGTCTGCCTTAAGACCTGGAGATCCGCAACCATGCGCCACGCCGTCGAGGGCCGCTTGTGCACGAGCTACCTTTCCAAACTTCCCGTCGAAAATTGCTCGATCATGGACCGCGTAAAGCGTGACGTCCTCCTGCGCGTGCGCGGCGGCAACATAGCCTCCCCCCAACGCGGCGATCCAAATAGTCGTTGTCGCAAAGCGAATCATTGTTATCCCCCGCCGAACCGATCTATCGTGATTGTTTCTGCTTCGCACGCCTGCCATCTCGTACGTAACACAAGCATAGACGGTACTCGAGACAGGGCCAATCAGATTCTTGCCCGGACCCGTTGATCAATGTGAACTTGTCATGAGGTTGCTCGTCGCGAATTTATGTTGTCACTGGTCTCGGCCTTGCGACGCCGGGCGTACACTCCCACGCGGCGCCGGTGCAGTGCCGGCAGCCCGTGCAAACGTTGTGCGAATTCGGAGTTTGAGAAGACAATCGTGCTGTCGTGATAAAGCGTCTTATATCGAACCTCATCGTGGAACAACTCTAGCAGGGTTGGTAGATCCGGGATGTCGTCGCTCACTAGCGGTGTCTCCCGTTTTCTGCAGGGGTTGGGGGAATATCGGTGTTCGCAAGCACACGCGCAATGTTTGATGTCGTTGTGCTGTCGTACAGCGGCTCTACCTTCACGGGTTAGCTTGCGCGTGTCTGCATTTTCTTCGCGCTATCGGCGCGAGGCGTCACGCTGCAATGTAGGCGAGCGAGTCCGCTAGATAGCGTCAACGATAGGGCGATCGCTTCGAATGCGTTCGCCGCAAGCCACTTGCCGACGCGCCGGCCGGTCGACGGTGCCGAATTGGCCGGCGCGGGAAGGCCTGGTTGGGAACCCCATCGATATTTGACACCGGGGCGCCCATCATCACGACTCCCTTTTTTCGTCGAGCCGTGCGCGTGCCGCCGCGATCGACTGGTGCAGCTTCGCCTGCAACGTCTCGCGTGGCGGCAGCACCGTGAGGTACTCAGCGACGTGAATGCCGCTTTTGCCAAGCTCAAGCAATTCGATCTGCTCTTGCTTCTTTCCCGCACACAAGATGATGCCGATCGGCGGTGCTTCATCCGGCTCCTGCTCGTGCTTCGCGAGCCAGCGCAAGTACAGCTCCATCTGACTCTTGTACTCGGCCTTGAAGGATCCGAGCTTCAGTTCGGTGGCAACAAGGCGTTTGAGCTTGCGGTTGTAGAACAGCAGATCAAGATAGAAGTCGTCATCGTCGATTGGCAATCGCTTTTGGCGGGCAACGAACGTGAAGCCCGCGCCGAGCTCCAGTAGGAACTGTTCCATCTCGCGCAGGATCGCATCCTCGAGATCGCGCTCGAGGTAGTGATCATTGAGGCCAAGAAAGTCGAGGATGTACGGATCTTTCAGCACGAGATCGGGCGTCATCTGCTGCGCGTCACGCAGGCGCGCCACTTCGCGCCGGATCACTTCGTCGGGTTGGCGCGATAGTGCACTGCGCTCGAACAGCATCGACTGCATCCGCTCCTGCAACTGCCGCGACGACCAGCGCTCCAGGCGACAGAGTTCAATATAGAAGTCACGCTTGAGCGGGTCGTCGACGTACATCAACATCTTCAGATGGGTCCAGCTCAATTCTCTCCGCAGTGCGGAGAGAATTGGTTCATCCGGAAACACCTCGGCCGCGCGGATGCAGTGGCGCAATTGCTGCTCGCTCCAACCCCGGCCGTATTCGGCTCTCAGTTGCCGGGCGAGCGCGGGGAGGATCTGTTGTCCGTAGCCCGCGCGCTCACCGCCCAGCACATCATCCCGAATGCGACACCCAACCTGTCAATAAAGTAGGGTCAGTTCTGCGTTGACGGCCGCCGCCGCCCGGGCGCGCGCCAGCAGTGGCCACGTTACCGGAATCTCGGCAACGGCGGAACCCTGCTGGGCGCTCCCCCAATTCTCTCCGCACCGCGGAGAGAATTCAGCCACCGGCCCGTCGAGGCTCTCGCCTGTCACTGCGCTAAAAGTGCGCGCTCGCAATTGAGCTTCGGCACCGCCAGAGACAAAGCCACCTCCGGTCGCACGGCCCGGATCGAAGAACCTCCCGGCCCGCATGCAACGCCATGCCAGACTTCACGATTCATTTAACTTTCCGTGAGGACTTCGACACCGGCCGCTGACTACGATGGGCGCATGTTTTCAGGACCTGCTGCCAGGAGCCCATCATGCCCACCCGCAGACATCTGCTGTTCGCCGGCGCCACCGGCCTCGCCGCGCTTGCGACCCTGTCGTCCGTCGGCCGCCGCGCGCTGGTCGGCCGCGCGTTCGCCGCGCCGCCGGCCACCCCGCAGACGGCCGCGCCTTTCGAAGTCACCCTCAGCGACGCCGAATGGCATCGCCGGCTCACGCCCGCCCAGTACACGGTCCTGCGCGAAGCCGGCACCGAGCGCCCGTACACCAGCCCGCTGAACGACGAGCACCGGCACGGCACGTTCGCGTGCGCCGGCTGCGACCTCGCGCTGTTCTCGTCGGCCACCAAGTTCGACAGCCATACGGGCTGGCCGAGCTTCTGGAAGCCGCTCGACCACGCGGTCGCCACCCACACCGACGCGTCGTTCGGGATGATCCGCACCGAAGTGCACTGCCGCCGCTGCGGCGGCCATCTCGGCCACGTGTTCGACGACGGCCCGCCGCCGACCGGCCTGCGCTACTGCATGAACGGCCTCGCCCTCGCCTTCCACCCCGCCACCGCCTGATCCGGCCCCACGCCCGATCGACTGGAGAACGCACCATGCTGCTCATCGTCCTTGCCTACCTCGGCGGCGTGCTCACGATCCTGAGCCCGTGCATCCTGCCCGTGCTGCCGTTCGTGTTCGCGCGCGCCGACCAGCCGTTCGTGCGCACCGGCCTGCCGCTGCTGGCCGGCATGGCCCTCACGTTCGCCGTCGTCGCGACGCTCGCGGCCGTCGGCGGCGGCTGGGTCGCACAAGCCAACCAGGCCGGCCGCTGGGTCGCCATCGTGCTGCTCGCGGTGTTCGGCCTGACGCTGCTGATGCCGCGTCTCGCGGAGCACCTGACGCGCCCGCTCGTCGCCGCCGGCAACCGCCTCACCGGCTTCGCGCAACGCGACGGCCGTCCGGCCGGCCCCGCGTCGTCGCTGCTGCTCGGCGTCGCGACCGGCCTGCTGTGGGCGCCGTGCGCGGGCCCGATCCTCGGGCTCGTGCTGACCGGCGCCGCGCTGCGCGGCGCAAGCGTCGGCACGACGCTGCTGCTGGTCGCGTATGCGGCCGGCGCGGCGACGTCGCTCGGCGTCGCGCTGGTGATCGGCGGCAAGGTGTTCGCCGCGATGAAGCGCTCGCTCGGCGCCGGCGAATGGATCAAGCGCGGAATCGGCGCGGCGCTGCTGGCCGGCGTCGGTGCGATCGCGCTCGGCCTCGATACGGGCGCGCTCGCACAACTGTCGACCGTCACGACGGGCGGGCTCGAAACGAAGCTCGTCGACCGGCTCGGCGGGCATGCGAGCGGCGCGCCGGCGGCGATGGCCACGGCCGGCGGTTCGGCGGAGAACGTGGCAGAACGCGCGGCGGACGGCTCGGCCAACGGTGTCGCGAACGGTTCCAGCGGCGCGATGATGGCCGCGACGGCCGATGCCGCGCAGGCCGGCGGCGCGATGATGCGCGTGGTGGACGCGACGCACGCGCCGGCCGCGCTGCCCGTCGAAGGCACACTGCCGTCGCTCGACGGCGCGGTGCAGTGGCTGAACTCGCCGCCGCTGACGGCGGCCGGCCTGCGCGGCAAGGTGGTGCTGGTCGATTTCTGGACCTATTCGTGCATCAACTGCCTGCGCACGCTGCCGTACACGACCGCGTGGGCGCGCAAGTACGCGCCGTACGGGCTCGTCGTGATCGGTGTGCACGCACCCGAATTCGCGTTCGAACGCGACATCGGCAACGTGAAGAAGGCCGTGCACGACCTCGGCATCGACTTCCCGGTGGCAATCGACAACCGTTTCGCGATCTGGCGCGCATTCAACAACGAATACTGGCCCGCGCACTACTTCGTCGACGCGCAGGGCCGCGTGCGCCGTCACCACTTCGGCGAAGGCGAGTACGCGGAATCGGAGCGCGCGATCCAGTCGCTGCTCGCCGAGGCCGGCCATCCGGAAGCGCTGAACGTGCCGCTCGGGCTCGCCGGCGCGCCCGCGAAGGGTGCGCTCGCGGCGGCCGACAGCGCGGACGTCCGCTCGCCCGAGACCTACGTCGGCTACGCACGCGCCGAGGATTTCGTGTCGCCCGGCGGCGTGGTGCGCGATGCGGCGTTTCACTATGCCGAGCCGGCCCGTCCCGATCTGAACGACTGGGGCCTCGCCGGCATGTGGCGGGTCGGCGCCGAACGCGCGACGCTCGCGGCGCCCGCCGGCCGCATCGTCTACCGCTTCCATGCGCGCGACCTGCACCTGGTGCTCGGCCCCGGCGAGGACGGCAAGCCGGTGCGCTTTCGCGTGACGCTCGACGGCGCGGCCCCCGGCGCCGCGCACGGCAGCGACGTCGATGCGCAAGGCTACGGCACCGTGACCGGGCAACGCCTGTACCAGCTGGTCCGGCAACCCGGCGCGATCGCCGATCGCACGTTCTCGATCGAGTTTCTCGATCCCGGCGTGAATGCCTATGCGTTCACGTTCGGCTGATCCCGGCCGGGGGCGGCGCACCAGCGCCGCGTCCGGGCCCCGCTTTCCATTCCGCCTTCCGAAGGAGCACACCGTGAACACCACCTCCCCCCGCGGTTCCGCGCCGCAACGGCGAAAGGCGATGCTGCGCCGCATCGGCGCCATCGCCGTCGCGGCTCTCGCCGTGTTCGGCTACCAGCGCATCGTCAACTCCGCCGAGGCGATGCGCACCGTACCCGCGCCCACGCTCGACGAAACGCCCGGCACATCGCACGACGAGACGGCCGTGTTCGCCGGCGGCTGCTTCTGGGGCGTGCAGGGCGTATTCGAGCACGTGAAGGGCGTGAAGCAGGTCACGGCCGGCTATGCGGGCGGTGCGTCCGAAACCGCGCACTATGCGCTCGTCGGCTCGGGGCTGACCGGGCACGCGGAATCGGTTCGCATCGTCTACGACCCGACCCGGATCACGTACGGCCGGCTTCTGCAGGTGTTCTTCTCGGTCGCGCACGATCCGACCGAGCTCAACCGGCAGGGCCCCGACGAAGGGTCGCAATACCGTTCGGCGATCTTCCCGACCACCGCGCAGCAACGCGCGGTCGCGACCGCGTACATCGCGCAGCTCGGCACCGCGCACGTGTTTCCGGCGCCGGTCGTCACGCGCGTCGAGGACTACAAGGGGTTCTACCCGGCCGAGGCCTACCACCAGAACTACCTCGAGCTGCACCCCGACGCGCCGTACATCGCGTACAACGACATGCCGAAGATCGCCGGGCTGAAGCAGTACTTCCCGGCGCTGTACCGCACCGACGCGGTGCTGTGGCGCGATGCGCGCTCGTGACCGCCACGCGGTCACGCGGTCACGCGGGCCGCGTAACGGGGTGACGGGGTTGACCGGGTAACGCCCGCCGCGCGGCCGAAGCCCGTGCGGCCACGCACCGTCGGCGCGAGCCGCCCGCGATCCGGTTTGCGCTGCATCAACGAAACCGCGGGCGCCGTGCCGGGGCAAACCCGCATCGCGTCCGCCGCGACCGGCAACTTCGCGTAGACTTCTCCAGATCCCCGCCGCATCTTGCGGCGCCCGGAATTCCAGTCCAGCCCGGAGACGTCACGCATGCGAGCAGTGCCCTTCCCTGACAGCGGCACCCTTGGAGAACCCTCTTCCGGCTCGGCCGTGCGCGACTTGCGCCGCGTGCCGATTCATCCCGATTACTGGTACCCGCTCGCGTGGTCGCGCGAGCTGAAACGCGGCAAGACACTCGGCGTGCGCTTCGCCGGCGATCCGATCGTGCTCGTGCGCACCGAATCCGGCGCCGTGTACGCGCTCGAGGATCGTTGCGCGCACCGCCAGGTGCCGCTGCACGCGGGCGTCGTGAGCGGCGAGACGCTGCGCTGCTGTTATCACGGCTGGACCTACGCGTGCGACAGCGGCCGCTGCGTCGACGTGCCGTACCTCGGCCGCGAGCGCCTGCCCAACGGCGTGCGCGCCTATCCGTGCCGCGAAGCGCACGGGCTGATCTTCGTGTTCCCGGGCGACGCGACGCTCGCCGACTCGCGGCCGTTCCCCGCGCTCGAATCGGCGGACGACCGCGCGTTCAAGACGCGCCGCTTCGGCCGCGAGGTCAAGTGCCACTACTCGTTCATGCACGAGAACCTGATGGACATGAACCATCAGTTCCTGCATCGCAAGCAGATGGGGCAGATGCGTGCGCGCTCGGTCGGCCGGCGCCGCGGCGACGACTGGGTCGAGGTGGACTACACGTTCGCGCGGATGGAAGGCAAGCAGCCGGTCGGCGAGGCGCTCGTGTTCGGCGCGAGCAAGAAGCCGGGCGAGCAGGCGGACAAGAGCGTGATGACGGTGCGCACCGGTTATCCGTACCAGACACTGCAGATCCGCTCGAGCGAAGGCACGCTCGTGATGGACCTGTGGATCGTCTATGTCCCGCTCGACGCCGAGCAGCGCACCAACCGCACGTTCGGACTGCTGTCGATCCACAAGCCCGGCATACCGTTCGCGCTCGATCTCGCGTGGCCGCTGCTCGTCTGGTTCACCGAGCGCATCTTCCGCGAGGATCGCTGGATCGTCGAGCGCGAGCAGGAAGCGCATGACCGGCAGGGCGCCGACTGGAACCACGAGGTGTTTCCGGTCATCAACGAGTTGCGCGACCTGCTGCGCCAGTGCGGCGCGCGCACGGTGATCCCGATCCGCGAAGCGCGCGACGGCGCGTGACGTGAGCGGCGCGCCGTCGCGCGCGCCGTTCGTTACAAGCGGAACGCGCCCGGCAGCAATGCGTCGGCCGTCGTGACGCTGACGGCCCCGTTCAGGTTGGCCAGGATCACTTCGATGTCCGGCGTGCCGATCTCGATGATCACCTGGCGGCAAGCGCCGCACGGCGCGATCGGGCCGTCCGTGTCGCCCACGACCGCGAGCCGCGTGAAATCCCCCGGACGATAACCGGCGGCGATGGCCGCAAACATCGCCGTGCGTTCCGCGCAGTTGCAGAGTCCGTAAGACGCGTTCTCGACATTGCAGCCGTGAAAAACCGTCCCGTCGCGCGCCAGCAGCGCGGCGCCGACCTTGAAGCGGGAATACGGCGCGTACGCGCGTTCGCGCGCCGCCTTCGCCGCTTCGATCAGTTCGTGTCGTTCCATCTCGTCGTGCCTCCGATTGTGTGCCGGGGAGCATCGGCGCGGCCGCATCCCGGCCGTCACGATACGCCCGTGGCGTGAAGCGATCGCCGGTATCCGCACCGTGCGATCGGTCAGCCGATCCGCTGATAGAGGGTCGGCGGCGCGTCGCCCGTCTCGCCCAGCACGTAGCTGCGCTGGATCGCATCCACCGCGTGCGCCGCGGCGGCTGCGTCGCGAGCATGCACATGGCCGAGCGGCTGGCCGGCTTCGACATGCTGCCCGATCTCCGCGAGCGCCGTCAGGCCGACACTGTAGTCGATCGCGTCCGCCGCGCGCGTGCGCCCGCCGCCGAGCGCGACGACCGCGAGCCCGAGCGCGCGGCAATCGACCCGCTGCACGACGCCGCTCACGCGCGACGGAACCGGTACGATCACCTCCGCCCGCGCAAGATGACGCGCGGGTGCGTCGATCAGGTCCGCGGGGCCGCCGAGCGCCGTGACCATCTTCGCGAAGCGTTCCGCAGCCGCCCCCGAATCGAGCGCGTGCTGCAACTTCACGCGCGCCGCCTCGACGTCGCGCGCCAGCCCGCCGGTGACGAGCAACTCCGCCGACAGCGCCATCGTGACGTCATGCAGGCGCGCCGGGCGCGATTTGCCCGTCAGGTAGTCGATCGCGCACGCCACTTCGAGCGCATTGCCCGCGCACGGCGCGAGCGACTGGTTCATGTCGGTGAGGATCGCGGTCGTCTTCATGCCGGCGCCGTTGCCGACGTCGACGATGCTGCGCGCCAGTTCCGCCGACTGTTCGGCGGTCGGCATGAATGCGCCGGAGCCGACCTTCACGTCCATCACGAGCCCGTCGAGCCCGGCCGCGAGCTTCTTCGACAGGATCGACGCGGTGATCATCGCGATCGATTCGACGGTCGCCGTCACGTCGCGAATCGCGTAGATGCGCATGTCGGCCGGCGCCAGCCGCGCCGTCTGCCCGATGATCGCGACGCCGACCTCGCGCACCGTGCGGCGAAACGCGTCCGTATCGGGCGTCACGTCGTAGCCGGGAATCGCGCTCAGCTTGTCGAGCGTGCCGCCGGTATGGCCGAGCCCGCGCCCCGAGATCATCGGCACGTAGCCGCCGCACGCGGCCACCATCGGCCCGAGCATCAGCGACACGACATCGCCGACGCCGCCGGTCGAATGCTTGTCGATCACCGGCCCGCCGAGATCGAGCGCGCGCCAGTCGAGCACATCGCCCGAGTCGCGCTGCGCGAGCGTCAGCGCGACGCGCTCGTCGGTGCTCAGGTCGTTGAAAAACACGGCCATCGCGAACGCGGCCACCTGACCCTCGGTCACGCTGCCGTCGGTCACGCCGCGCACGAACGCGGCGATCCCGTCGCGATCGAGCGGCTGCCCGTCGCGCTTCCGGCGAATGAATTCCTGCGGTAAAAACATCGTTGCCTCTCCTCGATCGTTCAGGTTCAGGCGCAAGTTCAATGAAGCGAAAAGAACAGGCCCGCAATCGCCGCGCTCATCAGGTTCGACAGCGTCGCGGCCGTCAGTGCGCGCAGGCCGTGCCGCGCGACTTCCGAGCGGCGCTCGGGCGCGACCGCGCTGAAGCCGCCCGCGAGGATCGCGATCGACGAGAAGTTCGCGAAGCCGCACAGCGCGAACGACACGATCGCGAGCGTCTTCGGGTCGAGCACCTGCAGGCCGGCCGCCGCGACGTGCTCGCCGCTCTTCAGGTACGGCGACAGGTCGCCATACGCGACGAACTCGTTGAAGATCAGCTTCTCGCCGATGAAGTTGCCGGCCAGCGCCGCGTCGTGCCACGGCACGCCGATGATCCACGCGAGCGGCGCGAACAGGTGGCCGATGATACCCACGAGCGTGATCTGCGGAAAGCCCGCGAACGCCGCCGCGCCGCTGACGATGAGGTTCATCAGCGCGATGAGCCCGACGAACGCGATCAGCATCGCACCGACGTTGATCGCGATCCGCAGCCCGACCGACGCACCCGACGCCGCCGCCTCGATCACGTTGGCGGCGCGCTTGTCGTCGAAGTCGAGCCCGTCGACCACGACGCGACTCGGCTCGACCGTCGGAAACAGCAGCTTGCCGAACAGCAGGCCGCCGGGCACCGCCATGAACGACGCGGCGAGCAGGTATTCCATCTTCACGCCGAGGCCGGCATAGCCGACCAGCACCGAGCCGGCGACCGACGCCATGCCGCTTGCCATCACCGTGAAGATCTCGGCGCTCGTCATGTTCCGCACGAACGGCTTCACGAGCGCGGGCATCTCGCTCTGCCCGAGAAAGATCGTCGCGACGGCCGAGCACGCCTCGATGCGGCTCACGCCGAGCACTTTCGCCAGTGCGGCGCCGAGGATCGCGACGATCCACTTCATCACGCCGATGTAGTACAGCACCGCGATCAGCGCGGTCACGAAGATGATCATCGGCAGCACGCGCAGGCCGAACACGAACCCGCCGTCGCCGAACAGCTGGAACATCTTGCTGTCGACGAGCCCGCCGAACACGAACGCGATGCCGTGATTGCCCATGTCGAGCACGCGATTGACGCCGTTCGCGGCCGCCGCCAGCGCCGTGCGGCCGGACGGCACGAACAGCACCAGCGCGCCGATCGCCAGTTGCGTGCACAGCGCGGCGACCATGGTCCGGCCGCTCACCGCGCGCCGGTTGTTCGACAGCAGGTAGGCCACCAGCAGCAGGAACAGCATACCCAGGAGACTGCGCAGAATATCCACCTCGTACTCCTTGCTCTCAATGTTGTTGGACTGTTCGGCGGGCAGGCCCGGCGTGCCTGCGAAACGCCGTCGGTGGATATTACTCGCCGGCATGCACGCCGACAACGCAAACAAAATGGCCGCGTTCGAGCAACGTCGCGTGCTTCGTCAACTTGCTCAGTTCTTCTACATACCTGGAGATCGACAAGATGGGATCACGCTACGATCCGTCCCAAATACTGAGAGAATTGGCGGGATGGTGAGCAGCAGGCAGAAGCGGTGCCGGCATGCACGGGAAGGCAAGAGGAAGCATGCGGGGCGTGCCGCTCGACCCGACACGCCCCGCACGTTACGCACCGTTCAGCCGGCGCGCTCGACCGGATGCGGTTCGCGCAGCCGGTTCGCGATCCGCGCGGCCTCGTAGTAGCCGGCGGCCGGCGGGCGCTTCAGGTAGCGGCCCGCGCCGCGCACCGCGCGCAATTCGCCGTCGGCCCATGCGAGCGCGCCGCGCGTGAGCGTATGCGTCGCGACGCCCTGCACCGTCATCCCCTCGAACACGTTGAAGTCGACCTGCTGGTGATGGGTCTTCACCGAGATCGTCTTCGTCGCGGCAGGGTCCCACACGACGAGGTCGGCATCGGCGCCCATCTGCACGGCGCCCTTGCGCGGATACAGGTTGAAGATCTGCGCGGCGTTCGTCGACGTGATCCGCACGAACTCGTTCGGCGTGATGCGGCCGTGATTCACGCCGTGATGCCACAGCACCGACATGCGATCCTCGACCCCGCCGCAGCCGTTCGGGATCTTCGTGAAATCATCGCGACCCATCGCCTTCTGCGACGCGCAGAACACGCAGTGGTCGGTCGCCGTCGTATGCAGTTGCCCCGCCTGCAGCCCGCGCCACAGCGCCTCGCGATGCTCGGCCGAGCGGAACGGCGGGCTCATCACGTGCGCGGCCGCGCGCGTCCAGTCCGGATCGCGATAAACGGCCTCGTCGATCACCAAGTGCCCCGGCAGCACCTCGCCGAAAACGCGCAGCCCTTCGCTGCGCGCGCGCGTGATCGCGTCGACCGCGTCCTTCGCGGAGACGTGCACGATGTACACGGGCACGCCGAGCACCTGCGCGATGCGGATCGCGCGGTTCGCGGCCTCGCCCTCGACCTCCGGCGGCCGCGACAGCGGATGCGCCTCCGGCCCCGTCATCCCGCGCGCGAGCAGCGCCTTCTGCAGCTGGAACACGAGCTCGCCGTTCTCGGCGTGCACGGTCGGCAGCGCGCCGAGTTCGAGCGAACGCGAGAAGCTGTTCACGAGCACCTCGTCGTCGGCCATGATCGCGTTCTTGTACGCCATGAAGTGCTTGAAACTCGACACGCCGTGCTCGCGCACGAGCGTACCCATGTCGCGATGCACGCTCTCGTCCCACCACGTCACGGCCACGTGGAAGCCATAGTCGGCCGCCGCCTTCTCGGCCCAGCCGCGCCATTCGCGGAACGCGTCCATCAGCGGCTGCTTCGGGCTCGGGATCACGAAGTCGATGATGCTCGTCGTGCCGCCGGCGAGCCCGGCGGCCGTGCCCGAGTAGAAATCGTCGCTCGCGGTCGTGCCCATGAACGGCAGTTCCATATGCGTATGCGGATCGATGCCGCCCGGCATCACGTACTGGTCGTGCGCGTCGACGACGCTCGCGCCGGCCGGCGCGTCGATCTGCTCGGCGATCTGGAGGATCGTGCCGCCGTCTTCAGGGTCCGCGCACAGAACGTCGGCGCGATAGGAGCGGTCCGCATCGACCACGGTGCCGCCGCGAATCAGGATTGCCATGGGGTTGCCTCCTCGTTGACTGTCGGGTGCCGCATCGCACGCATCAAGCGCATCGCGCGTGTCATGCGCTCGCGATCTGCGCGCGCTGTCCGGCGCGCCACTTCATCCAGGTGCCGTACACGCAGGACGCCAGCACGAGGCCGACGAACCACGCGTACGTGTAAAGCGTGTTGAAGAACGCCGGCACGTTCGGGAACGACGCCGGAAATGCCGTGTGCAGGAAGCCGGGCAGGTTCGGCAGCACGCCGACCGCGAGCGCGGCCAGCGCGGCCGGGTTCCAGCCGCGCGCGTAGCTGAAGCCGCCGCGTTCGTCGAACAGCGCGCGTGTGTCGAGCCGCGTGCCGCGAATCAGGAAGTAGTCGACCATCATGATCCCCGCCACGGGCCCGAGCAGCGCCGAATAGCCGACGAGCCAGGTGAAGATGTAGCCGTCCGTCGTCGCGAGGATCTTCCACGGCATCATCACGATCGCGATGGTCGCGGTGATCATCCCGCCGGTGCGGTACGAGATCGCCTTCGGCCACAGGCTCGAGAAATCGTAGGCCGGGCCGACGAGATTCGCGGCGAGGTTGCAGCACATCGTGTCGAGCGTGAGGATCACGAGCGCGATGCCCACGCCGATGCCCGTCATCCGGCTCGTCAGGTCGATCGGATCCCAGATCGCGTTGCCGTAGATCACGACGGTCGCAGACGTCACGACGACCGACACCACCGACAGCAGCGCCATCGGCAACGGCAGCCCGATCGACTGGCCGATCACCTGGTCGCGCTGCGAATGCGCGAAGCGCGTGAAATCGGGGATGTTCAGCGCGAGCGTCGCCCAGAAGCCGACCATCGCGGTCAGGCCCGGCCAGAAGGTCGCCCAGAACAGCCCGGCCTTCTTGCCGCCCGCCGCGAACTGCGACGGCGCCGACAGCATCGTGCCGAAGCCGCCCGCCTTCGACGTCGCCCACCACACGAGCGCCACGCACATCACGACCTTGATCGGCGCGGACCAGCTCTCGAGCCATCGGATCGAATCGGTGCCGTGCCAGATGAAGTAGAGCTGCAGCGCCCAGAACACGAGAAAGCACGCGAGCTGCCCGAACCCGATGCCGATGACCGGCAGCGCGGCGCCGTGCAGCGCGTTGCCGGTCAGGATGTTCAGCAGCGTATAGATCGCACTGCCGCCGAGCCAGGTCTGGATCCCGTACCAGCCGCATGCGACGATCGCGCGCAACAGCGCCGGCAGCTTCGCGCCCTGCGTGCCGAACGACGCGCGCACGAGCACCGCGTATGGAATCCCGTGCTTCGCGCCCGCATGACCGATCAGCAGCATCGGCACGAGCACGATCAGGTTGCCGAGCAACACGGTCGCCACGGCCTGCCACGGCGACATGCCTTCCTGGATCAGCCCCGCCGCAAGCATGTACGACGCAATGTTCATCACCATCCCGACCCAGAGCGCCGCGAAGTGATACCACTTCCACGTGCGCTGCGCCGGCGTCGTCGGCGCGAGGTCGTCGTTGTACAGGCTGCCGCCCTGCGCCGCGGCGCCATCGGGATCGGCGGGATTCGCTGCGTGATTCATCGAACGTACTCCGCGAAAACGTCAGCGCCGGCACCATGCGTGCCGGCCCGGGTGGAACGAAAAGCGGCGGTGCGGGGCTCTCCCGCGCCGCCGGACGCCGGTCAGGCAGCCTTCTTCGCGTGCTTCTCGGGTGCCGCCGCCGCACCTGCACTCGCCCCCGCGTCCGCGCTCGCCGGATTGTTCGGATGCGTGGTCCAGTTCGCGTAGTCGCCCGAATCGACGCGCTCCATCGTGATGCATTGCTCGACCGGACACACATGCATGCAAAGATTGCACCCGACGCATTCCGAGTCCACCACTTCGAAGTGACGCACGCCGTCCTTCGTCGCCGTGATCGCCTGGTGCGACGTGTCCTCGCACGCGATATGGCACAGCCCGCACTGGATGCAGCGATCCTGGTCGATGCGCGCCTTGATGTCGTACTTCAGGTTCAGGTATTTCCAGTCAGTCACGTTCGGCACCGCGCGGCCGCGGATATCGTCGAGCGTCGCGTAACCCTTCTCGTCCATCCAGTTCGACAGGCCGTCGGCGAGGTCCGACACGATCCGGAATCCATAATGCATCGCCGCGGTGCACACCTGCACGCTGCCGGCGCCGAGCACCATGAACTCGGCGGCGTCGCGCCACGACGAGATGCCGCCGATGCCGGAGATCGGCAGGTTCGGCGTTTCCGGGTCGCGCGCAATCTCCGCGACCATGTTCAACGCGATCGGCTTGACCGCCGGGCCGCAATAGCCGCCGTGCGTGCCCTTGCCGTCCACGGTCGGCATCGGCGCCATGTGGTCGAGATCGACCGCGACGATCGAGTTGATCGTGTTGATCAGCGACACGCCGTCCGCGCCGCCCTTGTACGCGGCGCGCGACCCCATCCGGATATCGCTGATGTTCGGCGTGAGTTTCACGAGGCACGGCAGCTTCGTGCCTTCCTTCACCCAGCGCGTGACCATCTCCACGTATTCGGGCACCTGCCCGACCGCCGCACCCATCCCGCGCTCGCTCATCCCGTGCGGACAGCCGAAGTTCAGCTCGACCGCGTCGGCGCCCGTATCCTCGACAAGCGGCAAGATCCATTTCCAGTCCCGCTCGTTGCACGGCACCATCAGCGACACGATCAGCGCGCGTTCCGGCCAGTCGCGCTTCACCTGCGCGATCTCTCTCAGGTTCACGTCAAGCGGACGGTCGGTGATCAGCTCGATGTTGTTCAGCCCCGCGATGCGCTGGCCGTTCCACTGCACGGCGCCGTAGCGCGAACTGACGTTGACGACGTGCGGATCGAGCCCGAGCGTCTTCCACACGACACCGCCCCAGCCCGCCTCGAACGCGCGGTTCACGTTGTAGGCCTTGTCGGTCGGCGGCGCGGACGCCAGCCAGAAGGGATTCGGCGAAGTGATGCCTGCGATGGTGCAGCGAAGGTCGGCCATGTTCGGCTCCGTGAGAGTGGGGTCGTGTTCGTTGTGCTCGTGGTGGTATGTGACGCGCGCGGTGCGCTCACGCGGCCTTCGCGTCGCGTTGCGCGAGCGCCGCGTCGATCGACGCGGCCGCGCGCTTGCCGTCCTGCACGGCCTGCACCGTGAGGTCGATGCCGCCCGTCGCCGCGCAGTCGCCGCCGGCCCACACGTCGGGCCATGCGGTGCGCCCGTCCGCATCCACCGCGATACGCGTGGCGTCCGCGGTCAGCAGCGCGGCTGCGCCATCGTCCGGCACCAGCGTCTGGCCGATCGCCTTCAGCACCATGTCCGCGTCGACGGTGAAACGCTCGCCCGATGCCGCCTCGAACTCGACACCCGTCACCTGCCCGTTCACGCCCGCCATGCGCACGGGTTTCGCGTGCGTGACGAGCGTGACGCCGCTCTTCTGCGCGAATTCGCGCTCGGCCCACGTCGCGCTCATCGCGTCCACGCCACGCCGGTACACCATCGTCACGCGACCGGCGCCGAGCTTGCGGCTTTGCACCGCCGCATCGATGGCCGTATTGCCGCCGCCGATCACGACCACGCGCCGCCCGACCGGCACGTTCTCCAGCGCGTCGGCCTGCCGTACCTGCTCGATGAAGTCGACTGCGTTCATCACGCCGTCCAGTTGTTCGCCGTCAATCGCGAGCGCGCGCACGCCGGCGAGGCCCATCGCGAGAAACACCGCGTCGTGCTGCTCGCGCAGCGCGTCCAGCGTGATGTCGCGGCCAAGCGCGACGCCGGTCTGCAGCGTGATGCCGCCCACCGACAGCAGCCACTCGACTTCACGTTGCGCGAAATCGTCGACGGTCTTGTACGCGGCGATCCCGTACTCGTTGAGACCGCCGGCCTTCGGGCGTGCGTCGAACAACGTGACGCGATGCCCGGCGAGCGCGAGCCGGTGCGCACACGCGAGCCCGGCCGGCCCCGCGCCGACCACCGCGACGTGGCGGCCCGTGTCGGGCGCGCGCGTGAAGCGCACCGCGCCGGTCGCCATCGCCCAGTCGGTCGCATGCCGCTGCAGCGCGCCGATCGCAACGGGCTGCGCATCCTGGTGGTTGCGCACGCATGCGCCTTCGCACAGGATCTCGGTCGGGCACACGCGTGCGCACATCCCGCCGAGCGGATTCGCCGACAGGATGTCGGTCGCGGCGCCCTTCAGGTTGCCGTTGCCGATCTTGCGAATGAAGCTCGGGATGTCGATCTGCGTCGGGCAGGCCTGCACGCACGGTGCGTCGTAGCAGTAATGGCAGCGGCTGGCGGCGGCCGCGGCCGCGGTCGGATCGAGCAGCGGCGCGATATCGGCGAATTCGCACGAGAGTTGCGTGGACGACAGGCGATGCGCGGCGATATCGCCGGTTGGCTTGGTGGTCATACGCGTTCCTTCGACTGGGTGGAGACAAAGCCGTCCCCGCCGGCTGCGAACGCACAGTCGGGGCGGTCATCATTATCAGGAATGCTACGGTCAGGCGGTACGCAGCCTGCCGGCTGCTACGGTCCTTGCGTCATGAAGCCGGCTCGCATGCGCGCGACAACATCGCGTGCAGCAGCACGTTCGCGCCGGCCTCGATCCATGCGGGCGTCGCGTCCTCGATCTCGTTGTGGCTGATCCCGTCGACACACGGCACGAACACCATCGACGTCGGCGCGACCTGGGCGAGATAACACGCATCGTGCCCCGCTCCCGATACGATGTCGCGATGCGAGTAGCCGAAGCGGTCGGCCGCACCGCGCACCGCTTCCACGCATGCGGAGTCGAACGCGACCGGCTTGTAATAGAAAATCTGCTCGAGCTGGGTCTCGAGCCCGATGTCGGCCGCGATGCGCGCCACACCGTCGCGCAATGCAGCATCCATCTTCGCGAGCACCGCGTCGTCCGGATGACGGAAATCGACGGTGAAGAACACGCGTCCGGGAATCACGTTGCGCGAGTTCGGGTAGACCTGCATCATGCCGACCGTCGCGCAGCCGAACGGCGCATGATCGAGGCCGATCCGGTTGACCAGATCGACCACGCGCGACGCACCGAGCAGCGCATCGCGCCGGCGGGGCATCGGCGTCGGCCCGGCATGCGCTTCCTGGCCGGTGAACGTGATCTCGTACCAGCGCTGCCCCTGCGCGTCGGTCACGACGCCGATCGTCTTGCACTCCGCTTCGAGTATCGGCCCCTGCTCGATATGCAGTTCGAACGCCGCGTGCAGCTTGCGCCCGCCGCACGGCACGTCGCCCGCGTAGCCGATGCGCGCCAGTTCCTCGCCGATCGTCTTGCCGTCCACGTCCTTGCGCGACAGCCCGTATTCGAGCGGGAAGACGCCCGCGAATACGCCGGATGCGACCATCGCGGGCGCGAAGCGCGAGCCTTCCTCGTTGGTCCAGATCACGACCTCGACCGGATGCTCGGTCTCGATGCCGTGATCGTTGAGACTGCGAATCACCTCGAGGCCGCCGAGCACGCCGTAGATGCCGTCGAAGCGGCCGCCCGTCGGCTGAGAATCCGCGTGCGAGCCGGTAACGACCGGCGCCGCATCGGCCACGCGGCCTGCACGGCGCATGAACACGTTGCCCATCGTATCGACCGTCACCGTGCAGCCGGCGGCCTTCGCCCAGCCGACGATCAGGTCGCGGCCGGCCTTGTCGAGATCGGTCAGCGCGAGGCGGCACACGCCGCCCTTCGGCGTCGCGCCGATCTTCGCGACTTCCATCAGGCTGTCCCACAACCGCTTGCCGTCGACCTTGATCGACGTGTCGAAAGCTGCCCGCTTCACTGTTTCCGATACCGCGTTCATTCGTATCGCTCCTGTGGGGTCGGTGATGTCGTCAGCCCGGTCTGTGCCGGTGCGTGCAATACCTGTTTCGGGGCAATCCCGCCCATGCGCGGTGCATGTCCCGGTCGTGCGCGAAGTTCGTCCGACGAATCGCCGGAACTGCCTTCCGCTGCTCGTCGAATCCTGTCCGATTGGACAGGTTTTAGACGATCAAAATGACCAAAGCAATGTCTTTCTTTCGTGGATCGATAGAGCGAGAAACGTGCCATCGCAACGCAGCATCGCTGCGGATGCGCCGTTTCCGCATGCGTGCGTTCGACGCGGATCAGCGGCTAGAATGAAGCCCAACGCGGCATGCCCGCCGCGCGAGGGTAACGATGAGACATGACAAGGCGGCAGCCGAAGCGACCGACAGCGACGAAACGTCCGCGCCTTTGCGGCGACGCAAGGCACACATCCGCGAGTCCAACGAAGCGCATCTGCTCGCGTGTGCGGAGGCCGTATTCGCGGAGCGCGGGCTCGACGGCGCGAGCACCGCGATGATCGCGGAGCGCGCGGGCTTGCCGAAAGCCAACCTGCATTACTACTTCCCGACGAAGCTCGCGCTGTACCGCCGCGTGCTCGACGACCTGTTCGAGGACTGGCATCGCGCGGCCGGCACGTTCGAGGCCGGCGACGATCCAGTGGAAGCGATCGGCGGCTACGTGCGCGCGAAGATGGATCTGTCGCGACGGCGCCCGCTCGGCTCGAAGGTCTGGGCCAACGAGATCATCCATGGCGCGGAGCACATGCAGGACATCCTGTCGCAACGCGTGAAACCGTGGTTCGACACGCGCGTGAAGGTGATCGACGGCTGGATCGCGCGCGGGCTGCTCGCGCCGATCGACGCGCACGCGCTGATGTACCTGATCTGGGCAACCACGCAGCACTACGCGGATTTCGATGCGCAGATCCGCGCGCTGAGCGGCAAGCGTGCGTTCACGCAGAAGGCGTTCGACGAGCAGACCGAGCAGGTCGTGCAGCTCGTGATTCGTGCATGCGGGGCGGTATCGCCGCACGCGAAGGCGTAGGGCAACGCGAATCGCCATTCGCTGAAAACGAAGCGGGCGAAGGTCAACGCGCAGAGAGGCCTGCGCGATGCCCTTCGCCCGTAGCGCGATACGGTCAGCGTGCCGTATCGCGCGTGTGCGTCGTTACGTGCGTGCTAAGCGTCAAGCAACGCGCTCGATCGCGATCGCCGTCGCCTCGCCGCCGCCGATGCACAGCGATGCGATGCCGCGCTTCAGGCCATACGTCTCGAGCGCGGCCAGCAGCGTCACCATCACGCGCGCACCCGACGCACCGATCGGATGGCCGAGCGCGCACGCGCCGCCGTGCACGTTGACCTTCTCGTGCGGCAGGTCGAGATCGCGCATCGCGGCCATCGGTACCACCGCGAACGCTTCGTTGATCTCGAACAGGTCGACGTCGCGCAGGTTCCAGCCGGTTTTCTCCGACAGCTTGCGCAGTGCGCCGATCGGCGCGGTCGCGAACAGGCCCGGTTTGTCCGCGTAGGTCGAATGCCCGACGATCACGGCCTTCGGCGTGAGGCCCAGGCGCTCGGCTTCCGAGCGGCGCATCATCACGAGCGCGGCCGCGCCGTCCGAGATCGACGACGCATTGGCAGCCGTCACCGTGCCGCCGTCGCGGAAGGCCGGCTTCAGCGTCGGGATCTTGTCGAGTTTCGCCTTGCCCGGCTGTTCGTCGATCGACACGACGGTTTCGGACTTGCCGGCCTTCACGGTCACCGGCGCGATCTCCGACACGAAATGCCCTTCGGCGATCGCGCGTTGCGCGCGCGTCAGCGACGCGATCGCGAACGCATCCTGTGCGTCGCGCGTGAACTGGTACGCCTGCGCACAATCCTCCGCGAACGTGCCCATCAGGCGGCCCTTCTCGTACGCGTCCTCGAGCCCGTCGAGGAACATGTGGTCGAGCACCTGCCCGTGACCCATCCTCATCCCCGCGCGCGCCTTCGGCAGCAGGTACGGCGCGTTCGTCATGCTCTCCATCCCGCCCGCGACGGCGCCCCCCGCCGAGCCCGCCAGCAACAGGTCGTGCGCGAACATCGCAGCCTTCATCCCCGAGCCGCACATCTTGTTGACCGTGGTCGCGCCTGCCCCGAGCGGCAGTCCGGCCTTCAGCGCGGCCTGCCGGGCCGGCGCCTGGCCCTGGCCCGCCGGCAGCACGCAGCCGAACACGATTTCATCGATACGCTCGGCCGGCACGTTCGCGCGCTCGAGCGCCGCGCGAATCGCCACCGCGCCGAGATCGCTCGCGCTGGCTGCCGCCAGGTCGCCCTGAAAACCACCCATCGGCGTACGCGCCGTGCCAACGATTACGATCGGATCCTGAGTCGTCATGATTCGCTTCCTCCAGTGTCAGCGCGGTGCCATGCGCAACGCGCCATCGAGACGGATGACTTCGCCGTTCAGCATCGTGTTTTCGGCGATGTGGCGCACCAGCGCCGCAAATTCTTCCGGGCGGCCGAGCCGCGGCGGGAACGGCACGCTCTTGCCGAGCGCGTCCTGCACGTCCTGCGGCATGCCGGCCATCATCGGCGTCGCGAAAATGCCCGGCGCGACCGTCACCACGCGAATGCCGAACCGCGCGAGCTCGCGCGCGATCGGCAGCGTCATGCCCACGACACCGCTCTTCGATGCCGCATACGCGGCCTGCCCGATCTGCCCGTCGAACGCCGCGACCGATGCGGTGTTGACGATCACGCCGCGCTCGCCTTCCGCATTGGCGTCCTGCTTCGACATCGCTTCGGCGGCCAGCCGGATCATGTTGAACGTTCCGACCAGATTGATCGACACCGCGCGCGCGAAGCGGTCGAGCGAATGCGGACCATCGCGGCCCACCACCTTCTCGCCCGGCGCGACGCCCGCGCAGTTGACGAGTGCGTCGATGCGGCCGAACGCGTCACGCGCGGCGGCGACGGCCGCCTGGCCGTCGGCTTCGCTCGTCACGTCGGTCTTCACGAAGCGTGCAGCCTCGCCGAGCGCGTGCGCGAGGCCCGCACCGGACTCTTCGTTGACGTCCAGCAGCACGGCCTTGCCGCCTTCCGCGACCACCATGCGCGCCACCGCGGCGCCGAGGCCCGACCCGGCGCCCGTGATCAGAAAAACGCGATCCTTGATATCCATTCGCAATCCGTACAGTGTGTGTTCAGGGTTGAGCGGCCTTGTCGGCTTCCATCTTGCGCAACACGAAGCGCTGGATCTTGCCGCTCGGGGTTTTGGGCAGCGCATCGACGAAGTCGATCGCGCGGGGATAGGCGTGAGCGGACAGCCGCCGCTTCACGTGCTGGCTCAGTTCCTCGGCCAGTGCCGGCGTGCCGTCGAAGTCGTTCGACAGCACGACGAACGCCTTGACGATCTCCGTGCGCTCCGCATCGGGCACGCCGATGACGGCGGCCTCGCTCACGGCCGGATGCTCGATCAGCGCGCTTTCCACGTCGAACGGGCCGATCCGGTAGCCGGACGACGTGATCACGTCGTCCGCGCGGCCGATGAAGCTCACGGTGCCGTCCGGCTCGAGCTCGACGTTGTCGCCGGTCCGGTAATAGCCGCCCGCGATCGCCGGCGTGTCCTGTTGCCAGTAGCCGTGGAACCACAGCAGCGGCGAGCGCGCGATGTCGATCGCGAGGTTGCCGGGCTCGCCGGGGCCGAGTTCGCGGCTCGCTTCGTCGAGCACCGCGACGCGGTAGCCGGGCATCGCGAAGCCGGCCGAACCGGCGTGGACGGCATGCGCAAGGCCGTGGTGGTTGTTCACGACCATCCCGAGTTCAGTCTGGCCGTAGTGATCGTAGATCGGCGCGCCGAGCGCCGCGTCGAACCAGCGCACGACTTCCGGATTCAGCGGCTCGCCCGCGCTGCTGACCACGCGCAGCTTGCCCTTCAGCCGCGCCGCCGCTTCCGTCCCGGCCGCCATCAGCATCCGGAACGCAGTCGGCGAGCCGGCGAGGCTCGTGATCCCGAGCCGTTCGATCACGTCGTACGTGCTGTCGACCGTGAAGCTGCCCTCATAGAGCGTCGTCGCGTGGCCGAGCATCAGCGGGCCCGTGATCGCGTAATAGAGTCCGTATGCCCAGCCCGGATCGGCGATGTTCCAGAACCGGTCGCCCGCACGCAGGTCGACCGCTTCGCGCATGTACGCGCCGAACGCGAGCAGCGCGCGCAGCGGCACCGGCACGCCCTTCGGCAAACCCGTCGTGCCCGACGTCGACATCATCATGAACAGGTCGGCCCCCTTGCGCAGCACCGGTTCGAACGAGTCGGACTGCGCATCGAGCGCCGCACGGAAATCGATGTCGTTTTCCGGCAGCGTCTCGCCCGGCTCGCGCACCGTCGCAACGGTCGGGCAAGCGGCGATCTCGTCGAGCTTCGCGCGATTCGCGACGTTGGTCACGACCAGGCGCGCGTCGCTCATGCGCAGCCGGTGCTCGATCGCCTTCGGGCCGAACGCGGTGAACAACGGCTGGTAGACGGCGCCCGCGCGCCACGTGCCGAGGATCGTCGCGACGAGTTCGGGCGTGCGCGGCAACAGGCCCGCCACCACGTCGCCCGGCTTCACGCCCTGCGCGACCAGCAGGTTCGCGACGCGTGCCGACAGCGCCTTCATCTGCGCAAACGTGTAGCGGCGGTGCTGGCCGCCGGCGTCGATCCAGTCGAGCGCGATCGCGTCCGCGGAGGCGTGCCGGTCGCAGCATTCCACGCACGCGTTCAGGCCGCGCTCCAGGTCGCCGTGCAATTGCTGCGCGGCGGTCTCGATACTGAATCGGGCCACGGCGTCGGCGTAGGCCGGCACCGCCCGGGCGGTAGCTCCATCAGGCATGCGTGTCTCCTGTGCGTTATGGCCCCCGGCGAGCCAGGGGCGCGACGGGGATAGCTCGATAGTAGACAGCCCCCACATTGCAATCAATGACAAACGGAATCTAGAATCGTGATCGCTTTTGCCATGTCGGGAGGAGACAGGAAAATGGGGCCGCAGATGATTTCGCCGGATTTCGTCGACGACGCGCTCGCGTGCCTGCGCCGGCAACGCATCGCGACGGCACCCGTGCTGCGCGCCGCCGGCCTGCCGGCCGCCGTGCGCGAGCCCGTCACGCCGCAGCAGTACGGCAGGCTGTGGCTCGCGATCGCCGGCACCCTCGACGACGAATTCTTCGGGCTCGCCGCGCGCCCGATGCGGCACGGCAGCTTCACGCTGCTGTGCCACGCGGTGCTGCACGCCGGCACGCTCGACAAGGCGCTGCGGCGCGCGCTGCAGTTCCTGCGCGTGGTGCTGGACGAGCCGCACGGCGAGCTCGTCGTGGCCGACGGGCAGGCGCAGATCGTGCTGACGCAGACGGGCGCGCCCTACCCGGCGTTCGCGTACCGGACGTTCTGGCTGATCCTCCTGGGCGTCGCATGCTGGCTGATCGGCCGGCGCATCCCGCTGCAACGCATCGACTTCGCGTGCCCGAGCCCCGACCAGCGCAGCGACTATCACCAGTTCTTCGGCGTGCCCGTGCATTTCGACCGGCCCGACAGCCGGCTCGCATTCAACGCCGCCTACCTCGCGCTGCCGACGATCCGCTCCGAGCAGGCGCTGAAGACCTTCCTGCGCGGCGCGCCCGGCAACCTGCTCGTGCGCTACCGGCACGATACGGGCTGGGTCGCGAAAACGCGCGCGCAGCTGAAGTTGCTGCCGGCCGCCGAGTGGCCCGACTTCGATACGCTGGCCGTGCGCGTCGGCACGACGCCCGCGACGCTGCGGCGGCGTCTGCGCAGCGAAGGGCAAAGCTTCGCGGCAATCAAGGACGAGTTGCGCGGCGCGCTCGCCCAGTCGCTGCTGCGCGGGCACACGCTCAGCGTCGCGGAGATCGCAGTCGAGCTCGGCTTCACCGAGCCGAGCGCGTTTCATCGCGCGTTCCGGAAATGGACGGGCACGAGCCCCGGCGCGTTCCGTCGGGACGTGCATGCGGCCGAGGCGGAACCGGGAAGTGCGAGCGGATGACGCGGCGGGCGGTCGTCGACAGGCGTGCTGGGCCGACATGGAAACGCTCACTCGACGCTGATACGATGCGACCTGCCGGCTGCCGTTCGTTGTCGAAGGTTGTCGGCAAGCGACGGCGAAGACACGACTCACCACTACCGCTCCCGCTCCGATGCAAGCCACCGACTTTTCCGACACTGAACTGGCTGAACTGCGCGCGCACGGCATCGTGCTGTTTGCCGACCGCGTGATCTTCGACGCTCAGCCGCCGATGCCGGCCGACCAGATCGCGGCCGTGCAGGCCCGCTGTCACGGCGACCTTCCACCCGCACTGCTCGAGCTGTGGCGCACGACGGCCGGCGGCAGCCTCGACTACGACCTGACGCTGGAGATGAACGGGCACATCGAAGCCATCAGCTGGGGGGAGCTGTTCTACAACGGCAGCAACGGCTACCGCGACCTGGAAGGCTGGATCGACCACGAACTCGAACTGGCCGAGGAAGCCGCCGACGAGCATTCACGCCCGTGGAGCGGCAGGCTCGACGTGTTGCCGTTCGGCGGATTCGAGTACTGCGACCGCATCTACATCGTGACGGACCCCGATGCGAAGGATCGCGGCCACGTGCTCGCGTGGAAACAGGGGCTGCCGCCCGCGTGGCGCGGCGCGATGCACGAGGACGGCCTCGCGACGGTCGCGCCGGACCTGTACGCGGCATTCGGCGCCCTGCGGCTCAATGCGGACCCGCTGGAACCCGGCGACGAAAGCGGCACCGGCGCGACGTTGCTCGACTATATCGGCGAACGCCAGGCCGAGCATGGCCTGTCGGCATCGCTGGGAGACAAAGTGATCGCGTTCTATCGCCGGGCCGTGATCGACTGGCGCACACCGCTCGCCGACGGCACGCTCGCCGCCCAACCGGCGCTCGCGCGCCACGCGTTGCGACATGCGATCGACCACGACGACGCAGCGCTCACCGTGCAACTGGTACCGCTCATCGCGAATCTCGGCGTGGCACTCGCCGGCAGTTCGAACCCGGCCGACTATGCGCTGCGGCGACAGAAATTTGCTGCCGCGAGCGCATTGCTCGAATCCGGCGCACCGGTCGCGCCGGATTCGCTGGAGTCCGTGTCCGGCATGGTGCCGCCCGCACTGATTCGCGCGCTGCTCGACGCCGGCGTGCAGCCGGATGCCGACGCGATGGCGCGCTGCGTCGCCGCCGGCGACACCGACAGCGCGCGCCTGATCGGCGCCGCACTGTCGGCTCAAGGCGTCGATGCGGCGTCTGCCTGCCGTTCGGCGATCGCGACGCTGCTGCACGAACTCGAGACCGACATCGCCCGGGTCCGCGCCGGCAAGCTCCACCACCATCTCGGCCTCGACGGGCTCGAAGCCCACGCCGAGCGCCTGCGGACATTCAGGCCGTGACGTGACGCTCACTCAGCGGGAAACGCCGTCGACGCGCACGGCGATATCCCGCAGCGGCCGCGAGAACAGTTTGCAGCCTGCGTAGTAGACGAGCGACGTCAGCGACAAGCCGACGATCCACGACACGTCCGCACCGCCGAGCCGGCTCGCCAGTTCGCCGGTATAGAGATCGGTCGCCATGAACGGCGCCTGCGCGACGATGCCAATGAAATACGAGCCGACGGCGATCGTGTTGAAGCGTCCGTAGATGCCGCCGTCCTGCCGGAAGAACGAATCGACGTCGTACTCGCCGTGACAGACGAGGTAGTAGTCGACGAGGTTGATCGCGGTCCACGGCACGAGCACGTACAGCAGCAGCAGGATGAAGTTCGTGTAGCCGGCGAGGAAATTGTCCTGCCCGAACAACGCGATCGCGAGCGCAATCGCGCACAGGACGATCGCGGTGATCGCCCGCGCACGCGCCTTGCCCGACCACGACGGAAAGAGCGTCTGCAGCACCGTGATGGCCGACAGCGCGCCGCAATACAGCTCCATCGCATTGCTGGCCGCGATGCCGAACGACAGCACGACGATCACGAGTACGCTGATCCCTTGCGTGAGGCCCGTGAGGCCGCCCACGACATTGCCGTCGGGCGTCGAAAGGCCCACCAGGCAGCCGAGCAGCATCGGGAAGAACGAGCCGAGCACGCAGCCCCAGTAACTCGACCAGAACGCCGTGCGCGGCCCGGTATCGGGCGGCAGATAGCGTGAATAGTCCGACACGTAAGGCGCATAAGCGATCTGCCACAGCGCGGCGACCGACATCGCGCCCAGGAAGCCGGACAGGTTCAGCGAATGCTTCGAGAAGGTATCGGCGGGCAATCCATGCACGAAAATGATCCAGACGAACGCCAGCACGAGTACGCTGCCCGAGCACCAGCTCAGCAGCCGCGCATACGCGTGGATCAGCTTGTAGCCATAGATCGACCCGAGCAGGCTGATCAGGCCGATCGTCACGACGCCCGCATCGAGCGGAATACCGGCGTCCAGGCTGTGCAGCGCCTGCCCGCCGAACACGCAGTTCGATGCGAAGAAGCCGACGTACATCACGACGACCAGCGCGACCACCAGCAGCGCGCCGAACGACCCGAACTGCCCGCGGGTCTGGATCATCTGCGGCACGCCAAGCTGCGGCCCCTGCGCGGAATGCAGCGCCATGAAGACCGCGCCGATCAGGCTGCCGACGAGCGTGGCGAGCGCCGCCCACCAGAACGGCTGCTTGAACACCGTGGTCGCGAGCGATCCGGTGACGATCGTCAGCATCATGATGTTCGATCCGAACCAGATCGTGAACAGGTCCTTCGCGCTGCCATGGCGCTCGGTCAGCGGAATCGGCTGGATGGTGCTTTCCTCGAGATGAGCAATGGACTCGCCCTGACTCATTTCGTCTCCTTGTTTATGTTGTGGTGTTCGCGGGTTCGGCGGCTGGAGGGTGGTCCTGAATGCCAGGTGCACGTGAAGCGCGGGTTCTGCGACGAACTCATTCTTCTTATTTGCATTCCTGATCAATAGGCAGTCGATAGCGCATCGCTTTACATGACTGCCGCCTGCGGCACTCCATTCTCAACGCGTCGGCCAGCCGCTCCTGTAGATGAGCGAATCCGGCCCGCCTCCGGAGCGGAACCCGTGGTTCAGGGCGCTTCCGCCCGTCTGTTGCCGGACGGAAGCGCGTCGCTCGACGGTCAGCAGTCGATGCCGAGCACTTCCCGCGCGGTGGCATCCACGGCCTTGCGCATCGTGTCGACCAGTTCATCGATTTGCGCGTGATCGATCACCAGCGGCGGCGCAACGATCAGGCGGCCATTCGTCGAACGCACGATCGCACCGAGTTCGAACCCGACCGTCCGGCTGTGCCAGGTCAGGTCCGCCTCGTTCGCAAAGCGCTCGCGCGTCGCCTTGTTCTTCGCGAACTGGATCGCGCCGACCGCGCCCGCGCCCTGGATCTCGCCGACGAGCGGATGGCCGTCGAACGCCTCGCGCAGCGCCTTCTGCAGATACGGCCCCGTGTCGGTCTTCGTCCGTTCGACGAGGCCTTCGCGCTCGAGCACGTCGAGGTTGGCCAGCGCGACGGCGGCCGCGACCGGGTGCCCCGAATAGGTCAGCCCGTGCGCATAGACGCCGCCCTTGTCGACCAGCGCATCGCCCACGCGCCGGCTCATGATCAGCCCGCCCATCGGCACGTAGCCCGAGGTCAGCCCCTTGGCCACGCAGATCAGGTCAGGTTCGAAACCGAAGTGACGGTGCGCGAACCACTCGCCGGTACGGCCGAAGCCGCCGATCACTTCGTCCGCGCAGAGCAGCACGTCGTATTGACGGCAGATGCGCTCGATCTCCTGCCAGTAGCCGTCCGGCGGAAAGATCATCCCGCCCGCCCCCTGGAACGGCTCAGCGACGAACGCGGCGACACGGTCCGCGCCGATCTCGAGAATCTTGCGCTCGAGCGACAGCGCCGCCTGTTTGCCGAATGCCTCGGGGCTCAGGTCGCCGCCATTCGCATACCAGTACGGTTCGTCCACGTGCGCGATGTTCGGAATCGGCAGGTCGCCCATTTCGTGCATGAATGCCATGCCGCCCAGCGACGCGCTGCCCACCGTCGACCCGTGATAGCCGTTCACGCGGCCGATCAGCACCTTCTTCGCGGGCTTGCCCATCACGTCCCAGAACCGCCGCACGGTGCGAATCAGCACCTCATTCGATTCGGAACCCGAATTGGTATACACCACGTGACTGAAGCGATTGCCGAGCAGCGCGAACAGACGTTCCGACAGTTCGATCACCGAGGGGTGCGTGGTGTGAAAGAACATGTTGTAGTAGGACAGTTCCTTCATCTGCCGCGCGGCGGCGGCGATCAGCTCCGGCCGACCATAGCCGACGTTGGTGCACCAGAGCCCGGACATGCCGTCCAGGTAGCGGTTGCCGTCGTTGTCCCATAGATGGACACCTTCGCCGCGTACCATCACGCGCGCGCCTTCCTCGTTCAGCGCCTTCTGGTCGACGAACGCATGCAGATGATGCGCGGCGTCGCTGCGTTGATAGTCCTGCGTCGTACGATGCGGAAAGTTGGGCGCATTCATGGGCGAGTCTCCGGTTCGTTGTGTGGATAAAGGCGTTGTCGTGCTGCACGGCGCGGCCGCTTGCGGCCCGCCGCGTCGAATCAGTAACTGATCCAGGTCGTCTTGAGGCCCGTGTACTTGTCGATCGCATGCAGCGAAAGATCGCGGCCGAAGCCGGACTGGCGGAACCCGCCGAACGGCGTCTGCGCGCTCAACGCATCGACCGTGTTGACGGACACCGTGCCGGCGCGCAGCCGGCCCGACACACGGTGTGCGCGTGACAGGCTGCCGGTCCAGACCGACGCGGCAAGGCCATAGATCGAGTCGTTCGCGAGCCGGATGGCCTCGTCCTCGGTGTCGAATGCCATCACCGACAACACCGGCCCGAAGATCTCCTCGCGCGCGATGGCGTCGTCAGGCTTCACGTCGATGAAGATCGTCGGCTCGATGAAGTAGCCCTTGCCGTCGACACGCGGCGCGCCTCCGCCGATCGCGAGCGTCGCGCTGTCGCGGCCGCGTGCGATCCACTCGCGCACGCGCCAATGCTGCGGCTCGTCGACGATGGCCCCCATGCCGCTCGCCGGATCGAGCGGATCGCCCGGCATGAACGCGGCGGCATGCGCAATCAGGCGGTCGACGAACGCATCGTGAATCGAACGCTGAACCAGCAGCCGCGAGTTCGCGGAACACACCTCACCCTGGTTGAAGAAGATGCCGAAGCAGGCCTTGCGTGCGGCAAGATCGAGATCGTCCGTATCGTCGAAGACCAGGTTCGGGCTCTTGCCGCCGCACTCGAGCCACACCTGCTTCATGTTCGACTGTGCGGCGTACTCGAGGAATTTCTTGCCGACGGCCGTCGAGCCCGTGAATGCGAGCACGTCGACGTCGGGATGCAGCCCGAGCGCCCGCCCCGCGGTTTCGCCATAGCCCGACACGACGTTCAGCACACCCGGCGGCAGGCCGGCCTCGAGCGCCAGCTCGGCGAGACGCAATGCGGACAGCGGCGATTGTTCCGCCGGCTTCAGCACGACGCTGTTGCCGGCCGCCAGCGCCGGCGCCACTTTCCACGCGACCATGTCGAGCGGGAAATTCCACGGCACCACCGCACCGACGACGCCGAGCGGTTCGCGCGTGACGACCGCGAGGTTGCCGGGATCGGTCGACGCAACTTCGCCGTGCAACTTGTCGACGGCTTCGCCGTACCAGCTGAACAGCCCTCCTGCGGCCGGCACGTCGATGCTGAACGCGTCCGCCACGCGCTTGCCCATGTTGAGCGAGTCGAGCAGTGCGAGCTCCGCACCGTGCGATGCGATGAGCTCGCCGAGCCGGCAGAGCACACGCTTGCGCTCCGCCGGTGCGCAGCGCGACCAGACGCCGGATTCGAACGCGTGACGCGCGGCACGCACCGCATCGTCGACGTCCGCGGTATCGCACGACGCAACTTCCGCGATGACGGCCTCGGTAGCCGGATTGATTGCGGCGAACGTCCGGCCGCTTCGGGCCGGCACGCTGCGGCCACCGATATGCGCGAGCGTTCTCGGCTCGACTTGCGCCGCGAGACGTCTCCAGTCCGCGTGCTGATGGTTTTCTGCTGAAGTTGGGTTCATTCAAGACTCCGTTTTGACGACCAGGCGTTTGTGCGTTGTTCTCCGCCTGAACTCGACCCGACGAAAGACGCCGGCGGGCGCAACCGATGCCCATGACCGCCGTGAATCGCCGCAGTCGTCCGGTGGACAAACTGTCGATCATCAAAAAGCGATTTGAAAGAACAGTTTTTCTTCTCATTGAAGAGGTTATTTCTATTCATCCTGCGCGCGTGCAGTGGGTTTTCCTGCCACGGCACGATCCCGGTGCCGTTTGTTTGCGTGCGACCTCATCGGCTTTCCGGTGCGATGCAACGTGACACCCGATGCGACGCCTGGCCGGCACGACATTGCGCCGCGGCCCGTCCGACCACATACTGGTCGGACGGTGCGAACAAGGATGCGTTCGATGGGGAATGTCGATCAGGGTGCCGCTTCGATCTTCGGCGTCGTCGGAACGGCCGTGTCGTTGCTGGCGGCAATCCCGTACGCGCTCGCGATCTACCGGCGCACCGTTCGTCCGCATCTGTTCACATGGCTCGTGTGGTCGGTCGTCACGGCGATCGCGGCTGCCGGCCAGTTCGTCGCGGGTGCCGGGCCGTCCGCGTGGTGCACGGCGGCGATTGCGGTGACATGCTTTCTGACGCTGGTCGCCAGCGTGTTTCGCGGCGAACGCGGCTGGACGCGCGTCGACTGGTTTTTCCTGGTCGCGGCCCTGTCGGCCATTCCGCTTTGGATACTGACTGACGATCCGACGATCTCGGTCTGTCTGGTGACGCTGATCGAGCTTGCCGGCCTCGGTCCCACCGTCCGCAAGACGATCCGCGATCCGTGGAGCGAGAGCCTCGCGTATTTCGCGCTGTGCGTGCTCAAGTACGCATTGGCACTGCTGGCATTGAGCACGTGGGGTATCGCGGTCGCATTCTATCCGGCCGTCAACGTCGTTGCGTCGATCGGCATCTGCGTGGTGATGCTGGTCCGGCGTCAATCGTTGTCGGCCACGCGGTAAGCGGTATCCGTCGGTGCGGTACGTTGCCTGCTGTCGTGGCTGGTCGATATGAGCGGAACCACAAACCTTCAGAGACGATACGAGGCCCGGAAATGGATGCAATCCGTACAGTCATCGAACCCAGCGAAGCCGCGCTTCGCGCCGCGATGCTGGCCAACGATGTCGGAGCACTCGAAGCGTTGCTGGACGACGACCTGGTGTTCACCGTTCCGACCGGCCAGATCATCTCGAAGGAAGACGACCTGGCCGCGCATCGCGAAAATCTGCTGCGTCTCGACAAGCTCGAGGTGCAAGAAACGCGCGCCTGCGCGATCGGCGAGATGATCCTGACCACAACGAAGGCGACGCTCGCCGGCCATTTCGACGGCACGGCATTCGACGGCGTGTTTGCCTATACTCGGCTGTGGCGTCGATCGGGCGCCAGCTGGCGCATCGTCGCCGGGCATGCATCGCAGGTCATGTAGTCGCGTCGAGCTCGCCTCCCTTCGAGTCGGCAAGCTGCGAATCCGGAGTTGTTTGAGTCGATGCGAGCCAGACGATACCTCGACGAAGGTGTCGACCATGACAGGAGACGAAATGCACAAACCATTTACCGTACGTGCTGCCCGTACCGCGGACGCGGGCGAACTCACGCGTCTGGCTCGCATTTCGAAGGCACACTGGGGCTATCCGAAGGACTGGCTCGACTTGTGGCAGGGCGATCTCACGATTGCACCGGAGACGATCGATGGGTCGATCGGTTACGTCGCGGAATCCGCGGAGGCAATCATCGGGTTCTGGGTCAGGGCGTCGTCGGAATCCGATCGCCCGACACCTGGATGGCTATTCGTCCATCCCGACCACATGGGCCGGGGTGTCGCCCGTGCGCTGTGGGAAGCGGTCCGCAAGGAAAGCGCTTCGAGAGGGATCAGGAGCTTTGTGATCGAAGCCGATCCCAATGCGGTTCCGTTCTATCTGACGATCGGGGCTGAAAAAATCGGCGAAAAGGAATCGAGCGTCGTCCCGGGCAGGTTCTTTCCGATCTTGCGGATCACGATCTGACTCGTGAGGCGGAAGGAAGCGGTATGACTCACCATGCCGCACTCGGGAGAATCGTGCCGGCGGCGGTTGTGGAAGAGGTTCCAAGGGGCATGGAGTGTAATGGGGAAGGCGTCGGGAGCGCAGAGCTACCGATCGCTCGACGCATTCTGCGCCCGGTTGTAGCCAGGCCACAGATTCCGATCACTCGCGCATTTCCGTCGCGCCAATGCAAAAACCCCCGCCTTTCGGGCGGGGGTTCTTGGCTTAGGGAGCCTGACGATTACCTACTTTCACACGGGAATCCGCACTATCATCGGCGTAGAGTCGTTTCACGGTCCTGTTCGGGATGGGAAGGGGTGGGACCGACTCGCTATGGTCATCAGGCAA
>NZ_SSWO01000013.1:0-235970 GCF_004803625.1 Burkholderia sp. LS-044
TTCCATCTTTGCCACAACAACGCTTTTTGTTCGGCGGATAGCCCACACCGCTTCTTCTTGCTCACCTACCTTACCTCCTGGGGCGACATTAGACCAGAAGGTGTTGCGATGACCGGTTGAATCCACCGTGCCTTCTTGTGCAAAAGCGGTCGACCGCCGATAGTCCCGGCATCGTTACATCGGCCGCCGATAACCGGCGACCGGACTCATTCAAGGGATCAGATCGATGAAGGCTGCTTATTACGAACGTCAGGGCAACGCTTCGGAAGTGTTGAGGCTCGGGGATTTTCCGGTTCCGCAACCGGGTCCGGGCGAAGTCCGGGTGCGCATCCACGCATCGGGCCTGAATCCCAGCGATATCAAGGCGCGTACCGGCTTCTCCGGCCCTTCCGCATTCCCGATGGTCATTCCGCATCAAGACGGTGCGGGCGTGATCGACGCGATCGGTGCCGGCGTCACGCCGACACGGACAGGCGAACGGGTGTGGCTGTTCGAAGCGCAATCTCGCCGCCCCTTCGGCACGGCTGCGGAATATGCGGTCGTTCCGGAAGCACAGGCCGTTCCTTTGCCCGGCAACGTTTCGTTCGAGGTCGGCGCCTGCCTGGGCATTCCGGCACTCACTGCCCATCGATGTCTCTTCTCGGACGGCGACATCAAGGGTCGCGCGATACTCGTCCAGGGCGGCGCGGGAGCGGTCGGAACCGCAGCAATCCTGCTTGCAAAATGGGCCGGCGCGTGGGTCGCGACCACCGTTTCAACGCCCGCGCAGGCAGACGCCGCACGGCGTGCGGGTGCAGACCTCGTGATCAATCGACGGCTGCAGGATGTGGTCGCGATCGTGAAATCGGCAACACGGCAGCGGGGAGTCGATCGTATCGTGGAAGTCAGTCTGCAAGACAACCTCGGCATCGATATGCGCTGCCTCGCCAACGGCGGCATCATCAGTTCGTATGCCGTAGGATCCGCGGCCGATCAGGTGCCGCTTCCCCTGCTCGACGCCATGATCGCAGGCTGTACATTCCGGTTCGTCTACATTTACACCGTCCCGGCGGCCGCCAAGTCCGCAGCCGTTTCGGCGATCTGCCGATGCCTCGAGGACGGCGCCTATGTGCCGACCATAGGCATGCAGGTCGCGCTCGACGCCATCGTTGAAGCCCACCAGGCTCAGGAATCTGGCCAGGTTATCGGCAAGATCATTGTCAGGCCATCGCTCGTCCGGTCGCATGAGCCGACGGACGTTCAGCCGAATGATTGATCACCGCAAGGACGTGTCGGCAAGCCAGCGTCCCCGCATTCGCAATGCCGGGCACTTCCGGCGAAGGACGGCCGGGATTCGTGAGGCCCCCCTGCCGCGAGATCGAACCGACGACGCTCATGTTCGAACGTGTCGTGGTCAGCGTCATGAAGCCCCCTCGAGAATGACGAAGGTCCCGGTTGCCGCGCCGGCGCGGAGTGCCTTGGCCGTCTGGTATTCGGGGCTCTCATAGAAGCGCCTGGCCTCGGCGAACGAATCGAACTCGAGAACCACATGCCGCTCATGGGCCTCGCCTTCGAGGTTTTCATACTGCCCCCAGGCCGCAATGACCTTGGGGCCGAAAGCCTTGATTGCATCACCCGCGGCTTCTGCATAAGCAGCATAGGCGGCCGGGTCCGAAACGCTGACGTGTGCGACTAGATAACCCTTCGGCATGTCGATCTCTCTTTGGTAACGGGAACACGCGATTCAACGCGAGGTGGCGATCTTCAACGACTTGCTTCGACTGGATTGAGCGGCGATAGCCGGTTCTATTCCGACGCGACGCGCCGGAAAGGTTGAGGGCGCCTGCCCGCCTCCTGACGCTCGATCATCCAGCCGGGATAGCTGGCCGGCAAAGCACTCACGGCATCGAGACGCGCAAGCTCGGTCTCGGTCAGGACGACGTCGACCGCGCCGAGATTGTCTTCGAGCTGTTCGATCCGTTTGGCGCCGACAATCACGCTCGTGACATGCGGCCTCGCAAGTAGCCACGCGAGCGCAATCCGGGCGACCGAGACATCGTGCGCATCGGCGATGGTGCGCATCTCTGCAACGCACGGCCAGGCTCGATCAAGATCGACCGGCGGAAAATCGAAATGATTGCGCCGCGAACCGCTGTCGGTCGACGTACCGGGGCCGAACTTCCCCGACAGCAACCCGCCGGCGAGAGGCGACCAGACGAGCAGCCCCATCTGCTCCTCGACGACGAGTGGCACCAGTTCGCGCTCGACGTCACGTCCGGCGATCGAATAGTAGGCCTGGAGCGTCTCGAAGCGCGTGGCGCGAAGCGCCGCACTCAGCCCGAGCGCCTTGCCGATCCTGCCCGCGCGCCAATTCGACACGCCGACATATCGGACCAGCCCCTGCCGCGTGAGATCGTCGAGGGCGCGCAGCGTCTCTTCGATCGGCGTGACGGGATCGTTGGCATGAATCTGGTACAGATCGATATGGTCGACCTGAAGCCGTTCCAGGCTTCTCTGCACGGAATCCATGATGTGGCCGCGCGACGCCCCCTGTTCGTTGGGCTTCCGGCCCATCACGCCGGCCGTCTTGGTCGCGAGCACGATCTCGCTGCGCGGCACGCCGATGTCCCGGAGGGCCTGCCCGACGATGCGTTCGGACTGGCCAAAGGAGTAAATGTCGGCGGTATCGATGAAATTGATTCCGTCGGCAAGCGCGCGGGCGATCAGCTGGTTCGCCTCGTCCTGTTCGACGGCGCCGATCGCCTTCCACATGCCGGCATCGGCGTTGCCGCCCAGCGTCATCGTGCCGAGGCACAACTCGGAAACGTACAGGCCGGTGCGGCCCAGTTGCTTGTATTTCATCACCCTTCCCTTCAAACGTGGCTGGATGGCATGCGGCGGCGTCCGTTGCGTTGCGTTGCGTCACGTCCCGTCGCGCATGCCGGGATTTCAGTTGCCTCGAGGTGTTCCGGACCGAAACTGTCCGGCGATCGTCGCGACGCGCATGCCATGGCGGCGTGCCGTCTCGAGGTCCCCCGATGACATTTCCTCGGGCGACGCATCGGCAGGCGTTTGCGCCATCGGCCCGATATAGGCGCCCATGCGATTCAGGTCGTCACGCATCGAGGCTTTCACGTTCGCCGGCTTGATGTCCATGCTGACCCAGATGCCGCCGTGCTGCCCGGCGAGCAGGAAGAAGTATTCGAGCGTGTTGAGCTTGTCGCCGTTGATGCTTGCGCTGTTGGTGAAGCCGCCAAAGATCTTGTTCCGCCATCCGCCTTCGAACCAGACCTTCGAGGATGCGTCGGCAAACTTCTTGAACTGCCAGCTCGGGCCGCCCATGTAGGTCGGCGAGCCGAACAGGATCGCGTCCGCGCCGGCGAGCGTTTCCCAGGCATCCGCTGGAATGTTTCCCTCGCTGTCGATCGCGACGAGCACGGCGCGGGCACCTTCGGCGACCGCGCTAGCCATGCGCTCGGTATGCCCGTAGCCGGAATGGAATACGACGACTGTGTTGACCGGAGAGGCGTGTGGTGTCATGGGTGCTTCCTTTCGTTCGCGTTGTCCGCCGTGGACGACATGGAAAGCCACTCTACCGAGCCACAACTGAGTTATAAACGATGACAAATTGAACGTTCTGTTACTCCCTGGGTGAACAATGCAAAACCTCGACGCGCTCTTGATCTTTGCCCGTGTCGCCGAAATGACGAGCTTCACGCGCGCGGCCGAAAGCCTCGGTATTCAGAAGGGACGTGTGTCGATGGTGATCCGTGAGCTGGAGCGGGATGTGGGCGTTGCACTCCTGCACCGGACCACGAGGCGCGTTCAGCTGACTGAAGACGGGCGCGCCTTTTATTCACGCGCGCGCGACCTGCTGGCCGAAGTCCAGGAATTGCAATCGATGTTCTCCGGCAACGGCACACCGTTGCGGGGAAGGCTGCGCGTCGACATGCCCACCGAGCTCGCACGCAGCGTCGTGATTCCCGCACTCCCGCAACTGATGGCGGCGCATCCGGAACTGGAACTGGAACTTTCGAGCACCGATCGGCGTGTCGATCTCGTCCAGGAAGGATTCGACTGCGTGATCCGGCTCGGGCCGATCGTCGACGAGACGCTGATTGCCCGGCCGCTGGGAAAACTGCGGATGACCAATGCGGCGAGCCCGAGCTATCTGGCGCGGTACGGCACACCGCACACGCTCGATGATCTGCGCACGCAGGGACACCGGATGATCCACTACACGCTGACACTCGGTGCCAGGCATGCCGGATGGGAATACCCGGACGGCGACGGCTATGCGTCGCTTCCGTTGCCGAGCGCGATGCAGGTCAACAGTGTGCAGACCTATCATGCAGCCGGGCTGGCAGGCCTTGGGTTGATCCAGGCGGGATATCCGACGCTTGCGCATTACATCGAAAGCGGCGCGCTGGTGGAGGTGCTGCCCGACTTGCGTCCCGAGCCGCTCGCCGCGTCGCTTGTCGTGGCTCATCGGCGCAATCTGTCGCCCCGCGTCCGGGCCTTCATGGACTGGATCGAGGGGGTGTTGGAGCCTTATCTTGATTGAGCGGCGGGTGTGGTGGTTTATGTCCGGCGCGGGTCGTTCGGTCGTTCGGTCGTTCGGCGACACCTTCGTCGATCAGGTCTTGGATCGCGCTGGCGCTTGTGTGTTCGTCGAAGGTCGCTTACTGGAACGCAAGTCGAATGGTCGTGACAGATCGCAATGGCTTACCGTCCGCATCCCGCGGGCGAGAATCAGGACGCACCTTCGTCGTCGCTATCGACGCTGACAATGGCCTTGCCGAGATTGCCGCCCGAGAGCATCGCGAGAAACGCGTCGACGATGTTGTCGAAGCCCGTCGTGACGGTTTCGGGCGCAACGAGGTCGCGGCGCTGGAGGTGCGGGATCGCGAATGCCTCTAGTTCCTGCTGCAGGCTGGCGTAGTTCTTCACGAGAAAGCCCTGCAGCGTCAGGCTCTTGCCCACCGCGTCGAACAGATTGCGCGGCGCGGCGGGAGGCTGCAGCGCGCTGTACTGCGCGACCGCGCCGATCAGCGCCGCGCGCCCGTGGTCTTTCAGGACGGCGATGGCTGCCTCGAGCTGTTCGCCGCCGACGTTGTCCAGGTAGACGTCGATGCCTTCGGGAACCCTTTCGCGCAATTGCGCGGCGACTTGCCCGGGCCGGTAGACGAATGCGTCGGAATAGCCGAGGCCGTGCATCAGTTGCCGTGCCTTGCTTTCGTTGCTGGTGCTCCCGACGATCCGGCCCGCGCCGAGCAATTTCGCGAACTGGCCGGCCGCAGTGCCAACGCCGCCGGCCGCGGCGGACACATAAACGGATTCGCCGGGCTGCAGGCGGACGATGCGGGTCAGGGCGACCCAGGCAGTCAACCCGGTGCCGCCGAGGATGCTCAGCCACGCGGTGATCGGCACACCCTCCGCGGGCCGGATCACCCGCAGCGCCTGCACCGGTACCTGGGCGTAGGTACGCCATCCCTGTCGATGGAATACCCAGTCGCCGGGCCGCAGCGCGGTGTCCGTGGAGCGCAGTACCCGGCCGATGGTCCGGCCTTCGAGCGGCGCATGCAGTGCCCAGTCGCCGTCCATGCATTCGCGCATGTAGGGGTCGACTGAAAAATGCATGTTTCTCACCAGAGCTTCGCCGGGCGCCAATGGCGCCAGCGGCTGCCGGACGAAACGGAAATGCTCCCGCCGCGGTTCGCCGTGCGGACGTTCGACCTGATGAACCAGCGTATTGCGGGATGGAAGATATTCAAAATCCAATTCGCTCATTAACTATCCACGATGATTGATAAAGGCCGGGGCGTTGCCGTATTGAAGCAGCGATATTTACGCAATGGCGATCGAATCAATAATCCCGGGAATGGAAATTGACGTTCGATTCAGCTATTTTTTTACAAATCCACACAAATCAACAAAACGACGCATACCCGCTTCTGGCAAGGCTAGTTTGAATCGACTTGCTTTATACGCGTGTACATTCTGCACAACGGCAAGCACAATAAAAACGGCAAATTTCGATTTTTTTGTTTCCTCTTTTATGCGACTGATCGACCGGTTTCATCGACTTGGCGAGTTTCTCGAAGAGCAGGGGAATCAGCCCGGCCTGCCGGCGCTGGCACGCGCCCTGAACTGCACCGAACGCAACGTGCGGGGCCTGCTGCGCAAGATGGAAGCGCAAGGCTGGCTGCGCTGGGAGTCGGCGCGCGGCCGTGGCCACTTTTCGCGCCTGACTATCCTGGTGCCGCCGCAGCACGCGGTGCTCGACCGCCTGTCGGCCTTGCTGGCGGAAGGGGAACTGGAGCAGGCGTTTGCCAGCCTGGCAGACGAGCAGCGCCGACAGTTGCTGAAACGGCTGCCGGATTTCCTGGGCATCGATACGGAGGGTTCGCACAGCCACCGTCTGCGCATTCCCCTTTATCGGGCGGTGGATGAACTCGATCCCTATCGGGTGATCAGCCGGCTGGAAGCGCATCTGGTGCGGCAGATCTTTTCGCGACTGACCGAGTTCGACCGGCACACGCAGCGCGTCGTGCCGGCACTGGCGCATCACTGGGAATCGGAAGAGGACGGACGGGTTTGGCACTTCTGGCTCCGGCCGAACATCGTCTTCCACGACGGCACGCCGCTGGAACCGGAAGACGTGCGGTACACGCTGCTGCGCATGCGTGACGAGCCGAGCTATTTCCAGCGGCTATACCGTCATCTGCTCGACGTGGAAATCGGCGACGGCCGGCGAATCGTGTGCCGTCTGAGCGACGTCGACCATCTGTGGCCGCAGCGCCTCGCGGCGGCCAATGCCTCGATCGTGCCGCGGCACCGGAAGCCCGACTTCGCACGCATGCCGATCGGAACGGGGCCGTTCAGGCTGACGCGTCACAGCGAATACCGCATTACCCTGTCGGCCTTCGGCCATCATTACCGCGAGCGGGCCCTGCTCGACGAACTGGATCTCTGGTTTCTTCCCTCGACCGGCCTGGCGGACGGCTTCGACCTCCGCTTCGGCCACTCCGTTTCCCGCACGCAAGCCAACAAGGGCATCGTGCGGGTGCAGGCGGGCTGCACCTACGTGGTCTGCAACGCCACGCGCGACGGTTTTCGCCAGCGCGAACAGCGGCTCGCGCTGGCGGACTGGCTTGCGCCCGGCCGCCTGTTCGGGGCCGACGATCCCGCGCGACGGCCCGCGGCCGGCCTGTTACCGGCCTGGCAGCATCGCGTCGCGGCATCGGGCCCCGTGCCCTCCTTGCCCGCTCAAACAGAACTCACCCTGGTGACGGGGGAAACCCATGACGAACTCGCGCTGGCGCGCATCATCGAAGCCCGGCTGCGCGAGGCGGATATCCGGCTGCAGGTGATGGCGCTGCCTTATGCCGAGTTGATCCGGCGCGACTGGCTGGATGCGGCCGACCTGGTGCTGGGCAGCGAGATACTGCATGACGACGAGGATTTCGGATGCTACGAATGGTTTGCCGCCGACAGCATTTTTCGGCAGTGGATGCCGGCCGATGCGGTGCTTGAGCTGGATCGCGTGCTGCACGGGCTGCAGGCGCAAGCCGATGCGCGCGTGCGCATGACGGGCTACGAGGAGATCGGCCGGCAACTGGTCGAAGCGGGCTGGCTGATCCCGATCTCGCACGAGCATCAGCATATCGAGCTGGAGTCGCATGTTGCCGGTGTAGAGGCCGCACCCCTGGGCTTCGTGCCGTTCGCAAATCTCTGGGTGCGGTGACGGCCTCCCCACGCGTCGGAAGACACGCGTGCGTCGCCCGTCTCGAGTGACCGCGCGAACAACGAGCACGCCAGCACATAAAAGGCTTGAACTCACCCAGAACCCCCTCCCCCTACTCCGCATGCTCACGATCGAACGCACGATTACTCGCCTCGATCGTCGCGAGCGCATTCTCCGCCCACGCCTTGAGATCGATGACGAGCGGAAGCAGCGTACCGGCCAGAGAACTCAGCGCGTACTCGACACGCAGCGGCAGTTCGTCGTAGACATTGCGCACCACCAGTCCGTCGCGCTCCATCGCGCGCAGCGTCTGGGTCAGCATCTTCTGCGAGACACCTTCCAGGCGGCGCTTGATGTCGCCAAAACGCATCGGCCCATCCTTCATCGCGACCATGGCCAGCACGGTCCACTTCTGCCCGATACGCGCGAGCACCGCGCGTGACGGACAGACTTTCAGGAACGCATCGGGCGGCAACTCGATCTTCTTCGTCATGGTTACCCTCGAGTACCTAATTGATTGCAGAAACCGGAATTGAAAGAATGATGCCACCCAATCAATCGTGAGGTACATGCCATGAAGATCGCATTCCTGGGCGGTGGAAACTTTGGCGGGAATCTGGCCGAATTGCTGGTCACGGCGGGACATGATGTGGTAGTCGGCTTGCGCAATCCCGCGAGGGCGCGCCCGGGCGCCCGGTACCGAATCGCGTCGCTGGAAGAGGCCGCGACGCATGGTGATGTTGTCGTCATCGCTGTCCTCTATCAGGCGTGCGCCGAGGTACTTCCCTCCCTTGCGCATCGGCTGGCCGGCAAGATCGTTGTTGACGCAACGAATGCGCTCAAGGACGACTGGTCGCCACTTCCGCTGGGGGCCGATGGATCGGCAGCCGAGGCGATCGGCCACCTGCTGCCGGGCGCGCGTCTGGTGAAGTGCTTCAACACGGTGTTCGCCGACATCATGACGCCGGACCGCATCGATCGCGGTGGCCATGCCGTTACGGCATTCATCGCGGGCAACGACGTTCAGGCCAACACGACAGTCGCCGAGATCGCAGAAAGTGCGGGGTTCGCGCCCGTCGTGACCGGCCCCTTGAACAACGCCCGTTATCTCGAGGCGATGGCACACCTCAATATTCAGATCGCCGTAGGTCGGGGCGGCGGAACGAATGCCGGCTTCGTGTACCACCGCGCGCTCGCTTAGAAAGCCGGGTGTTCAACCTCGACGCCGTCGCCAATGGAATCCCGGCCGCGCAGAAATGGCGCGGCGCCAGCGGGCGGCGATCGCTTCGGCTCACAAGTGTCACGCACCCGCAACGCGTCGCTTCCTGTCGACATTCGATTCGCCACGAATCCGCGATCGCTACCTGCGTTCGACTTCAACGCCCCGCACCATGCTCGATCAAATGCGCGACGAAACGAGTCAGCTTCGGCAATGGCCGCCGATCGTGCCGATACACGATATGAACCGGGCGCGGCGCCGGCAAGTACGCTTGCAACACCGGCACCAGCGCGCCACTCGCCAGATCGTGCGCCACCAGAACTTCAGGCTGCAGCAACAATCCCGCGCCCGCGATGGCGGCCATGCGCAGCCCGTTCCCGTCGTCGCACGTGAAGGCCGGATCCTGCGAAACCTGCGGCCCGTCCCACCCGCCGAGCTTCCACCCGTTACGGCCGTTCCACACCGAGTGAGACAGGCAGTGATGCATGCCCAAATCCTGCGGCGTCTCCGGACGTCCATGCCGCGCGAGGTAACCGGGCGATGCGCAAATCACCATGCGATACATGGTCAACGGCTTTGCGATCAGATCGACGTCACCCAGTTCACCAATTCGAACGGCGAGATCGAAACCCTCGTCCACCAGGTCGACGACGCGATTGCTCAACGCCAGCTCGATGCGCACGAGCGGATGCATCTGCTGGAACGTCGCGGCCAGCGGCGCGACGACGCATGCACCGAAGGTAATCGGCGCGCTGATCCGCAACGTGCCGGACGGCGACGCACGCAATCGCTCGACCGACGTCTCGGCGATCCGCACCTGTTCAAGCGCGCGCTTGGCATCTTCGTAGAACACGCGCCCCGCATCCGTCAGGCTCTGCCGTCGCGTGGTGCGCTCCAGCATGCGCGCGCCGAGGCGCTCTTCAAGTTCGCGCACGTACTTGCCGACCATGACCGCCGACATGCCAAGCCGCTGCGCCGCCTCGGTGAAGTTGCCCCCTTCCACGACGGCAACGAAGGTTTCCATTGAACGCAGCTTGTCCATATTGCGAACCGGCGATTAGTAGTGTCGGAAATTAGAGCACATTTATCTCAATATTGGTTCGAAGAACAATGGCTGCTCCAACCTGAAACCGAAAAGGAGTGGTTCCATGAAGATCGTTGTAATCGGCGCCGGCGGAGACGTCGGACGTGCCGTGGCAGATGAGCTCGTGCGAGGCGGAAGACACGAAGTCGTTCGCGTGGGTCGCACCTCCGGTGACCATCAGGTCGACATCACCCGTGACGAGAGCGTGAATGCGCTGTTCGAAAAGATCGGGCAAGTCGACGCAATCGTCGCCGCCGCGGGCAATGTGATCCTTGCCCCGATCGAGAAGATGACGGCGGCCGATTTCCACAAGGGATTGCAGGACAAGCTGCTGAGCCAGGTGCGTGTCGCACTGGTGGGCCAGCACTATCTGGTCGACGGCGGGTCGATCACGCTGACCTCGGGCATCGCGGTCGATGATCCGATTGCGCAAGGCGCCCATGCCGCCGCGTCGAATGCCGGAATTGAAGGATTCGTGCGCGCGGCCGCGTGCGATTTTCCGCGCGGCATCCGGATCAACGTCGTGAGCCCGACGGTGCTGACGGAATCCATGGATCGGTTTGGTCCGTTCTTTCCCGGCTGCGAGAGCGTGCCGGCGTCACGTGTGGCCATGGCCTATCGACGCAGCGTGGAAGGCGTGCATAGCGGTCGCGTCTATCGGGTCGGTCATTGACGTTGAGGGCTCGCCCCGCGAGCCCGAATTCCTCGCGCCCCTGCCTGCCCCAGATTCCGCCACGCCGTCACCGCACCGGCCACCAGCAACAGAACGGAAACGATCAACGCCCGCGCCATCCCGTGAACGAACGTCGCGCTGTCTGCCGCCCGAACGAAGAAACCAAACAACGCGACGCCCAACACGCCGCCCACCTGCCGGGCCGTATTCAACAGCCCGGACGCCACGCCTGACTGCGCGGCGCTCACCGCCGCGAGCGCCGCGTCCGTGATCGTCGGTATCGTCAGCGCGATGCCGCTGCCTGCCAGCAGCATCGGTATCGCGAGCAGCGCGTTGGAGTGCACGGCAATCGCCGGCCACATCGCGAGATACCCGACCGCGGATATCGACAGGCCGGCCGTCGCCAACGTGCGCGCACCGAGCCTGCCGGTGAGTCTGCCGGAAGCGATGCTCATGACCATCAGCACACCCATCGCCGGTGTTCATGGGCGACGACGATCCCGGGTTGCAGCGCCTGCCGTTCGACGGGGAACCGTATGCCCGGGATCTCTGGCTGGTCGTGCATGCCGACCTCAGACATGCGCCGACGATTCGCGCGGCAATCGACTTCATCGTGGACGTGACGGGCAGGACGTTCGCGCCGGACGCCCGCCCGTAGCGACTGCGACTACGGTCTCCCGATTGCGCTGGCCGAGCCGGCCGTCAGCACGCCGCTTCAACGTCGGAAGCAGCCGGTCTCGCTCATCGTCGACCGCCCGTCCCCGGCATCCGTGCGCCGATCAGGCCACCGCCCTCAACCACGCAAGCACATCCGCCTGTGCACGGCCCGCCACCACCGGCTCCGGCGTCAATAGACAGTAATGCGAACCATCCTCGACGAACCCCATCGGCGCGACCAGCACGCCGCTTTCGATATCGTCGCGAACGAGATGCCACGGGCCGATGGCGACACCCAGCCCCGCAACCGCCGCCTGCAGGCTGAAGTAGAAATGGTCGAACACCTGCCCGCGCCCGCTCACGGCCGGCTGATGCGCGGCAACCGCCCATTCCTTCCACGCGTCCGGCCGTGTCCGCGTATGCAACTGCGGAACGTCCGTCTTCAACGAACGCTCGCCGCGACGAGCGGAAAACCACGCATCGACCTTGTCCGGCCGGCAAACCGGCCCCACCCGCTCCGCGAACAGACGCTCCGCGTGGTAACCCGCCGGCCACGCAAAGTCGTTGCGTCGAATCGCCATGTCGATGCCGCTGTCGAATGAAAACGGGCCACCCGCGGCCGCCAGGTGAACGTCGACGCCCGCATGTCGCGCCCGAAAATCCGGCCAGCGCGGAATCAGCCAGCGCATCAAAAGCGTCGGCTCGCACGACAGGACCCAGCGCCGCGCCCGGGCGGCCTCGGTGCGCAATTCCTGCGCGGCGCGACGCATCAGCCCCAGCCCGTCGTGGACCGCCTGCGCCAGCTTGCGGCCCGCGTCGGTCAGGAACACGCGCCGGCTGCGCCGCTGGAACAGCGCCACGCCCAGGTCGTCCTCGAGCAGCCGCACCGCGCGGCTGACCGCGCCGTGGGTCAGGCACAGCTCGTCGGCGGCGCGACTGAAATTCTCGTGACGCGCCGCCGCCTCGAAGCAACGCAGGGCCATCAGCGAAGGCAGGTTCGCGCGCATCGATTGTGAATCCAGCTCACCATTCTGGTCAGAAATCATCGCTTTTCCGGCTGAAACATGACCCATAAGATTGCGCCATCAAGCCATCAATCGCAAGGACAGGACGATGACCGAATTGATAGTCGTAGTCACCATCACGTTGCTGGCCGTGATCAGCCCGGGCCCGGACTTCGCGATGGTCACGCGCAACAGCCTGATGCTGTCGCGTCGCTCGGGCGTGCTCACCGCGCTGGGTATCGGGCTGGGTGTGACGGTTCACGTGAGCTACACGCTGCTGGGCGTCGGCCTGCTGATCCGGCAATCGTTGTGGCTCTTCAATGCCGTCAAGCTGATCGGCGCGATCTACCTGGTCTACCTCGGCGTGAAGATGCTCATGACGAAGGCCGGCAGCGGGCAGGCCGACGCGCCGGCCGCACCGCTGTCGGACCTGGCCGCGCTGCGCACCGGCTTCCTGACCAATGCGCTGAACCCCAAGACCACGGTGTTCATCGTCAGCCTGTTCATGCAGGCCGTGCGGCCCGACACACCGTTGATCGTGCAGATCGGCTACGGTGCATTCATCGCGCTGGCGCACGCCGGCTGGTTCAGTCTGGTGGCCGTGTGCTTCTCCGCGACGGCCGTCCGCGATCGCCTGCTGTCGCTGCGGCACTGGATCGACCGCACTTTCGGATGCCTGCTCGTCGGCTTCGGCGTCGCGCTCGCCATCGCGCGCGGCGGGCGCTGATCCGGGCATCCGCGCCGCACGCCGACACAAGCGCCGGGAGCACACCGTCGACGCGCCGGCGCACCGGATACGCTGCGCGGCAGCGTCAGAACCCGCGCGCGATCGATCGGGCTTCGTCGATCGCGCTGCTGCGATCGACCTTTCCGTCGGCACCGAACAACGTACGCTCGACGACGATGCCGGTGACGTCCGTCACGCCCACGAACCTGAGCCAGGTTTCCATGTACGGGCGCTGAAGATCGAACTCTGCGGCCGGCGTAAACGAACCCGGCGACTGATAACCGAGCCCGCGCGCGTAGACCACGGCCGCCTTTTTCCCGGCCAGCTTGCCGGTGAAGCCCGTGTCGTCGAACGTGAACAGCACGTCCTTCTGCGAGATCGCATCGATCAGGTGCTTGAGCTTGTACGGAATGCTGAAATTCCACAGCGGCACGCCGAACAGAAACTTGTCCGCTGCGTGGAACGGCGCTGCGAGCTGCTCGATCCGCTGCCATGCCGCCGCCTGCGACGGTGTCAACGCGGTGCCGCTCAGCCCCGCATATTTCGCGGCCAGCGCGTCTTCGTCGAATTCGGGCATCGCCAGATCCCACACGTCGAGCTTCCGTATTTCATGATCGGGATGCGCGTGCCGGTACGCGTCGAGAAACGCATTGCACACTTCGATGGATGCGGAATATGCCTTGTTGGGTGAGCCTTCGATATAGAGCACGCACGTCATGGAGCCGGTCCTTGCCAGGAGTGACGGCGACGCGCCGGATGCGCGGTCGCCCACTACGGTTCGCAGCGTATCGAGCCCGCTTATAATTTGGAAACGATATTAATTGATTGAATTAACCCGGATTTGTGATCAATGGAGAATCCTCTCGACACGGCGCTGCTTCAGACGTTCGTCGCGGTCGCCGACGTGCGGAGTTTCACCGGCGCCGGTCGCAGGCTGAATCTCAGCCAGTCCGCGGTCAGCGCCCAGATCGTTCGTCTCGAAGAACAGGTCGGCCAGGCGCTGCTCGTGCGCAATACGCGCAGCGTCACGCTCACCGCGCATGGCCAGACGCTGCTCGGTTACGCGCGCGCGATGCTCAATCTGAGCGGGGAAGCGAGGGCGCGGCTGGGAGCCGGCGACGCAGCCGATACCCGGCTGCGCATCGGCGCATCGGAGGATTTCGCGGAAGGCTGGCTGCCGGACGCGATGCGTCGCCACTCGGTCACGCGGCGCGGATTGCGGCTGGATCTGACGGTCGACATCGGCGACAGCCTGTTTCGGCGGCATGCCGACGGCGAATTCGATCTCGTGATCGGCAGCCGGTGCGCGCACACGGATCAAGGCGCGACGTTGTGGCAAGAGCCGCTCGTCTGGGCATTTGCGCGCCACGAGCGGTTGCCGGAAGGCGAAGTGCCGCTCGCGTGCTTCCCCGATCCTTGCCCGTACCGGGGCGCCGCCCTCAAGGCGCTCGCGCTGGCCGACCTGCGCTACCGGATCGCATGCGAAAGCCCGAGCGTCGCCGGCATCCGGACATGCGTGCGCGCCGGCATCGCCATCGCGCCGGTACCGCGCAGCGCGATCGACGGCACGCTCCGGGAACTCGGCGTGGCCGACGGCTTGCCGGAACTGCCGGAAGTCGAATTCGTGCTGATGCACGACGCGCGGATGCCGGCCGCGGTCGAATTCGCCGCGACGATCTTCGACGAAGCCGCCGTTCGCACGGGAGCGGGCAAGCGCACGATGCGCTAGCAGGCATCGTGCGGCCGCGTTCAGCGCTTGGCGCTCAATCCCGCGCGCACGCCCACCTGCTCCCGGCTCCGCCCGAGCAGCGCCGCCAGCGAGAGATCCGCGAGCTTGCCGAACGGCGCGCGCAGCAGGCTCGGCAGGTTCCAGCGCCCCTGCACGAACACGCCCTTCGCGTGACTCATCGCGCGGAATCCCTCGATGCCGTGATACGCGCCCATCCCGCTCGGACCGACGCCGCCGAACGGCAGGTCCTCCTGCGCGACATGCAGGAGCGTGTTGTTGATGCCGACATTGCCCGACGTGGTGCGCTTGAGCAGCGACTCGCAGTCGCCGTCCTGCGCACCGAAGTAATACAGCACGAGCGGACGCGGACGCGCATTCACGTAGTCGACGACTTCGTCGATCGTGCGATACGTGCGCACCGCCAGGATCGGCCCGAAGATTTCTTCCTGCATGACGGCCGTATCGTCGCCGGCGCCGACGATCAGCGTGGGGGCGAGCGTCCGCTTGCGGGTCGCCGCCTGCTGCGGGCTCACGCCCGCCTCGATCACGCGCGCGCCCTTGCTGCGCGCTTCGTCGACGAGCCCTTTCAGGCGATCGTAATGCCGGTCGCTGACGATCGACGTGTAATCCGGGCTCGTCGGTCCGTCCGGATAGAAGCGCGCGACGGCCGCATCGTATTGCGTGACGAACGCGTCCAGGTCGTCTTCATGCACCAGCGCATAGTCGGGCGCCACGCAGGTCTGTCCGCCGTTCGACAGCTTGCCGAACACGATGCTCGACATCGTCCGGCCATCGACATGCCCCCGCGCGACGATCGCCGGGCTCTTGCCGCCGAGTTCGAGCGTCACCGGCACCAGGTTCTCGCTGGCCGCCTTCATGACCTTGCGGCCCACCTGCGTGCTGCCGGTGAACAGCAGATGGTCGAACGGCAGGCCGCTGAAGGCCGCACCGACTTCCGGGCCGCCGAGCACGACCGCGACTTCTTCGCTCGGGAAGGTCTCCGCGAGCATCCGGCGCATCACCTCGCTGGTGCGCGGCGTCAGTTCCGACGGCTTGAGCATCGCGCGATTGCCCGCGGCCAGCGCGGTCGCCAGCGGAATGAAGGTGAGCGAGAACGGGTAATTCCACGGCGCCATCACGCCGATCACACCCAACGGCTGGTACTCCACGTGAGCCTGCCCGGCCCGATAGAAAATCCCGACGTGCCGGCGCTGCGGCTTCGTGAAGCGGCGCAGGTTGCGCGTCAGGTAGTCGATCGCCTGGATCACGCCGACCAGTTCCATGATCGCGGTCTCGTGCCGCGAGCGATTCCCGAAATCGGCGCTGATCGCCTCCTCCACTTCGCGGCGATACGCCAGCACCACGGCGCGCAGCCGCGCGAGCCTGGCCTTGCGCTGCGGCAAGGTCGGCGGCCCCTCGCTGACGAACGCGTTGCGCTGGCGGGCCAGCAGCACCGCCGGGTCGATGCTCGAGATGGATTCTGCGGAAACGGCCATGGTGCGCCTCACGAGGTTGCGTCGATGTAGACACTGTCAACTTGCATGCGGCGGATCATAGGACCACAATGTGTCCCCTGTCAACATAGGAGCAACACGATGTCGTCGGATGAGGATGCGGACGCCGGGCAAAAGGCTTATCACCACGGGGATCTGCGTCGCGCGATCATCGAAACGGCGCTCGACACGCTGCAGGAGCAGCAGGGCTGGCAGTTCACACTGCGCGAAATTGCGCGGCGCGCGAACGTCAGCCACTCCGCGCCGTACCGGCATTTCCCGGACAAGGCCGCGTTGCTGCACGAGCTCGCACTGATCGGCTTCGACCGCCTGCGCGACGAGCTCGCCGCGTCCATCGATCCCTCGGCGAGCGCACCGGACGTGCTGCTGGCGCTCGCGTATGCCCATCTCGCATTCGGGCAGCGCAACCCGGATCTCTATCGACTAATGTTTGCCGCGGATGCCGGGGAGCCCTCGGACATCCATCTCGATCCGCGCGTGCAGGCGCCTTTCCTGCTGGTCGTCGACATCCTGGAACACGGCCAGCGCGCCGGCACGATCCGCCCGCGCCCGGCGCTCGGCCAGGCGACCGCCTGCTGGGCGCATCTGCACGGCCTGACGATGCTGGCGATCGACCGGCGGCTGGTGCGCGAGAAGGTCGGCGATCACGCGATCGAAGATGCGCTGACAACCTTGCTGGACGGGCTCATACTGCCCGCCAGCCTTGGGCAGGCAGCGAAGACGAAAACAAAGGCGAAAACGAAAGGGTCTTGACCTTCAACTTTGCTTGAAGGTTATGGTTCGCCTCGGCAGCGTATCGAGGCCATGGGTATGTGTACTGCCATCCGACAATCCGGCGGCGGCCTCGCCGCCCTCCGCCGCATTCCCCGGCGGGACCCGCGACAGCAATCGTTTCGCATGGGTTGCACAATCGACCGACGCCGGTTTCGCCGCGATTTCGGCGATCAGCGACATGACCTGCGCCTTGTTGCGCGCCAGCCGCGCCTCCAGTGCCTCGATGTCCCGCACCTTGCGGTGCAGCGCCTCCAGCAACGAATCGCACGGCCACTGCGCGAGGCCGGCCGGAATCAGCGTGCGAATCTCGTCGAGGCTGAAATCCGCCTTCTGCGCGGCCGTGATCAGATCGAGCGCCGTCACCGCTTCCTGCGGATAGGAGCGATAGCCGTTCGCTTCGCGCGCGACGAGTGTCAACAGACCGATGCGCTCGTAGAAGCGGATGCGCGAAGGAGTAAGGCCGGTGCGTTCCGCCAGTTCCCCGATCTTCATGTTCCGATACTCCTTCGCCGGATCGCATCCGGCCATCCGTCCCGTCGTGACTGCAGGTTGTCTCCTTAGACTGATTCGTTATCCGAGATTTATCGGCTTCCTGTCGCAGGGCCGACGGCGCGCGCACTCACATCACGTCGAAACGCAGCCCCGCGTGGCGAACCAGGCGCTCGATGTAGCGCTCGTCGAACATCGTCGCGGGCGTCCAGAAGCCGCCGCCGCGGCCGGTCTTGACACCGTCTCCGCCGTAATCCAGCGCGAGACCGATCGCGGCCTGGCCGAGCATCTTGCCGGTGGAGCCATAGCCCGGATCGCGGTCGCCGGTGACTTTCACGCGCAAGGTCCGCCCGTCGTCGGCACGACCGAGGAAACGCAAATCGTAACGGCCGGCCAGCTGGGCGGCCGCGCTCGGCCCCTCGCCGGGCTTCGGCAGCAGGAAACGCTCCATCAGGCTGCGCACCGGCTTGATGAGGACACCGACCATGAACGCGCCGAGGCCGGCCACCATCGTCAGCGCCGTCAGGCGGCCCTTCAGGCCCGTGCCCGTCATCACCGCTTCGTCATACGTGAAGCGGCTGCCGTACGCGTTGCCGGCCAGCGCATTGGAACGATGCACGACACGCTCGTTGATCGCCGCCATCACGAATGGCGCGATCCATGCGTCGAAGTCGCGATCGAACGCCGCCGACCGCACCGCATGCTGGCGTACCGTGAAGCCATGCCCCTTCGGGCACAGCGAATAAGGATCGAGCAGTTCCCTGCGCAACGCGGGATCGGCGGCCGCTTCGCGGACGACGTTGATCACGCTCGCCACCGTGCCGCCCGACGCGCCGCCCTTCAGTGTCCTGACGCGCATCTTCACCTGCGCGGCCGGCACGCCCCACCGCTGCCGCGCCTGCTGCTGCAGGAAGAACACGCCCATGTCCGACGGCACCGAATCGAAGCCGCAGCAATGGACGATGCGCGCGCCGGATTGCCGCGCCGCCGGTTCGTACCTGTCGATCATCCGTTTGATCCACTGCGTCTCGCCGGTGAGGTCGCAGTAGTCGGTACCGGTTTCCGCGCAGACCCTGACCAGCGGCTCCCCGTAAAGCGCATAGGGGCCGACGGTGGACACGACCACGCGCGTCTGCGCGCAGAGCGCTCGAAGCTGCGCTTCGTCGGCCGCATCGGCAACGATGATCGGCACCGACTGCCCGGCCGCACCCAGCGTATCCCTGACCTGCCCGAGCTTCGCTTCGGAGCGGCCGGCGATGGCCCAGCGCAGCGTCTCGCCGGAGCCCGACAGGTACTCGGACAGGTAACGGGCCAGGATCTGCCCGACGAAACTGGTGGCGCCAAATACAACGAGATCGTAGGTCGGCCGGGTCATGGGCGGTTCCTCATGGGGGATTCCTTCGGCGCGGGCGTGCCGCGAACGGACATGGCGTCAGCGTTGCTTTCCGGGTTCATCGAAGGCCTTCAACGGGGTCGGCAGGTTCAGGACCAGTTGCGCGTCCTTCACCACGTCGAGACGCAGGATGGTGGACGCGCCCAGCCCGTCGAGCAGTTGGCTCAACGGGCCGCCGTGCCGTACGAGCTCGACGTTGCGCGGCAACAGGCGCTGGGCGAACGATAGCGCATTCGTCTGCACCGATGTCTGGTGCCATTCGCCGTCGATGCGATTGATCATCGTCATCGAGCCCATGTGCGACTGCGATGCGACGTGGGTCAGTTCCGGCAGCGGCACGCTCAGGCTCAGGTCCGGCCGGCCGCCCGGGCCGGCGATGCGTGCGCGGGCAGTGGCGCCGAGGTCCACGTCGATGTCGGCGAGCCACTTGGGCAACTGATAACCGTGCACGCCGCGCACTCGCGCGATTTCCGTGGTGACCGGCAGCGCCAGCACGTGCGCGAAGAAGCTCCGGCGCCGCATCGAATCGAACAGCTCGCGCGCGTGCGACCCTGTCGCGCCGGGCCGGCGGATGACCACCGCGACGGACACTTCGTCATACGGATCGTTGTCGCACACCGAATACGAGAAGAAGGTCAGCGCGACCAGCCCGTACCCGGGCAGCGCACGCAGCGGTTCGAGCGGCACCGGCAGCGTGGTCCGCAGGCGTTCGAGCGGCGCAAGGAACAGCAGCTGGATGCTGCTGGAACGATAGTAGAAATTCGGTGCCCAGGTCGGGCCGACCCGCGAATCGACCTGACGCTTCGGAATCCGACGGAAAAAATCGATGTTCCCCGCGGCGGGATCGCGCGCCACCTCGTCGAGGTCGGGATTCATCCGGAACCGGTCGTAGTACCCGCCTTCGGGCACGTCGACCGTGTGCGGCCCGAATTCGACCTGTGTAAACCGCCTGTCCATGTTCGTCGCCTCTCGTCGATGATCGACCGTGGCAGGCAACACCCGAAGCCTGCTGACTCACCGCCGTCAGCAAGCACTCTAGGCTTGAAGTCAACTTCAAGGTCAAGGACCGGAATAGAGGGGTACGTCGGATCGCGTCGGGACGGCCGCCCCGTTCTACGGCTACAACCGCGACGGCGCCAGACCGTCGCAAGGCGTCATCCGGAACGGGTGGCGGCAGGGCATGATGGGCAGCGCGAAGGCCCACTACGACGACATCGTCGCGTTCTCGCAGACCGACTTCACCGAAGACCTGAAAAGCACCACGATTCCTGTTCTCGTGATGCATGGCGACGACGACCAGATCGTCCCGTATGCCGATTCCGGTCTCCTGTCGGCGAAGCTGGCGAGGAACGGCACGCTGAAGACGTACAAGGGCTTCCCGCACGGCATGCCCACGTCCAACGCCGACACGATCAACGCCGACCTGCTCGCGTTCATCCGCGGCTGAACACGGAAAGCGCCGACGCGGCCTTTAGCGGCAATCGTCGCCGAAGGCCGTCGTCCCCCGTCCGTCCGCTCCCGACAGCAGCGAATCGAGCCCGCGAAGAAAATCGGGAACCGCTTCTCCGATCGAGGCGAGATACGCGGCCATCGCACCGGCGACCTTGCGCACGGCGGGACGCGCGGTCATCCGCTCGCGCCACGCGAGCAGGCGCGGCGTTTCATCCGTCATCGGTGCGCCCTTGCGCGCACCGAACAACTGCGCCATGTAGAACGCGATGTCGGCGTACGAATACGCGCCGGCCAGAAACTCGCGATCCGCCAGCACGCGCTCCATGCGCCGATAGTACCGGGCCGCTTCGTCACGCGCGGCCGGATCATATCTCGTCTGCAAATTCGTCGAGAAAACGCTGCAACCGGTCGCGACGAACGATCGCCATCCGGGTACCGGTGACGGTCTGGAAACCGGTTGAAAGCCTCAGCAGTTTTGTGCGGAAGTGATCGATCGCGAAACGCGTGTCGTCGAGTTCCCGTTCCGATGCGTGCGGATCGGCCGGGTCGTACAGCGCGCTACCCATCCGGCCCGCGACATAAAAGCACCGCGCGACGCCCACCATGCCGATCGCATCGAGCCGGTCGGCGTCCTGCAACACCTTTGCTTCGAGCGTCGTCGGCACGACACAGGCCGAGAAGCTGTGCGCCTCGACCGCGTGAGCAACGGCGTCGATCTTCGCGTCAGGCCAATCCAGCGACTTCAGCACCTGCCGGGCCTTTTGCGCCGACAGCCGCGATGCCTGCGCGCGAAGCGGGGAATCTTTCTCCACCGCCACGCAGTCGTGCAGCAATGTCGCGGCGAACAGCACCTCGGCATCGCCGCCCTCCTTCGCCTGGATCGCGGCCGCGTTCTTCCACACGCGTTGCAGATGCGAAGTGTCGTGGGAACCGTCGCCGTCGGCGCCGCTCCAGTGAGCCAGCAGGGCCTTGGCCAGATCCTGAAAGGGTGCGAATGCAGGGAGGGACATGAGGGGCGGCAGTCGAGGTCGGGATGCCGATTATCGCCGCAAGTGCCGCGCGGCACACGATCGGCAGCCCGATCCGCCGTTGATCCCGGCGCCTGCGCGTCGAACGCAGTGCCGGGTTCGCCACACGACCGTGTGGATGCATCAGACCGCGGCGGCTCGCTCAGTCATCGCCGGGCGAAACAGCCACGATCGCAACGGATTCAATTCCACGCATGGCGCGCCGGGCGCACGCCGTTCAGGTAGTAGTTGCCGACGAGGTGATATTTCCAGCGCACCGGATCGTGCAGCGTATGCGTGCGTGCATTGCGCCAGTGCCGGTCGAGGTTGTGCTCGGAAAGCGTCGCCTGCGTGCCGGCCAGCTCGAACAGCTTCTCGCCCGCGAGCAGCGCGATCTCCGTCGTCAGCACCTTCGCCTCGCCCACCGCCACCGACGCGCGCGCGACGTCGTCCTCGGTCACGTCGCCGCGCGCCGCGATCTCGTCGAGCGTGCGCGCCGCGCGCTCGAGCAACGCCTCCGCCGCATGCAGCTGAATGTGCAGATGGCCGATCTCGCGGATCGTCAACGGATCGTCCGCCGCGCGCTCGACGCCGCTGTCGACCCACGGCCGCGTGCGTGTGCGCACGAACGCCAGCGTATCGTCGAGCGCGGCCCTGGCGATGCCCGCGTCGATCGCGGCCTGGATGATCTGCGACAGCGGGCCGTTCAGCGTCGGCAGGTCCGACACGCGCTGCGCCGGCAGCACGTGCGACGCAGGCACGCGCACGTTGTCGAGCACGACCGTGCCGCTCGCGGTGGTCCGCTGCCCGAATCCCGACCAGTCGTCGATCACGGTCAGCCCCGGCGCCGGCTGGCGGATGTAGGCGAGCCACGCGCGGCGCTCGTCGTCGAGGCCGAGCACCGGCACGTAATGCGCGAACAGCGCCCCGGTCGAATAGAACTTGGTGCCGTCGACGACGTAGTCGTCGCCGTCCCGGCGCACGCGCGTCTTCAGGTCGAGCACGTGCTTCGTGCCCTTCTCCGAAAAGCCGTTGCCGAACCGCTTGCCGCTCAGCACTTCCGAGAAGAAGAGGCGCTTCTGCGCGTCGGTGCCGGTCAGCGCGATCACGTCGACCAGCCCGAAATGATTCTGCGGCAACTGCCCGAGCGACGGATCGGCCGCCGCGACGATCTTCACCACCTCCGTCAGCGTCACATGCGAGACGCCCGCACCGCCATAAGCCTTCGGCACCGTGATGGCCCACAGCCCCGACTGCGAGAACCATTCGATCTCGTCGCGCGGTAACCGGCGCTCGCGGTCGCGCTCGGCCGCACCTTGCGCGAGCCGTTGCGCAAGCGCGTGCGCGGCCGCGATGGCCTGTGCGTCGTCGGCGATCACGCTGGCCGCCTGCGGTTGCGTATCGGCCGGTCGTTCCTGGATCGTGGCGCTCGTCTCTGACATCGGGCTCTCCTGCTGGTTGACGGAAACGTTCAATCTAGCAGCGCACCGAGCGCCGGCAAACCGAGCGATTCGCACAACGATATTCCTTCGAACGGCAAACGATGCGGCACGCCGCGCGCAAAAAACCGCGCGTCGGCAGCGATATCGACACCCCGGCATCGATGCCACGGCGCGTCGCCCGCGTAATGCCCGGCAGCGATAAGGATGTACGAATCCGTTATTGGATCGTCCGCATCGTGCTTCCTATACTGGCCTGCCGGCATCGACGGCCCCCGCCTTTCAAGGACCACCGCATGACTTCATCTCCCGCCGCAACCGAACTTTCCACCGGCACCGACTATGACGCGCTTGCCAGCCGCTTCAGGCCGATCTTCGAACGCATCGCGGCCGGCACCGCGGAACGCGAACGCCGCCGCGAACTGCCGCACGAGGCGATCGGCTGGCTGAAGGCCGCCGGCTTCGGCGCCGTCCGGCTGCCCGTGCGCGACGGCGGCGCCGGCGCATCGCTGCCGCAGCTGTTCCGGCTGCTGACCGAGCTCGCCGCCGCCGATTCCAATCTGCCGCAGGCATTGCGCGGGCACTTCGCATTCGTCGAGGACTGGCTGAACGCGCCGCCCGGCGCCGACCGCCAGACGTGGTTCGACCGCTTCGCGAGCGGCCAGCTCGTCGGCAATGCATGGACCGAGACCGGCGACGTGTCGCTCGGCCAGACCATCACGAAGGTGTCGGAAAAGAACGGCCGGCTCGTGCTGAACGGCCGGAAGTTCTACAGCACCGGCAGCCTGTTTGCCGACTGGATCGACGTGTTCGCGCAACGCGCGAGCGACGGCAGCGACGTGATCGTCGCCGTCGCGACCGCGCAGCCCGGCGTGATCCGCGAAGACGACTGGGACGGCTTCGGCCAGACGACGACCGGCAGCGGCACCACGCGCTTCGAGGACGCGACGGTCGACGCACGGGACGTGATCGACTTCGCGCGACGCTTCAAGTACCAGACCGCGTTCTACCAGCTCTTCCACGTCGCGACGCTGGCCGGCATCGGCCACGCGATCGTGCGCGACGCCGGCGAGCTGGTGCGCCACCGCACCCGCGTGTACAGCCACGGCAACGCGCCGCGTGCGGGCGACGACGCGCAGCTGCAGCAGGTGGTCGGCGAGATCGCGTCGTGGGCCTACGCGGCCGACGCGCTCGCGCAGCGCGCCGCTCAGCCGCTGCAACGGGCCTACGAAGCGCACTTCGGCGGCGACGCGGCGGCCGAGCACGATGCGAACGTCGCGGCCGAGATCGAATCCGCGCAGAGCCAGCTCGTCGTGTCGGAACTCGTATTGCGTGCGGCGACGCACCTGTTCGACGCGCTCGGGGCGTCCGCCACCCGCAGCACGACGGCGCTCGACCGCCACTGGCGCAACGCGCGCACCGTGTCGTCGCACAATCCGCTCGTCTACAAGGCGCGGATCGTCGGCGACTGGGTCATCAACGGGCGCACGCCGCCGTTCGTCTGGCAGGTCGGCAACGGCAACGGCACGGGCACGGGCACGGGCACGCAAGCAGAAACCGGAGCCGCGCAATGAGCAAGACCGGCAAGACCATCCGCTTCAACGCGTTCGAGATGAACTGCGTCGGCCACCAGTCGCCCGGGCTGTGGGCCCATCCGCGCGACCGGTCGTGGCAGTACAAGGATCTCGACTACTGGACCGACCTCGCCCGCGTGCTCGAGCGCGGCATCTTCGACGCGATCTTCATCGCGGACGTGATCGGCTACTACGACGTCTACAAGGGCAGCAACTACCATGCGCTGCATCAGGCCGCGCAGATCCCGGTCAACGATCCGCTGCAGCTCGCCGCGCCGATCGCGATGGCGACCGAGCATCTCGGCATCGGCATCACCGCGTCGACGACGTTCGAACACCCGTACACGTTCGCGCGCCGGCTGTCGACCGCCGATCATCACACGAAGGGCCGGCTCGCGTGGAACATCGTCACGTCCTACCTCGAAAGCGGCGCGAAGAACATCGGCGATCACGGCCTGCGCACGCACGACGATCGTTATGCGGTCGCGGCCGAATACGTCGAGGTGCTGTACAAGCTGTTCGAAGGGAGCTGGGAAGACGGCGCGGTAGTGCGCGACCGCGACGGCCGCGTGTTCACGCATCCGGAGAAGGTGCACGAGATCGGCCACAAGGGCCGCTTCTTCGACGTGCCCGGCTACCACCTGTGCGAACCGTCGCCGCAACGCACGCCGGTGCTGTTCCAGGCCGGCGCGTCCGGCCCCGGCAAGGCGTTCGCCGCGCAGCACGCCGAATGCGTGTTCGTCGCCGCGCCGACCCGCGCGCAGCTCGCGCGCTACGTGGCCGACGTGCGCGCGCAGGCCACCGCCGCGGGGCGCGATGCGAGCAAGGTATTGATCTACAACCTCGTCACCGTGATCGTCGACGAAACCGACGAGAAGGCGCAGGCCAAGTTCGACGAATATCGCAAGTACGTGTCATACGACGGCTCGCTGGTATTCATGTCGGGCTGGACCGGCATCGACTTCGGCCAGTACGCGCCGAACGATCCCGTCCGGCGCGTCGAGACGAATGCGATCGTGTCGGCGGTCGAGCATCTGTCGGGCGGCGACACCGCCTGGACGATCGAGGAACTGGCGGCCTGGGGCGGCATCGGCGGCCTGGGCCCGGTGTTCGTCGGCTCGGCGGCGACCGTCGCGGACATCCTGCAGGAATGGGTCGCCGCGACGGACGTGGACGGCTTCAACCTCGCGTATGCGGTCGCGCACGAAACCTTCGAGGACGTCGTGCGTCATCTCGTCCCCGAACTGCAGCGGCGCGGCGTGTATCCGACCGGCTATGCGCCGGGCACGCTGCGCGAGAAACTGTTCGGCGGGTCGGCGCGGCTGCCGGACGAACATCCGGCCGCGCAGTTCCGCGACATCGAGCAGGTCAAGCGCGATGCCGAGCGGGTAGCGGCCTGAGCGGACGGCATCGCGGCGGCCGGTCGGCCCGTGTGCGGGCCGGCCGGCTTCGCGACAGGCAGCAACCGGTGCGTCGGGCCGCTCGCCCGATCGCTGCTCTCCTCCTCACTCGAAGAAGCGCGCTGCGGCTCCGCCGCGCGTTCCGGCTGCGCACTCGCGCATCGACAGCAATGCAGATATCGCGGTAACGACGACGCATGCGCTAAAGAAAGCGCGCGCGTTTTCCAGCCGACGAACGGTCCCGATCGCCTTCACTCTGCGCCGTCGTCGTCGATGTCCCGCGCCGTCGGCTCGTAACGTACGATCAGCAGGAACACGATCGGCGTCGCGGCGCTGATCGCGACGACCCAGAACATGTCCGTGCCGAGACGCGCCTGCAGGATCGGCAGCACGAACAGCGCCAGCGCCTGGCCGATGCCGCACAGCGCCTGGCCGATGCCGCACAGCGACCGCCCGAAGCCGACACCGGTGCCGCGGATCGACGCCGGATACGACAGCGTCGGGTAGATCATCATCTGCGCGCCGGGCCCGAAACCTTCGGCGAACAGCCAGGTGCCGAGCATCAGCAGCACGAAGCCGATCGCGAGTGCGCCATGCGGATGCCCGGCCAGCGCGAGCGCCACGAGCGCGACGAACTGGAGCGCGAAACCGGCGATCGCTACATGGCGCGACGCATGGCGATGGGCCAGGCGCATGCCCAGCAAACCGCCGGTGAACGCGAACAGCACGTTCAGCGCCAGCGACGCCGCGATCGTTTCGAACACGCCCGCGCCGAGAAACTGCGACAGGATCGACGGCAGGAAGAATGCGATCGCCGTGTATTCGAACGGGATGCACAGGTTCATCACGCTGGCGACGATCGTGCGCCCCAGGTACGGGCGCTGGAACAGCACGCGAATGCGCACGGGCGGCTGGCTCGGCGCGCGCCGTGCGTCCTCCGCCTCGTGTGCGTGAATCCCGTACGACTCGCGCAGGATCCTCGCGGCGTTGGCCAGGTCGCCCTGGTTCGCGGCCCACAGCGGCGACTCGTTCATGAACCGGTTCCTGAACAGGATGATGACGAGGGCCGGCACCGCGCCGAAGATCAGCGATGCGCGCCAAAGCCATCCCGCGTGCTCGGCAGGCAGCAGGAAATACAGCCCGAAGATCAGCAGGAAGCAGGCCGACGACGCCACGTACCACATCGGGCACCACGCGGCGAGCCGCGACGCCTTGTTGCCGCGACCGTTGAACTTCGAGAATTCCGCGAGAAACGCCATCGCGACGGGCAGGTCGATGCCGACACCGAGCCCCATCACGAAGCGCGCGGCGATCAGCACCCATACATTGGGCGCAAGACCGGCCGCGATCGCCGCGACCACGAAAAACAGCATGTCGGCCATGAACACCTGATAACGGCCGATCCTGTCGGTCAGCCATCCGCCGATCAGGCTGCCGAAGATCGTCCCGATCATGATCGCCGACCCGACCAGCCCGGTCAGCGCGGGCGTCAGGCCGAATTCGCGCGCCACGTCGTCGATCCCGTAGGACAGCGTCGTCAGGTCGTATGCATCGAGAAAGACGCCGCCGAGCGCCAGCAGCACGATCATCCGGGCATGGCTGACGGAGCTGTCCACCGTGTTGATCAGGCGCGCGACGTCGCTTGCCGAGCGAATGGGGGAGGAAGCCGGGGTGACGGCATTCAGGTCGATCGAACTCATCGCACTCCTTTGTTTTTCGCCGACGGGCCGGCGATGTCCGCATGAAGCCGGAAGTCGTGCGTGTTCAATCGCGGCCGGTAACGACCCTTCGCAACTGCACGCCTCTCGACACGCAACGCCGTCGAGCTCCGGCAGCAGGCATTCTGTTCTTCCGATCCGGTTCTCCCAAGCGATATAAACCGATAAATTAATCGGCCCGCGTCATAAAGTTGCCCGCCGCCCGCGCTTAGCAGCAACGCGCATGTTCAATCGCGGATTTCTTCGTTACCGAAACCCCGCGGCTTCGCTACATTAGCCGGTCACCCTGCCTGTCCCCGGCTCGTTGCCGTTCTTCCGGAGAATCCCCGATGAAGCTGTCCTGGTCCCGCGCATGGCAATCCGCGGCCCTCGTCGTTGCCGCGTTCGCCGGCCTCGTGTCGGTGCACGCACGCGCGGCGACGCCCGCGGAAATCCGCGTCGACTACGCGTACTACTCGCCGGAGAGCCTGGTGATCCGCCACTTCGGCTGGCTCGAGGACGAATTCAAGGCCGACCGCACGTCGATTCGCTGGGTGCTGAGCCTGGGCAGCAATCGCGCACTCGAATACCTGAACAGCGGTGCGGTCGACTTCGGTTCCGCCGCGGGTCTCGCGTCGGTGCTCGCACGCGCGAACGGCAACCCGATTCATACCGTCTACGTGTTCTCGCGCCCCGAGTGGACCGCGCTCGTGGTCCGCAAGGATTCGCCGATCCGCTCGCTCGCAGACCTGAAGGGCAAGAAAATCGCCGCGACGCGCGGCACCGATCCGTTCCTGTTCACGCTGCGCGCGCTGCACACGGTGGGCCTGACCCGCGACGACGTCGAGATCGTCAACCTGCAGCATCCCGACGGGCGCACCGCGCTCGCGAACGGCCAGGTCGATGCGTGGGCCGGCCTCGATCCGCACATGGCCGCGGCGCAGCTCGACGACGGCGCCCGCCTGCTCTACCGCAATGTCGCGTTCAACACCTACGGTTTCCTGAACGTCCGCGACGCGTTCGCCAGCCAGTACCCGCAAGCGGTCACGCGCGTACTGAAGGTCTACGATCGCGCGCGGCAGTGGATCGTCGCGCATCCGGCCGACACCGCGCAGATCGTCGCCGACGAATCGAAGGTGTCGCTGCCGGTGGCGAAACTGCAGCTTCAGCGCAACGACTTCAGCGATCCCGTACCCGGCGAAACGCAGCGCGCGGCACTGAAGGCGGCCGCGCCGGTGCTGACGGCCGAGCAGTTGACCAAACCCGGTGTCGATCCCGCGAAGATCGTCGATACGCTGATCGATCCGGCGTTCGTGCGCCCGCTCGTCGCCGCTTCGCACTGAGCCTGCCGCCCATGACGAACAGCGCTGCCCGCGACGACACGCTCGCGCCTCGCCGCCCCGCGTCGCCGCGCGCCGGCCGGCGCGATCCGCTTCGCCGGTGGCGGCTCGCGGGCCTCGCGCTGCCGTTCGCGGTGCTCGCGTTGCTGGAGGTCGTCGTGCGCCAGGGCTGGCTGCCGGCCCATCTCGTTCCGGCGCCGAGCGAGATTCTCGCCACGCTCGCCGGCATGGGCATCACGCGCGTGGCGCGCCACGTCGGCGCGAGTACGCTGCGGGTCGCGGCGGGTTTCGCGGCCGGCGCCGTACTCGCGCTCGCCGTCGGCGCGGCGATGGGCCTGAGCCGACGGATCGACGCGCTGCTCGAACCGACGTTCCAGGCGCTGCGCGCGATTCCGTCGCTCGCGTGGGTGCCGGTGCTGTTGCTGTGGCTCGGCATCGATGAAGCGCCGAAAATCACGCTGATCGCCATCGGCGCATTCTTCCCCGTCCATCTCGCGGTGGTCGCCGGCATTCGCGACGTCGACCGCAAGCTCGTCGAGCTTGGCGCCGTGTACCGGCTCGGCCCGCTCGCACTGTTCCGGCGAATCCTGCTGCCGGCCGCGCTGCCGCAGATCGTCACCGGCCTGCGTACCGGCCTCAGCCTCGCGTGGATGTTCATGGTCGCCGCGGAGCTGATCGCGGCCACGCGCGGCCTCGGCTTCCTGCTGAGCGACGGCCGCGAGACCGGGCGGCCCGATCTCGTGTTCGGCGCGATCCTGCTGCTGGCGTTGCTCGGCAAGCTGACCGACGGCGCGATGGCGCGCATCGAGTCGCACTGGCTCGGCTGGCGCGACGCATTCGATCACGCGAAACGCAAGGTGTCGACATGAGCACGCGCGCTTCCGCACACACGGCAGCGGACGCGGCAACACCGCTGCTCGACCTGCGCATCACCCGCAAGTATTACGGCGACCGCACGATCCTCGCCGACGTCCCGCTGCAGGTCACGCGCGGCGAGATCGTCTGCGTGGTCGGCCCGAGCGGATGCGGGAAGAGCACGCTGCTGCGGATCATTGCCGGCCTCGACACGGATTTCCGCGGCAGCGTGAAGCTGGGAGGCGTCGCGCTCGACGGCCCCTCCCCGCGCGTCGGCGTGATCTTCCAGGAGCCGCGACTGCTGCCGTGGTTATCGATCGCGGACAACGTCGGCTTTGCGGCCGGCCCGCGAGGCGGGCGCGCGCCGGCCGTCGCCCGGCTGCTCGACGAAGTCGGCCTTGCCGGCGTCGCCCGGCAACTGCCCGCCACGTTGTCGGGCGGGATGGCCCAGCGCGCCGCGATCGCGCGCGGGCTGTTCGGCGAACCGGACCTGCTGCTGCTCGACGAACCGTTCAGCGCAGTCGACGCGATGACCCGGATGCGGTTGCAGACGCTGCTGCTCGATGTCGTCGCGCGGCACCGGATGGCCGCGATCGTCGTCACGCACGATCTCGACGAAGCGCTGTACCTGGGTGATCGCGTGCTGATGCTCGCGCCCGACCCGGGCCGCATCGACGACGAGATCCACGTCGAGGCCGCACGACCGCGCGACCGCCGCGACCCGTCGCTGGCCGTGCTGCGCGCGCGGCTGCTGGACGCGTTCCAGCATCTTCAGGATCGTGCCGGCGGAGCGAAGCGTTTGACGCACGACAACCCGCGTGAGGAATCCGGAATTCGCGCGGGCTGATTCCGGGCTGATTCATCACCGATTCGTCGCCGGCATCTCCCGCCCCCGATCCGGCACACGTTCAACGCCAGGGCAACGCATCCGCAGTATCACGCGCGTGCGGCGAGCATCGCCGTCGTATCGGCGCCCCAACAGGGTGCGCGGGAGATCGAGCGTGCCCGCTCACGTCGCAGCCCCATGCAAGGCTGCGACGCGCCGGTGCACCGACGCACATCAACCGTGCTCAACCGTGCGTATGCCGCAATTCGCCGTCGATCGTCTGCGGCAGCGTCAACAGGTTGAAGATCGGGCACACGGCCTCGACCGCCTGATGCAGTGCACGAATCGTCTCCGGCGGCTCGGGCGACACGATATCGAGCGTGTAGCGGAGGTTGTGCGGGAACACCGGCACATGCTCGAAGCCCGGCTGCTGCGCGAGCGGATGCTGGTCGCCGGTCACCTCGACTTCGATCGAGTCGATCTTCAGGCCGCGCTCCGCGGCCTGGATCAGCGTGATGTGCGTCAGGCAACTGCCCAGCACGCCGAGCTGCAGCTCCGGCGACGCCGGCCCGAGGTTGTAGCCGGCAAAATCGGGCGGACTGTCGCTGATCACCTGGAAATCGCGAATGCGGATCTCGCGCACGCCGCTGCGGCCCAGTGCACGCACGGTCGCTTTCAGCGGCGTCGCCTTGAATTCCGGATCGTTGCGCGCGGCATCCTTTTTCGCGAGCCAGGCGTCGCGCTTCTGTTCGAGATAGTCGTTCAGTGTCGTCATGGTCGGGCCGGTACGGTCGCAGTCATCGGCCTCGCATGCGACGGCCGGTTGAGGGGAGTCGTCATGCTATTCCGATCCGCCTCGGCCACTAAACGATCTTTCCAGCAAAGCAATTCGCGCCGCGCGATGTCACATTGCAACCTCCGCGTTCAGGAACGCGTCGGCAGTTATGCACCGTCCTCCGACTTATCCACAATTTCCGTGCATAACCCTGTGGAGAACCTGGCGGCAATCGCGCTGCCGCCCTTGCCGACAGGCGTCGCCGCGCCGCCGTCGTCGCATCGCGGGCACTGAACGCGAACGGCGTCGCCTCGGTTTCGACGCTCGCCCGGATCCGGTTCCTCATCGTGCCGGCGCATCGGTTGCATCAATATCGGCGGTCAGGATGTCCGCACCAGAAGTGTGCTGCTTCGACGACGTCCACACCGTGTCGTGCCGCGAGCGCGGCCCGGCGATCCGATGCCCGCCCCGATGCATCACGCGAGCGCGTCGTCACGCAGACGGAACTGCGCGACCGCCGCGCTCAGCCGCGCGCCTTGTTCGTCGAGCGACAGCGCGGCGGCCGCGGCCTCCTCGACCAGCGCGGCATTGCGCTGCATCGCCTGCTCCATCTGGATGACCGCGGCGTTCACCTGCTCGATGCCCGACGATTGCTCTTCGAACGCGTGGCTGGTGTCGCTCATGATCGTGTTGACGCGCTCGACCGCGGCGACGAGCTCGGCCATCGCCGAGCCGGCCAGGGCGACGAGACCGCTGCCGTCCTCGACGCGCTGCGCGGAATGGCCGATCAGCTCGCGGATTTCCTTCGCCGCCGACGCGCAACGTTGCGCGAGCCCGCGCACCTCGGTCGCGACGACCGCGAAGCCGCGCCCTTGCTCGCCCGCGCGCGCGGCTTCGACGGCAGCGTTCAATGCGAGGATGTTGGTCTGGAATGCGATGCTCTCGATCACGCCGACGATCCCGGAGATCTTCGCGGAACTGTGCGAAATCGCCGACATCGTCTCGACGACGCGCTGCATCGCGTCGCCGCCGCGCGACGCGATGCCCGCCGCGCCCTCGACGTAGGTGCGAGCATCGCGCGCATTGTCCGCGTTCTGGCGCACGGCCGCCGTCAGCTGCTCGACGCTCGCCGCCGCCTGCTGCAGCGAAACGGCCTGCTGCTCGGTACGCGCCGACAAGTCGACGTTGCCGCTCGCGATCGTTCGGACGTCGCCGACGATCGTCTCCGTACTCGTGCGCACCTGGTTCACGGTGTCGACGAGGCCGTCCTGCATCCGCTTCAGCGCATGCAGCAGATACGCCATCTCGTTCTCGCCGGGCACGACGACCGTGCCGGTCAGGTCGCCCTTCGAGATCTTTTCGAACTGGCCGACCGCGAGCCTGATCGGCTCGATGATCGCCTTCGCGAGCACGCGCTGCGCCACGAAGCCGACGACGAGCGCGAGCACCGCGACCGCGACCATCCCCCACACGATTCGGTGGAAAAGGACACCGGCCGCCTCGTAGCGCGCCTTTTCACGCGCGACCTGGAAAGATTCGAGCGCATCGATCGCCTCCTGGTACGCGGTGAACAGGGCCGGCGGCGCGGTGCGTTGCGTGTCGAGGAAGCCGAACGCGTCGTCGCCGTCGAGTTGCGCGAGCGCCTTCAGGAACACGCCGTCGAGCAGGGCACGACGGCGATTCTGCAGCGTGTCGAACAGCGCCTGTTCGTCGGCGTTGCGCGCGTGCAGGCGCGCGTAGGCATCCAGTTCGTCGTTGCTCTGCTTGAGGAGCGCGTGGACTTTCGCGACCTCCTCCTTCGCCGACCGGCCGGCGCTGATGACCTGCGCGACGTCGCTCATCCGTTCGCGCAGCACGAGCATGCGCTCGGAGCTGGTCTTCAGGTGCAGCAGCGACGCGGTGTCGTCGCGGTACATCGCCTCGAGCGAACCGTTGCCCATATAGAGGGCCGCGATGCATGCGCCGACCACCAGCACGAGCAGCACGGTATAGCCCGCGATGGTCGCGACGAGACCACCACGGATAGTGAGTTGTTTTCGCATGACGTTCCCTTGCGCCGGCCGGGCGCGGCCAGCGGCGGATGTGGATTCCGGATCACGAAAGACGCGCGCCGTGTCACAACACGCGGCGCATGGGCTGCGAACGGGTTAACGGCGGGTGGAACCGGGAGGTTTTATCCGCACGCGACGCGAATCTTGACGATTGCGACAGGTGTCGGTCTCGCCACGCCGGCTTCAGTCACGCGACCCGCGGCGGACGGCAGCCAGCGCGTCCGCGCCCTGGCCACGGAAACGACGCCGACGTTCTGGGTTGCCGGCCGCACGATCGCGTGTCCGGATAGCGGACAACAATGGAGAAAAGCGCGCTATTCCGCACTCTGGAATGACCGGCGTATTTCAATCCGCTTACTCGCGGCAAATCTGAATAACCACGCCGAAAGTGCACGCTGGCGAATCTGACTGTGTCCTCTACGGGAATGGAAGTTGAGCCACGCGAATGTATATCGGGGCGCGTTCCGGCGGCTGACCGAAGCCCTCAAAAGATTGTTGCCAGGTGCTACGATGAGAAACCTGTCGGCGTCCCCGATACATTCGGCCCTGATCAATTTCAAAGGCTCGCCATGAAGCTTCGGACGGTATATTTGAAAGTCATCGACATGGAGACATCCGTCTCGTTTTGGCGACGATTACTCGGACACGAGCCGCACAAGCAGTCCGGAAAGTGGACGGAATTCATGATCGGTGAAAACCGGCTAGGTCTTCTGCTAAACGACTTTGGCGACGAATTCAACGGTAGCGGTTCGGTTCCGGTCTTCGAATTCGAGGAAGAGGCTCTTCACGAGTTCGTGCAGCGGGCATTGGAAAACGGTGCTTCCGTGGTCATGGACGGATTGAAGATTGAATCGATGAAAAGCATCGTCCTGAGCAGCCCCGACGGACACGAGTTCGAGCTATGCATGTGTCACGCCTAGGCACCGCCGGGATTGCCTGCCGGATAGGCATCCGAAGCGTGGCGCCTTACGTCACCGCATGAGCGAAAAGGGGTTCGAGAAGCGCCGTGCGCTCTCTCGCCCCCGTCGATGCACGTGCCACGCGAACCGCACCGGGTTCCACGGTCGACCGTTGACGCCGCTACGTAACGGTAACCGTCCGCCCTGGCTGCGAGTGGGTCCCCTCCGGTTTCCCCCAGTCCTGCGCATTTCGCAATCTGATGCCGCTGGCATGCAGCGTCGTTTGCCAGACGCCTTTCAATGGCGTGAGCCTGTCCACGACCCGTAACGCGATACCTCTCGACGCCAGTTCGCCCACCAGATCATCCAGTGCGTCAACCCGGGTGGGAACGACTGGCGTACGCGACACATGCATCCCGACATCGCCGATATCCTCGAACGGTTCGACAGGCAGATGGTAGCGATAGATGCGGGCTGTCTTGAAACGGTCGAGCCACGCATGCTCGATATGCGCGATCGCGCGAAACGACGTTCCACCGAACCATGCAGCCCGATCCTCGATGCTCGTGGACGGTGTCGGCCAGACGACAATGCGCGGACACTCCCTGGGAAACAGGTACAGAAGTTCGTGCGCCTCATCCGTCGACCATACCAATGGCCCATTCAACCATTCCTGTCCGGCCGGGCGCTCAACCGCAACACGCACGGGCCGCGGATGAAAATTCACGATCGTCGAATCGTCGCTGAAATGAAAAAGACGGATTGTCATGTCGCATGCCCCCGAGCTGCTCGAACGTCACGATCTTGCTGACCATCAGGGCCAGCGAGTTGGCCGCCGCTGCCCCCATCAGGAACCCGACGACTACCAGGCGCTGCGTCCCCGGAAGATGCCTGCCGGTCATTGACGTTTCATGCAGCACTGAAACGACGTGGTCCCGATCACAGTGAAAATGGCGTGTCGAAATTCCTCTCCGAATATCATGGAAACCCGCAGCATCGGCCTTCCTGTTTTGTACTTCGGCACACCTGTTGCGCTCGTTTCCAGCCTGAGTCCGGACGGAACCACGAATCTTAGCCCTATCTCATCCTATTGGGCACTGTCCGATACGTTACTGATCGGCCTGAGCGAAACGGGTCAATGCAGTCGCAATCTGCAACGATGCAAGGAGTTGGTACTCAATTTGCCGGATGCGTCGTTGTGGACGAACGTCGAGGCCATCGCAGCAACGTCCGGGGCGGAAGCCATGCCCGATGCGAAGAGGACGATGGGCTACAGGTTCGAACGTGACAAGTTCAAGTGCGCTGGCCTTACGGCGAAAGCGAGTGAATGCGTTGCTCCAATGCGAGCCGCTGAATGCCCGATCCAGATCGAAGCAGGCGTGGTTCGCACCCATCAGATCGGCAAGGAAGCAGATGCCTTGATCGCCGTCGAGGTGAAGGCGCTGCGCATCCATGTCCATTCCGAACTGCTTACCGTCTCGGATCGAATCCAACTCGATCGATGGCATCCGCTGTACTACGTCTTCCGTCAATACTTCTCGCTTGGGCAGCATCTGGGGAAAAATTTCAGAGCGTAGCTCAGCGTTGTCTCACCGATAGGCGCGCTGACTCCAAAGGACGTCATGGATGAATCGCATACGTTCAATGCCATGCAGACGAGTTTGAACGCGGCTTCCCCCTTCGCCAAACCACGCATGCTGAATTGCCCGAAGCCCAGGACGGCCTTGATCCGACCGTCGGGCGGTTCGACGATCGATTTACGTTTGCGGATATGCGTGCCGGCTCTCCTCGCTGTTCAGCGCGTCATGCGGGGCTGCCGTGCGCGGATATTGTCCGGCATCGACTCGCGCCGCCTGCTTGCCCTCCCGTCCCAGCGTCACGATCAGTTCGGCGCCACAGGCATTCAGTTGTTCGAATACGATTTCGTCATCGCATACCCGTCGCCCGCTTGCTGTCGCAAAACGTTCTGCCGCGCGGACGCCTAACCACCGCCGGCCAGCCGTGAACGAATCTCGTCAACCGAGAGATCGCGCAGATGCGTGGCGATCTGCCATGTATTTCCCCAGCGGTCTTTCACCATAGCCCGCCTGTCGCCATACGGCATGTCGGCCGGCGCTTCGAGCGGAATCGCGTGTGCCGCGAGCGCCCGCCGATAGGTCAGGTCGGCATCCTCGACATAGACATACAGAAACGCGGGCATCGGATCGCGCAGGCCGTCCTCGCCGCTGATCATCACGACGGAATCGCCGATCCGGATTTCCGCGGGCAACCCGGGTCGGAACGCGCCCTGGGCGTGAAACACCGATCGCATGAATTCGATCAGGTGTTCCGGATCCGGCACCACGATGCGGGGCGTGACGGTATGCCATCCGTCGGGCTGGAATCGGGCCATGTCGGGCAGCCTCCGAAGAGATTTCCGCAGGTATTCTCCTCCGGCTCCGGCGCGCTGCAAAGCGCAGGCCGCCGCCGGCCAGAACGCCCTTGGTTCAATCGACGATGAGCAGTTTCGCGCCGGTCCGGGTGGACGATCGACGGGCCTCCTTTACGAACCCGGCCTGACGATGCCGGCTTCGTCATAAGCGACGATGTTCAACCCTTCCGTCGCCGTCGGCGCGACGAAGTACCGCGTCATCCTGTCGAACTCGGCGTCCGATGCCTGGAACGGATGGTCGCCTCGCGCGTTGCGCGCGCGCAGCCGCACCTTGCAAACGGCATCGCTGACGTCGAGGTAATGCAGCCGATGACCGCAGCCGGCGGCCTGCGAAACGGCGAGCCCCCATGCGCGCGCGGCGACGGTATTGAACGGCACATCCAGCACCACCGACACGCCGGCCTGCAGCACCGCGCGGGCCTGATCTGCAATCACGTTGCCGACGCGCCGTGCACACCGGACGTAGTCGTCGATCGACAGGATCTCGCCCGGATAAAGATGCGCGAGCCACGCGTCTTCGCTGATCGCAACGACCGGCCCGGCGCTCGCGAGCCGCGCGACGAGCGTCGATTTTCCGGAAGCGATCTTGCCGCATACCATGTGGAGCAACACGGCATCGTCCGATGCCGTCGCGTGAAGTGACTTCGTCTGCATTTCCAGGTTCTCCGTCGAATGCCCGGAAAGCAAAAACCCGCCTTCCAGGCGGGTTGTGACGATATCCATTCAGTCGATCGCTACCCCGCCGGCAATATCGCGGCGCGAATAATCGAACGGATTGGCGAATGGGTCATGCGCGTCAGAATAACCAGCAGCCCGATTGCGGGCAAGCGAATCGGAAGCGGCATACTTCAACCCGCAGGCTTGAAACTGATACCCTTGCCGGAAAACAGATACGGAGTTCCGTGGCGGCCCGCGCCACGTCCATTCAGATAACAGAAAACAGAAAACCAAAGAGAGGGCATTCCGAAATGAAACGTGGTTTTGTATTTGCCGGCCTGCTGGCAATGTCGTTGTTCGCCGCGCAGGCGGCACGGGCGCAGGAAAAGGCCGCGCCGCCTGTTTATACGTGGCTGTCCGAGCGTTTCCCGGATTACACCCGCTACGATTCCCCGGTATTGACCATCAGCGATTCGGGTTTATCGGCCGACCAGGGCATCGTCGACGCGCAACTGACGCTGGTCCAGTCTCCGCAAGGCGTCGATTCCGTACTGGGGCTGGCCGTCGCCTTCCATACGAAGCAGAAGTGGAATTTCAATACCGTGCGCGACTACGGGAAATTCGGCACCCGCTACCGGCAGCCGGACCTCCCCGTCGTGATTCCGACGCTGAACGGCGGTGGCTACAACGACACCGGATACTGGAACACGGCAGCCGATGGCGGCAAGACCTGGCCCGTCAACGGCGGCATCTTCATCCTGCTGGACCGCCTCAACCTGAAGACCTACGAGATCAGCGGGACCGACCTCGTGCTCAGCCTCTCGGACTACGACGCAACCGACAAGGTCTTCAGGATCCGGATTCCGGCCGCGTACCTGTCGCGCTTTCTTGCCAGCATTCCGAACGACCGCCGTCTGGTGCCGGAAGAGTTGAGGGGCCGCCCGATGGGCTTCGGCGTGCATTTCGTCGACCTCGACGAGCGGGAGCTGGCGGGCATGAAGCTCCCCGGCGGCGCGCTGCAGATCCTCGGTGTGCTGCCCGGCACCGTCGCCGATCGCGCCGGCCTGAAGAACTACGATGTGCTGATCCGGTTCGGCGATCGCCCGCTCAAGACGATGGCCGATCTGGCCGACGCCGTGCATGCGACCGCCAAGGGCACCGTGGTGCCGCTGACCGTCTGGCGCGATGCCAGGGCGGTCACGCTGCAGGCGCAGTTCTGATCGCGCCGCCGGGCCGGTGCGCGAACGCGGCCTGACGCCGCGGCGCATGCGTCACGCGTCACGCGGCCCCGTCGCGCCCCTTCGGAAACGCGCCATGGCTCATCGCGTCGAGTTGCCGCTCGATCTCCGCGCGCAATTCGGCGGAGATCTCGACGCTGTCGAGCAACTGCGAAATCCATAGCCCGTCGGCGGCGAGCCGGCAGATCATCAGCGTCGCGGCCTGCTCGAGCGGCACCGGGTCGGGGCGCGTCCATTCCCGCATCGGCACCGACCATCGTTCGCGCGTGTCCTGGTCGGTAATCATCGACGCGACGAGCACGCGCAGCACGTCGGTACTCGCGACCGGCTGCGACTCGTCGAGCACCGCGTGCATGTAGGCCCGCGCCGCCGCACCGGCGCCGCCGGCATCCGCCGCCACCCGCTCGGCCATCTGCGCGGCGAACCGCCCGGTCGCCTGACCGAACAGCGCATCCAGCAGCCCCTGCTTGTTCGCGAAGTGATACTGCAACGCGCCCTTCGTCACGCCGGCGCGCTCGGCCACCGCATCGAGCGTCAATGCGGCCACGCCGTGATGTGTCGCGATTTCCGATGCGGCCGCCAGCAGCTGCGCGCGCACCTGGTCCGGTGCTTTTTTCCGACGCACGCCGGCGGTGGCGACGGCCGGCGCCGACGATGCTTCAGGCGCCCGCGCACCGGCCACGGCAGCCGGTTCGACAGGCTCGGCCACATCGTGCGGCGCGGGTTCGAGGTGCTTTTTCATGATGCGGATGTTAGCACCGGGCGTCTCGATATAAACATTCCGGCTGGATGGTATGATCCGCCGCATGACTCGATCCACCCCCTCCCCCTGGTCCGCGCTCGACACCGCCATCGCCCGTGGACGCGACGCCCTCGTGCGTCTCCAGCAGCCCGACGGCAGCTGGTGTTTCGAACTCGAATCCGACGCGACGATCACCGCGGAATACATCCTGATGATGCATTTCATGGACAAGATCGACGACCTCCGCCAGGAGCGGATGGCGCGCTACCTGCGCGCGAACCAGCGGCTCGACACGCACGGCGGCTGGGCACTGTACGTCGACGGCGATCCGGACGTGTCGTGCAGCGTGAAGGCGTACTTCGCGCTGAAGGCGGCCGGCGACAGCGAGCACGCGCCGCACATGGTCCGCGCGCGCGACGCGATCCTGAAGCTCGGCGGCGCGGCACGCTCGAACGTGTTCACGCGCATCCTGCTCGCGACGTTCGGCCAGGTGCCGTGGCGCGCGGCGCCGTTCATGCCGATCGAATTCGTGCTGTTCCCGAAGTGGGTGCCGATCTCGATGTACAAGGTCGCGTACTGGGCGCGCACGACGATGGTGCCGCTGCTCGTGCTGTGCTCGCTGAAGGCGCGCGCCCGCAATCCGCGCAACGTCTCGATCCGCGAGCTGTTCGTCACGCCGCCGGATGAAGAACGCCGGTACTTCCCGCCCGCGCGCGGCATGCGCAAGCTGTTCCTCGCGCTCGACCGCACGGTGCGTCATGTCGAGCCGCTGATGCCGAAGGGCCTGCGGCAGCGCGCGATCCGCCACGCCGAAGCGTGGTGCGCGGAGCGCATGAACGGCGAGGACGGGCTCGGCGGGATCTTCCCGCCGATCGTGTACAGCTACCAGATGATGCAGGTGCTCGGCTACCCGGACGATCATCCGCTGCGGCGTGATTGCGAGAACGCGCTGGAAAAGCTGCTGGTCACGCGGCCGGACGGCAGCATGTATTGCCAGCCGTGCCTGTCGCCGGTGTGGGATACCGCGTGGAGCACGATGGCGCTCGAGCAGGCACGCGGCGTGGCGGTGCCGGAAGACGGCGAGCCGGACGACGCGCGGCGCGCACTCGACGCACGCATCGCGCGCGCGTACGACTGGCTGGCCGAACGCCAGGTGAACGACCTGCGCGGCGACTGGATCGAGAACGCGCCGGCCGATGTCCAGCCGGGCGGATGGGCGTTCCAGTACGCGAACCCGTACTACCCCGACATCGATGACACCGCGGTCGTCACCGCGATGCTCGATCGCCGCGGCCGCACGCATCGCAACGCGGACGGCACGAACCCGTATGCGCCGCGCGTCGCGCGCGCGCTCGACTGGATGCGCGGGCTGCAATCGCGCAACGGCGGTTTCGCGGCGTTCGACGCCGACTGCGACCGCATGTACCTGAACGCGATCCCGTTCGCCGATCACGGCGCCCTGCTCGACCCGCCGACCGAGGACGTGTCGGGGCGCGTGCTGCTGTGCTTCGGCGTGACGAAACGCGCGGACGAACGCGCGTCGCTCGCGCGCTGCATCGAATACGTGAAGCGCACGCAGCAGCCCGACGGCAGCTGGTGGGGCCGCTGGGGCACGAACTACATCTACGGTACGTGGAGCGTGCTGGCCGGCCTCGCGCTCGCCGGCGAGGACAAGTCGCAGCCGTATATCGCACGCGCGATCGAATGGCTGCGTTCAAGGCAGCATGCGGATGGCGGCTGGGGCGAGACGAACGACAGCTATATCGACCCGAAGCTGGGCGGCACCAATGGCGGCGAGAGCACGTCGAACTTCACCGCGTGGGCGCTGCTCGCGCAGATGGCGTTCGGCGACTGCGAATCCGATTCGGTGAAGCGCGGCATCGCGTATCTGCAGTCGGTGCAGCAGGAAGACGGTTTCTGGTGGCATCGCTCCCACAATGCGCCCGGCTTCCCGCGCATCTTCTACCTGAAGTATCACGGCTATACCGCGTACTTCCCGCTGTGGGCGCTCGCGCGTTACCGGCGGCTGGCGGGCGCGGCGGCGGCCGCGCCCGCGGCAGTCGATGCGGCCGACACGGCCGTCGCCTGAACGATCGCGCGCCGCCCGGCGCTCAGCGATCGATCGGCAGCGGCGCATCGGCCGCGACGAGCTGCTGCTCGCGCATCTCGCGCCAGAAATCGGCGGGGATATCGAACGTCAGTGCCGCTGAATCTTCCGCGATCCGCTCGGGCCGGCTCGCGCCCGGAATCACCGCGGCCGTCGCCGGATGCGCGAGCACGAACTGCAGCGCGGCCGCCTTGACCGGCACGTCGTAGCGCACCGCGATCGCGCGGATGCGCTCGACCTTCGCGACGATGTCGGGCGGCGCCTTCCGGTATTCGAAGTGCGCGCCGCCGACGAGCACCCCCGAGCTGTACGGGCCGCCGACGACGATCCCGACGTTGCGGGCCGCAGCCGCCGGCATCACGCGCTGCAGCGCGCGTTCGTGATCGAGCAGCGTATAGCGGCCGGCCAGCAGCATGCCGTCCGGTTGCGGTTCGGCCAGATCCAGCACCAGTTCGATCGGCTCGACGCGGTTCACGCCGAGGCCCCATGCACCGATCACACCTTCTTCGCGCAGCTTGCTCAGCACGCGGAACGCGCCCTCGCGCGCGGCCTCGAACTGCGCGAGCCATTCGTCGCCATGGATGTCCTGCGCGATGTCGTGCACCCAGACGATGTCGAGGCGGTCGGTGCGCAGGCGCTTCAGGCTGTCCTCGATCGAGCGCAGCGTCGCGTCGGCCGAGTAGTCGCTCACCAGCCGGTTCGCGCGGCCATGCGCGAAGATCCCGCTCTTTTCGCCGTAGTCGCGCGTCTTCGCGTCTTCCATTTCGTCGAGCACGACGCGGCCGACCTTCGTGCTGATGACGTAGTCGCCACGGCGATGGCCGGCAAGCGCGTCGCCAAGGCGCGCTTCGGCCAGGCCGGCGCCGTACGACGGCGCGGTATCGAAGTGGCGGATACCGCGCGCCCACGCGGCTTCAACGGTGGCGATCGCTTCTTCGTCGGGAATGTCGCGGAACATGTTGCCGAGCGGCGCCGCGCCGAAACCGAGCCGGTTGTCGGCCGGCAGCGTGTCTTTGAGACTCATCAGTTGCTCCGGGTCTGACAGGAAAGTGAACCCAGTCTAGGTTGCACACATAAGTCTGTCCAAGACATAATTCGTCAAACTTGAGTCCCAGAAGGTCTTATATGCTCGACATCCGCCAGCTTCAGTATTTCATCGCGGTCGCGGAAGAGGAACACGTCGGCCGCGCGGCCGAACGCCTGCACATTTCGCAATCGCCGCTCAGCCGCCAGATCGCGCAGCTCGAGGAAAAGCTCGGGCTGACGCTGTTCGAACGCAGCCAGCAGCGCATTCGTCTGACGCGTGACGGCCGCACGTTCCTCAGCGAAACGCACGCGTTCCTGCGTCACGCGAACCGCCTCGAATCGCTCGCGCGCCGGCTCGGCCGCGGCGACGAAGGCGGCCTGTGCATCGGCTACCTCGAAACGGCCACGCACTCGGGCGTGCTGCCGCGTGCGCTGAAGACGCTGCGTGCCGATCGCCCGTCCGTTCACATCGCTCTGTATAACTATCAATCCGCCGCGCAGCTCGAAGGCTTGCGCGAACGCAGCCTCGACATCGCGCTCGTCACCGAGCCGCCTGCACCTGACGACCCCGAACTCGATTCGATGCGGGTGCTGAACGATCCGATGCTGCTCGCGATGCCCGACGGGCACCCGCTCGCGAAGAAGAAGACGCTCGTCGCCGACGATCTCGCCGCGCAGGCGTGGATCGGCGTGACGCAGCACGAAAGCGCGCCGCGTCACGGCGCGTTCGTCGCGGCGTGCGCGAAAGCCGGGTTTTCGCCGGACATTTCGGTGGAAGCGACCGAGCCGCTCGCGGCGCTCGGCCTCGTCGCCGCCGGGCTCGGCGTGACGATGATCCAGCAGAGCCTGCGTCACCAGGTGCCGGAAGGCGTCGTGCTGCGCGAGCTGCCCTGGTTCAGTTACCGCACGCCGCTGTGGGCCGCGTGGCACAAGGTCAACCTGCGGCCGCTGGTCGGCATCTTCCGCGAAATCCTGACCGGCGAAGAGGTCGTCGCGGTGGCCGGAAAGTAACGCTGCGGATGGCCGGGGAGCCGGCACATCGGTGCGGTCGCGCATGCGAAGCAAACATGCCAACGCCTTCGGCACGAGCCTGAACCCGCGACGAAGGCGCTGACGGAGCCTGATATCGCCGGGCTCCTGCTCACGCGATGCGATGCGATGCGTCGAGTCGCGCTGCCGTCAGGCCGCCGCGAACCGCTTCGCCAGTTCCGCGAGGCCCTCTTCGTAGATCCCGCGGAACAGCTTGACGGTGTCGTCGTCGGTCGCACCGTGCGGCGTGAACGTGCCCGACCATTCGACGGTCGACGCGTTCGGGCCGTTTTCGCGCACGCGCAGCGTCGAGCGATAGTTCACGACCGGGAACGGCGCTTCGAGGATCGCGTACGTGTAGCTGCGTTGCGCTTCGTCGAACGCGACCAGCCGCTCGACGATCGCCTCGCCGGCCGGGTTCGCGAGACGCCGCACGCGCCCGCCTTCGCTCAGCTCGCTGGCCGGAATGTACGACAGCCAGTCAGGCAACGACCCGAAGCCGCCGATCAGCTGCCAGACCGTCCCGGCCGAAGCCGGGAGTTCGATGCTTGTATTGGCCTGTGCCATGTCATCACCTTTCAGGATCGACGTCAGGATCAACGACCGGCCGGCAGCGGCGCGTTGGCCGCGATCAGACCTTGCTCACGCATTTCGCGCCAGAAGTCGGCCGGGATCACCACGTTCAGCGCTGCCTGGTCTTCCGCGATCCGCTCCGGGCGGCTCGCGCCCGGAATCACCGCGACGGTGGCCGGATGCGACATCGAGAACTGCAGCGCGGCGGCCTTGATCGGCACGTCGTAGCGCGTGGCGATCGCCTTGATCCGCTCGACCTTCGCGAGGATGTCCGGCGAAGCCTTCTGGTATTCGAAGTGCGTGCCGCCCGCGAGCACGCCCGAGCTGTACGGGCCGCCGACGACGATCCCGACGTTCTGCGCGGCAGCCGCCGGCATCACGCGTTGCAGCGCGCGCTCGTGGTCGAGCAGCGTGTAGCGGCCGGCCAGCAGCATGCCGTCCGGTTGCGGTTCGGCGAGGTCCAGCACCAGTTCGATCGGCTCGACGCGGTTCACGCCGAGACCCCATGCCTTGATCACGCCTTCTTCGCGCAGCTTGCTCAGCACGCGGAACGCGCCCTTGCGCGCGACCTCGAACTGCGCGAGCCATTCGTCGCCGTAGAAGTCCTGCGCGATGTCGTGCACCCAGACGATGTCGAGGCGGTCGGTGCGCAGGCGCTTCAGGCTGTCCTCGATCGAACGCAGCGTCGCGTCGGCCGTGTAGTCGTTGACGATGCGGTTCGGCCGGCCGTGTTCGAACAGGCCGCCCTTTTCGCCGAGATCGCGCGCCGACACGTCTTCGATTTCGTCGAGGATCACGCGGCCGACCTTGGTGCTCAGGACATATTCGTCGCGCGGGTGGTTCGCCAGCGCATCGCCGAGGCGGATTTCCGCCAGGCCCGCGCCATAGAACGGAGCCGAATCGAAATAACGGATGCCGTGTTGCCATGCCGCTTCGACGGTGGCCGCGGCTTCCGCGTCGGGGATGTTGCGGAACATGTTGCCGAGCGGGGCCGTACCGAAACCAAGGATCTTGTTACCGGGCAGCTTGTCTTTGAGACTCATGATTTTCTCCAGGGAATGAGGGAAAGCGGGTTCAGTCTAGGTACGTCGGTTAAGTCTGTCCAAGACGGAATTCGACACACTTGAGTCCCCAGAGGTCTGAATGGCCGTTTCAAGGCCTGCCTCGATGCCCCGCCCCGACACCCCGTTCCGGCAGGACGCCCGACCGGCAAGGGTTTCGACCGAATCCATGCCAGATTCGTGATTCCAGATCAAAAATCATTTGGGCCGGCAGCCGTTTTTCCCGGGCGCCGCGATACCTATATTGGCTGCACTCGCAACGACATCGACGTGGTTGCGGTTCACTCGACCCGACAGGTACCCATGATGAAAACGCTGATTTCTTCCACGCTTGCCGCACTGATCCTTTCCACACCGGCGCTGTCGTTCGCGCAGCAGGCCGACCATCAACTGACCCGCGCCGAAGTGAAGGCCGAAATGGCGCGCCTCGCGGCCGTCGGCTACACCCCGGCGCTGGACCACAACCAGTACCCGGTCGCGATCCTCGCCGCCGAAAAGCGCGTGCGTGAAAACGCCGTCGCACACAATGCGCCGGGCACCGCACCGGCCGCCGCGACGTCCGGTTACGGCAGCGAAGCGCGCACCGCCGGCGAATCCGGCCGCGTGACGACGATCAACGGCCGCGACTCGATCTATCGCGGCCATTGAGCCGCGCCGACGCGCAAGCGCGCCCGCCTCCCGATACGCGCCACCGCTCGTCCCGCCCTTCCGCATGGCCGGCCCGAATCGCCTGAACAGGCATTCGGGCCGCGTGTCGTCGCCGCATTTTTTCTCCCCCGCCCTGCCCCGCGAAACCCGCTCGCACATCGTCACCGCGTACGCCGATTCGTGACTGCGCAGTACAAGTTCTTATGCCGCTTCATCCGTTTATCCGCCGCGCGCCGCGCCGGATACTGCGCACCATCCGGCGCCAGGCGCCCCACTCGATATTTCACACACGTATGAATCGATATCCAGGATTGAAGCGCATCGCGCGACCGGCCGTGCTGGCCGCCATTCCACTGGCCGCGCTCGTCGCGTTGTCCGGCTGCCGGTCGGACGACAAGGCGCCGGCCGCGACGCCGAGCGTGATCGTCAGCGCGCCCGTCGCGCGCGACGTCAACGACGTCGACGTCTATACGGGCCGCTTCGAAGCGGTCGACACCGTCGACGTGCGCCCGCGCGTGAGCGGTTATCTCGACAAGGTCGCGTTCCAGGACGGCGCGACCGTGCGCAAGGGCGACCTGCTGTTCGTCATCGACCCGCGCCCGTATCAAGCGGCCGTCACGGCCGCGCAAGGCACGCTCGAACGCGCGCAGTCGCAACTGAAGCTGAGCCGGCAGGATTTCGAACGCGCCAGCATCCTGATCAGGACGGACACGATCGCGCAGAGCCTCTACGACCAGCGCAGGCAGGCCGTGCAAAGTGCGCAGGCCGAGGTGACGAGCGCGCAAGGTGCGCTCGAACGCGCGCGGCTCGACCTGTCGTTCACGCGCATCGTCGCGCCGATGTCCGGCCGCATCAGCCGCAAGCGCGTCAGCGAGGGCAACCTCGTGAAAGGCGGCGACAGCGAGGCGACCGTGCTGACGACGATCGTGTCGCAGGACCCGATCGACATCTACTTCGATGTCGACGAGACAAGCTACCTGCGCTATACGCGCGAGGCGCAAAAAAGCGGCGGCAGCGCGTCGTCGCGGCAGGTCGCGATCGCGCTGCCGGGCGATGCGCAGCCGTCGCTGACGGGCACGATGGATTTCGTCGACAACCGCCTCGACGACTCGACCGGCACGCTGCGGCAACGCGCGCGCGTCGCCAATCCGGACCTGCGCCTGAGCCCCGGCCAGTTCGGCCGCGTCTATCTGTCGAGCCGCGTCGCGCATCACGCGCTGCTCGTGCCGGATGCGGCCGTCGCGACCGATGCGACGCGCCGCGTGCTGTATTTCGTCGACGCGAACGGCACCGTCGCGATTCGCCCCGTGACGCCCGGCCGCCTGTACGGCAACCTGCGCGAAATCGATGCGGGGCTGAACGCGGGCGACCGCGTGATCGTCGACGGCTTCCAGCGCGTGCAGGCCGGCGACAAGGTCAAGGCCGTGCCGCGCGCGATCGAAGCCGCCACGTTGGCCCGCGCGGCGAGCGGCACGACCGGGAGCGCGCAATGAACCTCGGCCGTCTGTCCGTCCAGCAACCGGTGCTCGCGATCGTCCTGTCCATCGTGCTGACCATCGCCGGTGCGCTGGCCTATTTCTCGCTCGCGGTGTCCGAGTATCCGGACATCGCGCCGCCGACCGTCGTGATCCAGGCGACCTATCCGGGCGCGTCCGCGGAAACGGTGTCGCAAACCGTGTCGACGCCGATCGAACTCGAAGTGAACGGCGTGGAAGACATGCTGTACATGTACAGCCAGGCGACGTCCGACGGCAGCCTGAACATCACCGTGACGTTCAAGCCCGGCACCGACGTCGACAAGGCACAGGTGCTCGTGCAGAACCGCGTCGCGCTCGCGACGCCGCGCCTGCCCGAGCCCGTGCAGCGCAGCGGCGTATCGGTGCGCAAGTCGTCGCCGACGCAGCTCGGCACGATCTTCCTGTACTCGCCGGACCAGCGCTACGATCCGCTGTACGTGTCGAACTACGCGATCCGCAACGTCGCGGACGTGCTGAAGCGGATCGAGGGCGTCGGCGACATCAACCCGCTCGGCGCGCGCGAATACTCGATGCGCATCTGGCTCGATCCCGAGCGCGTCGCGTCGTTCGGCCTGAGCCCCGGCGACCTGATCGCCGCGGTGCGTGCGCAGAACACGCAGCTCGCGGGCGGCGTGGTCGCGCAGGCGCCGATCACGAACCAGGCGTTCCAGCCGAACCTGATCTTCGAAGGGCGGCTCAAGCGTCCCGAGGATTTCAGCGACATCGTCGTCAAGCAGGGCAAGGACGGGCGGCTCGTGCGGCTGAAGGATGTCGCGCGCGTCGAGGTCGGCGCACTCGCGTATGCGACCGACAGCTACATGCTGCGCCACCCGACGATCGCGTTGCAGGTGCTGCAGCAGCCCGGCGCGAACGCGGTCGCGACGATGGATGCGGTCGAGAAGAAGATGGCCGAACTGGCGAGGGACTTCCCGAAGGGCATCGTCTACAACATCGGCTACAACCCGACCGCCTTCATCGGCGACAGCATCCACGAACTCGTCAAGACCATCTACGAAGCCGTCGTGCTCGTCGTGTTCGTCGTGCTGCTGTTCCTGCAGGGCTGGCGGCCGTCGATCATCCCGATCCTGTCGATTCCGGTGTCGCTCGTCGGCACGTTCGCGGCAATGGCCGCGCTCGGCTACTCGATCAACAACCTGACGCTGTTCGGCCTCGTGCTCGCGGTGGGGATCGTCGTCGACAACGCGATCGTCGTGGTCGAGAACGTCGAGCGGCACCTGTCGGCCGGCGCCGGGCCGCGCGACGCGACACTGCTGACGATGAAAGAAGTCGGCGGCGCGCTGTTCGCGATCACGCTCGTGCTGTGCGCGGTGTTCGTGCCGACCTCGTTCATTCCGGGCATCTCGGGCCAGTTCTTCCGCCAGTTCGGCGTGACGATCGCCGTGTCGACCGCGATCTCGTTCTTCACGTCGGTGACGCTCGCGCCCGCACTCTCCGCGATGATGCTGAAAGCGCACGCCCGCGATCACGACGTGCCCGCTCCGGCGTCGCGCATGGCCGCGCCGTTCGCGCCGGCGATGCGCGTCGTGCGGCGCTTCTCGAACGCGTTCAACCGCGTGTTCCAGCGCCTGTCCGATGCGTATGGCCGGCTCGTCAGGAAGGTCGTGCGGATCATCCCGGCGATGGGCGTGCTGTATGTGGTGCTGATCGCCGCGACCGGCTATCTGCTCGTGTCGAGCCCGAAGGGCTTCATTCCCGCGCAGGACCGCGGCTACCTCGTCGTGCTCGTGCGGATGCCCGACGGCGCGACGCTCGAACGCACAAGCGCCGTCGCGCGCAAGATCGAGGACATCGCGTTGTCGGTGCCCGGTGTCGCGCGCGTGCCGGTGTTCTCCGGCGTGAACGCGGCGACCGGCACGAACTCGGCGAACAGCGCCGGCCTGTTCCCGGTATTCCAGCCCTGGCCCGAACGCAAGGCGCGCGGCCTGACGATCGACACGATCGCCGCCGAGATGCGCAAGCGGCTCGCGGCCGTCACCGAAGCGTCGATCGTCGTCGCGATGCCGCCGCCGGTGCAGGGCCTCGGCAGCACGGGCGGTTTCGCGATGCGGCTCGAAGACCGCAACGGCCTCGGCACCGCCGCGCTCGCGAAGGCGACGCAGGATCTGGTGGCAGCCGCGAACCGCACGCCCGGCATGGTCGGCGTCTATACGCCCTACTCCGCGACGAGCCCGCAGGTGCACGTCGAGCTCGACCGCGAGAAGGCCGAGATGCTCGGCGTGCCGAGCCAGGCCATCAACGACGCGGTCGAGACGTATTTCGGCTCGACCTACATCAACGACTTCAACATCGTCGGGCGCACCTATCGCGTGACCGCGCAGGCCGACCTGCCGTTCCGCGTCGGCGCTTCCGATCTCGCGCGGCTGAAGGTGCGCAACCGCGACGGCGAGATGGTGCCGATCGGCAGCGTCACGCGCATCGACGACACGCTCGGCGTCGATCGCGCGCCGCGCTACAACCTGTATCCGGCCACCGAGATCAACGGCGATACGGCACCGGGCCTCGGTTCCGGCTTCGCGATCAAGACGATGGAATCGCTCGCGAAACAGGTGCTGCCGCCCGGCATTTCGTTCGAATGGACCGATCTGTCGTATCAGCAGACCACGGCCGGCAACACGGGGCTGCTCGTGTTCCCGCTGTGCGTGCTGCTCGTCTACTTGGTGCTCGCCGCGCAGTACGGCAGCTGGAGCCTGCCCGTGTCGATCCTGCTGATCGTGCCGATGTGCCTGCTCGCCGCATCGCTCGGCGTGCGCGCGCTCGGCCAGGACGTGAACATCCTCACGCAGATCGGCTTCATCGTGCTGGTCGGGCTCGCCGCGAAGAACGCGATCCTGATCGTCGAGGTCGCGCGGCAGCTGGAGGCCGACGGCACCGAACTCGTCGAGGCCGTCGTCGAAGCCTGCGTGCAGCGGCTGCGCCCGATCGTGATGACGTCGCTTGCGTTCATCCTCGGCGTGCTGCCGCTCGTGATCTCCGACGGAGCCGGCGCGGAAATGCGCCAGGCGGTCGGCGCGGCCGTGTTCTTCGGGATGATCGGCGTGACGTTCTTCGGGCTGCTGTTTACGCCCGTGTTCTATGTGATGGTTCGCCGGCTCGCGTTGCGCAAGGCCGCTGTCGCGACCATCGCGACGGAGGTGGTGCAATGAAGTTCGTTCGACTCGTGGCCGCGCTGTCCGCGGCGGCCGTCCTGACCGCGTGCACGAGCGCGCCGGTCGCCACCGTCACGCCGCCGCCGCTGGCCACGACTTATGCAAACGCGGATCTCGCGGCCGGCGGCCCGGCCGCCGACACCGGCGCGTGGTGGCACGCTTTCCACGACCCGATCCTCGACGGGCTGGTCGACACGGCGCTCGCGAACAACCTCGACCTGCAGGCCGCAGTCGCACGCATCGACGCGGCGCGCGCGGTACGGATCGGCACGGCGTCGCAGTGGTTCCCTTCGGTCGACCTGAACGCGGGCGCCGGCCGCCAGCGGCTCTCCGCCTCGCAGGCATTCCCGACCGATACGCCGACGACCGGCAATGCGTTCGACCTGAATGCGAGCCTCGCGTGGGAAATCGACATCTTCGGGCGCATCCGCCAGGGCGTGTCGGCCGCCGACGCGGATATCGCGTCCGCGCAGAACGATGCGGCGGCCGTGCGGATCGCGACGATCGACGAAACCGTGCGCACCTACGTGACGGTGCGCGGGCTCGAGCAGCGGCTCGCGCTGGTCGAGGCCAACGCGTTGAGCCAGCGCAGCACCGAGGAATCGACGCGGCGCCTGTTCGACGCGGGCGTCGTGCCGGTGGCCGACGTGGACCGCGCCGCCGCGCAGACGGAAACGACGCTGGCCGAGCTGCCCGCGCTGCAACTTCAGCGGCAGGCCGCGATCCACCGGCTGTCGATCATCACCGCGTCCACGCCGCAGGCCATCTACGCGCGCGTCGATCCGCCCGCGCCGGAACCGGTGTGGACGGCCGCCGCGCCGGGCGTCGGCACGCCGGCCGACTTGCTGCGCCGCCGGCCCGACGTGCGCGCGGCCGAGGCGCGCGTCGTCGCCGCCTATGCACGGATCGGCGTGGCGGAGGCCGACCTGAAACCGCACCTGCAACTGATCGGCGTGATCGGTGCGGCGATCGACGGCTTCTCGGGCGCGACGCTCGCGCGTTCGCTCGCCTGGATGGCCGGCGCCGGCGCGAGCGCGCCGCTGTTCGACGGCGGGCGCCGGCGCAGCGTCGTCGCGTTGCGCCGCGCGCAGGCCGCACAGGCGGTCGCCGCGTATCGCTCGACGGTGCTGACGGCCGTCGGCGACGTCGAGACGTCGATTGCCGCCACCGCCCGCGATCACAGCCGGACCGAGCGCCTCGAACGTGCGGTGTCGAACGCGCGCGGCGCCTATACGCAGATCAACCGGTCGTGGCGCAGCGGCGAATCGGCGTTCATCGATACGCTGGAGGTGCAGCGTTCGCTGCTCGCGGCCGAGGATTCGCTCGCGCAGGCGCGCACCGAGGAAATGCTCGGCCGGGTCAGGCTGATGACTGCGCTGGGGCAGTAAGCGCGCGGTTCAGGTTCGACCGCTGCCGCGCATCGGTCGATACGCAAAGGGCGGCGGGTTCGATGTGATTCGAACCCGCCGCCCTTTTGCATGTGCTTGGCCGGCTGCGTGCGGTACCGGCTCAGTCGATGTCGCCGCCTTCCTTCAACTGCGCGCTCAAGTAGTCGAGAAAACTGACGATGCGCGACGACAACGTCGCGTTCCGATAGAACACCGCGTGAATCGGCTGGCGAAACTCGACGGTATCGTCGACGAGCAGCTCGACGAGGCTGCCGTCGCGGCGATGCGTGCCCGTCATGTAGTCGGCCAGGCACACGATGCCGGCGCCACTGAGCGCGAGCGTCAGCAGCGTCTCGCCGCTCGACGCCTGCAGCGCCGGATGAATCCGGTACACGCCGCCGTCGGCGGTGTGCAACGGCCAGTGGTTCAGCGTTTCCGGCTGCACGAAGCCGAGCAGCGCATGGTTCGCAAGATCGGCGACGCTCGTCGGCACGCCGGCTTTCTCCAGATAGGCCGGGCTCGCCAGGATGCGCAGCCGGCTGCTGCCGAGCCGGCGCGCATGCAGCGTCGAATCGCGCAGCTCGCCGATCCGGATCGCCACGTCGGTGCGCTGTTCGAGCAGGTCGATGATCTCGTCGCTCGTATGGAGTTCGGCCGTGATCGCCGGATAGGCTTCGCGGAAGCCGGGCATCATCGGCGCAATCACGTGCTGCATGAACGGCATCGCCGCGTTGATCCGCAAGCGCCCGGACGGCGTCTCGCGCTGGCTGACGATCTGTTCCTCGGCAAATTCGACCGACGCGATGATGTCGCGCGCGTAGTCGAGAAAAAGCTTGCCCTCGTCGGTCAATTCGAGGCGGCGCGTCGTGCGGCGGATCAGCGTCGTGTCGAGCTTCTCCTCGAGGCGCCGCAGGATCCGGCTCATCACCGAGGTCGGCTGATGCAGCTTGTCGGCCGCACCCGTCAGCGAACCGGTATCGGCGATGGTCACGAACGCGAGCATCTCGTCGAGGGTCGTCTTCATGGTCGGCAGTCTTCCGCAGTTTCAGAAACCGCCACGATAGTGCCGCCGCGCCGCTTTGATAAGCCGGCGCGCGCGCGAATCACAGTTGATTTCGATTCAATGATTCGCGGCGAATATGGTCCGAACAATCCGGCATGAAGCAGGAGGCCGCATACGCAAACGCGCCCGGGCGGGCGCGCTTTTCGTCAGACAAGGCAACGCCGTGTCAGGCGGCGACGGGCATCTCGTCGCGAATCCAGTCGAGCATCGCACCGTGCGTCGGCGCCCACCCGAGTTCCTGCCGCGCGCGCAGCGCCTTCACGCGGCTGTTCGACGCGAGCGAGTAATGCGCGCGCGAATGGCCGAGCGCCTGCGCCGCATCCGCGATGTCCCATTCGACGATGGACGGCAGGCCGAGCCGCTCGCCGAGCGCATGGCCGATTTCCGCGAACGACGCTTCGCCGTTTTCCGCGAAGTAGAACGCACCGGGCGGCGCGGCATCGATCGCGCGCAAATACAGATCAGCGACATCGGCGACGTGCACGTTCGACCAGCAGTTCAGCCCCTTGCCGATCACGCGCACCGCGCCGGCATCGCGCGCGATCGCCGCGAGCAGCGGCAGTTGCGCGCTGTCGCGGCGGATGCCGAGGCCGTCGCCGTAGATCATGCTGTTGCAGATCACGGCCGAACGGATACCAAGATTGGCCGACGACATCACGAGCCGGTCGATCGCGTGGCGCTCGGCCTTCGCGGGTTTGACGACGGGCGTCGTTTCGTCGAATACGGGGGCATCGCCATGCGCGCCCTGTGCGTCGTCCGCGATCACGCTGGTGCCGCTCGTATGCACGAACGTCTTGCCCGAGCCGCTCAGCGCGCCGATGATCGCCTCGACCGCCTCGCGGTGATCGCTGCTCGCCGCGTTGACGACGCAGTCCGCGTCGCGCGCGAACGCTTGCAGCAGCGCCGAGTCGTCGAGCGTGCCGACGACCGGCATGATGCCGGCCGCCGCGAGTTTCGCGGCGTTGTCGCCGTCGCGCGTCAAGCCGGTGACGACGTGCCCTGCCGAGACGAGCCGCGCGGCCACCGAGCCGCCGATGTAGCCGCTCGCGCCCGTCACGAATATCCTGATGCCTTTCATCTGCTGCTCCGAGAGCGAGACAGCCGGTACGGCAGACGTCTCGCAAAATGTCGTGCGCCGCAGTATCGGCGGCCGGCGTTGCACGCGGAAGGGCGGCGTCGCGAAAACAGTTTTGAGCGCAACGGGATGATCGGCCGCGTCAGACGAACCCCTCGTCGACCAGCGTGCAGCCGTCCGCGGTGATCTCGTGCCGCTGGCCCGAGCCGCCGGCCACGCGGCTCCAGCTTTCGGACACGAGCATCGCCGCATCGCCGTCCGTGTGCAGCGCATAGCCGAATCCGCCATACATGCCCGGCACCGCGAACCACATGCGTTCGGCCTGCGCGTCGAGTTCGAGTAGCGGCTCGAGTTCGGGCAGGCGCAGCGCGTCGACGCGCAAATGTGCGATGCGGCCGAGCATCATCGCGTGGAAATGGCGCTGGATGGCGAACAGCGTGGCGTCGGGTACGAAGCGTCGCGGCTGCGGCGCCAGCAGGTCGACCAGATGCCGATGCCCGCGCCGCCCGGCGATATCGACCGGGCGCTCGCCGTGGGCATCGCGCAGCATGCGCCACGCACCGAGCCGCAACAGTTCGGCGGCGACCGCCTTCGGTGCGCCGCCGCGGGCGGCCTGATGCAGCGGCGCACGAAGCGACGTGCCGCCGAGCCGGGTCGCGTTGACGAGCACACGCTCCTTCGCGACGAGTGCGAGCATCGTCGCCCAGTCGCCGTTCCAGGCCGCGTCGGCCAGCGCGTGCCGGGTCGCGACCTGCGCGTCGCCGAGCACGTCGGCGCTCGTGATGCCGTCCCATGTGATGCTCAACCGGATCTCCTCGTGTGTCGCGTTCGTGTGACCGCGTCGATCGCCCATCATAAGCGTTCGTCGCGGCTGCGCGATCGCGCGGCGCTGCTTCGGGCCGGGATTCCCCCGCGCCCGATCCGGCCGCTGCCCGCACAGGCGCGTCGATCTGCGATGATGTCGGACGCGAGGCCACGCATCGCGATCGCCTCGCACGGGCGCGCCGCGCGCGCACCCGATCCATCCACCCCGACGAAGCATGCTCATCATGATCGACGTTTCCTCCATCACCGACGCGTTCGCCCCGAGCGGCGAGCCGACGCAGTACCGCGTATCGCCCGAGAAACTGATTTCCGGCGATCCGCTGCACACGCTCACACCCGGCTTCGCGAGTCCGTGCGGCCGCTTCTCGACCGGCATCTGGGAAAGCACGCCCGGCTGCTGGCACGTCGCATACACCGAAGCGGAATACTGCGAGATCCTCGAAGGCACGTCGGTGATCACCGACCTCGAGGGCAACCGGAAGACCCTGCGCGCCGGCCATCGTTTCGTGATTCCGCCGGGTTTTCGCGGCACGTGGGAAGTCGTCGAACGCACGCGGAAGATCTTCGTCGCGTACGACGAGCAGCCGCCCGAATGAGCGGCGGGCGGGCGCGATCGATGCGGCATTGCACGACAGGTCGACGATCCGCCAGCCGCGCGGCATCGCCGCCGTGCGCCATCGTTCGTCCGGGTTCGTCGCAACCGCATCGGTCACCTTCCCGACAGCTCGGCACGCCGGCCGTGCGGCACGACCGGCCCGCCGGCTGAAACGTTACCGCCGGCCGTCGAGCGCCCCGAGAATCCCGTACGCGGCCTTCACGCGGTCCTCGTTCGGAAAGCTGCGGTTCGCGAGCATCACGATCGCGATCCGCTTCGACGGGACGAACGCGACATAGGTGCTGAAGCCGTTGGTCGAGCCCGTCTTGTTGATCCACGTATCCGCGCTCGGCGCGAGCGGCGGCTTGATCGCGGAGGCCGGCAACCCGTCGCGCAGCATCTTCATCGAGTTGCCTTCGAGCAGCGTCGGCAGCGCGACCGGATACGGATACTGTTCCCAGATCAGGTCCTGCGTCAGCGGCCCCGCGCGGAAATAGCCGGTGTGGGTGCGTTCGAGCGCGCGCTGCAGGCGCGGCGCGGTTTCGATCAGCCCCATGTTCGCCTGCACGAAGCGCAGCAGGTCGGCCGCCGTGGTCCGCACGCCGTAGGCCGGCTGCCACAGCATGCCGCCCGTCATCCGGATCGGCTTGCCGTCCTGCGTATAGCCCTGTGCGTAGTCGGCCCGACGTGCTTCCGGCACGTTGATGTACGTGTGCGTCATGCCGAGCGCGGGAAAGAGCCGCTGCTCCATCAGCACCGCGAAATCCTTGTGCATCGCCTTTGCGGTGAGCCACCCGAGCATGCCGACCGACACGTTCGAATACGTCCGGTACGTACCCGGCGCGTGCGCGGGCCGCCACGCGTCGAGATAACGGATCAGCCCCGCGTCGTCGCGGATGCTGTCCGGCACCTGCACCGGCATGCCGCCGGACGTGTGCGTACCGAGATCGAGCAGCGTCACGACACCGAACGGCTTGCCCTGCAGGGCAGGCAGGTACTTGCCGACCGGATCGGCCAGCGACAGTTCGCCGCCCTCCTGCGCGTCGGCCGCGAGCGTCGCGGTCAGCGTCTTGCTGACGGAGCCGATTTCGAACAGCGTGTCGCCGGTGACGGGCTTGCCGGTTTGCGTCGACATCACGCCGTAGTCGAACACGTAGGGCTTGCCGTCGGCGACAATGCCGACCGCCATGCCGGGAATCGCGTACTGCTTCATCAGCGGCGCGATGTGGCGGGTCACGGTGTCATGGAGGTCGTCCGGGGTGGCGGCGGCCGCGCGGCCGGCCGTGGCGGTGACGCACGCGGCGACGAACAGGGTCGCGGCGAAGCGTGTCGCGTTGAATCGCATGGTTGCGGTTCCTTCGATTTGCGATGGTTGCGTGGACAACAGATCCGGTCGCGCCATGCGGAAATCGCAGCGGCCGGCCTGCCGAAGCAGGACTATCCGCTGTAAGCCGTCCGTCAACAATCGACGTTATGTTGATCGAGCCTAAAGAAAAACTTATGGGATTGGCGAAGGCGTGGATGACCGCTGCCGTCGCGGCGTGCTGGATGGTTTGCGGGGAACGTCGGGCAGCACCGTCAAGTGCACTGCCACGAACGCGACACGTCGGTGACGTTGCCGTACAAGCGAGTCACGGCGCTGGCAACACGAGGCTCGAGCGCGTCACCCCGGCAACCGGTCCAGAAACGCCAGCATCGCCGCGTTGAACCGCGCGGGCCGCTGCAGCGGCGCGAAATGGCTCACGCCGGGCAGGATCGTCAGCGTCGCGCCCGGGATCGTACGCGCGAGGTACGCGGCATGCTCGGGCCGGATGAATTCGTCATGCTCGCCCAGCACGATCGTGACCGGCACGGCGATCGCCGCGAGATCCTCCGCGCTGTAATCCGGTTGCGTGCGCATCATTTCGCTGACGGCCGCGACGAATGCATCGAACTCGCCCGGTGTCGCGGAAAGCGCCGCATAGTCCTTGCGATGCCGCGCGAAGCAGCGGTCGAGCAGCGGGCCCGGCACGATCTCCTTCGTGCCGCCCGGGTCCATGTTGCATGCGAAGAAGAACACGCCGGCCGCACGTTCCGGCGCGCGATCGGCCAGCACGAGTGCGATGCACGCGCCGTCGCTCCAGCCGACGAAGCGCGCACGGTCGACGTGCAGCGCATCGAGCACCGCGAGCACGTCCGACGCCATGCGTTCGTAGGAATAGGGTTGAGTGTCGCGCGTGCTGCGGCCGTGGCCGCGGCTGTCGATCACGATCGCGCGGTAGCCGGCCGCGAGCAGCGCCGGCACCTGGTTGCCCCAGTTGCCGCCGTGGCCGAGGCCGCCGTGCAGCAGCACGACCGGCGGGCCGTGGCCGAACGACGCGTGCCAGATGCGCGCGCCGTCGTGTTCGAGCCATCCTTGCGCGTCGGCCGCCGGCAGCGGCGTGCCGCCTTGCGCGTCGAAGCGGACGAGGTCGTCGTCGTCGAGTTCCGCATGCATCGTTCTGCCGTCCTGTCGAGGGAGACGTGCTTGCGATTGTAATGCGTGCGGCCGACGCGGCCGCATCCGCTCAGGCCTGCGTCGACACCAGCCCGCCCGCCGACGAGCCGCCCGTCTTCTCGACGGCCGCCGCGAGTTGCGCGATCGCGGTCGCCAGCGCCCCCGCGATCGCGCCGGCTTCCGCGCTCAGCGACTGCTGTTCGACCGCCGCGGCCGGGTCGTCCTTCGCGCGCTGCGCCGCGCTCGCCATCTGGCGCTCGATCGTGGCCAGCTGCTTCTGCAACCGGTCGATCAACGCTTTCAGCTGCGCGACCGCCGGATCGTCGGACGACGCCCCCGATGCGCCGAGCGTTTCGCCGGTGGCACCGGTCGAACCCTGCGCACCGGACGTGCCTGCCGTACTCGTCGTACCCGTCGCGCCCGCGGCATTCGTCGCGCCATCGGTGGATGACGTCGCGGCGGGCGCGGCCGACGAAGCGTTCGCGCCCGGGCTCGCGTCCGCCAGCGAGGTGCGCGTGGTCGTGGAGAAATCGATCTGCATCGTGTCGGTCCCTGTGTCGGTAAACGAATCGTGGCTGGGGGAAAAATTGCCTTCCAATTCGTTTACGGCATTCGTCACACGAAACTTGAGTATCAGGGCCCGACAGATTTGGCTGAAGATCGCCGGTTTTAGTCGCGAAAGGGCCAGATTCGCGGCGCCGCAGCGCTGATAAAATCGCGGCTTCGCCGGCGGAAGTCGCGCGCCCGCTGCCCCCGGGGCACGAGCGCGCAACGCCGCCGGTATCGACTCCCGCCCTTCCGGGCGCGGCACGCGACACGTGCCGACGCCGCGGTCGCGGCTGCGCGGGTCGCCTTTTCCGTTCGCCTGCGTGCCCCGCTCGCCGCTTCAAGCGGCGAACGCCGTCCGGCGCGCGCTCACTTCATCACGCATTCGAGGAACACACGATGGCCCGCATCGGCGCCTTCTGCATCACGACGTGGCTTGCCGCCGCGATTCTCTACTTCGGCCAGCACTCCGTCGCGATGATCGTGTTGAGCGGTGTCGTCGTGTTCGGCGGATTCGACCTGCTGCGTCCGTAAGCGCGCAGGGCCACGCGGCCGCGCCCGGTCGCGACGGCCGGCGCGACTGTGATAGCCTCTTCCGCACCGTCTGTCACGCGCACGCCTTGCCGGCAACCAGGAGAACGGAATTTGAATCATGGTTCGAACCGCCACCCGGCCGCCCTCGCCTGCAAGGTGTGCTCGGCCCGCGCCCCCATCTGCGGGCTGGTCGATTTCTCGCGCTGCGGCGCCGACTTCATTGCCGGGAAGAAAGTCGACCCGTTCGCGGGCGTGCCGGTCTACTACCATGCTTGCGAGCAATGCGGCTTCACGTGGGCGCCCATGTTCGACAGCTGGACCCACGACGATTTCGCGCAGCATGTCTATAACGCCGACTATGCCCGCCACGATCCCGAGTATCTCGAGGTCCGTCCGCAGCAGCATGCCGACCTGATCTGCACCAGTTTCGCGGAAATGCGGGAAGGCCGGATTCTCGATTTCGGCTCGGGGCTGGGCTTGCTGGAACGGAAACTGGCGTCGCGCGGCTTCACGGACGTGACCTCATACGATCCGTTCTCGCACCCGGTTCCGCCCGAAGGCACGTTCGACACGATCCTGTCGTTCGAGGTGTTCGAGCATCATCCGGCGCCGTTCGACCTCTTCGACCAGATCATGCGTTACCGGAAACGCGACGGCGCGCTGCTGTTCCAGACATCGCTGATCAGCCGGGAGATCATCGAGCGCGGCATCGAGCAGTGGTGGTACTGCGTGCCGCGCAACGGGCACATCTCGTTTCACTCGCCGCAGTCCCTGACGCTGCTTGCCCAACGCCACGGGCTCGAATACGGCGCGTTCAGTCCCGAGCTGCACGTCGTCTTCGATCGCGCGGCGACACCGCGCTGGCTCGACAGGTTTCTCAAGCCGTAACGGCTCGCCGGCGATCGGGCATGCAACGAGCGCCGCGTGCCTTCACGCGGCGCTCGAGCGGCTCGCTGCCGCTTGCACGGCATCGTGCCCACGCCCACGCCCACGCCGCCGTCAGCATGCCCCGAACGTAGGAACCGCCGGATCGACCGCCAGCGCGCGCTCGTTGAACACGACCGGCACGCCGCCGAGCCCAAGCCTGCAGTTCGGGCGGTCGAGCCGCCACCCGTCAACGCGCAGCGCGGCGCGCGACACCGGCGCACCGCTCGCATGCGGCAAATCGATCGTGATCTGCCGCTTCGCGCCCGGCATCAGGTTCAGGTAGTTGTCGCTGTAGAACGCGGGCAGCACGCGCGCACCGGTCGACGGATCGAATACCTGCACGTGCGTCATCAACGCGAACGTCGTGCCGATGTTCGCGACGTCGACCGTGATGCGCGTCGTCGTGTCGTCGGTCTCGGCCGATGCCGCGCCGATGGCAACCGCCGCGCCCGGCATCGTATCGAGCGACGTATACGCGGTATCGCCTCCGTCGCGCTGTCGCCAGTACACGTTCTCCGCGAGCGGATTGCCGCCCGCATCGGTCAGCACGAGCGACACGATGCACACGTCCGACTTCGCCGCGGCCATCGCCGCCTTCAGGTTCGCCACCACGCGATAGGATGCCTTCGCGACGCCGCCGACGTCCGCGACGGTCCGGCTGCTCGACGTGCCGTCGAGGTTGTACACGCGCATCTCGACGCGGCCGGTGACAGCCGCCGCCGTATGATTCGCGATCGTCACGTCGGCGGTATTCGCATCGAGGATCGGATTGACGCGACGGCACCCGTGCCGCACTGCGAAGAACGACGCGTGCGCGTCGAGGTCGTGGCTGTACATCTGCCACACGAAGCTCGGCTGCGCGGGGTTCGTCATCCACATGATCACGCCGGTGGCCGGCGACGTGATCTTCCCGGCCACCGGGCCGATCATCACGGCCGCGTTCGCCTCGTAGATCGAGCGGATGCATTCGTAGTTCATCATCTGCGCCTTGCGCACGAAGTCCGCGAGATTGCGGATCGGGCCGTAGCGCTGCGCCGTCATCGCGATGTAGCCGGCGCCGCCCTGCTTGCCGACCGACGGGTAGTACGCGCCGTTGCCGTTCATGTCGCGGTCGGCCCAGAAGTCGTCCGGGCATTCGTACGAGCCGGGCGGCAGCATCGATTCGACGCATTCGAGCGTCGGGATCGAATGCGAGCCGACCTCGTTGTGAAACGCAATCGACGTCGTGCCGTAGCCGCGGCTGAATGCCGCCTGCGGCGAGGCCCAGTTGTACGGGCCGCCGGACGAATAGCCGTTCACCGCGCCGGTGCCCGTATCGCCGGCCGAACTCGTGAGGCACAGGCGCTGCGGGTCGAGTTCGGCGACGAGCGCGTCGAGCCCCTTGACGAGTGCCGGCGGCGGCGCACCTTCGTTGCCGCCGCACCAGAGCAGGATCGACGGACGATGGCGGTTGCGCGCGATCACGTCGCGGATGTTGTCGAGATCGCGCGGCACGTTGGCCGGCCCCGACCCGTCGCCTTCGGTCGAGAAGAAGAAGTCCTGCCAGACGAGGATCCCGTAGCGGTCGCATGCATCGAAGAAATCGTCGCTCGTGCTCTGCCCGTTCCAGTTGCGGATCAGGTTGAGGTTCGCGTCGCGATGGAGCCGCACCTGGTTGAACAGCCGTTCGCGCGGAATGCGCTTCAGCGCTTCGTCGAGCCCCCAGTTGCCGCCCATCACGAGGATCGGCAGGCCGTTGACCGTGATGCTCAACTGCGGCCCCATGCCGATGTCGCGCACGTATTCGATGCGGCGCAGGCCGACCTTCAGCGTGCGCTCGTCCGAGCGCCTGCGCGCCACCTCGATGCCGACCGTCACCGCGTAGAGGTTCGGTTCGCCATACCCGTTCGGCCACCACAGTCTCGGCTGCCTGATCGACAGCGCCGCGATATCCGACGACGTGAGCGACACCTTCGTCGTCGTACTCGATGCGGGAATCGCGATGTCGTGGCGAAACGGCGCGCCGTTGCCGACGGTGCCGACGACGGTCGCGACGAGATCCGCGCCGGAGCCGTTGTCCAGTTCGAGATCGAGCCGCAACTCGGCGTGCGACAGGTCGGTGGACAGCGTGTGCGCGACGTTGATCGCCGCGATCCGCACCGCGCCGGTCGTGAACCATGCCACTGGCTGCCAGATGCCGAGTTCGCGATCGGGGATCGTCGGCAGCCAGTCCCAGCCCGCCGAGCAGAAGAAGGTCGGCCCGTTCTTCAGCGTGACGCCGGTCGGGCCGCCGTTGCGCCCGCCGCGCGTGACGCCGCTCGCGTAGCTCGGCAGCAGCGGCCCTTCCGAGAAATCCGGCTTGACGACGCGCACCGCGAGACCGGCCGCGCCGCCCGCCTGCGGCACCAGCCTCGAGATGTCGAACGTCCCCTGCTTGAACGCGCCTTCCAGCCGGCCGACGGGTGCGCCGTTCAGCCAGACCTCGGCGCAGTAGTTGACGCCGCCGAAGCGCAGCCACAGCCGCTGCCCCGGCTGCCGTGCGGGCGCCGTGAAGGTCGTCCGGTACCAGTAGTCGGTGTCCTTCAGCGTGTCGGGAATGGTGTCCGTGACGATGCGGCCGTAGAACGGGTCGGGATACTTGCCGTTGACGATCATGCTGTTCAGCACGGTGCCGGGCACCGTCGCCGGCGCCATGCCCGGCACGCCGGCCGCGCCCGACAGTTGCGCGCCGCCGGCGCCCGGCAGGCGGCTCGCCGGGGCGAACGTCCAGTTCGTCGTGAGATCCTGCGCGGCCAGCAGGCTGTGTTCGGGGTCGCCCGGCACGACGGGCGTGACCGTCGCGGGGCCGTCGGCGCCGGGCGTGCCGGACGCGCCGGCGGGCGCATCCATGTCGCCACCGCAGCCGGCGAGCCAGTTCGTGCCGACCAGTGCGGCGCCATACGACAGGAATTTCCGGCGTTCTTTCGACGTCATGTGGTTGTCTCCCTGATGATGCCGACATCGTCGCGGGCACGCGCGCGGTGCGAGACCGTGCGCGCGCCGGTCACGTTCACTGCGCGCCGGCCCGGCGCATGCGCATCACCGTCGACGGACTGCCGGCCGTCATCTGCGTATAGTCCGCGTTCGGCCCGGACGGCGGCGTCAGGTTGTCGGCGGCCGCCCATTGCGTCGGCGCAGCCGACAACGTGTAGCTCATCGTGCCGCCATTGGCGATCTTTCCCAGCGGCAGCCATGAGCCCGCGTAGTCCGCGCCGTTCACCTTCAGCGACTGGATATACGCAAACGACGGGTGCCCCGCACCGTCCATCGCCACCTGCTTGTCGCTTTCGAGCCGCAGCGTCTTGCCGTTGCCGAACCAGACGGTGATCCCGCTGAACTGCGGCGTGGACAGCGCGAGCCCCGCCTCCGACGGAATCACCGGGAACATGCCGAGTGCCGCCCACACGTACCAGCTCGACGTCGCCCCCATGTCGTCGTTGCCCGGCAGCCCGTCGCGCGCGGTCGTGAACGCCTTCGACATGATGATCGGCAGGATGTACTGCGCACCGCTCGGCTGCCCGGCCCAGTTGTAGCCCCACGGCGACTGGAACGACGGTTCGTTGCCGATGTACAGGCCGGTGGACGATTCGCCGCCGTTCAGGTCGCCGGAGGCCGGCACGGTCGAGAACGGCGTCGTGATCGCAAACAGCGTGTTCAGCCGCGCGACGGCCGCCTGCTTGCCGCCGATCGCGTCGATCAGCGCGCTCCAGTCCTGTGCGAAGGTCCAGAAGTAGTTCGGCTCGGTCGATTCATGGAACGAGCCCTGCACGAGCGTCCCCAGCGTGCCGGGCGCCGAGCCGGCCGGCGGCGCATTGCGCGCGGCGATCACCTTGTTCGTGTAGTCGAAGATGTTGCGCCACCACCCGGCCCGCGTGTACAGCGTGCCGATGTTGTCGGGCGTCACGCCGACCGACGGCGCGTTCAGCACGCTGGCGGGCAATGCCTGCAGGAACGCGGCCGCGGAACGGTCGCTCAGCACGCGCTCGATGGTGGCCGAAGACGAGTGACCGTCGTCGCCCTGCGACAGGTAGTGGGCCGTCAGGAAGTTGGCGAGGCCCGCTGCGCTCGTGCGGTCGTTGCATGCGCTCGACGGATCGAACACCGACTGCTTCGTCAGCCGCGCGGCCGACACCAGATCGAAATCGGTCGCGCCGAACTTGTACGCGCCGGCGATCACGTTCAGCGCGTTGTCGCCGGCCATCGGCGTCGAATCGTCGCTGCCGTCGACCCAGTGCGGGAATGCACCGCACTGAAGCCCGTCGACCACGAGCGACTGCATCATGTCGCTCGTTTCCTTTGGCGCGAGCAGCGCCAGCAACTGCGTCTGCGACCGGTACGTATCCCACAGCGAGAAGCCCGTGTAGTGGTTGCCCGCGCCGCCCTGCGAGCCGTCGGTGCGCCGGAATGCGTAGTCGCCGACCTTTGCCGTCGCGCGCTGCGGCACAGTGCCGGTCTGGTCGACCGACGCCGGATAGCCGCCGCTCGCGTTCTTCGGCTGGCGCATGCTGCGGAATTCGCCGTTCGTGTCGCTGTAGAGCGTCGGCGTGCCGAACACGCGATAGAGCGCGGTGTAGAACTTCGTCAGGTTCGCCTTCTGCGTCGCGTTCAGCGATGCGGGCGCGGCGGCCTGGTCGATCTGGATCGTGTTGAGCCGGTCGTTCCACAAGCCGGACGCGTTGTTGCGCGCGTCGTCGAACGCGAGCTTTTCGCCTTCGGCTTTCAGGTTGGCCTGCGCATTCTGGATGCTGACGGACGAGACCCCGACCTTCACGGTGACGGTGCGGTCGGTGTCGGTCAGGTCGAATTGCAGCGTCGCCGCGCCGTTGCTGACGGTATTCACCGCCGACGTGCCCGCCTGCTTGCGCAGCGGCTTGTCGAAGGTCGCGTAGAAATACACGGGCGCGTTCCACACCGTGCCGTACGGCGTGCAGAACGCCGGCGCGACGGCCTGCCCGCTCATCGACCTGCCGTCGCTCGCGAGCGCCAGCGCGACGTTGCTGGCGGTGACCTTCGTGCTGCCCGAATCGCTGTTGCCGTTCAGCTTCGCGTCGATCGAGAAGAAACCCTTGTCCTTGTCCGTGTACGTGAAGCGCGCGATGCCGGAGCGCGCCGTCGCGCTCAGCTCCGTGACGATGCCGTTCGCGAGGCGGACCTTGTAGTACCCGGGTTCGGCCGTTTCATCCGCATAGCTGTACCCGATTCCGGTCGGCCGGCCGCCCGACGCGATCGCCTTCGCCGCATCGGCCGGCAGCATCGCGACCGTGCCCTGCCCCGGGCACCCGACACCGCTCAGGTGCGTCACGCTGAAGAAGTCGATCGTGCCGCCCGCCCCGCCCGTCGACAGGTAGCCGCCCGAGCCGTTGAAGTTGTAGCGCGGCGTGTTGGGCCCGAAATTCACCATCCCGAACGGCACCATCGCGCCCGGGCTCACGTTGCCCGCGTAACCCGAGTCCGAGTTGACCTGCGTGCCGATGAGCGGATTGACGAACCGGGTCAGCTGCATGTTGGTGCGCCTGGGCGGCGCCGGTTGATCGGGCTGCGACGGCCGGGACGGTTCCGAAGTCGGCGGCACGGTCGACGGCGTGTCTCCCGCGCCGTTGCTGGCCGTCTGAACGCTGTTCACGTCGTCGCCGCCGCACGCGGCAAGCGCCGTGCAAGTCAGCGCGGCGACGAGCAAGAGTCGTGGATGTCTCATTTTTTCGTTTAGTACCGTTAATCAAAACGATTGTTCCGGCGCCGCGATCATCCGGCACGCCGTGCGGCTTGCGGCCCTGCGCGACACCTCGATGCCGCGCGGCGTGGCGTCGACTGGCCCTCCAGGCGACGTCATGCTGACTCGTTACATGCGAATACCCCGCGACGATCGTTGCTGCCGCAACCGTCGCCTCACCGCCCTGTCTCCGGGAACGTCACATCCTTCCCAGGGGCTTACAGTGCCGTAACGACTGTTTATTCACCACGAGAAGTTTCCCGAATTTTCAGTTTGTTTAACTAAACAATCGGGAGTTAAGCAGCTTCGGGTATGCATTCCCGCCATTTGTTGCGTTGCAACGGCGGCGCACCGGGAGGTGCATTGACGGGCGCCCGGCGAACCCGGGCGCCGCATGAACGTGAAGAACGGGACGAACGGATGCCGTGCGCGTCAGCGCGGCAACGTCCGCAGCGACGACGGTCCGCCCGTCAGCGCGATCCGCTTGCCCGTATCGCGCAGCTTGCCGCCTTCCACCGCATAGAACGCCAGTTGCCGCTCGACGTTGAACTGCACGATCACGTGCCGGCTGTCCGCGGTAAACACGATGCCTTGCGCGGCTTCGCCGCCGGGCACCTCGCTCACCTTCACGGCCTGCCCGTTGCGGATTTCGAACAGCAGCACCTTGCCGATCTTGTGGCGGCCCGGATTGTCGGCCGTCAGGTTCGAGCCGTCCATCGCCTGCACGGCGATCCACTTCCCGTCCGGCGAAATCGCGACGCCTTCCGGCAGCGACGGCACCGTCAGGTACTGGACCGTGCGGAACGGCACGCGCGACACGTCGATCAGCGCGACCGAATCGGCATCGCCCGCGAGCGTGCCCGTATAACCCGGCAGCCCGGCCAGCCCCACGTTGCTGACGACGGCCCAGCGGTTGTCGCTCGACACGTCGATCGTGTAAGGCGCGACACCCGTGCTCAGGCGCGACCCGCTGTCGGTCACCTTGCCGTCGTCGACGTTCAGCACCGCGATGCCCTGCTCGTCGCGCAGCGACACGAGCGCATGCTTGCCGTCGTGCGTGAAGCTGATCCCGGCCAGCCGCTTCTTGCCGATCTTCAGGCTGCCGTCGAGCGTCACCTGCGTGCCGTCGATGCGAAGGATCGACACGCTGCCGTCGACGTTCGCGACGAGCGCGAGCTTGCCCGAGCGGTCGATCGCGATCCCCTGCGGATGCGTGCCGAGCTCGATGCGCGTGACCGACGGCGGCGCGGCGTCGAGATTCACGACCTGCAGGAACGTGTCGAACACGAGCTGCTTCGCGGCCGTGTCGTAGCGCGTCGGCGCGCCGACAAGCGCGAGCTTCGCGTCGGGCGTGATCGCGACGGCCTGCGGCGGCCCCTGGATGCCGTTCTCGACGTCGATCTGCCGCGCGACCTTCGGCGGGAACGTGCTGGCGTCGAGCAGCGTCAGCGTGTCGGCGGGCGGCGAAGCGAGATAGGTATCGCGACCCTCGACGCGCTGGTACTTGCCGTCGTTGCCGGACACGATCCAGTCGGCGGCGTGCGCGGCAACGGCCGTCGTGGCGAGGGTCAGCGCGGCGAGCAGGCGCGCGCTGCGCGGGCGGAAAGGATTCGAATGCATGGCGGTCGGTTCTCCGGATCGGTTGCGGATGCAATGGTTGGCTCGACCCTGCTGCTCGACGGGTCGAAACCACCGCATGATGCCCGAAAGCTGCCGAATCCGGCGTCCCGCACCCGGTTCGTTTCGGTCAACCCGTCCGTCGCGCGCCGGACGACCACTCGCCGACATCATCGAGCGGATACACCGGCCGCGCCAGCCGCTCGTAGTGAAACAGCCCGTAGTCCGAGCCCGTCACGCCGCGGCTGTCGCACTCGACCAGCGCGGCCGCGATCGGCACGAACACCGGTCGGCAATACATCCGCGATTTGAGCAGCAGGAAGCGTGCGCGGCGCGGATCGACGCCGACGCTCTCGAACACGCCGAGGTCCCACGGCTCCTGCGTACGCTCGGTGATGACGAGCGTGGCCGCGCCGATATCGAGCACGGCCGTGCGGCCCATGTACGCGCGCTGCCCCGTGTAAGTCGGCCCCGTGATCACGTATTCGCCGTCGGTGAGCGCGCGCACGATGCCGGTCGCGCGAAACGGCTCGCGCCGCACGCCGCCGTGCGATGGCAGGCGGTTGCCGACCGGCACCGTGACGGTCGCGCCGACGCCCGCGTCGATCAGCGCGGCGACGGCCTGCGGGTCGCACAGCGGCCCGCTGACGATGCCGTCGAGCCCGTGCCCGAGCGCGGCCTCGAGCAGGTCCATCGTGTCGCACGGGCCGCCCGACATGCAGTTGTCGCCGTGATCGAGCATCAGCACGGGGCGATCCGCGTCGCGCGCGAGCGCCGCGGCCTGCGCGACCGATTCGGTAAGCGGCGCGCTGCGATAGACGAATTCGTCGCGCGCGTCCCAGATCTGCCGTGCGATGCGCTCGGCCGCCGCGTCGGCCGCGGCGCGGTCGCCGTCGGCCACCACGACGACGCTGATGCACGGCGCGGGAATGTCCGCGAGCGAGAAACCGGGCAGCACCGATACCGCAAGCATCCCGTCGGCCTCGGCCGCGCGCGCGGCCTCCACCGCGCGCTTCATCGCGCCTTCCGCGCTCGCGCTGCGCAACGTCGACGTCATCAGCGGCGGCTGCCGCCACGCAAGCACGGGCCGCGTGCGACCGTGGAGACGATCGAGCAGCACGCGCGCCGCATGCTCGCCCGTCTCGTACATATCGACGTGCGGATAGGTCTTGAAACTGACGATCACATCCGCGTGATCGACCATCTTCTGCGTGACGTTCGCATGCAGGTCGAGCGCAACCGCGATCGGCGCGCCGGGCAGCGCCGCACGCACACGTTCGAGCAGGTCGCCCTCGCCGTCCGCGCTCTGCTCGGCCACCATCGCGCCGTGCAGGTCGAGCATCACGGCATCGCAACCCGGCGCGGCCGCGACGATCGCATCGCAGATCGCCGCATACGCGCCGGCCGCGACCGGCCCGCTCGGGTTCGCGGCCGCCGACACGGGCGTGACGATCCCGGCGCCTTCACGCTCGGCCGCGTCGAGGAACGCGGCCATTGCGGTGCGCATCCCGCGATTCGCGCGATACGCATCATCGCCCCAGTCGGGGCCGTTGCGGCCGAACGCGGCGAGCGGCGTCGGCACCGGCGAGAACGTGTTCGTCTCGTGGTTCATCCGGGCGATCAGGATCTTCATCGTGTACCGCCCTTCGCGATCCCGGCCGCGCCCAGCATCGCCTGCAGCAGCACGTTGCAGCCGGCTTCCAGATGCACCGGATCGGCGTCCTCGATCTCGTTGTGGCTGATCCCGTCCTTGCACGGCACGAAGATCATCGCGGTCGGCGCAACGCGCGCGAGATACACAGCGTCGTGGCCCGCACCGCTGATCACGTTCATCGACGACAGCCCGAGCGCGTTCGCGCCGGCGCGAACCTGCTCGACCAGCGTCGCATCGAACGGCTGCGGCGGAAAATACACGACCTGCTCGACGTCGATCCGCATGTCGGCCGCTGCGCCCAGGTCGGCGCACGCCGCGCGCAGTTGCGCATCCATCGCCGTCAGCGTCGCGTCGTCAGCCGCGCGCAGGTCGACGGTCAGCGTCACGCGGCCCGGAATCACGTTGCGCGAATTCGGGTGCACGTCGACCCAGCCGACCGTGCCGCGTCCGTGCGGCGGATGCGCGAGCGCAATGGCGTTCACCGCGCGCACCAGATCGGCCGCGACCAGCAGCGCGTCGCGTCGCAACGCCATCGGCGTCGGGCCCGCGTGCGCCTCCATGCCGTGCACGGTCACGTCGTACCAGCGCTGCCCGAGTGCGCCCTCGACCACGCCGATCGTCGTGTCGTGCGCCTCCAGCACCGGCCCCTGCTCGATATGCGCTTCGAAATACGCGCCGACCGGATGCGCGCCGCGCCCGCCGCCCGCATCGCCCGCATAGCCGATCGCAACCAGCGCGTCGCGTACCGACACGCCGTCGCGGTCGCATTGCGCGAGCGCATGGTCGAGCGTGAACGCGCCCGCGAACACGCCGGAGCCCATCATCACGGGCACGAAGCGCGAGCCTTCCTCGTTGGTCCAGACGGCGACCTCGAGCGGCGCACGCGTGCGCACGCCCGCGTCGTCGAGTGTGCGCAGCACTTCGAGGCCCGCGAGCACGCCGTAGTTGCCGTCGAACTTGCCGCCGGTCGGCTGCGTGTCGATATGGCTGCCCGTCGCCACGGGCGGCAGGTCGTCGCGTTCGCCCGCACGCCGCGCGAAGATGTTGCCGATCGCATCGACACGCACCGTACAGCCGGCTTCCTTCGCCCATGCGACGAACAGGTCGCGCGCCTCGCGATCGAGTTCGGTGAGCGCGAGGCGGCATACGCCGCCCTTGTCGGTCGCGCCGATCCGCGCGAGACGCATCAGGCTGTCCCACAGCCGCGCGCCGTCGACGCGCAAGCCGGACGCCGCGACGCCCGATGTCGAATCCTGATCTTGCATCGATGAAATTCCTCGCAATGAAAGGGCACGGCGCTTACGCGACGCCGACGCCCAGGTAACGGTCCTTCACCTCGTGATCGGCCGCGAACGCCGCGTTGCTGCCTTCATAGACGATCACGCCCTGTTCGATCACGAAGTGGCGGTCCGCGAGCTGCGTGCACACTTCGAGGTTCTGTTCGACGAGCAGGATCGCGACGCCGGCCGCCTTGATCTGCTTCAACTGCGCGACGATCTCCTCGACGATCACCGGCGCGAGCCCCTCGACCGGCTCGTCGAGCATCAGCAGCCGCGGGTGGTTCATCAGCGCGCGTCCGATCGCGAGCATCTGCTGTTCGCCGCCCGACAGCTGTGCGCCGCCGTTGCGGCGGCGTTCCTTCAGGCGCGGAAAGATCCGGTAGATGTCGTCGAGCTGCCACGGCGAATCCCGGCGCGCGCCGAGCAGCAGGTTTTCCTCGACCGACAGCAGCCGGAAAATCCCGCGATGCTCGGGCACGAAGCACAGCCCGCGCGTGGCGATCCGGTGTGCGGGCTGCCCGGACAGCGAACGGCCCGCGAACGTCACCGTGCCGCCGGTTGGTGCCACGACACCGGCGATGGTCTTGAGCGTCGTCGACTTGCCCGCACCGTTGCGCCCCAGCAGCGTCACCGTCTCGCCTTCGTTCACGTTCAGCGAAATGCCCTGCAGCACGTGACTCTTGCCGTAGTACGCATGAACCTCCTTCACGTCGAGCATCATGCGCGGCCTCCCGTGATCATGTTGCCGAGATACGCGCTGCGCACGCGCTCGTCGCCGCGAATCGCATCCGGCTTGCCTTCGACCAGCACGCGGCCCTGCTGCATCACCGTAATCGTGTCCGAGATGTCCATCACGATGCCCATGTTGTGTTCGATCAGCACGACCGTGTAGTCGTCGCGCAGGCCGCGGATCAGTGCCTTCATGTCGTCGAGATCGTCGATCCCCATGCCCGACGTCGGCTCGTCGAGAAAGATCGCGCGCGGTCGCGCCGCCAGCGCCATCCCGACCTCGAGCCGGCGCTGCTGGCCGTGCGACAGCACGCCGGCCGCCGTATCGGCGAAGCGCTGCAGGCCGAGCCGCTCGAGCACGCCGTCGACAATGCCGTCGTGCGCGAGCGCACCGCGCGGCGGCGTCCACGGATTCAGCGCGCGCCGCGATTCGACGCCCTGCGCGGCAACCCGCAGGTTCTCGCGCACGCTCAGGTTCGGAAACAGGCTCGTCACCTGGAACGAGCGCGCGATGCCGCGCCGCACGCGCTTGTGATCGGGTTCGCGCGACACGTCGTGACCGTCGAACAGGATCGAGCCCGACGTGATCGGCAGCGTGCCCGTCAACGTATGGAACAGTGTCGTCTTGCCGGCGCCGTTCGGCCCGATCACCGAATGCACGGTGCGCGGCATGATCCGCAGATCGACGCCGCCCAGCGCCGTGAACTTGCCGTAGCGCTTGACGATGCCGCGCGCTTCGAGAATCGCTTCGCTCATTGCCGCTCCTCGGTCGTCACCGCCGTGCGTCCGCCGCGCCGCAGCGACGCCACGACGCGTTCACCCAATCCCCACAACCCGCGCTGCATGAACAGGCTGACCGCGATCAGCACGAGGCCGAGCAGCAGCAGCCAGCGCGGCCACAGCGTCGACAGCCAGTCCGCGAACAGCACGTAGAATGCCGCGCCGAGCACCGACGCGAACAGGTTGCCCGTGCCGCCGATCACCGTCATCACGAGGATCATCTCGCTCGTGTGATAGTCGATGTTCGACAGCGGCGCGATGCCCGTCATCAACGCGTGCAGCGCACCCGCGAAACCCGTGACCGCCCCCGAAAGCACGAACGCCGCAAGCTTGAAGCGCTTCACGTCGTAGCCGGCCGCCGCCGCGCGCGCCTCGTTGTCGCGGATCGCGAGCAGCGTGCGGCCGAACACGGAGCGCGACACGCGCAACAGCAGCCAGAACACCGCGACAAACAGCACCGCGACGAAGCCGTAGTAGCGCCACGGCGAATCGAGTGAAACGAGCGGATGCCCGAACACGGCGAGCGCGGGACGCGGGATGTCGAGCAGCCCGTTGTCGCCGCCCGTGACGTCCGGCGTCGTGTAGGCGAGAAAGTAGAACAGCTGCCCGAACGCGAGCGTCAGCATCACGAAGTAGGTGCCACGCTGCCGGATCGAGAACCAGCCGACGAGCGCCGCCGCGACGGCTCCGAGCACGGTGGCTGCAGCGAGCGCAGCGGTCACCGATGCGACGCCGTGCGTCAGCACCAGCCCCGCCGCGTAGCTGCCGAGCCCGAAGAAGATGCCCTGCCCGAATGACAACAGCCCCGTATAGCCCAGCAGCAGGTTGCAGCCGAGCGCGGCGAGCGCGAACACCAGCACTTCGGTCGCGAGCGAGCCCGAGCTCAGCGCGACCGGCAGCACGCACACGACGGCCACCGCGAGCCAGCCCTCCGGGCGTTGCAACGCAGAGCGCCATACAGGCACGCGCTGCGAGACTGCCGCTCCCGACGGCAGCGGTTTCGACGATTCGATCATGCGGCCCTCCCCAGCAACCCGTTCGGACGCAACAGCAGCACGGCCGCCATCGCGACATAGATCATCAGCCGTGCGCCTTCCGGCCACAGCGTGCTCATCAGGCTCTGCACGATACCGACCAGCAACCCGCCCACGAGCGCTCCGAGAAAATTCCCCATCCCGCCGACCACGACCACGACGAACGCGACGCCGAGCGCCTCGATGCCCATGAACGGATCGACGCCGCGGATCGGCGCGGCGAGCACGCCCGCGAGTGCCGCCGTCGCCGCGCCGAGCGCGAACACGAGACTGAACACGCGCGTCACGTTGATGCCGAGCAGCGATACCATCTCCGTCGATTCGCTGCCCGCGCGCACCGTACTGCCGAGCCGCGTGCCTTCGAGCACCCACCACAGCAACGCGGCGAGCACGGCCGTGAACCCGATCACGAACAGCCGGTATTTCGGGTAGACGAAGCCGCCCCAGATCACGACGCCGTTCAGCGCGTCGGGCGGCGGCACGTTGTCGCCGAGCGGGCCCCATGCGAGGATCGCGCACTCCTGCAGCACGAGCGCGAGCCCGACGGTCGCGAGGATGTGGAATTCGTGCTGTTGCGCATACACGTGACGCAGCACGAGCTTCTCGACGATCCACGCGAACGCGCCGACGACGAGCGGCACGACCGCGAGCGCGACCCAGAAATTCGCCGACCATTGCAGCGCCTGGTAGCAGAGATACGCGCCGAGCAGGTAGAACGCGCCGTGAGCGAAATTCACGAAGCGCAGCAGGCCGAACACGATCGACAGGCCGACGGCGAGCAGGAAATACAGCATGCCCACGCCGATGCCGTTGACGATCTGCAGCAGATAGACGTTCATGGCTTCCGTGTCAGAAAGGAAGGAAATGGACGTCCGCGGCGCACGACGGCCGCGGACGCATGCATAGCGTCACGCGAGCTTGCAGCCCGTCTTGTCGATCGGCAGGAACGACTGGCCCGAGCTGACGATGTCGGCGTAATCGTCGGCATTCTTCATCCGGTTCTTCGGCTTGCCCTTCAGCAGGTAATAGTTCTTCAGCACCTGGTGGTCGCCCTTGCGGATTTCCTCCGGGCCCGTGAGGCCGTCGTACTTCATGCCCTCCATCGCCGCAACGACCTTCTTCGGATCGGCACTGCCGGCCTTCAACATCGCGTCGACCAAGATCTTCGAGCAGATGTACGACCCCGCGAGGCTGTAGTTCGGGTTCGCCTTGAACGCGGCGTTCGTGCGCTTCACCAGATCGCGGTTCAGCGGCGAATCGATGCCGTGCCAGTACTGCGCGCCGAAATACACGCCGTCGCAGATGTCGGGCCCGAGCGCCTCGAACTGTTCGAGGCCCGACGCCCACGCGAGCAGGATCGTGCAGTTGCGCTTCATCCCGAAGCTGACGGCCTGGCGCAACGTATCCGACGATTGCGAGCCGAAGTTCAGGATCAGCAGCACGTCCGGCTGCGCGGCCACCGCGTTCGTCAGGTAGCCGCTGAATTCCTTCTCTGCGAGCGAGTGGTAGCTGTTGCCGACATGCTCGATGCCCTTCTCCTTGAAGATCGCTTTCGCGGCCGACAGCAGGCCGTCGCCGAACACGTATTGCGGCGTGATCGTGTACCAACGCTTCGCCTTCGGCAGCATCTGGATCAACGGGCGCACCGTCTGCTCGATCGCGCCGAAGGTCGGCACCGACCAGCGGAACGTCGCGGCATTGCAATCCTTGCCGGTGATTTCGTCCGCGCCGGCCGTCGTGATGAACACGCCGTCCGCCTTCTGGACTTCCTTGCCCATCGCCAGCGATTCGGACGACAGGATGCCGCCCGCGAAGAAGCGCACGCCCTTCTGCTGCGCGATCTCCTGCACACGCCGCACAGCGGTCGCGGGCTTGCCCTCGGTGTCGAGCGCCGTATAGGCCAGCGGCATCCCGAGGACCTTGCCGTACTGCTTGACGACGAGCTGCATGCCGAGATCGGCGTACTTGCCGTTGGCGGCGAACGGCCCCGACATCGGCACCGGGCACGCCAGCTGGATGGGCGAACCCTGCGCGAACGCGGCACGGGACGACATGCTGCCGAGCGCACCCGGCACGGCCGACAGCGCGGCCAGTTTCAACAGTTCTCGGCGATTCAAGTTGACGCTCCTGATAAAGGGGGACACACGCGATGCGACCGACTGCCAAACCGTGCCCACGCCCTGCAGGATGCGCGCCGCCGGTTGATCCTATTTATCATGATAAATAGAATGAACCTGATGCTAGAGTTGATCAAAATTAGTGTCAATCAGGCAAAATTCCGTACTCGCGCCGGAACGGATCGTCGACGATGACGCGGCGCGCAGTCAGACAAAGGAGTCGTGAAGATGGTCATGGACCGAGCCAGGGCGGGCCTCGCAGTCGAAATCAAGCAGCCGAAGCGGGCCGACCTCGTCGCCGAGGAGATCAAGCGGCTGATCACCGAGAAGGACCTGAAGCCGGGCGACCGCCTCCCGCGTGAAGCCGAGCTGCAGCAGCTCTATGCGGTGAGCAAGAGCACGATCCGCGAGGCGCTGAAGTCGCTCGAGGTGCAGGGGCTCATCAAGGTCACGACGGGGCCGACGGGCGGCGGGATGGTCGTCGAGGTGCCGCTCGACCGCACGCTGCAGCTGCTGCAGAACTACCTGTTCTTCAAGGACGTGACGATCGACGACATCTATACGGTGCGCCAACTGCTCGAACCCGAGCTGGCGGCGGGCGCCGTGCCGCACCTGACCGAGCGCGACTTCGCGGCGCTGGAGGCGAACATCGCGTGCTGCGACGGCGCGTCGGGCGTACACGACCGCGGCCACATGCTGCGCCAGCGGCAGGAGGACACGACGTTCCACGACATCCTCGCGGCCGCGAACCCGAACCCGTTCCTGCGCTTCAGCTGCGAGCTGATCAACGAGATGATCCGGCAGTTGATCGAGTTCCGGAACGATACGCCGCTCGTCGAGCACAAGCGCTTCGGCGAAGCGAACGTGTCGATCCACAAGGCGATCCTGCAGGCCGCTCGCGAGCGCGATGCCGAGCGCGTGCGTGCGCTGATGGTCGAGCACATGACCGACGCGCCCAAGCATGTGAAGCGGATGAAAGGCAAGCTGCGCGGGCGTCTGATCCTCGACTCCGAAATCCGCAGGCGGGCCGCCGCTCACATTGCGGGACCCGATGTGGCCGCAACGGATCCCGAAGAGGACTGAGCGTCGGCCGGCGCGGTCGATTCAAGGCCGACTGCTTCGCTGCGGCCTGAATACCCCTACCGCGCCGCGAATGCCGATGACGCGCCGTTGCGCACCGTTGCGGCCGAGCGCCGCGAGCGGCGTCGGCACCGGCCGGAACGTATTCGTCTCGTGGTGTACCCGGGCGATCGGGATCGTCAGCGCACGCCGCCTTCCGTGTACCCCGTCGTACCCTTCGTCTCCAGATATTCGACGAGGCCGAACTCCGCATACTCGCGTCCGTTGCCCGAACGCTTGTAGCCGCCGAACGGCGCAGCCGGGTTCCATGGCGGGTAGTTGATGTGGACATTGCCGACCCGCAGCCGTGCCGCGACCCGGCGCGCGCGCTCGAGATCCTTCGTCTGCACGTACGCCGCAAGCCCGTAGACCGAATCGTTCGCGAGCGCGATCGCCTCGTCCTCGGTGCGGTAGGTCAGGATCGACAGCACCGGCCCGAAGATTTCCTCGCGCGCGATCGTCATGCCCGGCGTGACGTTCGAAAACACCGTCGGCTTCACGTAGAAACCTTCTCTGAGCCCGTCGGGCCGACCGGTGCCACCGGCGACGAGCGTCGCGCCTTCGTCGATCCCGCACTGGATCAGCTGCTGGATGCGGTCGAACTGCGTGCGGCTGACGACCGGCCCGATACCCGTTTCCGTCGAACGCGGATCGCCGACGACGGTGCGCGCCGCCTCGTTGCGCGCCGCGGCCTCGGCTGCGGCAAGGTGGTCGACATGCACGAACATCCGCGTCGGCGCGTTGCACGACTGCCCGCTGTTGCTGAAGCAACTGCGCGCACCGCGCGTGACCGCATCCTCGATGTCGGCATCGGGCAGGATCAGGTTCGGGCTCTTGCTGCCGAGTTCCTGGTGCACGCGCTTCACGGTATCGGCGGCCGCCTTCGCGACCTCGACACCCGCGCGCGTCGAACCGGTGAACGACACCATGTCGACGTCCGGATGCCGCGACAGCGCGTCGCCCACTTCGTGCCCGTAGCCGTGCACGAGGTTGAACACGCCCGGCGGCACGCCGGCTTCGTGCAGGATCTCCGCGAACAGGATCGCGCTGAACGGCGCGATCTCGCTCGGCTTGAGCACCATCGTGCAGCCGGCCGCGAGCGCCGGCGCGACCTTGCACACGATCTGGTTGATCGGCCAGTTCCATGGCGTGATCAGCGCGCACACGCCGATCGGCTCGTGCGACACCAGCAGCGAATCGGTCTGCGTGCTGAAGCGGAACGACTGCAGCGCGCGAATCGTCTGCTCGAGGTGCGCGGTGCCGACCGCCGCCTGCATCGCGCGCGCGAATGCGATCGGTGCGCCCATCTCCTGGCTGATCGTCCGCGCGACCTCTTCGTAGCGGCGCTGGTAGATCTCGAGCACGCGCCGCAGCAGCGCGACGCGCTCGCCCACCGGCCAGCGCGAATACGTGTCGAAGGCCTGCCGGGCCGCGCCCACTGCGCGGTCGACGTCGGCCGCGCCGCCGATCCTGAGCTGCGCATACGGCCGCGCCGTGCTCGGGTCGATCACGTCGATCGCCTTCGCATCGGCCGGGTCGAGCCACTGGCCGTCGATATAGGACTGTTGTGAGGTTCGCATCGAGTGCTCCTGTGGTGACGGATGCCGGTGTCGCGCTCAGTGCGTCGCGCGCGCGAAGGTGTCGACGAGAATGTCGCGGATCTGCGCGACGAACCACACGATTTCGTCGCGCGACATCACGAGCGGCGGCGAGAACTGCACGATCGGCGTGCCTTCGTGATCGACGCCCGCGCGGCACAGCAGCCCCGCGTCGAAGATCGCGGGCGCGAGCAGCGTCGACACGAACGCCTGCGCGCTGATGCCGGCCGCCCAGCGGCGCGCGGTCTTGTCGGTCACGAGTTCGAGCGAGTAGTGGTAACCGTCGCCGCGCACGTCGCCGACGCACGGCAGTTCGAGCAGGCCGTCGAGGGTCTGGCGGAACACCGCTTCGTTGCTTCGGACGTTCTCGAGCACGCCTTCGCGCTCCATGATCGCGAGGTTCGCGAGCGCGGCCGTGCACGCGACCGGATGGCCGCCGTATGTCGCGCCGTGCAGGAACATCTGCTGCGGGCCGTCGAGGATCGTTTCGACGACCGCGTCGCTCGCGATCACGCCGCCGAGCGGCACGTAGCCCGACGCGATGCCTTTCGCGAACGTGATGATGTCCGGCTTCAGCCCGTAGCGCGCGGAGCCGAAATATTCGCCGAGCCGGCCGAACCCGCAGATCACTTCGTCGGCGACGAGCAGCACGCCGTGCCGGTCGCAGATGTCGCGCAGCCCGGCCGTGTAGCCGGCCGGCGGCGTCAGGCTGCCGCCCGCGTTCTGCAGCGGCTCGACGACGATCGCGGCGACGGTATCCGGGCCTTCCTGCACGATCAGCGACTCGATCTCGTCGAGCAGATGGCGCGTGAACTGCGCTTCCGTCTCGCCCGCCGGGCGGCCGTAGCGTTTCGTGTTGCCCACGTGGCGCACGCCCGACATCAGCGGCTCGAAATGCTTGCGGAAGTTCGTCATCCCGTTCAGCGCGAGCGCGCCGAACGACGTGCCGTGATACGCGACGCGCCGCGCGATGAACTTGCGCCGCTGCGGCTCGCCGCGCGACTGGTGATACTGGCGCACCAGCTTGATCGCCGCTTCGTTCGACTCCGAGCCGCTCGACGTGAAGAACACGCGGTTCAGCCCGTCCGGCGCGAGCGTCGCGAGCTTGTGCGCGAGCGTGATCGCCGGCTCGTGGCCGACACCCCAGTTGGTCGCGAACGGCAGCCGCACCATCTGCTCGCGGATCGCGTCGCCGATTTCCGCGCCGTGGCTGTAGCCGACCTGCACGCAGTACAGCCCGGCCAGCGCATCGAAGTAGCGCTTGCCGCGGCGGTCGACGAGCCAGCAGCCTTCGCCGCGGTCGAACACGGTCAGCGCATGGTCGCGATACGCATCGGCGTGCGTGAAATGCATCAGCAGGTGGCGCTTGCCGAGCGCCTGCAGGTCCGCATCGAGATTGACGTCAACAGCGTTCATGGTTCACTCCTCCTTCAGGGTTTCAGGTCCGGCGCGGCGCGCCCGGTCATTCAGTTCATCGACAGCGTCGGCGCGGGGCGCGTGAAACCGCGCGTCAGCCATGCGAGCTGGCAGAGCCCGAGCACGAGCCAGCCGATGCCGACGTAGAACGTCTGGCGCGACAGCCCCGACCAGAGCCACACGTTCATCGCGAAGCCGAGCGCCGGCATCACGCCGAACGTGATCCAGCCCGCGAAGCGGCGATGCTCGGCGCGGCACAGATAACTGCGCATCACGCACAGGTTCACGACCGCGAACGCGACGAGCGCGCCGAAGCTGATCATGGTCGACGCGAGATCGAGCGTGACGAACAGCGCGGACAGCGACACGACGCCGACCGCGAGCGTCGCGCGCACCGGCGTGCGCAGCCGCGCATGCAGGTGGCCGAACACGCGTTCGGGCAGCACCCGGTCGCGGCCCATCGCGAACAGCACGCGCGTCACGCTCGCCTGCCCGGCCATCGCGCTCGCGAAACAGCCGGCCACGTACACGGCGACGAAGAACGCCGACAACGTGCCGCCGCCGATGCGCCGCATCAGCTCGAGGCTGGCCGAATCGAGATCCTTGAATGCGTGCCAGTCGGGAAACACCACCTGCCCGACATACGCGATCAGCATGAACAGCACGCCGCTCGCCAGCGTGCAGAGCAGGATCGCGCGCGGCACCGTGCGCTTCGGCTCGCGCGTTTCCTCCGACAGCGTGGTGACCGCGTCGAAGCCGAGGAACGACAGGCACAGGATCGCGGACCCGGCGAAGATCGCGCGCGCATCGCCCGACGACGGCAGCGCGACGGCCATCGACAGCCCCTCGCCTGCCGCGACCCGCGCCGATGCGATGACGAAGATCGCGATGAACACGAGCTGGCTCGCGATGAGGATCAGGTTCACGCGATTGACGAGCCGGATGCCGACGATGTTCAGCCCGGTGATCAGCGCGATGCTCCCGACGATCCACACGCTGGCCGGCACCATCGGAAAAATCTGCTTCATGTAGATGCCGATCGCGAGGTAGCTGATCATCGGGATGAACAGGTAGTCCATCAGCAACGCCCAGCCCACCATGAAGCCGGCCGACGTGCCGAAATTGCGGCTCGCGAACGTATAGGCGGACCCGGCGCTCGGCATCAGCCGCGCCATGTGGCCATAGCTGCGCGCGGTGAACAGCATCGCGACCAGCGTGACCGCATACGCGGCCGTCAGGTGCCCGTTCGTCTCGCTCGTGACGAGCCCGTAGGTCGTGAACACCGTCATCGGCAGCATGTACGCGAGGCCGAAGATCACCAGCGTCGCGAGGCCGAGCAGGTGCGGCTTGCGGCGTTCGTCCGCGTCGCCGCGAAACGCGTGCGCTGCGAAGTCCTGTGTCGCGGCGGCCGATGCGTATCGACCGGGGCTGTCGTTGTCCATGCTGTCCTCACGTAGGTGGCGTTCACGGCTTCAACACTCGTTCGCCCGGCACGGCCGGCGGCGCACGACTGGAAGAAAGTGTGGTGCGCCAAAAATTCCGCCACGAATGAGAAATGCGGACGTAATCGGGGGATATTTCCGGACACCCCACCGCGTATCGCGCCGGCGCGTCATGCATGGTGCTGTGCCGCACTGGCGTTTTGCGGACATTCCGGCTATGTTCTACGCGACCCAGTCGCCCCGTCAGCACCATGGACACCCGATCTCATCGAAACCAGAGCCGGGCCGAGCGCAGCCTGCGTTCGTCGCTCGGCCTCGCGCGCCCGGCCGGACGCCAGGAGGACATTCCCGCCACCGTCCACGCGATCGCGGTCGCGCTGGACGAGTGCCGCGTGCGGCACATCGACGGTGCCGCGCTGCTCGAAGGCACGGGGCTCGGCGCGGACGAAGTCGCGTCGCCGAACCTGCACGTGAATCGCGGCCAGGAGCAGCGCTGCTTCCGCAACCTGCTGCAGCGCAGCGGCGTGCCGTCGATCGGGCTGTCGATCGGCGCGCGGCTGCACGTATCGACACTCGGCCTCGCCGGCTACGCGATGCTGATCAGCGGTTCCGTCATGCAGGCATTCCGGTGCATGAGCCAGTTTCCGCTGTTCATGGGCCTGTATTTCGACGTGCGTATCGATGCGCATGCGGACGGCATGAGCGTGACCATCAGCCGCTACAACGGCGAGCCCGATCTCGAGGTGTTCCAGGTCGACATGTGCCTGTCGAGCCTGCGCCTGATCGTGTCCGACCTCGTCGGCAAGCCGGTCTGGCCCGCGCAGGTACAGCTCGCGCGCCGCACGCCACGCAACGCGGCCGACTACACGCGCCACTTCGGCTGCAAGGTCGCGTTCAATGCCGGTGACAACCGGCTCGTGTTCACGTCCGTGAACGGCACCGAGATGCCGCTGCTCGCGAACGAAGTCAGCTTCAATGCGCTGCACGGCCAGTGCGAGGCGCTCGAACGGCAGTGGGCCGCGTCGGTCGGCACGCGTTTCGCCGATCGCGCGAAGGAGCTGATGGCGCGCGACCTCGCGCGTTTCAAGTCGATGACGTCGCTCGCGAACGCGCTGCACCTGACGGAGCGCACGCTGCGCCGTCGGCTCGACAAGGACGGCCTCACGTTCCAGTCGCTGCTCGACGACGTGCGCCGCGACGAGGCGGTGCGGATGCTCGACGATCCCGAGCTGACGGTCGCGGCCATTGCGGAACGTCTCGGCTACAGCGAGCCCCGCAGCTTCCGCCATGCGTATCGACGCTGGACCGGGCACCCGCCGCGCGCCGGCGCCGAATCCGACGCGTAACGCGCCATGGACGCCCGGTTGAAAGGCCCGCCGCACAAGCCTTTGCGCCGACCGGCCACGAGCCGGATTCATTGACGGCATCGGCCATTCCCGCACACGTCATGCATCACCTGCGTCTGCATGAAGTCGCGTTCGAGATGGCGGTTATCGTCCGGGTCGACTCAAGTAGAATGCGCGCAACCATCAAGCCGAGCGGGGCCACGCTTCCATTCCACTCGCACCGGCGCAACGCGAACAAGACGACACGAACATGCGCAGCGGCATCCGCGGGCCGCGCCGCCCCATCCGGGCGCGCGCCACCGCGACGATCGCCCGCCAACGAAGCCTCCATGAGCAAACCGATCCTGTACCTCCTCGCCGGCAACGGCAGCGCGGCCGACTGGTGGGACGACACGCTGCCCCACTTCCGCCATTACCGGCCCGTGCCGCTGGAACTGCCGGGCTTCGGCGACAATCCCGCGCCGCCCTGCGAAGATCTCGCCGCGTATGCGCAAGCGCTGCTGGACGCGACCGAACCAGGCCACGCGATCATGGCGGTCGGCGTGAATGCGCTGCTGGTGCTGCATGCGTTGCAACGGCGCCCCGGCCACTTCGGCCGCAGCGTGCTGCTCGCGCCCGTCGGTGCATTTCTGTGGGAACGGCGCCTGCCGAAACTGATGGCGCCGAAGCCGCTGCGCAAGACCATTCACTGGCTGCTCGCGCACTACCCGGCGCTGTTCGCCCGCAAGTTCTCGAACCTGACCTGGACACGCGCGCAGTACCGCCGCATGGGCGCCGGCTACGCGCGCTGCCGCGCGTTCCTGCCGCACTGGGATCTCGTGCGCGCCGATACCGCGCTGCCGCTGCTCGAGTGGGTCACCGATCGCATCGAACTCGTGTGGGGCGACCAGGACGCCGTGCTCGGCGTGCGCCAGGCCGCCGCATGGTCGGCCATCCTCGCGCGCGCCGACCTCACCGTCACGCTGCAGGCCGGCTGGGGACACTATCCGTGGATCGACGCGCCGGCGGCATTCGCGCAGTGGCTCGAAGCGGGCGACGCCGGCTTCGTCGCGCACACCAAGGGCGGGCGCCTGGCGCTGGCGACGATGGCCGGCCTGCCCGTGCCGCCCGCGCTGTCGCTGACCCGCGCCGACGATCCGCGCCTGCCCGGCTTTCTCGCGAGCCAGCCCGACGCCGAGTGGGCGATCCGCTCGTCGAGCCATGGCGAAGACCAGGCCGATGCGGCCAACGCGGGCCTGCACACCACGTTCCTGCGCGTACCGGCGTCGCACGCCGCCGCGCGCGTGGCCGAGCTGCTCGACGGCGGCCTCGAGGAAACGGTCGTACAGCGCTTCATCACGCCGGTGCTGTCGGGCATCGCGTTCGTGCGGCATCTCGCGGTCGAAGTCGAATGGGTGGAAGGCCACCTCGAATCGCTCGCCGACGGCCAGGCCAGCCCGCAACGCGCGATCCTGTCGCGGCTCGGCGAGCCCTGGCAACGCGGCACGTTCCCGGGCGCGCACGGCCTGGGCGCGACGCAACTGTGGACCTTCCTGCAACGCGTGCTGCGCGCGTTCCACTACGTGCCGGGCGATGTCGAATGGGCGTGGGACGGCACGCAGCTGTGGCTGCTGCAATACCGCCCGATCAGCAGCTACGGCTGGCACCGGCACCTGACTGCCGCGAACATCGCCGAGATCCTGCCGCCGCAGCCCAGCCGGCTGGTCGAGTACGCACAACGGCGCGCGGCCGGCAGCATCCCGGCCATCATGGCGCGCTGGGATGCGCGCGTATTGCAGGACAACGAACCATTCACCGCGCTCTATGGCGGCGCGTCGTACATCAACAACGACCTGTTCCTCGCCCGTCTCGCCGACTGGGGCGTATCGGCCGGCAACTACAGCGGCGAGATCGGCGGCGCGACCCCGCCGCTGCGCTGGCGCCCGCTGCGGCTGCTGCGTTCGCTGCCGGTGTTCTGGCGCATGCTGCGCGCCGCCCGCGGGCATCTGCCGACGCTCGAACGCGGCCTGCAGCGCTTCGACCGGGAACTCGCGACGCTCGTCGAGCAACGCGCCGACGGCCGGCAGCTGGCCGACTGGTTCACGCGCTTCTACGTGTTCGTCGTGCAGGGCAACCTGTGCATCGCGTCATCGCTGGCCAGCAGCGGCGGCGCACTGTGGGGCCGTCCGCCGACCGCGTATGGCCGGCTCGAGAACAGCCCGCATCGCCTGCCGTGGGAAACCGATCCGGGCACCGCACGGCCCGCGCCCGCCGATCTGCCGTTGCAGGCGTTTCCCGACTGGCCGCTGCCCGTCCGCGTGCTCCACGCGCTCGGCGCGCCCGGCATGCGCGGCTGGTATCTGCAGGTGCGCGAGTGGTATCGCGACAACCTGATGCGCGTGTTCTTCCGCCTGCATCACGCGATGCCGGCCGCCGACCGCGACGCATGGTTCGCGCCCCATCCCGATCGCCGCGAACGCAACGGCAGCTTCTGGCAGGACGGCAGCGAAGGCACCGACGAGGCGGCCGGCTTCATGATCTATCCGGGCCACACGCAAGGCGTGCTCGGCCGCGACATCCTGCTCGAAGACACGCTCGACCCGGGCCGGCACGCGCAGTACCAGGCCGCGCGCGCGGTGATCGCGCGCATGGGCGGCCGGCTGTCGCACGGCGCGACGCTGCTGCGCGAACTGCGCAAGCCGTCGGCCGTGCTGCCGCACGTCGACGCGGCGTGGATCGGGCGCGAGGTGCAACTCAGCGACGGCCGGCTGACGCTGGTCGACTAGGCGCGACGCGGTTGCCGCGGGCCCGGGCGCGGACTCAGCGCACCGGCGTGCGGGGTTTCCCGTCGACCTTCAACGTACGCCGGTCGTGCGCGGCTTCGTATTCGACCGTCTGCGCCGGTGTGACGGCGCCGTACGAACGGCCGTTCACGTAGACGATGCCGTCCCGCAGCTCGATCCGGTCGCCGTTGACCGTCGCGGTGGCACGGTCGCCCTGCAGCACCGCGCCCGAGCAACCGGCGGTCGAAAAGCTGCGCACCGACGTGCCAGGCATCGCGGCGATCCCGCCCTGATCCGCCGCATGCGCCGCGCTGCAGGGCGGCGCATCCATGCTGCCGGCCGCGTGAACGGCACCGGCACCGGCACCGGCACCGATCCCGCATCCGGCAAGCAACGCAATCGTCATCGGCTTCAGATTGTTCATGGTGGGCTCCGTTGTCCGCCGCCGCGGATCGAGACCGGCCGACACCCGCGCTCGCATGGCGGGGCGTCCGGATGCATCGAGTATGCGTCCGGTGCCCGGCACTCCGCCATCCGCGCCAATACCACTCACCGCCCGCCCATCCGTCCCCGTGATCCGCGCCGGCGCCGGCCCCGCAAGCACCGCTCGGCACGACGCGTCCCGATGAAAATCCGCCTTGATCAAGTTGCGACCCGCAACTATTATTGCTTGCGATCCGCAACCTTTCCGGGCTGACCATGGACCTCATCGACGCTCCCGCCAAGCCTCGCGAAGCAACCATCCTCGAGCTTCGCGACTTCTCCCGCAAACTGGTTCGCGAGCTCGGCTTCATGCGCGCGACGCTGGCCGACAGCGACTGGGCGCCTTCGGCGGTTCACGCGATCCTCGAGATCGGGATGGCGCCCGGCATCAACGCCCGCGATCTGGGCAACATCCTGCGGCTGGACAAATCGAACACGAGCCGGCAACTCGCGCGGCTCGAGGCGGCCGGCATCGTCGAACGGCGCGTGTCGAGCGACGATGCGCGCGCGACCGAGCTGTACCTGACCGCCGACGGCAAGAAGCTCCAGAAAAGAATCGACGCGTTCGCGACGGATCAGGTGTCGAATGCGCTGCGCCGCATGGTGCCGGCGGATCAACAGGCGCTGCTGCGCTCGCTCGCGCTGTATGCCGATGCGCTCGCGCAGGACAATGCCGCCAGGGCAAGCGCCGCGACACCCGATGCGCCATCGATCCGCGAAGGCTACCAGCCGGGCTGCATCGGCGATATCGCGAGCCTTCACGCGCGCTTCTATTCGGAACACTGGGGATTCGGCGCCTTTTTCGAAAAGCGGGTGGCGACCGAGCTGGCCGAGTTCGCCGGTGCGCTGCCGGCCGACGGCAAGGCGCTCTGGCTGTGCCAGGAAGACGGACGGACGCTCGCGTCGCTCGCGATCGACGGCGACCCGGCAACGGGCGTCGCGCACCTGCGATGGTTCATCGTGAACGATGCGTTGCGCGGCTCGGGCATCGGGCGCCGCCTCATGACGGAAGCCATGCGCTTCGTCGACGCGCAGCGGTTTCGCGAAACCTACCTGTGGACGTTCAAGGGCCTCGATTCGGCACGCCACCTGTACGAGTCGTTCGGCTTCACGCTGACGAGCGAATCCGCGGGCACGCAATGGGGCACCGAGGTGGTCGAGCAGCGCTTCAGCCGGCCCGGGCCATCCGGCGGCTGAAGGTCGACGGGCTGCATGCCGTCGAATATTCTCATCACTTGACGCCCGTCATGGCTGCTCGAGCCGCGTCGCGTGCGCGGTTCATCCGTTATCGCGATCACGCCGAACGCCTGCATCGGCCTGCGAATCACTAGGGAAAATCCCGAGACATCCTTACAGCGATTTACCTGATGATTCACGGAAGCGTCATGTTTTCGGCGATCCAGCGGTCCGCCAAGCTTTCAGTTCCCGTCTCGAAACCGATCGCGCATCGCGGCAAATTCGATGACCGCGGCCTGAAACGGCAGTCGCTGGCGAATCGTCAGGTGTTCAATACTTTCAACAACCCGGTCGAGAGTAAACGTGAGATTCCGTGGCCCGCTGGTGCGGTGGAGACGAGGCGATGCGCGAAACCTGCGCGCCGCGATCGCGTCCACCGACGACAGTGGTGACGGCTGGCAAAGTCCTCGCCTGCATCTGTCGATCTACACCATCCTGTCCTGCCGCTCCGTTCGCCGCCACAACGCCGTCGCCGCGCGTGCGTACGTCGCGATCCATACCGACGACGTGGCCTCGCTGCTGCCTTAGCGCTTCACCCCTTTCCCTGTATCCGTTCGACCTGCCCGCCGTGTCGCCCGACCGGTGACGGAATCCGCTCGCGCTTCGTTTCCGTGCGAGCCGGCCCGCAATCGAACGGATTCCTGATCGTCGCGCACCACGCTCGCTCACCGCGAGCGGTGCTCGCGCACGCCCGCTTCATCCGATGAACCGTCGCGCACCGGCCCGCGCATCGCGGATCGACACGCGCCCTGAAAATGGAAGACTTCGTCATGCGAATCCGCACGCTTGCCCGCAGCATTGCAACCGCCGCCACCCTGTCGGCCGCCGCGTCCGCCGGCACGACCGCCCACGCGGCCGGTGAACTGAACATCTACAACTGGTCCGACTACATCGCACCGGACACGGTCCCGAACTTCCAGAAGCAGACGGGCCTCCACGTGCGTTACGACAACTACGACAGCGACGACACGCTGCAGGCGAAACTGATGTCGGGGAATTCCGGCTACGACATCGTCGTGCCGACGTCGAACTACATGGCCAAGCAGATTCAGGCGAGCGTCTACCAGCCGCTCGACAAGTCGAAGCTGCCGAACCTGTCGAACCTCGATCCGCTGCTGATGAAGATGGTCGCCGACGCCGATCCGGGCAACCAGTACGGCGTGCCATGGGCCTACGGCACCGACGGCATCGGCTACAACGTGCAGGCGGTGAAGAAGGCGCTCGGCGACAAGGTGCCGGTCGACAGCTGGGCGCTGGTGTTCGATCCGGCCAACATGGCGAAGCTCAAGAGCTGCGGCGTGTCGTTCCTCGACCAGGCGGTCGACGTGTTCGCGGCCACGCTGCAGTACATGGGCAAGGACCCGAACAGCACGAACCCGGCCGACTACCGCGCGGCGTACGAGGTGCTGAAGAAGGTGCGCCCGTACATCACGCAGTTCAACTCGTCGGGCTACATCAACGATCTCGCGAACAACGACCTCTGCGTGTCGTTCGGCTACTCGGGCGACGTCGGCATTGCGCACCGCCGCGCCGCCGAAGCGAAGCGCCCGTACGAGATCCGCTTCGCGAACCCGAAGGAAGGCGGGCTGCTGTGGTTCGACATGATGGTGATCCCGAAGGATGCGCCGAACCGCGACGCCGCGCTGAAGTGGATCAACTACCTGCAGGATCCGAAGGTCAACGCCGGCATCACCAACGCGGTGTTCTATCCGACCGCGAACAAGGCCGCGCGCCAGTACGTGAAGCCCGCGATCGCGCGCGACCCGTCGGTGTATCCGGCCGACGAGGTGCTGAGCAGGATGACGCTGCTCAAGCCGATGCCGCCCGAGATTCGCCGGCTGCAGAACCGGCTGTGGGCGCAGTTGAAGACGGGGCGCTGAGCGTCGTCGCGCGACGCGATCCGGTGCCGCGCTTCCGGCCGTCCGGACGGCAGCCCGTACAGCGCCGACGCGCTCGTGCTCGCGTCGTAGCGGCGGATGTTCGACCCATTCGCGACGTCGCCCGACCTGCCGCACGGCCGGCGACAGCAGGAACCGGCCGCGCCGAGCGGACGTCGAGACGAATGCGCTCGACGCCATTCAACGCGCTATCGCGGCACCTGCTCCGCCGAAAACGCGTCTTCCACGAACCGGATCACGTCGTCGAGCGACGACGTGCACGTGGCTCCCGCCGCGAGCACGCGAAACGCCCCCTCCGGCCCGAAGCAGACGAGCGGTTTGCGCCAGCGCCGCGCGAGCGCAATCTCCTCGGCCGTGCCGTGCCCGCCCGGCAGCGCGACGATCAGGTCGCTGCTCAGCACGTTCACGTAGTTGCGGTTGATCGTGTGCGGCTCGGCGTCCGGCTCGCGGCGCGGCAGCGGCGTGAGGATCGGGATGTCGACGAACGGATGCGGATAGCCGTCGAGCGGCACGAAGCCCGCGAGCGGATCGGCCTGCGTCGGCAGGATGCCGATCGACCGCCCGGTCCGCCCGGGCACGCCGGCGAACGCCCGCGCGACCGCCAGCATCACGCCCTGCCCGCCGCCCGTCAGCAGGTTGAAACCGGCCTGCGCCAGCCATGCGCCGAGCGGCTCCGAAAACGCGAGCCACGGCTCCTTGCCCGAGCCCATCACGCCGATCGTCCTGTTCTTCTGCTGCATCGTGGTTTCCGGAGAAGGGGTTGGATTGCGCGCGATCGCCGCGCTCATTCGAGCTCGACGCCCTTGAGCTCGGGAATCAGGAACAGCGTCGCGACCATGTCGAGCACGTAGAGGCCGGCGAGCATCGCGATGGCCGTCTGGAACGAATAGTGCGCGGCAAGCGCGCCGACCGCGACCGGGCCGAAGCCGCCCACCGCGCGGCCGATGTTCCACAGCACGTTCTGCGCGGTTGCGCGTGCGGCCGTCGGATAACCCTCCGACATCAGCGTCCCGTAGCCACCGACCATCCCGTTGACGAACATGCCCATCAGCGCGCCGGCCCACAGCATCGCCGTGGGGTCCGACAGCTGCGCATACGCGATGACCGTCGCCACCGCGCCGAGCTGGTACAGCAGGAACGTCGGCTTGCGCCCGATGCGGTCGGCCAGCTGCCCGAACACCCAGACGCCGATCATCATCCCGACGACCGTCGCCGCCGTCCACACCCCCGACTTCGTCAGCGAGAAACCCATCTGTTTCGACAGGAAGGTCGGCAGCCAGATCATGATCCCGTAGTAGCCGAAATTCTGGACCGAACACAGGATCACGATGCCGAGGCTCGTGCGCGCTGTACGGCCGTCCGCGACGAGCAGGCGGAACGCGTTGGCCTTCGGCTGCGCCGCGCGCTGCACGAACGCTTCCGGCTCGTGCAGCTTGTTGCGCATCGCCCACGCGAGCAGCGCGGGCAGCACGCCGACCAGGAACATCCCGCGCCAGCCGATGTGCAGCAGCAGGAACGGCGTCAGCAGGGCGGCCAGCAGCACGCCGGCCTGCCAGCCGAGCGCGACGTAGCACGACACGCGCGCGCGTTTGCTGGCCGGCCACGCTTCCGCCGCGAGCGCCATGCCGATCCCGAACTCGCCGCCCAGCCCGATGCCCGCGATGGTGCGGTAGACGAGCAGATCCCGGAAACCCTGTGCGAACGCACACAGCCCGGTGAAGACCGCGAACAGCAGGATCGTCCAGGTCAGCACACGCACGCGCCCGTAGCGGTCGCTCAGCGCACCGAACAGGATGCCGCCCGCGACGGCGCCGATCAGCGTCCAGGTGACGAGCGCGCCGCCCTGCCCGGGCGTCAGGTGCAGCGCCGCCGTGATCGCCGGCAGCATGAAGCCGAGGATCAGCAGGTCGAAGCCGTCCATCGCATAGCCGATCGCCGATCCGGCCAGCGCTTTCCACGCGTACGCGCCGACCTGCTCGACGCGCGGGGCCGACGGGCCGCCGAGCGTCGGAGATTTCATGTTTGCTGCCATGGTGTCCCGCCACGATTGTCCGGCGACATTCTAAGGCCTGTGCCCGCGAACGAAGGACCGGCAGGTCGGCCAGTGGCGAGGCTCCGCGCGCGCCGGCACCCGTCTGCGGGACGGCATGGCGGCAACCTGCGGGTCATGAACGGGAGAGAAAAACGGCGGGCCGGTGTCGGCGGTGAAGCCGGCGATGTCGCGGCCAGGCCGGACACCGGATGAACGACTACGTGGGGGGAGCAGGTTGCCGGCCGGCCCGCTTGCGCGAGCCGGAGGGCGCCGGAGGGTCCGGCAGCCTGGCCGGCTTCAGCCCTGGTCGTCTCCGGGCCACCAGGTCTTGGCCTCGCGGTCGACGGCGAGCGTGTCGAGATCCTTGCCTTCGAGCCATTTCGGCCGCGGGCCGCGGCCCGACCATGAGCGGCCGGTCGTCGGATCGTAGTACTTGGCAGGTGCCTTGCGTTTTCGCTGGACGATATAACCGAGCGCGCTCAGCACTTCCTGCTGCGAAATTCCCAAAAGCTCGACCTGTTCCTTGAATGCCGCGAGCGCGGCCTGCTTCTCCTTCTGCTTCGCATCCGACAGCTTGATATTCAGGTCCCGAAGTTGTGCTTCGAGTTCCTGCAGGGCCTGGGTCATGTATTCATCCTCTTTGGGCATGTTTTCGCAAAAAGCTCCGATGGCGGAACCTACCACGAAGTTCCGCCGATGGGTGCTGTCAAATGTATGTATCGTTTGCCTGAGCCGGCGTGGCTTGCGCGATACGCACTAAACGACGTCGCGCGTCAATCGATGACAGACTGAACCGGCCCGGCAACGCGCAGCCCGCCGCATACGAAGGCACGGGCGAACGACTGCGGCAAGTAGGCGCCGCACCAGGCACTGGCGCGGCATGGCGCGAATGATAGCAGTGCACGGCATCGCGATGCAGAAGTCGTCGGCCGGCGTCGATCCGGACCCGGTCGCTTTTTGGTCGCTTTTCGGCCGCTCGTCGATCGCTTTTCAGCCGCTTACAGACCGACGTCGCAGGCGTCCCACTCGATCCTGTCGAACAGCGCGCGCAGCTTCGCGCCGCGCGCCGCGTTCAGCGCGGCCGCATGCGCGACGCGCCCGGCGAGATGCGCGTGGAAATCCGGACGCGCATCGCGATTCTGCGACGCCGGCCCGCTCCGGATGCAGTTGGTCAGGATGGCCTTCAGGAGATCGAACTCATCGCGCGCCAGGTTCGGATGACGATTGACGACCACGCCGGCGAGTTGCTGGCGCATGCCGCGCCGCATCACGCGCGTCTTGCGCAGGTGCAGCGCAAAGCCCTCCTCGAGCGCGATCGCGGCAACGCGCACCTGCAGCCGCTCGACGTCGCGCGCCAGCGCGCCGCCGCCGGAAAATGCGAGATCGTCGGCGTAACGCGTGTAGGTTGCATCGAGCGAACGCGCGAGCGCGGCGAGCCGCATGTCGAACCGGAAGGCGCTCAGGTTCGCCAGCGCCGGCGACGTCGGCGCCCCCTGCGGCAGATGCCGTTCTCGATAGCGCTGACGGCCGATCCAGTCGAACCGGTCGCGCAGATCCGGTGCGAGCAGCCGCGCGGACGGCACGCGGTTGGTGCACAGCCCGGTAAGCGTGCGCGCGACTTCGGCCGGGTATCCGAGCGTGACGAACAGCGCGTGAATGCGTGCGGCGCGTATCGATACGAAGAAATCCGCGAGGTCGAAACGGACGACGACATCGCGATCGGCATGCGGCGCCGCGAACGACACGATCCCGTGCCCCTTGCGAAAACCGTGTACCGCATCGTGCGGCGCAATGCGGTCGAGCAGCCCGTGCAGGATGCGGCGCTGCGCTTCGCGCAGCCGGCCCTTCGGGATCTCGACCAGGCGGCACCCGCCGCTGCGCTTGTCGTGCGCCACGTACGTGTAGTGATGCAACGGCGTGGCGCCGCTACGCGCGTCGACGCGCCAATGGTCGGACAGCCAGTCGAGTTCCGGCACGCGCACGCCGAGCCAGTCGGCGAGATCGCCGGGCGTCGCCCATTGCGGCACGTCGCAGCCGGCCAGCGGCGCCGGCAACGGCAGCTGGACGAGCGGCCGCCGCACGACGCGGATCGCGGCGGGCCGGTCGCTGCCGTACCACGCGAGCACGAACGGCGGCGCATCGGCGAGGTGCGCCGCAAGCGCATCGATGTCGACATCGGCCCAGCGCGCGCCGAAGCGCACGAGCGCGGCGTCCGCGACTTCGTGAGTCCACGGCGGCGCGCCGCCGAGCACCGCCGCCATCCGGGACAGGACGCCGGCACGTTCGGGCGCACCGGCCAGCATCGCCTCGGCAATCGTGCGGGTGGTATCGCGCAGGGATGAAGACATGGAAAAGGATGGGCGGGACGATGAGCCAACGTGACGGGTATTGCGAGGAGTCACGTTGCGCAACGCGCAACGGCGCTCCTTGCGACGCATCGGGATGTCGATCTGATCCACGGGGTAGCCCCGTAGTCCTGGAACATCGGCTGCCTGTTCCGGGCGTGAGCTTGACCCACCGGCCCGCGATGCGACTTTAAAGGCCGCGAACGCGGCGTGTCAAACCGGGGCGATCCGGTGCGGCCGGATCGCGACGACCGACCTACGCGCGCCGGGAAAACAGTTCGCGGTACGCGATCGGCGCGACACCGACGCCGGCCATGTTGTTCAGCATCGTGGCCCAGGTCGCGTTGTCGACGCTGACCGGAAACGACCGCACGCGGTTGGCGAGCAGCCAGAAGGTGCGCGTCATGCCGTTGCTCATCGCGACTTCGTACCCGCCTCCCTCGATCCAGTAGCCGACCGGCGGCAGTGCCACCGGTTCGAGGCGGCCGGCCCGGAACGCGGCGGCGGCCGACGCGTACTTGCTGTCGAGCGGCATGACGCGGCGCGGCACGCAGTCCTGCGAGTTCGGCTGCGGGAATCTCGGGCTCGTGCCGAGCCACAGGCCATAGAACGTCTGCGCGTCGAGATGCACGACGTAGCGCTCCGTTTCGGCGGGCGTCGCCGCCATGTAGCAGTCGGCCTGGCCCGGAACGGCGACACGCCACATCGCGCGCTGCGCGCTGAGGTCGACCAGTTCGCTCGCCTGCGGCCGTGGATGGACGGGAGACGGTCGTCCCGCTTCGCGCAGGTCGCGCGCGCGATCGAGACCGATACGAAGACGTGTCAGCATGGGCCCTCTCTTGCTCTCGTGATTTGTTCGAATGAGCCGGGGTGCGGGCGAAACCATCGTCGCGTGTCGGCAAACCGTGTGTCCGGCGCCCCGGCGCTCCCGGTGTGCCCGGGAACCCGCGCAGTGTAGCGCCTTTCCGTTCGGGCACGAGTCGCTTCGTGCCATGGATTCCTCCCGCGCTCGAACGATCGAGCCCCATGTACGCCCATGCGCATCGCCTGCCGCGCCGGCACCACCACCGATCATCGCCTCAATATTCGCCGCCGATTATTTGAATATCGAAACAATCAAAAAATAAAAACAACACCACCCAAAATTCAATTAAATCAAATTCAAACAAAAAATTATCGAATTCCATTAACGATAAATTAATTCGATTGGCGCCCTCAAACCCAAATAAATAGTCTGTGTTGTGCGCCGCAACACCGCGATTCAAAAATCAAAGAGGTAACGGAGGCGCAGCACGAATCATTTCATTCGTGCTTTGTCGCAAAGTTCCAGCTTGCCAGGCCCCGTTGATTTCCAGACGCTTGCGAATCAGCAATCCGGAAGGACAGACATGTCTTTCCGGACGTGGCCGACGTCGTCAGATCGCATCATTTCATTCAATTCCAAAGGAAAGTCATGAAGAAGATTGCAACCGTGCTGTTTTCAGCACTGATGCTCGCCTCCACGTGCGCGTCCGCACAGGCGCTTTGCAAAGCCGGCAAGATCGACAAGATCGAAACCGACACCACCGGCAACCTGCTGGTGACGATCAACGATGGCGTCTACTCGTTCAGTGCCAAGGAAGTTTATTCGATTATTTACCAGGCATATTCGGAAAACAGAAATATGTTTATCTATGGAAATAATTGCGCGAATGGCTCGCCGGCGACCCGCTTTGCGATTCGTTAATCGATCTTGAAGCGCTCGACGATTATCGATACGTGAAGCCCGGTGCTGGATTGACGGTCTGAATCCAGCACCATCGCGGGCTGGGGTGCCGATACTGCGCGACATCGCACCTGCATGCCCGCTACCTGTTCATCCGTCTGCCATTCCCGTCCCGGTAACGATGAAGCCGGCCGGCTTGCCGTTGCGAATCAAGCGTCGTCCAGCGTTTGTCGCCTCCATCGCATCATCGTGACGTTCACGCCGAGCCGGATGCCCGGTTCGTTGCGCCAGGCTCGCGCGTGATTCCATGTGCGGCTTGTGAAAGCGCATGCGCGGCCGTAGCATCAGGCATCCCTGCGTCGGCGACCGTCGGGGCCCGGCCACGAGCAGACGCCCGGCTGTCGGATATCGCCATGCGCGGACCGTACCCATCCACGTCGAAGGCGCCCAATGATCGACCACGTTTACATCTCAGTCACCGACATCGAAAAATCACTGGCCTTCTACGCTGAAGCCTTGAAGCCGCTCGGCTGGAGCATTTTCGGCAACTACGACTCCGCCTCGGGCCCGGAAAGCGTCCCCGATCTTTACGGCATCGGCGACGACGTGTACGGCAAGGGAGCGGGAGTCGGATCGAGCATCTGGCTGCGCAAACGTCATCCCGGCGAGACCGGGCTTTACGTCGGGATCGTCTGCGATACCAATGAACTGGTCGACGCCGCCTACGCCGCTGCGATCAAGGCCGGCGGGATTGACGAGGGGAAACCGGCGGATCGTACCTATTTCGCCCCCGGCTACTACGCCGCCAACGTAGCCGACTTCGACGGCAACCGCCTCGAATTCGTACACAAGGCGTGGAACCCGAAGCGACACGCGTAGCACATCGATGCACGGGCGCCCTGGCTGTTCGGTCTGCGCCGCCCGCGCCGATGCGTGAATCGCATGCGGCATGGCCCACCCCGCATCGGCTGAGAAGCGCGACCGCGCGGGCCGTCTCCCGGCGGTCCGCCAAAGGCGACGTCACCGATCCAGCAAGCGCCCCAGCCGCATCATCGTGACGTTCACGCCGAGATGCCGCATCGACGGTTGCACGATCACGCAGTTGTCGTACGGCGTGACGATCACATGGTCGCCGTCGCGGGCAATTTCGGTGCCGGCCTTCCCGATCACCTCGAGCCCCGTGAACGGTTGCGAGAACCGGAAATCCATCGAACGCGCGACGACCGGCTCCGTGATCTCGACGAACTTCTGCCGCACCGGCGCGGCCTGCGTGAGGAAGGCCGCGACGTCGTCGCGCGCGACCACGCCCGCATGCAGCAGGAAGCGCGCCGCGCTGTCGAGCGCGACGTCACGCGCGCTCGCGGCGAAGTGCTGGCCCGTCTCGATCAGCAGCGCATTCTTCGCGCTCGCCGCGTCGCCGAAGCCGCCGTAGTCGCGCAGCCGCGTGCCGTTCGCATGGCCGCGATCGATGATCACGTGCTCCGGCGTGCCGATTGCGGCCGCCAGCGCGATCGCCTTCTCGAGCGGCCCGGTCATCATCAGCGGCGCGGACGCTTCGTGCATCGAATGAATGTCGAGCAGCAGGTCGACCGTATCGAGCAGCGGACGCATCGCGCGCGCACGCGCGAGCTCGCGGCTGTCGCGCGTGCCGTCGAGCGCGGCCGGCGTCCACACGCGATTCATGTCCTCGTCGAGGTAGCGCGTCGCATCGGCGTTCTCCGCACTGAAGTGCTCGTAGGCGCCCACGTTGCCGAAGCCGAGCGACAGCCGGCCCGCGACCGGCTGCAGGCCCGCGGCCAGCAACGTGTCCACCGCGATCGCGCCGCTGACTTCGTTGCCGTGCGTCAGCGCGAGGATCATCACGTGCTTGCCGGGCCGGCCGCTGTCGAACGTATGCAGATAGTCGATGCCCGTATTGCCCGCGCGCCAGCGCGAGATGTCGGGGAAGGCCACTTCGATCGGATAGGCCGGCAAGGCGGCGCGGATGGCTTCAAGCGTGGTCATGTCGGAAAGGCTCAACAAGGTTCGGAAAAGGCACGGCCGGCGTGTGCCGGCTGCGCCGGAATCGGGTTTGCGGCCGGCGCGTCACGCCCCGGTCGCGCGTGTCGATGGCGCGGCGGCGGCCGCCGTGCCGCGCATCCGGCGGCCGAGCGAAATCACCGACGTGATCCCGAGCACGGCCGTCGCCATCACGTAGAAACTCGGCGCCAGCTTGTTGTGCGTCGCGTCGATCAGCCAGGTCACGATCAGCGGCGCGAAGCCGCCGAACAGCGTCACCGAGAAGTTGTACGACAGCGCGAGGCCCGTGCCGCGCGTGCTCGTCGGGAAGATGTCGGCGAGCAGCGCCGGCAGCGGCGCGAGGCTCACCGCGATCAACAGGCCGACCAGCGCCTGGACCGCGAGCAGCGTCTCGACCGTCGGATAGCGGTTCAGCATGACGAACAGTGGCCACGTCGTCGCGCCGACCAGGATCAGTGCGATCAGCATCACGCGGATGCGGCCGAAACGGTCCGACAGATGCCCGACGACCGGCGCGGCGACCATCAGCATCGCGCCCGTGACGACCGCGCCGAGATACGACGACGTGGCCGGGATATGCAGCTGCTTGACCGCGTACGTCGGCATGTACAGCTTGTGCACGTAGTTGAAAGCCGTGGCCGTCGCGACCACCCCCGCGCCGAGCAGCATGTTCGCGCGATCGCGCACGAACACGTCGCGCAGCGGCGACTTCGCGCGCCCTTGCTCGCCCAGCCGGCGGAAATCGGCCGGTTCGTCGATGTTGCGGCGAATGTAGAGCCCGACCGGGCCGATCAGCAACCCGACCGAAAACGCGACGCGCCAGCCCCACGTGTGCAGCTGGTCGGTCGTCAGCAGCAGGCTCAGCAGCGCCGATACGCCGGCCGCGAGCACCGTCGCGAGCCCCTGCGTCGACATCTGCCAGCTCGCGAAGAAACCGCGGCGCTTCGCGTCGGCCTGCTCGACCATGAACGCGGTTGCCGCGCCGAATTCGCCGCCCGTCGAGAAACCCTGCAGCATCCGCGCGACGATGATCAGCAACGGCGACGCGATGCCGATCTGCGCATACGTCGGCGCGAACGCGATCATCGCGGTGCCGAGCATCATCAGCCCGATCGACATCGTCAGCGATGCCTTGCGGCCCGCGCGGTCGGCGTAGCTGCCGAGCACGATCGAGCCGAGCGGACGCGTGACGAACGAAATGCCGAACGTGCCGACCGACAGCAGCAGCGAAGTCGCCGCGTCGTGCGTGGGGAAAAACAGCTGGCCGATGACGATCGCGAAGTAACCGTAGATCAGCAGATCGTAGAACTCCAGCGCGTTGCCGATGCTCGCGGCGCAGATCTCGCGCCACGGGTTGTGCGGGGCCGGCGTCGCGCCGTGTGTAGTGCGGGTCATCCCTTTGCTCCTCCGGTAATGCTGGCCGTCAGGATTTTGAAAGACGGCGCGCGGCTTTGCCGGCGGCCGTTCGGGCCAGTCAAGCGCGGAGTGTAGGCAACGCGGGGCGGGCGTTCGTGCCGTTTCGGCACGCAATCGTGCCGATCGGCGCGCAGGCCGCGCGGGCGCTGCCCGCGGAAGCTACGCGGCGCCGTCGTCGCGGGCCGGCGCGGTGCGCCAGATCGCGTCCAGTACCGGGTGCGGGTCGTTCCGTCGCCGGTACAGCGCAATGTCGAAGCCGATCTGCCAGTCGGCGCCCCCGACGATCGCGAGCTCGCCGCGCCGGACGTCGTCGGCGACGAGCCGCTGCGGCAGCCACGCCAGGCCGAGCCCGCGGCGCGCCATCGCGAGGATCGCTTCGTACGAGTCGGCCTGGTACACGGGCCGCAACGTCGGGCGGCCGGGCATTTCGGCGAGATGGCGCGCCAGCACCGCGCGCAGGGTCAACGTGCGCGCGAACGCGAGCCACGGCACCGGCGCCTGCCCGGCCGGCAGCCGGTAGCGCACGCTGCCGCGCGCATCGAACGCGCTGACCGGCACCAGCACCTCGCGCGCGACGGACAGCCAGTCGAAGCGGTCGCGATCGATCAGCAGCCGCGTATGCGGGCTCGAATAGACGATCAGCATGTCGGCGTCGCCGGCCGTGAGCTGCAGGATCGCTTCCTCCGCGCTGCCGGTCGACACGGTCGCCGTAAAAAAACCGGCGCGCGCAACGGTCTCGTCGTACCAGTCGGGGAAGAAGGTGGCCGAGAGCGTGCGGCCGGTCGCGATTCGCAGGTTGTTCTCCAGCACCGGCGACGCTTCCTGGAGTTGCGTGCGGGCGCCGTGCAGGACGTCGAGCGCGTTCGATGCCGCATCGAGAAACACGGTGCCCGCCGCCGTCAGTTCGAGCGGCTTCGTGCGCGCGATCAGGCGCGCGCCGACCCACTCCTCGAGCGACCGGATACGGCGGCCGAACGCCGGATGCGTGACGAACCGGTTCTCCGCCGCGCGGGTGAAGCTGCGCGTGCGCGCGAGTTCGACGAAGTCTTCGAGCCATTTCAGTTGCATGGCTGGGCTCCTGGGTGGGCGATGATGGGCCGGCCGGTGCGCGCGGGCCGCCTCCGTCGCGCGGCTGCTGCCATGGACGGCTGCGGATCACGCGGCGCGGGTCGCGGCGCGGCGCCCGATCCTACAGCGTCTGCGGCGCATCGCGCAGCACGGCGCGCAGCGCGATATCGAAAGGCGTCGCGTGATCGATCCCGGCTGCGCGCACGCGCGATGCGTCCAGATGGCAATCGTACGGACGCGGCGTCGCGTCGGTCGGCTGGTCGATCCGCGTGAGCGATGCTTCGATGCCGAGCGCGGCCGCGATCCGCTGCGCAATGTCGTACTTCGTCATCGGCTCCTCGCCCGACCAGTGACGGATGCCCGTGATCGACGCACCCGCGAGATGGCGCAATGTCAGGTCGCGGATGACGTCCGCGACGTCGGGCGTATAGGTCGGGTAACGGATCGCCCAGGCGTCCATGCCGACCGCGGCGGCGCCCGGCCGTGCGGACGCGGCGATCGCCGGCACGAGACTCGTGACGGCCGATTCGCTCCAGTCGACGATCGGGCCGTACAGCAGCGGCAGGCGCAGCACGCACGACAGCGGCGACGCGGCGAGGAGCGCTGCCTCGCCTTCCAGCTTCGTGCGGCCGTAGATGTTCAGCGGATTCGGGGTGGCGTCCTCGCGGTACGGAGCGGCCTTGCCGTCGAAGACGTAGTCGGTGGAGATACCGAGCGTCCATGCGCCGTGGCGCGCGGCGAGCGCGCCGATGCGCGCCGGGGCGGTGACGTTGATTGCGCGTGCGCCGTCAGGATCGCGTTCGCAGACGTCCGGGCGGCGTTCGGCCGCGCAGATGATCACGGCGGCCGGCTGGCGGGTGGCGAAGAGGTGTTCGAGGGCCGGCTCGTCGAGGACGTCGAGTTCGGCGAGGTTTTCCGCCGGCAACGCAAGGCGTTTTGCGCCTGCGCCGTGCGGGTTGCGGATCGTCGCGACGAGGTTTAACGAAGACTCGCGGGACAGCGATGCGGCAACCGCGCGGCCGAGGAGGCCGGCGGCGCCGATGAGAAGGACGGTCGATTGCGGTACGGTAGCCATCTGTGAAAGGGGAACGGGGATTCCCCAATCTATACAAGAACAGGCAACCGATGTCGACTCCCCTCACTCGTCGGCTGCATGCCCGCCTTCTCAGGAACCGTGGGCAAGGAGGCGATCGGCGCCGAACACCTGCGTGAACAGCAGCCACAGCAATATCGCATCGAGCGCAGGCATCGCCACCGTACCCAGCGCGACCGAAACACGGCTGTAGGTCTTCTTCGCCGGCCGCACGATTGCGTCCTCCGGCGCCACTCGACATTGCGCATCCACCTCCGCCGGCCAGCGAGGCAAACGGCTCATGCGCATGCCGAGCCAGCGGAACAGGCCGGCCGGTGTCGTGAGCGGCGCGAACAGCACCGCGAACGGGCCGAACATCTGCCATAGGCGATGCACGCCGTAAAGGAACGGTTCACGGCGGTTTTCGATCGGCAACAGATAATTCGGAGCAGGCACGCTCGCCGGCCCTTCCTCCATGTAGCGGCGGAAGTATTCCCAGTGCGCGAGCAAGGGCTCGTCCGGCCCGATACCCTTCGGGTGAACCGGCATGACCGCGCCCAGGTAGAGCGCATGCGTCACTTGCCCGTCCGCGTCCGGCAAATAACCGAGCACACCCCAGTTCAGTCCCCCCTTCTTCAGGCAAAACACCAGTTTGTCCCAATCGAGCGACCATACGCCGCCGGGGCCGTTATGCCGGAACACGTGCACCTTGCGTGTGGAGCGCACCAACCGGATCGGCTTGTAGGTGTAGCTCAACATGTCCTGCTTCCATTGATAGCCGATCATGAGGAGCAATGGGGCGCCGACTATCACAAGCAACGCCAGCAGCACCAGCGAAAGAGCAATCGAATCGAACCGGTTGGTAAAGACCGAGATCAATACCAGCATGTCGACAAACAGAAGTGGCGCCAGCAAAAGCGTGAACACCATCCCGCCGAAGCCGCGTCGCATGTATCGGCTATCGGCGACTTCCAGATAGGTTGCGTTGTACGACACGGCCATATCCAGCGACGTCGGCTGCCCCGTGATCCGTGCTGGCTTCGTCTTGCCGAGTTCGTACGCCAGCATTTCGCCCGTCGGCGCCCATGGTTCCTTCGGCGGCATTCCGAACTCGGCTTCGAGCCAGTAGCGCTTGCTGAACAGTTGGCCCCAATAGGCCTTTGCTGATGCGTCGTCGCTCATGTCGGTGCCCGCGTTTTTGTCTGCTTGATCGGTGACGCCGCTCGAAATTCAGGAGCTTCAAGTAAAGAGACGATCGATTTCGAACACGCGTGTAAACAGCAACCAGAACAACACGACGTCCAGCGCCAGCATCAGCACGACACCCATGGCAACGGACACGCTGTTGTCCGTCGCTTTCTTCTTGGGCGGCGCGGTTGCATCATCCGGGGACACCTGGCATTGCGCGACCACCTCCGCCGGCCAGCGCGGCAAACGGCTCATGCGCATGGCCACCCAGCGGAACAGGCCCGCCAGCGTCGTGATCGGTGCGAACAACACCGCGAACGGGCCGAACATCTGCCATAGGCGGTACACGCCGTAAAGGAACGGCTCGCGCCGGTTTTCGATCGGCAGCAGATAATCCGGAGCAGGCACACTCGCCGGCCCTTCCTCCATGTAGCGGCGGAAGTATTCCCAGTGTGCAAGCAACGGTTCGTCCGCTCGCATACCGCTCGGGTGAACCGGCATGACGTTGCCGAGATAAAAAGCATGCGTCGCCTGACCGTTCTCGTCCGGCAAATAGCCGAGCACACCCCAGTTCAGCCCGCTCTTCTTCAGGCAGAACACCAGCTTATCCCAATCCAGAGACCAGGTGCCGCCGGGGCCGGCGTGCTGGAAAACATGAACCGTGCGTGTCGAGCGCACCAGCCGAATCGGCTTGTAGGTGTAGCCCAACATGTCTTGCTTCCATTGATATCCCACCCATATCGACAAAGGGACGAACAATAGAAAAATCAGCAAGGAAGCCAAAACCAGAGGAAGTGTTATTTCATATTTCAAAAATCCATAAAAAGGGATAGCCAGGAAAGAAATAATTGGCAATTCAAACAATGAAAATATCAATCCACCGAAACCACGCCGGGCATACTGACTGTCGGCTACTTCCATGTAGGTTTCGTTGCGTATGACTACCATGTCCAGCGAAGCCGGTGGGCAATCTACTTTCGTTGGCTTTGCTTTATTGAGGACGTAAGCAAGCATCTCGGCTGTCGGGGCCCAAGGATCCCTCGGCGGCAAACCAATGACCACCTCCCGCCAGTAGCGCTTATCAAACAACTGGCCCCAGTAGGCCTTCATCGACGATTCATCGCTCATACAGCCTATCCCGTTGTTGCCTTCTGGAAGTTGTCTTGCTCCTCCGGGCCATCCTGATAGCTATTGGCCGGCCCCCACATGCAATTTCGCGTCCATGTCAAGGTGGGCGGATCCTTGAAAAGGTCGATCACCACGCTAAGCACCAGAACGATTGCTGTCGCAATCCATGCTGGCGGGCCTAATGCCTCCACCTCAGCGCCACTGATGATTGCAACGATCCAAACTCGCGTCAATGACACTGCAAGTGCGACCTCCAGGCCACCGCGTACCGCATACAAGGAAAGCATCCCGAACTCTTTGTTTTTGATTGCCTCCCAGGCGCTTACGGCATCTATACCCGCTGCAATCCACATCACGACAACACTCGCACCCGCGCCACCCACTTTTACATAGCGCAGAAACCCGCCCCCCAGACTCTTCGCCACCGGCCCGAGCAACGGCAATCGCCTCACCCCGGCCGACTTGATGCCTGTGCTGACCAGATCCAGCGTGCCTCCCACCAGGCCGACCGTCGCGGACCTGAATGCCCATCCCACACGCCCGTCCTCGCTCTTCAGCGCCGTCCCCATCGCGTCCTGGGCAGTCGCCCACCCCAGCGTCGAAAACACCAGCGACACCGACGCAAGCATGCCGGGCGACCGCGCATAGCGCAGCACCGTACCCATATAGCTGTTGACCGGGATCTTCGTGACCACCTCCGCGCCCGGCGCCTTCCCGAGCGACAGCACCCGGTCGGCCGCGAGCTTGCCCTGCGCGTCGGAAGGCAGCCGATACAACGCATCCTTGTCGGCCTCGCTGGCGTCCAGCAGCAGGTTCCACGACCTGACTTCCTCGTCGAGGCTGTAGCCGGCCTTCTTCGCCTCCTCTTCCAGGATGGCCATCCGCGCCTGCACGATCATCGCCCGATCGGCCTTGTCCGGACCGCTCGCGGCAGGCTGCAGGGTTTCCAGTGCCTGGTGCATCGCGCTGAACACGTCGCGCCGCGTGCCCACCACCTGCAACCGCTGGACCGGCATGCCTGCGTGCATCCCCAGTACCGTCTTCAGGTCCTCGGACGCCGGATCGCGTCCCTTGATCACGGCCACCATCCTCGGCCCGAGCTCCACGATCAGTTCCGGCAGCGTATTCTTGCTGTCGATGGTCTTGTACGCGTTTTCCCCCGCCATCTTGAGCTTGCTGATCACGGTCTTGTACAGCGAAAACAGCTTCGACCATTTACCGGGATTCGGCAGATGGTTGGCCGTATCGACCGTCTTGCCGTCGTCCTTCTGCGCGCCCCCGCTGACCTGCGCAGCGTGGGCCTTCAGTTCGGAATGGTTGAAGAACAGCGATCGCCATATCAGGTTGTGAGCCGCCATGCCGCCCTTCAACCATTCGTCGTAGAGCTTCACGCACGGCCCGTAGCCGCCCGTCCCCATCACACACGCAGCAAACAGCGCGGTGAAGCCGACCCCGGTGTTGATGTCCTTCGCGTCGAAGTGGTAATCGAACACCGTCGTCATGCCGGCGCTTCGCATCCACGCCACGTGGGCTTCCGCCAGCGGCCGCATGATCCGGTTGTCGTATTCGTCGGACGCCTTCGCGTACTGCTGCCGATACGTGTTGCGCAGGTTGCGATTGATCAGCTTGTCGTACTTGCCCCACGCCTCATTGCGCGCGTGCTCGAGGTCCGCCGCCGTAAACTTCACTTTCCTGGCCTCGTCGAGCAGCGGCTGCATTTGCTTGCGATAACTTTCGAGCAGGAAAGCCGTCCCGCCGCTATTGACCAGCTGGTTGTAATCGTCCTGCGATTTCCGAACCCGGCTGTTGTACAGATTCATCTCGGCCTGACGTTCGACCGCGGCCTGCAGGTTCGTCAGGTTGGTATCCAGGTCGGTCGGCCGCTTCCACTGGTCCGAGAACCCTTCCCATCGCGCATTCATGTACGCCGGAATTTCCTGCGCGATGCCGGCCGGATCCTGAAGCGCCAGCACCAGCCCCTTCGCGGGCGCCAACCCGTCGCACACCGTCTTGAGCGTCGTGGCGGACAGGATGTCGCGACACAGGAACGGGCTCCATCGCAACGCGCTGACCTCGTCGACCAGCTTCATCGCATATTCGGCGACGATCATGTCGACCTGGTAGATCTGGAACGCGTGAGCGGGTTGCGGCGCCCGGGGCTTGCCGTCGTTGTACCAGGCGGCGATATCGACGAGACGCATGAACTTCTCCCGTTCGCTCGCGAGCAATTTCTCATTCTTGTCGCGAATCGCCTTGGTCCACCACGCATCGGAAAACCCGAACCAGACCTTTCCCGCGCTGTCGGGATCCTGGATCGTGACCACCGACGCATTGGCCAGCTTGATCGCATCCCGTTTGCAGCTCTCGTGGAAACGCTCGCCGCCCGGCGGCCTGTCGTCGACGAGCGGCACGATCGACAGGACTCCGGATTCATCGACGGCGTACGCTTCCCAGTAATGGTGCGTCTCGTAGAACAGGTACAGGTAGCCAGGGCGCAACGTGCGCCCCGTATAGAGGGTCTCGCTGACGTTCAGCGGCACCTCCGCGGGCCCCAGCAGCGCTGTCGCGTCGGGTGGCTGGTGGGGGACCTTGTAGCTCCCGAACGTCTTCGTCGGTGCGATGCCGTAGCGGATCGGCAGGATCGGCAGGCCTTTCTTTTCACAGAAGGGGCAGGGTGTCGTCATCAACTCGCTCCTTGCGTCGAGTGATCGGTATTCGCCGGTGCAACGCGTTTCGCATCGGCCGCTCGCTCGAGATCCCGAACGATGGCCTGCCAGTCATCATCGCTCCAGAGCGACGTGAGGCGCCGGTAACGGGTGGGGTGCCCCGCACACTGCTGCAACATGGCAATGACTTCGGGATGCGTATCGAATCCGGGATGCTTCAACATCCCGTGCCGCGCGAACGCGACGAGGTCGTCGCGTTCGCTCAGGCCACGCGCTTCGGCCTTGACGAGCCACGCTTCGACCTGCGGCCCGTACAGCACCGGCTCGGCGCGCCACGCGGGCTCGGTTTCGAGCACGGCGTGCACCGCCCCGATACGCCCGATACGGCGCCACATGGGCTCGCCCGGCGCGAAACGCACGTGATGCGATCCCTGCGACGGCGTCGACTGCGCAAACCACGCACCGCCCGACGGGAACGTCCACACGGATACCGGCCCGAACAGCACGGACCGCTGGCCGGCATCGAGCATCCAGCCCAGGTGCAGGAACACGACCGGATCGTAGAAGCGGAATACGCCGCGCGCCCCATCGGGAAAATGCGGCACGAGCAATTGCCGCAGATGCGCGCGCACATGGGCCGGCACCGCATCGGACTGCAGCAGCCCGACGCACGACGACGCGGCGATCGCCTCGTCGCGATCGGTCAGCAGGCGCAACGCCTGCGTGCGCTGCGCGTCGCTCAAGTCGCCCCAGGCCAGCAGGGACGGCAACTGCCGCGACTGCGCGTCGAACCCGGGCGGTGCCAGCGCACGCAACGGAAAGTCCTGCCACGCCACCATCGCGTCCTCGTCGCCCTGCAACGGGTCGAGCAGCAAGACATGGCGCGCATCGAGCGCGTGACCATCGAAGTCGATACGTTCCATCGTCAGCCCGCCGGCAGCATGACGATGCTGTCATGGCTCGCGGCCGCTCCCGACAGGCGCAACTGGCAATCCTTCGCGTTGCTGCTGCCGAGCGAGGTTTGCCCTCCTGCGCCGCGCGGCCCGGTCAGTTCGCGCTGCGCCGACTTGAATTCCACCCGCCCCGGCGCGCCGACCTCGATATTGCTGCCCTCCATCTTCAGGTACGCTTTCGCGGCGTTCAGCAGCAGACGCTTCGGCGCCTGCAGATTCGCCGCGCCCTGGCTGCTCGACAACACGACCGCCTGCTGCGCGGCCGCGCCGAGCGTGCCCGCATTCTGCGCCTGCAGGTTCACCGCGCCGGAAGCCGCGTGCAACGCGATGCCTTGCCCGGCGACGGGGCGCTCGCCCGCGGCGTTGCCCTGCGTATAGAACGCAATCCCGTGTGTCGCTGCCAGGGTCGTCTTGCCCTTGGCCGTCCATTGCAGATCCTGGCCGGCGCTCAGCACGGTCTCGGTTCCGGACACCCAGACCTGGCTGCCGGGCGTCACGGCGGCGAGACCGTCCGCGCCGTGCGCGACGACATGCGGACTGGACCATGCCGCGGCGCTACCGCTGCCACCGCCGGCCTGGGCGGACGTTCGACCGTCGCGCGTCGCGGCGAGCGCCTGCTCGCTTCGCCGCAACCCGGCCACGGCAGCCGATTGCGTCGACTCGCCTGCCCCCGTCGCGTGCCCCGTATCTTCCGGCCCGGTGCCGACGCTCGCGGCGGGCTGCATCGGCTCTGCGCCTTGCGCGCGCGCCGCCTCCGCGAGACCGTCGAGCAGTTGACGGTTCTGTGTCAGCACCTGGCTCGACGCGCTCGCATCCATCTGGCTGACGCCGCGCGCCGCGCTGACGAACATGCCCGAGCCACCGCGCAATGCGGCGGCAGCGTCGGTCGTCAACTCCATGCCATACCCGCGATCGGCCTGCCGCTGGTTGTCCTGTATCTGCTTGAGATGCCCAAGCGTCAACCCGCTGCGGTGATCCGTCGTATAAAGACGCGCGCTCGCCTCGCCGGCGGTGTCGTCGAGCAGGAACTGGCGATAACCGCCCGTTCCCTGCTGGCTCAGGTTCAGGTCCTGCGTCTTGATACCCGTCAGTGCCGCGGGGTGGCCGTTGCCCGCGAACCACGCGGCCGCATTGCCGGTACTGCCGGCCGGACCGCCCGCTTGCGCATTGTGCTGCGCATCGGCATTGCCCTGGCCGTTGTACAGCGAGCCCACCACCACCGGACGGTCCGGTTGTCCCTCGAGCCATTCGACCCATACTTCCTGCCCGACGCGCGGCACGCTCACGCCGCCCCAATTGTCGCCGCCGACCGGCGTCAGCACGCGTGTCCATGTACTGGCATTCCGATCGGCAGGCGCGTTCGCCACGTGCGGATGATCCGCGAGACTCGCGGCCTTCTGCCCGCGCTGCGCATGGTGCTGGATCCGGACGCGGTGATCGCGATCGGTGTGAACCGGATCGCCCGCACCCACGACGATCGCCGTTTGCGCGCCCTGTACGGCCACCACCGGGTGAGAACGCGCGCCGTGACCGCCGTCGATCAGCGGCCGGTACGTCTGTCCGGCCGGCAATGCGACGAAGCTGTTCGCATAGACCGCTTCGTTGCCCACCAGCGGCGCGCCGTCGTGCGTCCCGCTGCCGAGCGAGGCGTGCAGCGCATGGGCGACACCGTATTCGTTCACGTCGGTGTCCAGCATCGGCGGTATGTCGCCGAGCGTCTGCCCGATCGCGGCGTGAACGTCCGCATCGACATTCGCGCGCACGCTGTGCTGAACGCGTAGGCACACGAATGCATCCGACGCCTTCAGCACCGGATGCCCGTCGACCGCGAAACGCATTCCCGGATGCAATGTCATGCAGGTGCTGCGTCCTTCGCTGCACGTCGCGGCGACGCGCTGCGCGTCGAGTTGCTGGCGCGCGCGCTGATCGCCGAGTGCCGCGGTCTGGTACGCATAAGGACCGGCGACGTCGCGGTCTTCGCCGACCATCGCGACGCCGTCGGCCTGCGCGCCGGTCAACCGGTTCGACAGCGTACGGTGATCCCAGCTGGCGCGTGCAACCCGGCCGATACGCCAGCGACGTGCGGTCATGAAGTGCTGGATGCTGCCCGCGGGATCGCCGTCGCTCGACTGGTGAAAGCCGATGACCTCCGGCTTGTCCGGCGTGAAGTGCTGGTTCGAATCGGCGAGCACGAGCGTGTGCTTGCCGAGGGTGGACGCGTGGGCGTCACCGGCATGCTCGAACCAGTAGAAGATGCCCTCCTCGGCCCACAGGCGCTTCAGGAAATCGAAATCGGACTCTCCGGCCTGGGTGGTCAGGCTCCGCTTGCGGTATCTGGAGGGATCGGTCAGGGCCCAGCGCCACGCGGGCACCACGCTGCCCGCATTGTGATAGTCGAAAATCTGCTCGGTGATGTCGAGCACGCTGGCATTCTGGAAATTGTAGTGATCGACGCGCTGACGGAGCACCGCGAGCCACGGCTCGACCTCGAGGCGAAAGCGGGCCAGCCCGCCGTTGTAGCCGATCCGCTCCGCCGCAATGATGTGACCGTGCACGGGGCGGCGGACGTCGCTGCCTTCCCGCGCCCGCCATTCGATCAGGATCGTCGCGCCGATCAGCCGCTCCAGCGGCAGCGCCGCGTTTCCCGACAATGCCGTCAACTGGAACCGGTAGCCGCCGTGATCGACCGCCTCCCACCCCAGCAGGCTCTCGGCGACCAGCGCGTCCGCGCCCAGCGGCGTGGTGACCCGGAGAAACCGGTCGTGCTGCGACCAGCCTCCGGCGAGTTTTTTCAGAACGTCCATATTCGTCGACATGAATGGGTTCGTTTTAGGTACGACGCACGCGGTTCGCTCCGCCTCGTGTCGTGGCCAACGGACAACGGTTCATTCCCGCAAGCCGGTCACTGAGCGACGGCACATGGATTCCGGCCTTGCTGCGGCACTGCGATATGCACACCTCCACCGGCCTGCCTGAGCGCACAGAACGCCGCGCCATAAACCGGGCCGGAATCCCCGCCCGGAATGATCGAGACGGAGCAGGGCCGGCCGAGATCCAGCGGTCTGGGCGGCGTGCGAACGATTGCACCCTTCACCGTCTGCCCGTACACCAGACACTCGCCAGGCCTCCGGTAAACGGGTTCGGCCCCGGCCGGCATCTCGAACCACCGGGCAGTCACATCGGGACTCGCCGGTTCGGTTGGTCTGGCGACACCCACCGAGCGGATCCGGATGAGGCCTTCTGCCCGTGGCCCGTGCGTCACTCACCGGCAGGCGGCCGGGTTTCCGTCGACCTGCCTGATCTCCGGTTCGACGGGCGCCTCCGACGCTGCCATCGCGCGCGACAGCGCACGACAGCGACGCGAGCAGGCCCGGCGCGCTGCTTCGGAAGCGTGTCCGCATTCCCTGGATCCTCCCGGAACGGCACAAGTACGTGATCGAGCACTCGTGGTGGCCCGACATCACCATGATCGAAACCCGGCAACGGCGCTCGGCACGACCGTGGCCGCGTCATCATCCGCGGCCGGTACGCCACGACTCGGAGCCCGTTGCACCGCTCAGTGTCCTGCCGACGCGCACGGGTTCCCCTCCTGCCCCGGCGTCGCAATGCGGACACCGCCCCCCGCTTGCCTGATCACGCAAAACGCCGAGCTGTACACCGGGCCATAGCCCCCCCCCGGTACGATCGAGATGCTGTAGAACTTGTTGATGTCCAGCGCCCTCGGCGCCGCACGCACAACCGCACCGGCCACGATCTGGCCATAGACGAGACACTCGCCTCGCTTCAGATAAACCGGCGGCGCACTCCCCGGAACCTCCAGCGCCCAATACGTGACAACGGGACTGACCGGGCCGGTCTGTCTCGTCACATCGACCCCGCGGATCTGGATCGGGTCGGAACCCGTGTCGTCACTTGCCGGCAGGCAAGCAGCCGGCTTTCCGTCGATCTGCCTGATGTCCAGGCGAATCGGACCGTGCGACGTGGCAACCGCACAGGCGGTAAAAACCAGGCTCGATATGCATGCCACCGCACTGCCCAACAAAATTTTCCTCATGCTTCGAATCCATTCATCGTGGCATTGAAGCCACTCGAGTTGATCAGGAATTCAAACATCACCACCGCGCGACGGCGCCTGTCTCGCTACTTCGGCAAATTGTCCGCATTCTTTGGATCCCGAAGCAATGGCGCGAGCACCCAGTTGAGTTCTTCCGGCGATCCGACGTATCCGCGGTGCCCGATCGCCTGGTATGTCTTGCGCACATGAATCGCGAAATAATCTGCGACCAGGTTTCCCTGCTGTTCCATGTTGTAGTCGTGAAAAACGTTCTGAGGCGTGATGGTGTACTGATAGGCACTCTCGCCGCGAATGGTGACGGTCAACCCGTGCCAGCGCACCGAATATCCGAGCTGGTATTGCCAGACGTGCGTCATCTCGTGCATGAACCATGACTTGTCGCCTTCCGCCACCGATTCGGCGGAGAAGTCCTCGAGAAAGTCCTCGTCGCGAAAATACATGTGCCCGTTAGGGGTGACTGCGGTTCTCTTGCGCTGCATGTCGAACCAGAAGTAACTCCCCCGGTGCACCCGCACCTTGTCGTAATCGATGCCGTCCTTGAAGACGGTCCGGGCCATCTCGATCTCGCCCGCCGTCAACGGCCGATCGTGTCCCTTGACCGTCACCGACTTCTCCGATTCGCCCAACTGAAACTGGTTCGTCTGCACGCCCTTGATCTTGACCTCGACCGGCGGTGGCGGCGTGCCCGACGTGCGCCCGCAGCAGTCCACCAGTTGGGTCGGCGTCAGCAGCGCGGACAGGATCCCCAGCGGGCTTGCCGATGCCACGCGCTCGGTCCTGCCCGCGTCGTCGGTCACGCCCGACGCCGTGGTGCCGTCGGCCAGCTTCAACTGATAGGCGACCTTCGACAGCGGCACGCCATCTTCGTTGACGAATCGCAGTTGCTCGTCGTAGAGCGAGAGCGGCACCGGTATCGGCAGGGCCGGCAGCACCGGCGACTGCGCACCCGGTCCCATGAACGGATGGGCGCCCGCCTTGACGGAAAACGATCCGGGCGTCTCGACCAGGATGTCCGCGCCCTTCAGCGTGATCCGGCTCGGCCCTTGCTGCAGCACGATCGCATCCTTCGCGAGCACGTCGATCCGGTCATCCGACGACGTGATGCGCACCGACTGGTCCGCGAGGATCTGCATCGACGACGCATGCGCCTCGACGCTGAGCGGCCCGTGGCCGGCCACGGCCTTGATCCCGCCCGCGGCCGCATACAGGCTCGCCGCATCGCCGGACGCGCCGGCGACCGTCGCGCCGGCGGCCAGGTGCGCATCGCCCTGTGCGGTCAGATGCACGTGCTGTTCCGCATAGGACACCGCGCTGTTGCCGGTACTCATCACGACGTTTTGCGGCGACTCCAGCACGACGGCCGGCACCGCGAACCGTTCGACCGGGTCCCCGCTGCCGCCTGCTCCGCCGGCGGCCGGTTTGGTCGCACTCTGCCCGTTCACCGCACCCGTGTACTTGCCGTCCTGGGCGGGATCGATCGCCTTCAGGAAATCCGACTGCGCGGCGTTCGCCGTCAGCCGGCCAGCGCCCGCGCGCGCAGCCGATTCGTCGAGCCCCTGTGCGGTTTTCACCGCCTGCTTCAACTGGGCAACGCTCTCTCCCAGGTCCATTTGCGTCGAAGCCGCTTCCGTGCGCGCGGTGCCCGACACCAGCACGCCTTCGCCCGCGCGCACGACGCCCCACCCTTCGGTCGCGAGATCGAATCCTTCGCCGCGATAGGCGCCGCGAACCGCGCCCTGCTGATCGACCAGATAGCCTTGCGCAAGCCGGCTGTTCGCGACGCTGTTGCCCAGTTCATGACGCAACTGGCCCGACGAATCGTCCATCACCCAGCGGCTGCCCGCTGTCCCGTCGAGCTTCTGTGTCTGCATGCCGGTCAGCACGCCCGCGTGATTCGCGCTGCTGCCTTCACCGGCCGCGAACGGGGGTTGCACGCGGCCGCCGTACAGCTGGCCCAGCACGACCGGCATGTCGATATTTCCCGAGTCGAAGCCGACCAGGACTTCCGCGCCGACGCGCGGCGTAAAGCTGTGGCCGAAGTTCGGGCCGGCCGATTGCTCGGCGATGCGCGCGACCACGCCGGATCGATGGTCGCCGGGCGCATGCCCCTGCGGGTTCGACCGGCTTGCCGTGTCGGTCAGTCCGCCGGGTAGCGGCGCCGTGCCGCGCATCCACGGAAACTGCACGCGCACCTGGTGGTCGCGCGTGCTGCTCACCCGGTTCGACGGTTCGCCGACGACGGTCGCGGTCTGCACGCCCTGCACGACCGGCCGGTCGCGATAGGGCGGCACGATCGGCACGCCGGGCGGCACCGCGGCAAAGCGGTTGCGATAGAGCCCCTGCTCCAGCTCGCCGTGTTCGAGCAGCTGCGCGATATCGGCGCCGAGATTGTTGACCGCCTCGTGCTCGAGCGTCAGCGGGACGAACGACACCGTTCCGTCCGGGTAGCCGGTCAGCGTGTGAACCTTGCCGATCTCCAGCGTGCGCGACGATCCGGCGCCATAGTGGATCCGCTTCGACAGGCGCAGCGCGTCGAGACGCTGCGACGCGTAGCGCTGCGCCTGGTCCGACGTTTCGAAGCGGCCGGCGCGCTGCGCGTCCAGCACTTCGCGTACGGGCATGACGGGCGCGTCGCGATCGGCCTCGGTCTGGGCATGCCCGGCGAGCGCGACGAGATTGCCGGCTTTCCAGCTCGCGGCGGTAACGTGATCCGGGACCATCTGGTGACGCGTCGTGAAATAGGTCATCACGCCGTCGGGGTCGCCCACGTCCTGCCGGTTGTAGGCGACGGTGCTGCCTTTGGGCTGTTCGGCGCGCCGGTCGAACACGACGACGGTATGGTCGCCGGACGGCTTCTCGCCCGCGTCCTGCGCGTGCTCGATGCGAAACGACAGGCCGGCCTCGGACAACTGGCGCGTCACGAAGTCGAAGTCGGTTTCGCGATACTGGCCACGCAGATCGAACGTACGCAACGGCTCCTTCAGTTCATAGCGTCGACGCGCCTCCGGATAGTCGCCGAACACGCGCTCGCAAATACCTTCGGTATCGAGGCCGACGAAATACAGGCAATTGCGGCGCAGCCGGAGCAATTCGAGCCAGGAGGCCATCGTCAGCCGATAGCGCGTGATCTCGCCGTCGCTGTCGCTGTACGCGGCCCGCACGACGTACCCGTTCCAGCAGCGCTCTCCCGCGCCGGTTGCGAGGCGCAGGCGGATCGCCGTGCCGAGCAGCGGATTCAGGTCGAGGAACGACGCGCTCGACAGCACGTCGATCTCGAACCGGAAGGACTCGTCCATCGCTTCCCGGCCGTGAAACCGCTCGACCGCGAATGCGCCCGGCATCGCCGTATCGACCTGAATCTGGCGAGTCGCTTGCGAATAGCCCTTCAATGCAGCAGCAATGTCCATTCCGTCCTCTTGCGTCACACCGGCCGCGATGCCCGTTGCCGGTCACGCGGATTCGCTCAGTTGATCGCGTCGGTCTTCTTTCTGGCAGCCCGCGCATTCGCCTCGTCGACCAGTTCCTGGATCGAGCTGTACGTAGGATTCCTGACGCCGGATTTTTCCTGCTTGCCCTTGCCGCGCAGGAACATCCATTCCGGCCACTGCCGGATGTGATCGAAGGCACCCACCACGAACTCGCCGCACGGCGGAACGTGCAGTTCCTCGGCGGACTTTTCGCCGGCGAGATACGCGTCCGACTCCGGCCCGAACACGCGGTCCTGGCAGGACTCGTGCCAGAAAACCATGACGCGGCTGCGATCCGGGTCGGGGAAATCGTCGAACACGAAGCCGTCCTTCCGGTCGGAAACGGCAATGGTGCGCAGATTTCCCTGCGCATCGCGAATGCCGACCTTCCAGTGCGGATCGTCGTTCCGGTCGTACTCCTGCCACGGGTTGATCGCTTCCTGGAGCACCTCGCGGCTGCCATCGCGCTTCTCCAGCTCGAACACCACCGTGCTCTTCGGGAACGCCTCCGAATGGCCCAGCTTCGGGTTGCCCTTTATCTTGACGATGCCGTTCGCGGGCACACGCACCTCGAGCCCTTCCTTCGCAAGGAGCGGCTCGACACCGTCGGGCTGGTCGAACAATGCGACCACCGGGCCGACATAGCCCTCCGGAATCACGTAGATCAATGGCATGCGCCGACTCCTATCCAGTCCGAACACGATTGCCGCGAGCAGCACGACAGCGAGCAACACGACGTAGCGCCACCTCACGCGACGCCCCGATGGCGGTGGCACTACTTCTTCCATAGCTTGGGATCCAGGTCTTCGCTATCGGGCGCGCGGCCCTCGTTGGGGTTTCGATGAAGGTGATAGTCATTCCAGGCCTGAACGGTCGTGTCACGGGTGGCCGGCGGTCGCTTGAAGCTGTCCTGCAGACGTTGCCAGACAGCCCCCACGTCCTCGTAGGCGGAAATATGCAAAGGCTTGCCCAGGCCGCCGCTCACGCCGTCGCCGATCTTGCTGATCGGATCGGCCGGCCACGCGACGACGTCCATGCCCGGCAGGATGACCGGCGGCCCGTCGCCCGGCACGCCGGACCATGCCGACGGATCCGGGTCACTCATGCGGCGGGCGGGCGTGCCCGGCGCGGTCTTGATGTCGCCGATCGCCGGATAGTCGTCGCGCCGGTCGGGCGTACCGCCGAGAGCCTGCGTGAAGATCCACAGTTTCGATCCGAAGTTGCCGTCGAGCGTCAGTTCCACCCGCAATACGTTGGCAAACATGATGCGCCTGTTGTCGCCGGAGAGATGGGTGGCGGGCGTGCCGATCCGCACGTGGGTACCGAGGAACAGCTTGTTGCCCGCGGGATCCTCGATGAACGATTCGCAGTTGGGGAACCCGTCGCCATAGACCAGCATGCAGATGTCCATCCAGCGGCGCACGCGCTCGACCCTGATCCACAGATGCCCGCGCGCATCGAGCGTCGGAACGACGGTGGTGTGAAGCGTATTCCAGTCCAGCCGCGATCCCAGGAACGCAAAATTCTTGCCCCCGTACCACGACGTCACTTCGGCAATCTGCTCCCCCGCATGCCCCTGCTCGAACGCGTTCGCATCGGCGGTTCCATCGGGCTGATATTTCTTCTCCGTATAGGGCTCCGGGCCGTCGGAGGCCCACCACGGCCCCGAGGACGTGTTGGACGCCGCGTACTTCGAGCGCCTCAGCCGGTCCTGGAACTTGTCCTTGCTGCCTGCCGCCAGATTGCACGAGTACAGTTGCCACACGCGTGACGTCACCTTGCCGGTCTGGCGAGCCAGGTAGCTCGGGTGAAAGCTCTCCCCCAGCGAAAAGCCGCGCGTGTCGCCGTGAAAGCGGAAGCCCAACCGCTCGAACTTCTTGTTCGGATGAAACGAACGGATATTGACCGTGTACTCCACGAGCCTGACCAGATCGACCGCGACCGCATGCCCGTCCTGTTGCGCCATCGGCGTGCTGTCGGTCTGGGTCAGCACCTTCGGGACGGCGACCGTATCAGCTCCAGCCATGATCGATGTCCTCGTTGCCGGTGTATTCGACCCGGATCGGTTTCGCCGCGGCCTTCGTCGAATAGGTCGCCGTCCGGCCGTCGCCGGCGCTGCTGCGTGCAGCCAGCGCATCGCCATTCGGGCCGACCATCCGGTAAGGCAGCCCCTTCACCGCGCTGCCCGTCTGCGCGTCGCGCAGCCAGTAGTACTCGTTGTAAAGCCCATGATCGCCCCACGCGCCCTTCGCCTTGTCCAGGTCGGTCGGCCCCTGGAACTGATGGTCGGCCGCGTGAACCGTCAGGTTGCCCGGACACTCGAACGTGACGTTGCCGCCTTCGATCAGCAGCGACGCGCCGCCGCTCACGGCGAGCCGCAATGCCTGCCCGGCGGCCAGTTCGACGTCGCTCTTCGTCGCGGCCACCGTCAGGTCGTCCTTCGCGCGCAGTGCCAGCGTGCCGTGCTGCGCCTGCAGATCCAGGTTGTCCTTGCCCGAGACCAGGCTGAGGCCGGCGTCGCTCGCCGCGCCCGTCCCGTTCGCGCCGGCCAGCCAGCCGATGCCCTGGCCGCTGTGAACCCGCAACGACCGGCTGACCGCCAGGTTGGTGTCGCCGCCGCTGCCGACCGTCAGCGTTTCACCGGCGGCCCACTGCAGCGCCTGGCCCGCGAACAGCCCCTGGCCGCCGCGGGCGGCGATGCCAAGCAACGCGTCGCCCGTATGCGGCAGCGCGTTGCCGGTGCCGCGGCGCGCGGCATCGGCCGTGGCCTGCTCGAACCCGTTCGCGCTCACCGTGGTCGCCAGGCTGCGCGACAGCGCGTCGAGCGGTGCGGCCTCGCCGTCGAGCGACGACCGGCCCGCCTTGCGCACGCCACGCTGCGCGGCAAGCGGCAACGTGCGGTGCGTGTCGGCGGCCTTGTCGAAGGTGCGCGCCAGCGCCACCTGTTGCGCCAGCAACGACTTCAGCGCGGCGACGTCACCGGCGGGTTGCGCAGGATCCGGCGCATAGCTCGAGATCAGGACGCCGCGCGTCGCACGCACGGCGCCATAGGCGTCGGAACGCAGCTCGACACCCTGGCCGCGAAAACTGCCGAGATAGTTGTCGGCCTGGTGACGCAGATGGCCAAGATTGAGCTGGGTCGCGGCGTGCGTCGTCGCCATCTGCAGGCGCCCCATGCCGTCGCTGTCGTCCATCACCAGCTGATTGTGGCCCTGCGTGTCGAATCCCTGGCTCTTGAAGCCGGACAACGCGCCGGCATGGTTGTGCCGCTGCGCGCCCGCGCCGCCGCCGTGCCATGCCGGGCTGTAACCGCCGACCTGATTGCCCTGCGCGCTCGGCACGTGATCGGCCGCCTTTGCGTAGATCGACTCGTCGAGCGGCTGGCCCGTCTCGCCGCCCGGCGTCGGCGATTCGCCACCTTCGCCACGGCCGTTGAACAAGCCGCCGAGGATCACCGGCCGATGCACGAGACCATTCATGAACTGCACCAGCACTTCGTGGCCGATCCGCTGCGTCTGCTGCAACCCGTGGCCGTCGCCGGCCAGACGCTGCATCGCGCGTGTCGCGACCCTTCCGGTGTCGCCGTCCGCCTGCCAGTGGTAGCGCAGCTTCAACCGGCCCTGCGCGTCCGTATGAACGGGGCCGGCGGCGCCCGGCTGCGTCTCGCCCTGCGGGCCGACCACGATCGCGGATTGCGCGCCCAGCGCCGTCGGCACCGGATTCAGCCGCTGGCCCGTCCCGTCCTCGAGCGTGGGGCGCCAGACCTGCTCGCGCGGCACCCCCGTGAAACGGTTCGCGTAACCGCCGATACCCGCTTCCTTCAGCACGCGCGGATCGAGATCGTCCTGCGGCAGCGTGCCGAGCGTCTGCTGAAGCGCGTCCATCATGGTACGCGGCAGGTTGTTGATGCCGACGTGAGTCACTTCGGTGACGAGAAAGGTGTCCGGCGTTTCCGCTGAGCCGCGCATCTGCGTCCACGGCGCGTTCGCCACGCGCAGCGCCCGTCCGGCCCGCGCCGTGTGCAGCGTGCTGCAGCCCGCCCAGCAGCGCGCCTCGGACAGGATCGCGTCGGCCTGCCGGCGCGCCGTGTACTCGGCCGCGCGCAGCGTCGTGAACGCTTCCGGCCCGACGTCGTCGTACAGCTCGCGAAAGCCGGCCGGGCTGCCCAGGCTCGCCGTTGCCGTCACCGACTGGTTGCCGCGATAGTCGCTGCTGATCAGCGTCAGCCGGTCGGCCGTCAGCGAGACGACCTGGCCCATGCCCAGAATCACGTCGCCCGTGCCGACCGCCATGCCGTTCAAGCGAAGCGGCAGGCCGCCGAGACGCCGCGAGGTGTCATCCTCGGGAAGTTGTGCGCTGTCGTCGAAGACGAGCATCGTATGGCCCGCCGGCGCGTCGTCGTCCTCGACGAAGCAGAAGCCGAGCCCGGCCTCCGCCAGCACGTGACGGACGAAGTCGAGGTGCGTGTGGGTTCGGTACTGCACGCGGTATTCGCACGGCCCGAGCGCATCGATACGCTGGCTGGCATCGGCGGTGCAACGCCAGCTGGCGCTACCGCGGTAGGCCGCGAACACCGTGTCGAGCACCTCGGCGACAGTCCGGTTCACGAACGTACGCTGATCGCGGCCATGCGCGAGCGCCTCCAGCCACGGCACCAATTGCAGATGATAGCGAGCCAGCGTGCCGTCATAGCCGACACATCCGGCTTCGGCCACGAGGCCGCTGCGGATCGTGGCCGATCCGTTCGCCAGCGTGGTGGTGAGGGTCACGCGCTGCCCGACCATCGCATCGAGGTCGAGCCCGGGATCGGTGGCGAGCGCGTAGACGTCCCAGCGATAGATGTCCGAAAGCGCTTCGCGGCCACTCCAGCGCTCGATCTGCAAGGACGAGATCGAACCCGGCCCGTCAAGTACGTGAAGACGATTCAAAGCGCTGAATAGAGACGACAGTTGCGAATTGACATCCATGCGGGTCTCTCTCACCTGTTACGTTTTTCTATTAAGTGTGCCGCGGCGCAAAAACTTATTCTCTCGAAACTGCGACAACGAATACCAATGAACCCGGCCCGGCATTCGTTTTTAAAATGACATAAAAATGTAAAATCATTTTGCGCCAAATGATGCAACCCTATTTTATGGCGCCATGGCAATTAGAATATCATCAGCTTGATAGCAAGTGCCAACCCCGGATTGGAACTCGGATAGAATGGCACACCAACCCTGATTTGCCTTTCTCCCTCGATCCGGCGTGTGCCGGACGTATTCAGCGGTGGGAGCCGCCACAAAACAGCATTAATTACCGACCACCATCCATCGGTCGTCGTAAACCTCGAATTAAATACCGATCGCTCGAAGCGGCATATTCAAAAACAGCAGGAGGCCTCAATATGACGCGCCCGTTTATTGTTCTCGGGGACAAACACAGCCACGGCGGCGTCGTGACCAGTGCGTCAGGCATTGCCAAAATCGACGGCAAGGGAATTGCCCGTCGCGACGACACGGTTACCTGCCCGCTTCATGGCGTCAATTTCATCGCTGAAGGCGACGACACCGCGATTATCGAAAGTCGCGCCGTCGCCCGGGATGGCCACAAGACGCAGTGCGGCGCGATCCTGATCGCCAGCCAGTCGAATACCGGCAGCGAATGAGCACGGCGCCCGACTCTCCGGCTGATCGCCCGGGCGGGCGATCGCCGGTTCGCGCGGCCGTCCGGGTGGCCGCCGCGTTCGTCTCCGTCTGGCTGATGGCCGGTGCGTACTGGAAAGCGACCGGCCACGTGCCGAGCCTGAAGGAACTGTTCATGGGCGGCGTCGGGGTGCCGCTATTGCTCGTCATCGGGGTGGCCAGCCTCCGCAGGGGCTTCGCACCCGTGCCGAGCCCGGCACCGAGGCCCGGACCGCAAGCTTCCGGCGTGCCGGCCGAAGCGGCTGCCGAGGATCCGTCGCTCACGTGGACGATGGCGCTGCTCGACGCCAGCCTGCGCCTGCCGGCGGGCATGCATGTCGAGGACGTGCTCGCGCTTGCCCGCGACGGGCGGGTCGTCGGCCTGCACCCGACGCTGCAGCGACCTGACGGCACGAAGGTGTTCGCGGCCACGGCCGCGTCAATCTGGAGCGACGCCCCTGACGACGGCATGCTGGCGCTCGACGTCATGCCAAGCGACAACGACGAGCAGCGCCGCGCGATGATGCTGGTAGCCGAAGCGATCGACGAGCTGATGGCACGCCATGCCACCACGCCCGTCACGCCGCCCGGCGTGACGTCGCAGGGCGCGGTACCGCCATTTGCGCTGCACCTTCTGCTGCCCGAGCGCTGGCGCGCCGATGCGCCGGCACTCACGGCCTGGCTCGACCGGCATCTCGAACGCGGTCGCTGGCGTCCGACCGTCGAGCCGGCACAAGTCACCTTCATTGCGCATCCGGTTGAAGCACTCGCCGCGCTCGATGCGCTGAACGTCGCGCTTCACCGGTCGCACGCGACGACCCGACATCTCGTACTGGCGTGCGATTCGACGTTAAGCCAGCCGACGGTGACCGCACTCGCCCATGCCGACCGGCTGTTCGCGCACAATCGCCCCGACGGCCAGGTACTCGGCGAAGGCGCGTGCGCACTCCTGCTCGCGCTGCCGATGTCGGCCGGCACGCCGGGCGCGCCGCTGATTCATCGGCTCGTGACCGCCGAACAGCGCTCGTCGACTGGGCAGCCCGACGGCGAGACAGTGGCCGGGCTGCTTCGGCAGGCCGTCGCCCGCATGTCGGACGCCGAACCGGCCATGACCGGCTGCGCACTGGTGAGCGACGCGGACCAACGCAGCAGCCGTCGCACGGAGATCGGCGATGCGGCGCAGCGCACGTGGCCCGACGACCCCGACGTCCGGCTGCGTTGCCGTCACCTTGGCATCGCGAATGGCGATGGCGGCGGCGCGCTGGCGCTCGGCCTGATCGCCGCCGCCAGTGCTCACGCAGTCGATGCGCAACGGCCAACGCTGGCCGTTTCGATCAGCGATCCGCTGATGCGCGGCGCGATCGTCGTCAGCCATGACATCGCACCCGACGCGGCCGGCGGCTCGGCTCATGCGTGACGGAAGACCGCCTTCTTCATGCGTGGCGGCACCGGCGCAGGTACACAGGTGCGCTCAAGTCAGGAATCCGTTGCCGGCGCGGCGCGGGCAGCGCAGCAACATGTCACCGGTACGGCTCGAGAAGACGATCAACTGGGTGAAGCTGCTCGTCGTCACGTGCAGGCGCAGGAGCCTGTCCACGACCTGCGCAAATGCATGAATGCCGGTACCCGTGCCGACGAATGCGTCTTCGTCGACGGTCAGGTGAAGCTCGATACCGCGGACGATACCCGCGAAGTTTCGCTCGGTGACCCACGCCGTCACTGCCTTCTGCGCAAGCTTCACGACGCCGTCGATCAGCCGGACCGATGAGGTCGACCGTTGCAGATCATGCAGCGCGAGCAAGTCGCGGAGAGGGCCCGCGCCACCCGTCAACGACACGGCATTGAGTGACAGTTGCGAAATCAGTCGCCACTGCGCCCCGCGTTCCTGCCGGGGATGCAACGACCGGGTCGGCCGGTGCAGCAACGTAATCCGCCGCGCAAGGCTGCCGCCTTCCATCATCAGGTCTCCCATCGGCGATCCGTAACCCAGCCGCTCGGGCAGATCGCCATTGCTGCAGGTGAGCCTGATGTCGAGTGCCGGTGGCGGCGCCCGGCGCTCGACGTCACCGCTCACGAACGTCAGCGTCGCGTCCTCGCCGGGACTGCCCGGCGTCGCCCGGCGATTAAGGACGGCTTGCCAGTAGAGTGCCTCCGCCCCCGCATGCCGCCCATGGCGCAGCGAAGGCAGCGGGTCGAGCACCACGGCCTGGTTGCCTTGGGGCGACGCCTTCACCTGCGCGACCGAGTCCACCGAATAGATCGTGCACGCATGGGCACTCTGCTCATCCGCCTCCAGCGCGTATGCGTCGGCAGCGTCCGACGTGCTCGATCGCTCGCCCAGTTTGCCCACCGCCTCGAACAGGTTGACGACGGGCGTACAGCCCGGCACCAGGTGACTCGCGTCGAGCGCCGCCAGTACCTGCGCGGCGGCGGATTCGGCCGGAATGTTCTTCAACACGACATGAATGCCGAACTGCCTGCCGCCCAGTCGGCCGGCCTGACGCAGATCGCAGTCGAAGAAGCCGAATTTTTCCGGGTACGCGAAAAACTCCGTCAGCAGCAGGTAGGCCGGGTCCGCCGATTCGGGATACGGGACGAGACTGTCCGCACGGCCCAAGCCTGCCGCAGTGCAAGGCGTACCGTCGAGTTCGATCCACCGGCCGCCGTGAGCCGGCTCGACATAGGCGCGCAACGCCTTCATCGACAGCGCGTCGCGAAGCGCCGCGGTCAAGCCGGGCGCGCCTTGCGTGTAGAGCCGTATCGAATCCACGTTCAGCTCGGCGATCGACAGATGGGCGGATTGAATCGCGAACGTCAGCGAGATCAGCGCCGTCGCACCGGCAGGCAGGCGCAACGTGCGCGGCACGTCGGCTATGGAGCGGAACTTCGCCCCCGTCAGCTGCAACGGCGAAAGCGTGACGTCATACGCAGTCCGGAACAATATCTTGGATCCGTTGAGCGGCCGGCTGTAAAGCTGCGTACCGCGCGGCACTGTGACGGCGGCGGACATCTGTGCCGCCCGGCCGCTATCCATCTCGAAGTGCGCGATCGAACATGACGGAAACGCGCGCAAGTAGTGCGGGTACAGCGTCTCGAACAATGCCTCGGTAAACCGCGGATAGTCGTCGTCGATATGGCGGGCCGTACGTGCCGCCATCAACGCAAACGACTCGACCAGACGCTCGACGTGAAGGTCCATGCTGCCGCTGTCCATCCCGCCGGTCAGCGACAGCCGGCTTGCAATCTTCGGATAGCGCGCGGCGAACTCGCGCACGTATTGCCGCAGGAAGGTTAGTTCCCGTTCGTAGTAGGACAGCAAGTCTTCCGGACTCATACGTCGTCGTTCTCCGTCGGCAATGTCCTGAAGCAGACGATTTATGCGAGACGCCGCGGTCGTGCGCCCGGTCGCTGCCGATACGCATTGCAAGCAGCAATGCGTGTGCGCTGCGGCCTCGCGCGCGTCACCGGAATCGTCCGAATGCGAGGGCAGAACATGGGCAGCACATTGAAACGCGATGCGAAAACACCTGAGTCAACGCGGCGTGAACAGCGTCACTGTGCACGCGCAATCATGTCCGGAACCTGTTCGTTTGGCAACGCAGCACCCACGCCGCACGCGCCACACGTCACGCCCCGCCCACAAAAACAAAACCCGGCGCACTTTCGTGCACCGGGCTCCGAGCCGGACAGAAACGCCGCCCCGCCTTACTTCCGGTCGAGCGAATACCGTCCCGGCCCGGTCAGTGCGAGCAACAGCAGCCCGCCGATGATGCTCACATTCTTGTAGAAGTTGATCATCGCCATGTATTGCTCCATCCCCTGCAGCGCCCAGTAGCGATGGCCGATCAGCGCGGTCGCGAGCGTATAGGCGGCGAACACCAGTGCGAGCGGACGCGTATAGAAGCCGGCCGCGATCAGCAGGCCGCCGACCAGCTCGACCGCCACCGCGATCACCGCGGCCAGTTCGGGCGCCGGGTTCCCCGTCGACGCCATGTACGCGACGGTGCCCGAGAAGCCGTTCAGCTTCTGCCAGCCGAACAGCACGAACAGGATCATCAACAGCACGCGAGCCGCCAGCAGCAGCTCGTCCTTCTTCGACTCCAGCGAAACGTAACGCATAGCAATATCACCCTTGAATTGACGGTTTGATGCATCCGGTGCCGGGAGGCGCCGAATCACTCCTCGCACGATCGGACAGCAGGCCGGAGCGCCCGCCGCCGAAGAATCCGTCGGGTTGCGCCGTTCCCGGCGCGCTTCCGATCGGTTCTGGCGAAGCACGGGTGCAGTCTACTGTCTCGCCAGGAATCATCAATCCGCCAAAGAAGGATTCGCTGTCTCCCTTGAGTGGACAATCGAAGACAAAAACGCCGACAGCCAAAGGTCGGCAGGCAGTGCAAATCAACCCGCCGCATGTTTCCGGAACACGGAAACGCCCCGCTTCTTTCAGGTCACCTGATTCAATCGATATTTTCGGCTTCAATTGACACAAATCGGTCACAACCGCGCATATCGAACTTGTCATTAAACGGCGGGTTCAATATCGATTCACAAAGGCCGACTTGATTCCCGCAACTCGACCCGCATTGCAATCGACCGGGCATTCTGTTTCATAAAAAATCTCATGGCCCGGAAACGAACATCCGCAATGCGAAAACGTTTCGCGGGCAGGCGGACTGGAATCGCCGGTGACGCATGTCGTCCGTCAGACAAGGATTTCAGCCCGTCATCGACCAGGAAACACCCTTTCCACACACCGTCGATCGATCCGATGTTTAGCAGAATCAGCGCAAAACCTTGACCAATCATTCTCGCCCTTTGCCAGTTTTCAACACCGGGAAAAATGCTTGAATAAATACAGCCAAAACGGTGTGTTTACGGCAAAAAATCGCAGACCTTTAGCCCTCACTCAAACACCCCGTTCCCGTCTGCATTTTTCTCAACATGCATTACAAAAAATTACCAAGTAATACCGATTTAAATATACGATAGCGCACGTCCTTACGTTTTCCCGACACTCCCGTGAACCCCGGGAACGCGTCGCGCCGGACGCGCCCTGCCTTCGAAGCGCCGCAGGCCGATCCGGCAGCCGCTCGTCACGGGATCGTCATTCAACCGGAGACCACCCATGGCAACGAACACGCCCGTGACCAGCGGCGCGAACACGAACAGCCTGTTGCAACAGGCGGCGCAATCGATCATCAACGGCTCGACCGGTAATCCGTCGATGGACGTCGGCACGCTCGTCAAGACGCTGGTGAACGCGAAAACCGCCGGCCGGGCCGCGGCGCTCGCCGCGTCGCAGACCACCGGCACGACGCAGATTTCCGCATTCGGCGCGCTGTCGTCGGCGCTGGGTGCGCTCGAGGCGGGCCTCGCCTCGCTGACCAATGGCGGGCTGCAGTCGACGTTCACCGCGATCGCGAGCGGCAAGGGCCTGACCGCGACGGCGGGCGCGGGCGCGGTGGCCGGCACCTACACGATCGGCGTCACGCAGACCGCGACCGCGCAGGCGCTGGCTTCGTCGGGCTTCGACGGGAGCAAGGCGCTCGGCACCGGCACGCTGACGCTGTCGCTCGGCAGCCAGTCGTTCAAGGTCGACGTCACCGGCACGAACAACACGCTGTCGGGCATCGCGGCCGCGATCAACTCCGCGGCGAATAACCCGGGGATCAGCGCGACCGTGATCAACGGCACCGACGGCGCGCACCTCGTGCTCGCGTCGACGAAGACGGGCTCCGCGAACGCGATCAGCGTCGCGGTCGGCAACGTGGCCAACGACAACGGGCTGTCGAACCTCGGCGTCACGTCGACGGCGGACACGACGGGCGGCGCGTCGAAGATCGAATCGGCGAACAGCGCGGCCGCGTGGCGGCAAAGCGCCGTCGCGCAGGACGCGAAGTTCACGCTCAACGGCATCGCGTCGACCAGCGCGAGCAACACGGTGTCGGGCGTGCTGAGCGGCGTCACGCTGAACCTGTCGGCGGCCGCGGTCAGCGCGACCGACACGCAGACGCTGACGGTCAGCACCGATACGAAGTCGCAGGCGGCCACGATCACGAACTTCGTGAACCTGTACAACACCGTCGTCAAGACGATGGGCGCGCTGTCGAGCTACACGGAAGGGGCGAGCTCGCAGGGTGCGCTGATCGGCGATTCGACGCTGAACACGATCCGCAACTCGCTCGCGTCGATCGTCGCGCGCGGTGTCGTGAACGAGAACGGCAACGGACACACGAACCTGATGGCGATCGGCATCTCGCTCGAGAAGGACGGCACGCTGAAGGCCGACAGCGCGAAGCTCGACAGTGCGCTGTCCAACAACCCGTCAGGGGTCGCGCGCCTGTTCAACTCGACGAACGGGATGGGCAAGCAACTGACCGACCAGATCGCGCCCTTCACGAAAAAAGGCGGGATGATCGAAGTGCGCACGAACGCGCTGAGTGCCAACCTGAAGCGCGTCACGCAGCAGCAGACGGATCTGGCCGACTACGCCGCGCAATTGACCAAGCAGTATCAGGCGCAGTTCACGGCGCTCAATACGCTGATGGCCAAGATGAACTCGAACACGCAATACCTGACGCGGCTGTTCGGCGGCGCCAACAGCAGCGGCACGCTGGCGAACAAGTGATGCGCGCCCGGGCCGCCGGATGATCGTGGCGGCGGCTGCCGGTCAATGGATCGACCGGCTCACGCCGCCGTGCACGGCGTCCCGCCTGGACACATCACGCAGACGCCGGCGGTGCGCAAGCATGCGCCGGGCGCCCTTCCGCGGTTCGCTCCGTCACGGCAGGCCGTGCGGTCAGCCGAGACCTTCGACGCGATCGGCAAACAAATCGATCGCACGCGACACCTGACGCCCGAAATAGCCTGGCCGTTCGCGCTCGTATGCGCGCAGCAGCGACGTGCATTCACGCTCCGCCCAGCGCCACACGGGGCCCTGTTTCGCGAAGACCGGATGACCGTGCAGTTCGGCCGGTACCGCGTGCTCGTCGTCCCAGCCCCAGAAATACGCCTGGTACGCACGTGCGTACGGCATCCCCAGATGGCTCGCCACGGTCTCGTCGTGGCGCAGCGTGAAATCGACGATTTCCTTGCGCGCACGGCCGCCGATATCGTCATGACGCGCCTCGATCCAGCAGTGATACCTCGCGAGCTGCGACAGATGCCGCGCGGTGCGGCGCCGCTCGCGCGTCGTGCACAGCGCATACAGGTTGCCGCCGCCGAAATCCAGCACCTCCCCACCCGCGAACGGCCGGTACGGCTTGCCGGTCAGCAGCGTCAGCACCTGCGCGCCGACGATCGCGTAGTCGGCACATCGCATGTAGCCGCTGCGCGTCGTCGCTTCCGACACGCTCCGGTGGACGACCTCATCGATCACGGCATGCAGCATGGGATCTACCGGTGCCGCCAGGATCGGTGGCTGGCTTGTCGTCGTGACGTGTTGCATGGGAAGCGGATGCGGATTCAACGGTTCGTCGGGAAAAGCGCTCGGCGGCGCGATATTACGAATCGTTACAAGAAACGATGAGGGGGGATGATCAGATTTGTGTGCTTTTGTCACCCGATGTGAACATGCACCGGTCAGCCGGCGGCGGCAGATCGCGGGGCACAACGCGTCGGACGGACGAGCGGCGGCGCCGCGGTTGGGGCTTGGCTTGGCTTGGCTTGGCTTGGCTTGGCTTGGCTTGGCTTGGCTTGGCTTGGCTTGGCTTGGCTTGGCTTGGCTTGGCTTGGCTCGGCACCGGCGCTTGAGGCTTGAGGCTTGAGGCTCGGCGCTCGCGGCTCACAGCTCGCGGCTCGCGGCTCGCGGCTCGCGGCTCGCGGCTCGCCGACGGGATAGTGCGATGAAACGGATGAAGGTGGGACCGCGCGTCGGTGCCGTGTCGACAGCCCATCGTCATTCATGACGACGGGCACCCCTGACCGTCGACGAATGCAGCGGCCCCGCCGCGACAGGTACCCTTGCCGCCCTCGACAGCATAGAAACGGCCGATGGATTCGCCGCGCCATACGTTGGGGCCGAGCACGCGCCGGGTTCACATCATCGGCGATCGCGGATACGCCACCAACACCGCTTGTCGCGACGCGTACACAACGCAACGCATCGCGACAAACCGACCGTGCTTGCAGCCACCGTGCGCCGCCCTGCGCCTCCCGACGCCCGCACGCGCAAGCATCCGCCTGTACGGCACGCGATGCCGTCGCGCACCGCAGAACACGGACGGCACACCACATACCCTATTGCGCAGCGATCCGACGACGGAAATGCTCGGTGCCGGCCACGATCTTGTCGAGCACCGCATCGAGTGCCCAGAATCGTTCACGCACGTCGTAGTCGATCGCACGGCAGCGGATCGACGCGAAGGTGCCGATCCGCTGGTGATAGAGCTTCGCGAGCGCCGGGTACCCGAGCGCCTCCGACACAGCCGAGACGACCAGGAACGTCGAAAGCTCGTCGGCCAGTTCGGGATGCGCATCCCCTTGCGTGCGCAACCACCGGTACAGATCCGGATGAAAGTTGGTGAACACGCCGTTGAAGCCGGCGGAACCCGCCTTCATCGCATCCCGCGCGATCGCGGCATTCGCGTTGAGGATCTTCAGCGGCGAGCCCTCGGCGAGCGCGACCCGCCGCTTCACCGTTTCCAGGTCGCAGCTCACGTCCTTGAGCATCACGAACCGGCCCGTGTCGATGCACGCGCGCAGTTCGTCATCCGACAGCAGCCGCCGGTAAGGCGCCGGACATTCGTACAGCCCGAGCGGCAGGTCCGACGGCAATCGCGCAAGCAGCCGGTGAAGGTGGTCGAGCAACGCGGCACTGCCCTGGCGCTGCGGATCGAGGCGGTTGGTCACGAGCACGACGCCCTGCGCGCCCGATTCGGCCGCCGCGCACAGCTCCGTGGCCTGCGCGTCGAGATCGTCGCTGATGTGCCCGGACGCGACGACGGGCACGCGCCCGGCTACCCGCTCGACCACGAAGCGCGCGAGCTCCGCGCGTTCGGCCAGACTCAGGAACTGCATCTCGCTCGATTGCGCGACCGCGAACAACGCATCCGCGCCGTGCGCGAGATACCACTCGATCAGCCGCTCGAGCCCTGCGTAGTCGATCGCGCCGGCATCGTCGAACGGCGTCAGCATCACCGGGACGATCCCTTCGATGGTCACGTTCGCTTGCTGCTGTTGCATCTGTTTCTCCTTGCTTCAGTGAATGCGGGGGGGCAGGCTCACGCGGGCAACGGCCCGGGCGCGGCGTTCGCGGCCTGCTCGGGAATCGGCTTGCGCACCAGCAGCAGATAGGCGATCGCACCCGCGAACGCGATCGCCGCGGCGGTCAGCAGCGCCGGCACGAACGACCATTTCTGCGCAATGATGCCCGTCAGGATCGGCGCAAGCGCACCGCCGACGAAGCCGCCGAAATTCTGGATCGCGCCGAGCGATGCGACGCGGCTCGGCGGCGCGGCCGCCGTCGCGAGCGCCCACGAGCAGGCCGACGCCGCGTTCGCGAGAAAGATCACGACCGAGATGCAGGCGAGCGCCACCGTGTTGCTCTGCACGAGCGCGGCCGGGATCGTGAAGACGACCATCCCGAGCATCGCGACCACCACCGCATTGCGCCGGCTCACGACCGGCGAACGGCTGCGGCGCGTAATCAGGTCCGACACCCAGCCGGCCACCAGCGAGCCGACGAACCCGCACAGGAACGGCACCGACGCGGCGAAGCCCGTCCGGATCAGGCTCATGTGGCGTTCCATCGTCAGGTAGCCCGGCAGCCAGGTCAGGTAGACCCAGTTCAGGTACACGGATCCGAAATAACCGATCAGCATCCCCCAGGTCGTGCCGTGCGAGAACAGGCTGCGCCATTCGACGAACGTCAGTTTCGGTGTCGCGGCCACGCTTTGCGCGTCGGCATCGAGGTAGTTGCGCTCGGCGGCGGACAGTTGCGCGCGCACCGGATCGCGATACAGCGCGAACCAGACGACGGCGACGACGAGGCCGAGCGCTCCCGTCGCGATGAACGCCCAGCGCCAGTCGAACGACGCGACGAGGATCGACAGCAGCAACGGCGCGAGCGCGGTGCCGAGCGGCGACGCGGCGTTGAAGATCCCGGTCGGCGTGCCGCGCGCGCGCAGCGGAAACCAGTTGCTCACCACCCGCGCGGCCGACGGGAATTGCGGCGCCTCGCCAATGCCGAGCACGATGCGCGCGACGATGAACCAGCCGAAAGTCGACACGATGCCGCCCGCCGCCTGCGCGAACGACCAGACGATCAACCCGACGCCGAGCAGCCGGCGCGGCCCGATGCGGTCGACGAGCCCGCCGACCGGAAACTGGCACAGCGCATAGCTCCACGAGAAGGCCGACAGCAGCAGCCCCATCTGCGCGAGCGACAAGCCGAGATCGCCGCGGATCGCCGCGCTCGCGACGGCCAGCGTGCCGCGATCGAGGTAGTTGACGATGCCGCTCGCCATCAACAGCGCGAGCGCGATGCGTTGCCCGCGCCGGATACGCGGCGGTGCGGGCGGGACGGTCGGGGTTTCGTTCATTGCGGTTGTCTCCATGTCACTGGTATCGGCCGGTTCCGGCCTGTCCGTCTGATGCGGCATTCAGGGTTCGAGGCGCGCCACTTCCTCGCGCGTCGGAATCGAGGTCTGCGCGCCGTGGCGCGTCACGCTGATCGCGGCGGCGCGCTGGCCGAAGCCGATCGCGTCGTCCATCGATGCGCCGCCCGCGCGGGCGGCCGCGAATCCGCCGACGAACGTGTCGCCGGCCGCGGTCGTATCGACGGCGGCCACCGTCATCGCCCGCAGGCGGCCGTTACCGGCGCCGCCGCGCCAGCAGACGCCGCGCGCGCCGAGCGTCACCAGCACGTTGCCGACGCCCTTCGCGCACAGCGCATCGGCGGCGCGCACGGCCGATGCGTCGTCGCCGACGGCGATGCCGGTCAGCGATTCGGCTTCGGTTTCGTTGACGACGAGGTAGTCGACCCGTGCCAGCAGCGCGTCGAACAGCGGCTGCGCGGGCGCGGGGTTGAGCAGCACCGGCGTGTGGTGCGCGGATGCACAGGCGATGGCGCGCGCGACGGCGGCAACCGGCACTTCGAGCTGGCACACGAGCAGCGCGGCCTCGGCGATCGCATCGCGCGCCGCGTCGATCCGGTCGGCGTCGAGGCGCGCATTCGCGCCGGGCACGACGACGATGCTGTTCGCGCCGCCCGCGTCGACCGTGATCGTGGCCACCCCGGTCGCCGTGCCGCCGATCCGGCCCAGGTGCGTCACGTCGATGCGTTCGGCCGCCAGCGCATCGTGCAGGCGCGCACCGAACGCGTCGTCGCCGACGCAGCCGATCATCGCAACCGACGCGCCCAGCCGCGCGGCCGCGACCGCCTGGTTCGCCCCCTTGCCGCCATGAACGGTCTGGAAATCCGTGCCGAGCAGCGTCTCGCCCGGCACCGGCAGGCGCGGCGCGCGCGTCACGAGGTCGATGTTCACGCTGCCGACGACGGCGATGCGCGGTGAAAGGATATCGCTCATTTTGCAATGTAACCGCTTACATTCGCGGCGGACAAAATGGCCGAATCGGCCGTCGTCGATGAAAATCTCACGATATGGATAGAATATGTGTCTGACATAATGCGGAAGCACGTCAAGATAGCGCTTACATTCTCACAGGGTCGAGCGGGAATGCAAGCGGTGCCACCACGAATCGAGGGTAAACAATGACGCATATGACAACGCGGGGCGCCTTCACTGCCGCCCCGCCGGGAGCCGGCCGATGAGCACGCCTCCGTCCCGTGCCGGCGCGCCCCGGGCGCGCCGCGGCAGCGGCCGCTCGGTGCTCGGCGATGTCGCGAAGCTGGCCGGCGTATCGACCGCGACCGTCTCGCGTGTGTACAACGATCCCGGCAAGGTGTCGGCCGACGTGCAGCAGCGCGTGCGCGACGCGGCGCGCGCGCTGAACTGGATTCCGAATGCGGCGGGCCGCGCGCTCGCGTCCACGCGCACCCACATCACGGGCGCGATCATTCCGACACTCGACGACCAGGTGTTCGCGTCGCAGGTCGCGGGCATGCAGACGGTCATGGCCGAGCACGGCATCACGCTGTTCCTCGGCTGCTCGAATTACGATCCCGCGCAGGCGCTGGCCCAGGTGCGCGCGATGCTGTCGCGCGGCGTGGAGGCCGTGTCGCTGGTCGGCGAAGCGTATCCGCCGGAACTGTTCGAACTCCTTGCGATGCACCGCGTGCCGTACGTCGTCACTTATGCGTATCGCGACGACAGCCCGCACTGCTGCATCGGTTTCGACAACCGCGCGGCATTCGCGCGGCTCACCACCCACCTGCTCGACCTCGGCCACCGCGATTTCGCGATCATCATGCAGCCGTCGGCCGACAACGACCGTGTGCAGGCCCGCCTGCGCGGCATTCACGACACGCTCGCCGCGCGCGGGCTCGCGGTGCGCCCCGTCCATCAGCACGAGGGCGCGGCCACGATCGCCTTCGGGCGGGCGAGCCTGCGCGCGATCGCGAACAGCGATGCGGCGACGCGGCCGACAGCCGTGATCTGCGGGAACGACGCGCTCGCGCTGGGCGCGCTGCTCGAGGCGCAGGCGCTCGGCATCGACGTGCCCGCGCAATTGTCGATCACCGGGTTCGACGACGTCGCGCTCGCGCGCGAAATCCAGCCGCCGCTGACGACGATGTGGGTCGACACCGACGCGATCGGGCGCCAGGCCGCACAGGCCTTGCTCGACGCGATCGAGAACGGCGCGACGAGGCCCGGTCATGCCGTCCTGCCCGAATTGCGTACGCGGGGATCGGCTGCGCCACCGGCGCACGCGCGCGCAGCGGGAAAGAAATGAGGCCGCGCCGGGCAGCTTCGGCCGCCCGGCCCGCTCGTCACTGCATCACGTCGACCGGCAGCGTCTTGTCGAGCCTGTCGTGCCACGCCTGGATCGTCTTCGGCACGGTTTTCTTCCACGCGGGCACGTTCGAGTAATAGCGCATCCGGACGTTGCTCTGCGCGTCGAACACGAGCAGCCCGATCCACAGATCGTTGCCGCGGCGCATCACGATCGCGGCGTTCGTCGTCGCGACGCCGCGCACCCAGTACGACGTCACGTGCGCGTTCAGCCCGTCGAGATCCCTTGCTTCGGCACCGTAATTGACGATGTCGACGAGCGTCTGGTAATCGGCGCCGAGCAGCTTGTGCGCGGTCGCGTTCTGCTGCGCATTCGCGAGCACATCCAGGCTCACGAGATCCGCCGGCGGCTTCGCCTGCATCTGCGACGCCGTCACATAATCGCCCGAGTAGACGACGCCCGCACCGGCGCCGCATTCGCCGTCGGCGCCGTGCTGCGCGACCTGAACGCGTGCACCCTTGAGGCTGAAGTCGAGACGGCATTGATCGTGACTGAACGTGCCACTATTGCCGTGCAGTTCGATATCGCCGCCAAGTTCGCCGGTATTCGCGCCGTTGTTGCCGCTCAGCTCGAAATGCAAACGTGGCGCCGTGCCGGTGAACGTCAGCACACCACCGAACGACGGATTACCACTGTCGAGATACCACGTCTGCTGCCAGCGATCGGCGGCCAGCGGCCTGCCGTTCAGGCTCGCGAGCCGTTCGCGGTAGCGGTCGCCGAGGCACAATTCGTCGGCGCCGCACCGGTCGCGCTGCTTGAGCCACTTCAGCTGCGCGGCCTTCAGCGCGGCCGTGTCGCCGCCTTTCACGAGCGCCTGCTTCCACGCCGCCGCGAGGTCGCCGTCGAGCTTCGATAGCGCCGCATCCGCGCAGATCGTCTTCTCGGTTGGCGAAGCGGCCTTCGCGCAGTCGAAGCCGGCCGCGTGCGCGGCGGCCGGCAACAGCGTCAGCAGCGCGGCCGCCGCGACGGATCGCACACGCATGTGCAATGCATCGCCGGCGGAAATCGCGGTTTTCACGCGAGCATTCAATTGGTTCTGGAGGATCATCGGCTTGGATCGTCGCTGGATCGCGCGCCTGTAGAAGCTACCTGCACGCGGCATTCGAGGTAAAAACGCCCGGCCCGGCATGGAGCGCATGCCGTTGCTCGCCGAAGCCTAACCCGAATGCGCGACGCCGATCAATCGACGTTCGATGTCGGCGCAACCATCGCGGCGGCCTCGCTGCATTGCACGATGCCGTCGCGCAATGCGGCTTCCGCGGCGGCATCGACCGACAGGATCGATGCGCACGCAACGATCAGTTCGAGCCCGCGGCTCGCATGGTGCCCCTTCACAGGCCGCACAGCGTGATCGCGTTGTGGCGCCTGCCGGCCTTCCGGATCTGCGGGCCGATGCAATATAGCGGTCAGCCGTCGAACGGCACCAGCTCGTAACTCGTGCTCCGGCCGCCGGACGACGAGCGTTGCAGCACGCCGCGCTCGACGAGTTCAGTGATGTCACGCAGCGCCGTATCCTGCGAGCACTTCGCGAGCGCCGCCCACTTGGTGCTCGTCAACTTCCCCTCGAAGCCGTCGAGCAGGCGATTCATGACCTTGGCCTGACGCTCGTTCATCGCGACGCCGGCACATCGTTGCCAGAAGCGCGCCTTGACCAGAACGGCATCGAGCGTCGCATGCGCGTGATCGATGGCCCGGCCGAGCGCGGTCAGGAACCACGCGAGCCATTCCGTGACATCGAGCGAACCGCGCTGCGTACGCTCCAGCACGTCGTAATACGCGTTGCGCTCGCGCTGGATTTGCGCCGACAGGCTATAGAAGCGTTGCGGACTGCGGTCGGCACGCGCCAGGATCAGATCTCCGAGCGCGCGCGCGATGCGGCCGTTGCCATCGTCGAACGGATGGAGCGTGACGAACCACAGGTGGGCCAGGCCGGCCCGGATCAGCAGGGGTTCGACCGGCGCGGCATTGAGCCAGGCGAGCAAGCGCCCGGTTTCGTCGGCGAGGCGCGCGGCGGGCGGCGCCTCGAAATGCACGCGCTGCCGGCCGATCGGCCCGGATACGACCTGCATCGGCCCGGTCGCATCCGTGCGCCAGCCACCGACCGTGATCCGCGACATCCCCGAGTAGCCGGTCGGGAACAGTGCCGCATGCCACCCGAACAGACGGGCTTCGGTGACCGGCGCCGCCGCATGGGTGGTCGCGTCCAGCACCATGTCGACGACGCCCTCGACGTGGCGGTCGACCGGCGCCAGCGCGCCGATATCGACCCCGAGCCGACGCGCGATCGACGACCGCACCGATGCCACGTTCAGGCTTTCGCCCTCGATCGCACTGGTCTTGACGACGTCCTCCGTCAGCGCGGCCAGGCTGGCCTCGTCGCGCAGCGCCAGGCCGACGTCCGCCAGCCGCCCGGCCAGCATGCCTTGCGCACGGCTGACGTCGGCGAGTGGCGTTGCCAGTGCAGGCAGGTCGAAGCGCCATGCGGGCCAGTCGGCCAACGCCCAGATGAAGGTGTAATCTCCGCTCATGATGCGGAGATTATCCCACCGATTCACCGCATGGCTCAACATTCTCCGCAAATCATGCGGATAATAAAGCCTCCATTCCCCGCAAACCGGCCCGCTACCGCGCCCGACCCGCCCCGCCCTTCGCCGCGGGCGCAGCCTCCCCGAGCCGTTCCGCGAGAAACCCGATGAACGTGCGCAGCGTGACGAATCCCTCCCGATGCTGTGGGAACACCGCGTTGAGCGTGATCGGCGACGGCGCATACGCGTCGAGCACCGGCACGAGCGCGCCGCTGTCGAGCGCCGCGCCGACGATGAAGTGCGGCAGCAGCGCGATGCCGAGCCCCGCGATCGCCGCGTCGCGCACCACTTCGCCGTTGTTCGCGACGAGCGGCCCCTGCACGTCGAACGTGCGCGCCGCGCCGTCGACGCGGAATTCCCAGCCGATGCGCCGCTCGCGCCCGTACAGCAGGCACGTGTGGCCGGCGAGATCCGCCGGCGTCTGCGGCGTGCCCTGCCGCTTCAGATAGGCGGGGCTCGCGCACGCGACCATCCGCCACGCGCCCAGCGGGCGGGCGATCAACGTCGAATCCTCAAGCGAGCCGATCCGCAGCACGAGATCGAAGCCCTCGCCGATCAGGTCGACGCGCCGGTCGGTCAGGTCGAGGTTCAGCCGCACGGCCGGGTGCGCGGACAGGAATTCGGCGATCAGCGGCGACACGTGCGTGATCCCGAACGACAGCGGCGCGCTGATTTTCAGCGACCCGTGCAACTCGGTGCTGCGCACCGACATCGCCTGCTCGGCGTCGGCGATTTCCGCGAGGATCCGCTGCGCGCGCGCATAGAACTCCTGCCCCGATTCGGTCACCGCGAGGTTGCGCGTGTTCCGGTGCAACAGCCGCACGCCGAGCGACGCCTCCAGCGCCATCGTGCGCCGGCTGACGAACTGCTTGGACAGCATCAGTTGATCGGCCGCCGCCGTGAAGCTGCCCGCATCGACCGTCGCGACGAAGATCCTCAGGTCGTTGATTTCCATATTGTCTACTCCATAGCGACAGTCATTATCTCTACAGCCATTTATTTGTCAAATCGATTGACCTAAGATTCACCTCAACGAACGGCCGGTCCCACTTCCGAGGTCCGGCGTCTTGAGGAACAAAAATCATGATCGAAATCCGTGCAGCAAACCAACGTGGCCGTGCGGAGCATGGCTGGCTCAGCTCCCGTCATTCGTTTTCGTTCGCGAATTACTACGATCCGAAGCAAGTCGGCTTCTCCGACCTGCTGGTGATCAATGACGACCGCGTCGCGCCGGGCCGCGGCTTCGGCACGCACCCGCACCGCGACATGGAGATCCTGTCGTACGTGCTCGACGGCGCGCTGGAACACAAGGACTCGATGGGTACCGGCTCGGTGATCGTGCCGGGCGACGTGCAGCTGATGAGCGCGGGCACGGGCGTGCGCCACAGCGAGTTCAATCACTCGCCGGAACTGCCGGTCCACTTCCTGCAGATCTGGGTGGGGCCGGCCGAGAAGGGTGCCGAGCCGCGCTATCAGCAGACGAATGTCACCGCAGACGACAAGCGCGGCAAGCTCGCCCTCGTCGTATCGCCGGACGGCGACGCCGGTTCGCTGAAGATCCGGCAGGACACGCGGATTTACGCGGGCTTGTTCGACGGCGCCGAACGCGCGACGCTGGAACTGGCGCCGGACCGCTTTGCGTACGTGCACGTGGCACGCGGCAGCGTGTCGGTCAACGGCGTGACGCTCGGCGAAGGCGACGGCGTGCGCATCCGCGACGAACGAACGCTGACGTTCGCCGACGGGAAGGATGCCGAAGTGCTGGTGTTCGACCTGCGTCCGGTCGAAGTAACGGCCGAGTGGGCATAAAGCCCGTTCGGGAAACCGGGCCCCGCTGAACGCGGGGCCCTTTTAATCGGAGATTCGCAACATGGCCAAGGTTCTCGTTCTTTATTACTCGTCCTACGGGCACGTCGAAACGATGGCGCAGCACATCGCGGAAGGCGCGAAGTCGGTGCCCGGCGTCGAGGTCACGCTCAAGCGCGTGCCGGAAACGATTCCCGTCGACCAGGCCCGGGCGATCGGCGTGAAGGTCGACCAGGCTGCGCCGGTCGCGACCGTGGACGAACTCCCCGGCTACGATGCGATCATCTTCGGCACGCCGACCCGTTTCGGCAACATGGCCGGCCAGATGCGCACGTTCCTCGACCAGACCGGCGGCCTGTGGATGAAGGGCGCGCTCGTCGGCAAGATCGGCAGCGTGTTCGCGTCGACCGGCACGCAGCACGGCGGCCAGGAAACGACGATCACGTCGTTCCACACGACGCTCCTGCACCACGGGATGGTGATCGTGGGCGTGCCGTATGCGTGCAGCGGCCTCGTCAACATGAACGAAATCACCGGCGGCACGCCGTACGGTGCCACCACGCTCGCGGGCGCGGACGGCAGCCGCCAGCCGAGCGCGAACGAGCTCGACATCGCGCGCTATCAAGGCAAGCACGTCGCGGAACTTGCCAGCAAGCTCGCGTCGTAACAGGCCGCCTTCGCGGCCCCGCACACGCGCACACGGCGCCGGTCGACCCGGCGCCGTGTGCGCTGTGCCCAGGCCCGGCCGTTGTTACTGGCCCGACGCCGGAGCGGCGGGCGCCGCCTTCGTCGCGGGCGCCTTCTGCGCGGCGTTCTGCGGGTAGTTGCTCTGGTCGTTGGTCAGCCGGTAGCCGCTGCCCGTGCCGATCGCCTTCAGGTCCGACGCGTGACGCGCCCGGGCGGCCTTGCGGGCCGCCTTCTTCTGCGCCTTGTCGATCTGCTTCTGCGTCGGCGCGGACGCCGGATCCTGCCCATATGCCGCCGGCGCGGCTGCCAACAGCAGACCGAACGACGCCGTTACTGCCACTGCCACCGAAACCACGCGAGACTTCTTCATGGCCGGACCTCCTTGTCGATTGTTGATTGTGGATAGAACACCGGCGCGCACACGACCGCTTGCGACAACGGCGCCGATGCAACGTTAGCCGAACAGTATGTACTTGTCCTTGTGCGTTCCTGAATTCTCCCGATAACGGCAACGATACGTGGGCACCGCGTACGCCGTCGTTCCGGCGCGTCGCCCGCGCCATCAGGGAAACCGATAACCCGGCCTGGCCCCGCCGGCGCTCAGATCCAGCGCGACAGCACCGGCAGCAGGACCGGCACGACGAAGGCGGTGAGCACGCCGTTCAACCCCATCCCGAGCCCGGCGAACGCGCCGGCCTCCTCGCTGACCTGGAACGCGCGCGCGGTGCCGATCCCGTGCGACGCGACGCCGAGCGCGAACCCGCGCACGGCCGGTTCGTCGACGCGCAGGGCGTTGAGGATCCCGCGCGCGCACACGGCCCCGAAGATCCCGGTCGAGATCACGAGCACGGCGGTGAGCGATGGAATCCCGCCGATTTCCGCCGCGACGGCCATCGCGATCGGCGTCGTCGCCGATTTCGGCGCGAGCGACGCGATCGTCTGGTGCGACGCCCCGAACAGCGCCGCGATGCCGACCGCCGACACGATCGCGGTCAGCGAGCCCGCGAGCAGGCCGACCAGCAGCGGCACCGCGGCGCGGCGCAGCTTCGACCACTGGCGGTACAGCGGCAGCGCGAGCGCGACGGTCGCGGGGCCGAGCAGGAAGTGGACGAACTGCGCGCCTTCGAAATACGTCGGGTACGGCGTGTGCGTGATCGTCAGCAGCACGACGATCAGCGCAACCGCGATCAGCACCGGGTTCGCGAGCGGGTTGAAGCGCGCCCGCGCATAGACGGCCTGCGCGAACAGATACGCGATCAGCGTGATGGTCAGGCCCAGCAGCGGGCTCGCGGCGAGATAGACCCAGATCGCGCCGAGTTTCGGGAAGGCCGTCATTGCGTGCCCTCCACCGCATCGCCCGCGCGCCGCTGGCGCCGCAGCAGTGCACGCGTGACGAGCGCCGTCACGGCGATCGCGAGCGTGGTGCTGACGGCCAGCGCGACGACGACCGCGAGCGCATCGCCGCGCACGCGGTCGGCCGACACCATGATGCCGACGCCGGCCGGCACGAACAGCAGCGACAGGTGGCGCAACAGCTCGAGCGCGGTCGGCTCGATCGTGTCGGCCACTTGCGGGCGCAGCATCACGAAGCCGAACAGCAGCAGCATGCCGATCACGGGGCCCGGCACCGGCAGGCCGAACAGGTAGGACACGCCTTCCCCGAAACACTGGAAGGTCAGCAAGACCGCGAACGCCTGCAGCATGAAACGCTTCTCCCGAACGGGGCCGCGCTGTCGTACGGCCGCGCGACCGATGGCCGGCGGCTTGCGGCGCCGGCGTGGACGATACGCGCGATCGTACCAACAATGCCCGCGGCGCGGGGCCTCGCGGGCGCCGGAGCCAACGATGCGGGTGGTCGCGGGCACGCCGTGAAGCACCACGCGAAGCCGACGATGCGGCGCGATTCGCGACGGAGCTCGTGCTGCCGAACCGGGACGAAAAATCGCGGGCGATGGGGGCGTGCGGGGCGTGCGGGTTGCAGGCCGACACGTTCGCCCGGTTCACGCGCCGCACGCAACAAAGGCGGGCATGCGCCCGCCTCGTCGTCATGCGCACTCGCGCTGCCCCGCCTCACGGGCAGCGCGAGTGCGAACCCGTCGCTTACTTCAGTCGCGTCGCGAGTTCATTCGCCATCGCCTTCGTCGCGGCCTTCGTCGGCGCGTCGCCGGCCAGCGCGTTCAGCAAACCGAAATCATGGATCGTGCCGTCGTAGCGCGTGGTCGTCGCATCGACGCCGGCCGCGTCGAGCTTGCGGCCGTACGCCTCGCCCTCGTCACGCAGCACGTCGAACTGCGCGACCTGGATCAGCGCGGGCGGCAGGCCCTTCAACTGCGCGGTGCTTGCGCGCAGCGGCGACGCGTAGATCTCGTTGCGTTGCGCTTCGTTCTTCGTATAGGCATCCCAGAACCACTTCATCATCGGCCGCGTCAGGAAGTGCCCTTGCTGATACGCGTTGTACGAACCCGTGTTGAAGTTGTGGTCCGTGACCGGCCACATCAGCCCCTGGAAGCGGATCGCGGGGCCACCCTTGTCCTTCGCCATCAGCGCCACCACGGCCGCCATGTTCCCGCCGACGCTGTTGCCGACCACCGCGAGGCGGCTGCCGTCGACGCCGATCTCCGCGCCGTGCGCGGCCACCCACTTCGTCGCCGCATACGCCTGGTTGATCGCGACCGGGTAATGCGCTTCCGGCGACGGCGTGTAGTTCACGAATACCGCGACGGCCCCCGATTGCACGACGAGATCGCGGACGAGGCGTTCATGCGTCGGAAAATCGCCGAGCACCCAGCCGCCGCCGTGGATGAACACGAACACCGGCAGCGTGCCCGTCGCGCCTTGCGGGCGGACGATCGTGACCGGCACGGACAGGCCGTCCTGTTCGATCGTGCGGTTCGACACGTCGATCCCGGACAGATCGACCTTCGTGCCGTTCTGCGCGTCGACCAGCACCTGGCGCGCCTTCGCGGGGCTCAGCGTTTCGAGGCCCGGGCCCTTCTGGCCGTTCAGCGCGGCGAGGAAAGTGCTCGTCGTCGCATCGGGGCGGACGGTATCGGCACCGGCGGCGAATGCCGTGGTCGAGGCGGACAGTACAGCGGCGACGGCGGCAGCGATCAGCAGCGGCTTGACGATTTTCATGATGGTGTTCCTTGGCTTCAGGCGTAAATGACGATGGATGATTCGCAGTGCGACCGATCAGGCAAGCGTGAGCGTGACGTCGATGTTGCCGCGCGTCGCGTTCGAATACGGGCACACGACGTGCGCGCGGTCGATCAGCGTTTGCGCGATGTCGCGATCGAGGCCCGGCAGCGAGATCGTCAGTTCGACTTCGATGCCGAAGCCGTTCGGGATCGCACCGATGCCGACGCTGCCTTCGATGGAAGCGTCCGCGGGCATCGCGATCTTGTCGCGGGCCGCGACGAACTTCATCGCGCCGATGAAGCACGCGCTGTAGCCGGCGGCGAACAGTTGCTCGGGGTTCGCGCCTGCGCCGCCCGCGCCGCCGAGCTCGCGCGGCGTGGTCAGTTTCAGGTCGAGGTTGCTCTCGGGCACCGTGGCACGGCCGTCACGGCCGCCGGTGGCTTTTGCATGGGCGCGGTACAGCACTTTTTCGATCGACATGACAGACTCCTTTTCAACAAATGAATGAAACAGCCTTCGAACCGGGGACCGCGTGCCGACAGCCTTGCTGCCCGCATCGCGCCTGTTTATCTACTCATAGATAGATAAACATCCCCAAAAAATGCAGATAGTCGAGCCATCTGCGCCAGAACTCTATCTACCTATAGATAGACAGCGAGATTCAATAAAAAGGCGGCGAACCGCCTCACTGCATGCGCGCTCCGTCAGGACCGCTTTTTCCAGACGGCCTCGACATCTTCGAGGCGCGCCCGCGTGTGAAACAGCCGGCTGGCCAGCACACTGCCCTGGAACGCCGCGTACAACGTGCGCGCGGCCGTCTCGGGCTCGCCGCTGAACTGCAGCGTGCCTTCCCGCGCACCCTGCTTCAACAATTCCGCCAGCCAGCTTTCGTTGGCCTTGAAGAACGCCTGCACCGCCTGCCGCACATTCTCCGGCAACGTTTCGATGTCGGCCGCGAGCATCCCGCACAGGCAGATCAGGTTGCCGTCGCCGAGCGTCCGGCCGAACATCTTCGTGTACAGGCTCAGCTTCACGTCGGCCGGCAACGCCGGATCGATCGCCCGCATGGCCGAGAGGACTTCGTCGCTATACGCCGCCACCGCTTCCAGCACGAGGTCGTCCTTCGACGGGAAGTAGTAGTGGATGCTCGACGTCTTCACGCCCACCAGGTCGGACAGGTCTCGATAGCTGAAGCCGTTGTAACCGCGCAGCATCATCAGCGTGGTCGCATGGTCGAGAATCTGTTCGCGGACGGTCGGTTTCGTTTCCATGGAGCGAACTTTATCTACTCATAGATAGACAGTCAAGAACTTTTTTAAGGGCGCAATGCGTAGTGCACCGAACGCCTTGTCCGTGCTCGCCGGCCAATGGCCGCCGGATGCCCGCATCCGGTTCGGTGCGGCGCATTGCGCCCGAACCGGGCGGGCGTCAAGCCGGACCAGCGATCCTCACTGCGGCTTCAACATCCGCTGAATGATCGTCCGCAACATCGCCCGGTGCGCGCGCGGCTTGAACCCCGGCTCGAACACGACGCGCCCGACCGCGCCTTCCGCGAGCGCGAGCAGCCACGTCGCGACAAGATCAGGCTTCAGGCTTGCGTCGATCTTCCCTTGCGCCACACCGCGCTTGATCAGCGCGACCATCCGCCCTTTCACCTGCGCCTCGTTCGCCGCGAACAGCGCGGCGACGTCCGGATTGCGCGTCGCCTCCGCCGCGGTCTCGACGCAGATGCGCGCATAGACGGGATCGCTCGACAGTTCCATCAACGTCAGTGCGATCTCCTCGATCGCGGCCAGCGCGTCGTCGGCGTCCGCGTACCGCGCGAACAGTTCGGCCATCTCGCGCTGGTCGTCTTGCGCGACTGCCTCGATGATCGCCGCCTTCGTCGGGAAATAGTGGAACAGGTTGCCGGGGCTCATGCCGGCCGCCTTGCAGATCGCGGCCGTGGACGTCGCATGGAAGCCGTCGCGCGCAAAACAGTCGATCGCGGCATCCAGGATCTGGCGCCGCTTCGCTTCCACTCTTTCAGGGTCGATCTTTCTCAACAGGCACTCCGTACTCGACGATGACTCGAATCTTTATTAGACTGATTAATCGATCTATTATCGTGGCGACGTCCTGCAGGCGTCAAGGCAGCGTGCCCACGCACATGCCGCCTGCGACATCCGCTCACACCACTGCACCGAGGGCCTCTTGAAACGAATCGTCATCGTCGGCATCGCGCTCGTCCTGTTCGTGCTCGTCGCGGCCGGTGCCCTCGTGCTGCGCGGCCTCGCCGACTTCGAGCTGAAGGGCGCGAACGTGTCGTCGCTCACGTTCCGCGCCAACGGCGCCGACCTCGTCGGCACGCTCGCGCTGCCGGCCCATGCGCCCGGCGCGCCGATCGTACTGCTCGTGCACGGTGACGGTCCGCGCACCCGCTTCTCCGACGACGCGATGCTGCCGCTCGTCAACAGCCTCCTCGACGCCGGCATCGGCGTGTTCGCATGGGACAAGCAGGGCACCGGCCGCAGCGGTGGCGACTGGCTCGCGCAATCGATGCAGGATCGTGCGAACGAAACGCTCGCCGCGATGGCGCGCGTGCGCGCCGTCGTCGGCCCCGCGCACAAGATCGGCCTGCTCGGCTTCTCGCAAGGCGGCTGGGTCGTGCCGCGCGTCGCGAATGCGGTGCGGCCCGCGTTCTCGGTGATCGTCGGCGGCGCCGTCAGCTGGCGGCGGCAAGGCACCTACCTGACGCGGCAGCAGCTCCAGGCAACGGGCCTGCAGCCGGATCGAATCGATGCGACACTGGCCGCCGAGCGACGCGACAACGACGAAATCTTCGGCCGGACGGACGTACCCGCCGATCCGCACCGGCGCCCCGACATCGAGCCGCGCCGCTTCGGCTTCATCGCACGCAACTACCTGGAGGATTCGTCGCAGGCGCTCGCGGCGATGCAGGGGCCCGTGCTGGCCGTGTGGGGCGCGCAGGATCGCAATGTCGATCCGGTCGACGAGGCGACTGCCTACACGCGTGCCTTCGCGGACCGGCCCGACCGGCGCGTGGTGGTCGTGCCCGGTGCGACGCATGGGTTACTGCGCGCCGGCTGGTTCGACTACCAGCTCGAGTCCGACTGGCCGACGTGGAAGACATGGCTGTACATGGCGCTCGGCCGCCATGCGTATGCGCCCGACACGCTCGCCCCGATCGAGGCGTGGATCCGGTCGCAGTGAACACGTGTGCAGTACCGCGGCGCTGCGAAGGCGCCGCACCTGAAACAGGCAATACGGCCGCGCCGGCAGGCGTGGCCGCATCAAGGAGAGGTTTCAATGTTTTCGTGGTTTGAACGGCGCCTGCCGACTTTCCCGCTCGAAGATCCCGTCACGCCGCCGAGGGGATTCTTCTCGTTCGTCTGGGCGTGCACGAAAGGCGCGCGCAGCTGGATCCTGCTGATCGCGTTGACGTCGGCCGCGCTGGCCGCGTACGAAGCCGCGCTGTTCGCGATGATGGGCCGCGTGGTCGACTGGCTCGCGTCCGCGACGCCGGCGGATTTCGGCGGTCGGCACTTCGGCACGCTCACCGTTTTCGCGGCGATCCTCGCCGGCAGCGCATTGCTGATCGCGCTGCATACGATGGTCAAGCACCAGGTGCTCGCGATCAACTTCCCGATGCGGCTGCGCTGGCTGTTTCACCGGCTGATGCTCGACCAGAGCCTGTCGTTCTACGCGAACGAATTCGCGGGCCGCGTGACGACCAAGATCATGCAGACCGCGCTCGCGGTGCGCGATGCGCTGTTCATGTCGGTCGACGTCGTGATCGGCGTCGCCGCGTACCTGATCGGCATCCTCGCGCTCGCGGCCAGCTTCGACTGGCGGCTGATGATCCCGCTCGCGCTGTGGGCGCTCGGCTACGGCGCGGCATGCGCGTTCTTCGTGCCGCGCCTGGGCGCCGTCGGCAGCCGCCAGGCCGATGCGCGCGCGCTGATGACGGGCCGCATCACCGACGCGTATTCGAACATCACGACCGTGAAACTGTTCTCGCACACGCGGCGGGAAGCCGACCACGCGCGGCGCGCGATGGAAGCGTTCAAGGCGACCGGCGACGCGCAGATGCGCCTCGTCAGCGCGTTCGAGATCGTCAATCACCTGCTGTCGACGCTGCTGCTGGTCGGCTCGACCGGCCTCGCGCTGTATCTGTGGATGCACGGCGAGGCGAGCGCGGGCGTCGTCGCGGCGGTGATCGCGATGGCGCTGCGCCTGTCGAGTTATTCGCACTGGATCATGTGGGAAATGACCGAGCTGTTCGAGAACGTCGGCACGATCCAGGACGGCATCAATACGCTGACGAAGGTGCGCAGCGTGGTCGACGCGCCCGATGCGAAGCCGCTCGCGGTGCAGCGCGGCGGGATCGTGTTCGACAACGTGCAGTTCGCGCACGAGGACAACGACCGTGCCGTGTTCGACGGGTTGAACCTGACGATCCGGCCCGGCGAGCGGATCGGCCTGATCGGCCGCTCGGGTGCCGGCAAGTCGACGCTCGTGAACCTGCTGCTGCGCTTCTACGACGTGGGCGGCGGCACGATCCGGATCGATGGGCAGGACATCGCGCACGTCACGCAGGACAGCCTGCGCGGCGCGATCGGGATGGTCACGCAGGATACGTCGCTGCTGCACCGGACGATGCGCGAGAACATCCTGTACGGGCGCCCCGACGCCACCGAGCGCGAGATGCACGATGCGGCCGTGCGCGCGGAGGCGTCCGAATTCATCGACCGGCTGCGCGACCGCCACGGCCGCAGCGGCTACGACGTCGAGGTCGGCGAACGCGGCGTGAAGCTGTCGGGCGGCCAGCGGCAGCGCGTCGCGATCGCGCGCGTGATGCTCAAGGACGCGCCGATCCTCGTGCTCGACGAAGCGACCAGCGCGCTCGATTCCGAGGTCGAAGTCGCGATCCAGCGCAGCCTCGACGGCCTGATGAGCGGCAAGACGGTGATCGCGATCGCGCACCGGCTGTCGACCATCGCGGCGATGGACCGGCTGATCGTGCTCGACGAAGGGCGCATCGTCGAGGAAGGCACGCACCAGCAACTGCTGCAGGCCGGCGGCATCTATGCGGCGCTGTGGGCGCACCAGAGCGGCGGGTTCCTCGGCGAAACGGCGGAGGTGGAGAAGGCGGAGCAGTAGGCGGGACCGCTGTGGCAACATGGCGCACGGCGATCGCCGCCCGGTTCGGCCACGGTCGCATTCCCGCCGGCGGGATACCAGCCCCCGGCTTCCCGTCGCCCGACGCAGATCCAAGGAGCCCCGCATGACCACGCGACCGGATATCGCCACCGCGCTCGACGCGCCCGATTCGGTGCTCGAGGAAGACGAGCAGCGATTCGTGCAGCGGATTCGTCAGCACGGGTGGTTCCGCACGGAAGTGTTCGCGGAAGGGGACGCACCCGAGTTTTCTTTCACGACCGGGCTGTGGGTCAACCACGGTTTTCCGGAACTCATCGTGTTCTCGATGCCGGCGCGCATCGTCCATGACGTGCTGTGGGACGTCTACCGGATGGTCGCAGCCGGCACGCCGCCGCCGGTCGGCGAGGTCACGGATTCCGTCTTCGGCAACGCGAACGCGCTGCTGATGCCGGTCGAGAAGGCGCACTACGAAGCCCATCTCGGCTGGAACCGCTGGTTCTACGGCAACGACGCGTTCCCGTGCGTCCAGTTGCTGTGGCCCGACCGGGACGGGGTTTTCCCGTGGCAGCCGGAAGCGGACGACGCGTTGAACGCCGCGCAGCCGCGCCTGTTCGGAGCCGGCAACCAACACCACTGACCCGCGCGCAGGATCGCGCGCACAGTGAATGCCCTGCAGCCGACGTCGCGATGCGCATGTGCGCATCGTTCATCCAGCGTATGACGCATAACGTCTCCATGCACCGGCCACCGGCCGGTTGCGCGCGCATCCATCTCCGCGCCGCCTCATAACGATCCGACAATTTATTGGTTCCCTCGACGATGTGCTGTCCGTATCGTTCACCGACTCGTCAGACCAATCGACCAACGGGGAATCCAACAATGAAACCAGTCCGTTCATTCGCACTGCTCGCGCTGCCGGCCGCGCTCTTCGCCGCCGGCGCCCACGCGCAAAGCAGCGTCACGCTGTACGGCATCGCCGATGCGGGCATCGCCTATGTCCACAACGCGCAGAACGCGAACGGCAGCAACGCGTCGAGCCTCGTCAAGTTCAGCAGCGGCAACCTGTCCGGCAGCCGCTGGGGGCTGCGCGGCACCGAGGATCTCGGCGGCGGCCTGGCCGCGCTGTTCCAGCTCGAGAACGGCTTCAACATCGGCACGGGCGCACTCGGCCAGGGTGGACGCGAATTCGGCCGCAAGGCCGTCGTCGGCCTCGCAAGCAGCACGTACGGTACCGTCACGCTCGGCCGCCAGTACGATCCGGTCGTCGACCTCGTGCAGGGCCTCACGCAGGACAACTACTTCGGCGGCGTGTTCGCGACGCCGGGCGACCTCGACAACTACGACAACAGCCTGCGCGTCAGCAACTCGGTGAAATACACGAGCCCGCTGATCTCGGGCTTCCAGTTCGAGGGCCTGTACGGCTTCGGCGGCGTCGCGGGCGCCACCGGCAGCGGCCGCACGTACAGCTTCGGCGCAAGCTACGCGAACGGCCCGCTGTCGCTCGGCGCCGGCTTCTTCTACGCGAACGGCGGCTCCTCGGTCGCGAACGGCGTGCGCACGTGGTCGAGCAGCTCGGACACGCTGTTCAACACCGTGATCAACCAGGGCTTCTCGAGCGCGAAGTCGATCCAGATCGTGCGTGTGGCCGGCCAGTACGTGGCCGGGCCCGCCACCTTCGGCCTCGCGTATTCGAATACGCAGTACGGCGCGGACACGCTGTCGGCATTCAGCCAGAACGCGAAGTTCAACAACGGCTCCGCGTTCTTCAACTGGCAGTTCTCGCCGGCGCTGCGCGCGGGTGTCGGCTACAACTACACGTCGCTGACGGGCCCGTCTTCCGCACACTACAACCAGGTCAACCTCGGCGCGGACTACTCGCTGTCGAAGCGCACCGACCTGTATGCGCTGTTCGGCTACCAGAAGGCGAGCGGCAACACGCTCAACGCGAACGGCGCGGTCGTGAAGGCCGCCGCGTCGGTCGGCTCGTACGGCGTGAACTCCGGCACCGATACGCAGGAACTCGCGATCGTCGGGATTCGCCACAAGTTCTGATCGCGTCGCCGCCAGGCGACGACAGCGACGGACGACAGCCGGCAGGCGCGCACCGCGGTGCGCGCCTGCGGCGTTTACACTGTCCGCGTTCAAGTTCCGCACGACACAAGGAGGCCGGCATGCTGACCGTATGGGGGCGCCGCAATGCATTCAACGTCCAGAAGGTGATGTGGCTTGTCGACGAGCTCGCGCTTGAGCATCGGCACGTGCCGGCCGGCGGGCAGTTCGGCGTGCTCGACACGCCCGGTTTTCTCGCGATGAACCCGCACGGGCGCGTGCCCGTGATCGACGACGGCGGCACGGTCGTCTGGGAATCGCACAGCATCCTGCGCTACCTCGCCGCGCGTTACGGGCGCCCCGGTTTCTGGCACGACGATCCGGCCGAACAGTCGCGCGCCGACCGCTGGATGGACTGGTCGCAAACCACGCTGCAGCCGACGTTCCTGAACGGCGTGTTCCGGGGCTTCTACCGGACGCCGCCCGAGCAGCGCGACACGGCGCGCGTCGAGCAAAGCATCGCGCAGTGCGCGCAATACTTCCGGACGCTCGATGCGGTGCTGGCCGGGCAACCGTTTCTCGCGGGCGACACGCTCACGCTCGCCGACATCGCGGCCGGCACGCATCTGTATCGCTATTTCGAGCTCGACATCGCCCGGCCGGACCTGCCGCACGTGCAAGCGTGGTACGAACGGCTGAAAGCGCGGCCCGCGTATCGCACGCACGTGATGATTCCGTTCGACGACCTGCGCGGCAAGCTCGACTGAGCGGGCGCCGCGCCAACGGCGGGGCGGCTTGTTGGATGGTTGTAAGAACAACGGTGTAGGGTGCCGACCTGTACGCCCGCCGGATTCGCATGCGTCGTCGCGACCAGGATCGTCGCCAGGCGGGTCATCGCTGACCAACCACGCAGGCAACGTGATGAGCGCTCAGGACGTCCCGGTCGACTTCGCTTCTCGGCAGGACACGGCGGCAGCCGTCCATCGAAACGCCGGCCTCGACGCGTTGCGCGCGTGCCTGACGTTGCTGGTGGTCTTTCACCACTGCGCGATCACATACGGCGCGCTCGGCGGGTGGTACTACCACGAGGTGGCTGCCGGGCCGTCCGTGGAATCCGCACTGCTGACGCTCTTCTGCGCGATCAATCAGGCCTTTTTCATGGGCCTGTTCTTTTTCCTGGCCGGCTATTACACGTCGCCATCCATCGATCGAAAGGGCGCCGCCCGTTTCCTCGCCGACCGGTTCATCAGGCTCGGCCTGCCTCTGCTGGTGTACGGCTTCGTGATCGGCCCGGCAACGATCGCCCTGGCGCAATCGGGCGCAGGCCACCCGTTCGCGGATACGCTGGGTCGCCTGTGGCGGAAAGGCACGTTCGAGAACGGCCCGATGTGGTTCGCCGAGGCGCTGCTGATGTTCAGCGCAGCTGCAGCACTCTGGCACATCGCCTTCCGGCGCACCGTGGCGCGCGATACGAACCGCCCCGCCCGCAACCCCTTTCCGTCCGACAGGACGTTGGCCGCCGCGGCGTTGCTCACGGGTATCGCGGCACTGGCGTTGCGGTCCCGATGGCCGGTAGGTATCAACGTATGGGGGCTGCAGCTCGGCTACTTCGCGAGCTACGTCGTGTTGTACGCAGCCGGGTGCCGGACCGCGCGCGTGCACTGGATCGAGCATCTGCCGGCACGGCAGGTCAGACTGTGGTGGCGCATCGCACTGCTGGCACTCCCTGTCCTGCCGGTCGCTTACCTGCTCGCCAAGCACGTTCCTGCATTGCGCGGCCACCCGCAGGAGGTGATCTACGCATTCTGGGAGCCGCTGGTCGCGTGGGGAACGAGCCTGTTTCTTGCCAGCCGTTTCCAGCGGCGCTTCGATCGACTGACGGGCGCATGGCAGTCGCTGTCCCGGCGCGCGTACACGATCTACATCATCCATCCCCCGGTGCTGGTGGGTATCGCTCTCGTGTGGCGAACCGTGCCGGTGTCGCCGTTCCTGAAATTCGCCGTGACCGGCGGTGTCGCTTGCGTCACGTGCTACCTGATTGCCGGCCTCCTGCTCCGGGTGCCGAGACTCGCGTCGATCCTGTAAGCGCACCCATGCCTGACGCAGCTGGAAGAAGGCGCACGATCAAGCCGGAAATGCGAGCCTAATGTCGCCGCATGCCCCCCGCTCCGCCCATGCCGCCGAACCCATGCATTCCGCCGAATTCGCGATGCGCGCCGACCGGGAACGCGCCATGGTGAAAACCGGCACCGGTCGGCACGCCGAAGCGGCGATGTTCCATCCCGTTGACGTGAACGACCGGATCGAAATGGTGGAAGTGGTGGAAACGATCGATGAAGACGAAGCCCACGCCCGCGCCGATGAAAAGCGGCGGCCCCCAGTACCCAAGGTCGGCATACGGGTAGTCCACCGCCGGATACCATAAAACACTACCATCGGGACTCTGCACGAACTGCCATGTGCCGTCGTCCTGCAGGCACGCACGCCCCACGATTTGCTGGTCCGTGCCGTCGATGTTCGCTCGCGCGACGACTGCACGGCAGTTGGCCGTGTCGTCCGCCAGATCGTCGTACGTTTGCGCGAAGACCGCCGCGGAACAGCCGAGACAGACGATACCTATCCCGGATCGAAACAAGTTGCCCATGATCGGCTCCTGATTGCCCCCGACCGCTAGATCGCGGGCACCGTTGGCGGTGCCCGACACATCGAATCGCTCACGCACGATTCACCACGCGGCGGTAACGCGCCGCCGCTACGTACAGGGTCTCCTGCCGGCTAAACGATGCGGCGCGCGTGCTTATTCCAGGGGTCTGGTGCGATTGATCAACGCGGGAGCCTTCGACAGTCGATGCCGCGGCTGGCGGCTGGCGCCGGCCTAGCGCCTCGCGAAGCGGTAGGCCGCTGCCGCCGTGATCCCGAATACCAGATGGGCCACCAGCGTGATCGCACCACGAACCGGAATGAACCACGGGAAGATCGCTGTGAAGGCGTACAGGTTGACGCCGTACAGGATGAGGCCGAACGCACCGCCTGCGAGTAGCGCGGCCGCGAACGACAGGGTGCGGATCGTTTTCGCCAGCACCGCCGCATAGACCAGCGACAGCACCATATGCACGAGGGTCGCCACCGCCATGACCAGCGGATCGAAGCCGGCGGACGCGTCGAGCACGCGGCGCCCCATCACGATGGCGGCCGTGAGACGTGCGTCGCGCAGCAGGTTCCCGATCGCATCATCGCCGGCGATCGGCCAGAGCAGCAGCTCGACGACGGTCGAGCCGACCGCCGCGGCGAATGCCGCCCAGAGAATCGGGACGACACTGGCGCGTTTCAATTGGCGCCCCCGGCGCAACCAGCCGAGGAATCGAAGCAGCGTATGCCGCCCCCGCTCCGGCGCCGGTCGGGCAGCATGTGCCCGCGATGCCGAACCGGGCAGCCACGCCACATCACGACGCCCGTTCGCAATCCGTCCAGTAAGCGAACGGATCGCGATGCTTCGGATAGTTTTCGTCCAGCCATTTCAGCAACGTCGCCCGTGCGTTGTCCATGTCGGCTTTCAGCGACGAGGTCGTCAATTCATGCACTTCGACGGACTTCTCGCGATCGACCACGAAGCAGTTCCAGTCGGGGCCGTCGAGATCCGGATCGTCGGACGCCTTCGACGACTTGCCCCAGCCGAACCCCTTGCGTGCGTCGATGTAGTACCGCGGATGCACTTTCAGGTACGACATCTCGCCGCCCTGCAGGCTGCTCTCCGCGCGCAGCACGTCGTGCCCGTCGACGATCTGCGTGACTTCCGGAAGCCGGCGCGCTCGCCATCCGGCGGGCAGCGTCGCGATGGCCTTGACGCTGTCGTACATCCCCCAATCCAGCCCCCACGCTTCGGCCATGCGCTTCATGAATGCGTCCGCATTCGGATAACCGCGCAGCTGAATCCGGGTCGACAGCGTGACTTCGATCCCGCCGCGCACGCCCGTGCCGGCGGATGCCTCGTTTGCGTTCGCTTCGAACGGATTGCCGGGACGCGACGCGCGCGTCTCGTCCGTGGGCGCCATGCCCGAAAACAGCTGGTCGAGCGCTGCACGCGCTTTCGACGATTTGTCCGGCCTGTTCATTGTTGACCTCGCTTGCACCCGCACGGGTGCATACATTTTCGATTTTCGTTCATCTCTCCACCTCATCGTTTTTCGCGGACGCATTGTCGTCGATCCGGCGCCGCCGGCCTAGTGCCTCGAATCGCGCACCGCGTCCTTCGCACCAGCCGGCCCGCCGTGGCGGGTCGCCACGACCATTTCCATTTCGATCAGTTGCCGGCCGCCACCGCCGCCCGCATCCGCTCCATCAACGCCAGCACCTCCGGCCGATTCTCCCCCTTCGCGTGCACGAAGTAATACCGGAGCACCGAATCGACCTCGCGGCGGCTCACGCGCACGAGTTCGCTGCGCTTGAGATAGGCGTCGGCAAGCGGTACGCGCGCCAGCGCCACCCCGAGCCCTGCCTCGGCCGCGGCCAGCACGAGGTTGTAATCCTCGAACCGGCGATCCTGCGCGCGCGGCTTGAACGGCACGCCCAACGCATCGAACCACGTGCGCCAGCCGGTCACATCGGAATCGTGCAGCAACGGCATGTCGAGCAACGCGGCATCGCCGCGCCGGCGGCGCTCCGCAGCCAGTTGCGCGGCGAGCCGCGGATGCGCGACCGGATAGAGCCGCTCCGGCATGAACGCACGGGTTTCGAGCTGGCGCCAGTTGCCGCGCCCGTACCGGACCGACAGGTCCGCTTCGCCGCCGGCGATATCCACGTTGCGAAGATCGATGCCGAGTTCGATCTGCAACGCGGGTGCCTCGCTCTCGAGCGCATGCTGCCGCTCGAACAGCCACAGCTGCGCGAATGCCGGCACCACGCTCATCCTGACCAGTCGCGGCGCACGCGGCGAACGCCACTGATCGGCCGCACTGTCGATGATCGCGAACGCCTGTTCGATCCGGCCGACGAAGCGCTGCCCGTCCGGCGTCAGGCGCACGCCGCGCGCATGACGTTCGAACAACTTCAGGCCGAGCCAGTTTTCAACGGCGGCCACCCGCCGGCTGATCGCGCCGTGCGTCACGCCGGAGACGTCGGCGGCGGCCAGGAACGAACCCTCGCGCGCGACCGTGCACACCGTCTCCAGGCTCGCGAGCGGCGGCCGCGAACCCGGCGCCGGCGTCGGCGCCGCGGCGGGCAACGCCGCCGCGCCCTGTTTCGCGCGGGGCGAAGCGCCGACCGGCCGCCGGCTCGAGCTGTGAATCATCTTCATATCCGGATGCTGATCTGTGCGCTAGCTTAACATCTCGCGACGCCGCATCATCGCCGCATGAACACACTCTTCACACCGTCGTCGCGCGCTGCGCGGCAGCCGCTGGTCGCGGCCGGCGCGGTCGCCTTCACGATCGTTTCGTGGGCGTCCGCTTTCCCGTTCATCCGGATCGGCCTGCATGGCCTTACCCCGCTTCAGCTCGCGGCGGCACGCTTCGCCACCGCGGCCGTGCTGATCGTCGCGTGGCTGGTGGCGCGGCGGCCGCGCGTGCCGACCCGGAGCGATGCGCTGCGCTTCCTGCTGTGCGGCTTTCTCGGCATCGCGCTGTACAACGCGCTGCTCAATACCGGCGAGCAAACCGTGTCGGCCGGCGCGGCGAGCTTCATCGTGAACACCCTGCCGATCTTCACGGCCCTGCTGGCCGCCGTGTTTCTCGGCGAGCGCTTCAATCGCTGGGGCTGGCTCGGCTCGCTCGTCAGCCTCGCCGGCATCGCAGTAATCGCGCGCGGGCAGCCGGGCGGCCTCGTCCTCGGCGCGGGCAGCACGCTGATTCTCGGCGCGGCCCTGTGTTCGGCCAGCTATTTCGTGCTGCAGCGGCGGCTGATTCCGGTATACGGCGCGCTGGCCTGCACCGCTTACACGCTGCTGGCCGGCGCGCTGCTGCTCACGCCGTGGCTGCCCGGCGCGCTCGGGGCGCTGGAGAGCGGATCGCGCGACACGACGCTGGCCGTCCTGATGCTCGGCATCTTCCCGGCCGCGCTGGGTTACGCGACCTGGACCTTCGCACTCGGCTACTTCGGCGCGGCACGCGCCGCCAACTTCCTCTATCTAACGCCGGCGGTCGCGACGGCCCTGTCGATGGCGCTGACGGGCGAGCGGCCCGGGATCGAGACGGTGTGCGGCGGCCTGCTGGCGATCGCCGGCGTGATCTTCGTGGCGTTGCGCGGACGCGCTTAGGCGCAACGCCGCATCGGGCCGGCACAGTCGGCCCGACGATCCGCAAGCGAACCGGTCGGATGAACCCCGACATCTGCAAAGCCGATCGGATGGCGCGGGCTATCGACTCGCGCCAGTTCGCCAGCGCCGCCGGGGCTTGACCGTTAGTTGCATCAATAGGGGCATCGATCCCGATGAAACCCGGCAGCTCAACCGGATGCGCAATCACAACGTTCCAAACTGTGCAGACAAATCGACCGAACAGTTCCGGATTGACCGCGCATCAGTGTCCATGGCTTCGTCCCGGCCGCCGGCCGAATAATGGATGCGGCCGTAAGGCCGTCGACAGCGAATCGCAATCCATCGCGTGCCGCGGCGCACGATTTCCGGCATCCGGCGCCTTCGGATTTCGGGCGCCGGCCTTGCCGCACCGGCCCCGTGACGCGATTCGCTGCAGCGCGCAAAATCGGCTTCATATATATTCATACGAATTGCGCGCTGTCAGGCCCCGGGCCGCTCATCCGGGCATCACGCCGACGGGCAGGACACGATGCAAGTGAAACCCATGACGGGTATGGAGACTCATCCGATCGCCCCGGCCTCGCCGTCGGACGGTCGAGACGTCCAATAGAAAGATCATTCAAATCGGAGATGGCAGATGGAACGAAGCACTGTCGGCATGCGCTGCAAACCCCTGATCACCGTCGCACTGGCTGCCGCCGCATTCGCGGCCGCGTCGGGCGCGATGGCCGACCAGGTCGTCAAGATCGGCAGCGTCGAACCGACGACGGGTGGCATCTCGCACCTCGGCAAGGACAACGAGAACGGCGCGCGCCTCGCGGTCGAGGAAATCAATGCGAAGGGCCTGACGATCGGCGGCAAGAAGATCACGCTGCAACTCGATGCGCAGGATGACGCGGCCGACCCGCGGCAGGCCACGCAGGTTGCGCAGAAGCTCGTCGACGACAAGGTCGTCGCCGTGATCGGCCACCTGAACTCGGGCACGTCGATCCCGGCGTCGAAGATCTACAGCGACGCGGGCATCGTGCAGATCTCGCCGTCGGCCACGAACCCGACCTACACGCAGCAGGGCTTCAAGACGACGTACCGCGTGGTCGCGACCGACGCGCAGCAAGGCCCGGCGCTCGCGAGCTACGCGCAGGCGAAAGGCGTGAAGAGCGTCGCGGTGATCGACGATTCGACCGCGTACGGCCAGGGCCTCGCGAACGAGTTCGAGAAGAAGGCGAAGGCGCTCGGCCTGAAGGTGCTGTCGCATGACGCGACCAACGACAAGGCCGTCGACTTCCGCGCGATCCTGACGAAGGTCAAGGGCGAGAACCCGGACGCGATCATGTACGGCGGCATGGACGCCACCGGCGGCCCGCTCGCGAAGCAGGCGAAGCAGCTCGGCCTGCGCGCGAAGATCCTGTCGGGCGACGGCGTGTGCACCGACTCGCTGGCCGAACTGGCCGGCCCGGCGGCCGACAACGTGCTGTGCTCGCAGGCAGGCGCCGCGCTCGAGAAGATGCCGGGCGGCGCGGACTTCCTCGCGAAGTACCAGAAGCGCTTCAACCAGGGCATCAAGTTCGATGCGCCGTTCGCGTATGACGCGGTCTACATCGCTGTGGACGCGATGAAGCGCGCGAACTCGACCGACCCGGCGAAGATCCTCGCGGCGATGCCGGCGACGAAGTACGACGGCGTGATCGGCACGACGACCTTCGATGCGAAGGGCGACCTGACGCACGGGATCATCTCGATCTACGGTTACAAGAGCGGCAAGAAGACCTTCCTCGACCAGGTGAAGATGTAACCCGCCGCGGCGCCGGCACGACGGGAACGCCACCCGTCGGCGCCGGCGCCGCGCGGGCCGATTTCTGATTCACGGAGACGAAGCATCATGTGCGCAATGGCGTATGCGGAATTCCAACAGGAGTTGAGGAAGGCACAGTTGACGGCGCGCGAGTTCGCCCGCCTGATCCGGATGAACGAAAGTTCGATCACGAACTATTCGAGCAAGGGCACCGTCCCGTCCCACCTCGCGGTCATCGCGAAACTGATCGGCACGCTGGCCGCGCACGAGATCGATTTCCGGCGCGTGATCCGGCAGATGCGGATCGAACCGAAACGGCCGCGCGGCGGCGGCGTATTTCCTGCGGCGGACAAGCCGCGCTCCAGAAAAACGACGAAGACCGACGCCTGAGCGCAGGCATGCGTCGACAGCGGCTCAACGCTTGCCGCTTGTCGCTCAACGCCGGAACGGAAGTCGTCTCACGGGCACCGCGCCATGCGACGCCCGATCATCCTCCCGCCGCCCGCACGTGATCGAGCAGCGCCTGCAACGGATGGCGCACCTGCTTCGAAGACATCCGCTTCACCTGGCTGCGGCATGAATAGCCGGTCGCCAGCGCCTCGCCCTCCACATCCGCCGCATCGACGTGCGCCGCCCACGACTGCGCATAGATCGACTTCGACGTCTCGAGATTGCGCGCTTCGTGCCCGTAGGTGCCCGACATCCCGCAGCACCCGGTTGCCTGCACCTGCAAACGCAGCCCGCGTCGTGCAAACACCTGTGCCCATTGCTTGCCGCTGTCGGGTGCATTGGTCTTCTCGGTGCAGTGCGGCAGCAACCGGTAAGAACCGGCGACGCGCGGCCCGCCGCCCGCATCCGCTTCCGGCAGCGCCTGCAGCAACCATTCCTGCGGCAGCGCCACCTTCGGCACATCGGCGAGCCCCGTCACCTTCAGGTATTCCTGCCGATACGTGAGCGTCATCGCCGGATCGAGGCCGACCAGCGCGACACCCGAGCGCGCCAGCGCCGCCAGCTGCCCGGCATTGCGGATCGCCGCCTTCTCGAACGCGCGCAAGAAGCCTTGCACGTGCAGCGCCTTGCCGTTCGGCGCGAGCGGCGCGAGCCACACCTGAAAACCCGTGCGCGCCGCCAGCTCGATCAGCGTCGCCAGCTGCTCGGTATCGAAATAGCGCGTGAACGTGTCCTGCACGATGACGACGCTGCGTGCGCGCTGCGCGTCGCTCAGCGCGGCGAGCGCCCGCGGGTCGGCCGGCTTCACGCGCCATTCGCGGATCACGGCCGCGAGATCGAAGCGGCTCAGGAGCGGGCTGTCGACCATGCCGACGTGTCGCTCGAGCAGCGTGCGCACCCAACCGGCGCGCATCAGCCCGTTGTACAGCGCGGGCACGCGCGCCATCCACGGCATCGTGAATTCGAGCGAGCCGATCAGGTAGTCGCGCACCGGCCGCAGGTAGCGCTGGTGATACAGCTCGAGAAACCGCGAGCGGAATTCGGGCACGTTGACCTTGACCGGGCACTGCCCGGCGCACGATTTGCACGCGAGGCAGCCGGCCATTGCGTCGTACACCTCGTGCGAGAAATCGGCCTCGCCGTTGCGCGCCGCGCGGCTGTTGCGCCAGCGCGCGGCCAGGCCGCGCAGGAACGGCTGCCGTGCGCGCGCCGCCGCGACGACGTCGACGCCGGCCTGCCCTTGCAGGCGCAGCCATTCGCGCATCAGCGACGCACGCCCCTTCGGCGACTGCACGCGTTCGCGCGTCGCCTTCCACGACGGGCACATCGCGTCGTCCGGATCGAAGTTGTAGCACGCGCCGTTGCCGTTGCAGTGCATCGCCGTGCCGTAGCTCTGCCACACGCGCTCGTCGATCTGCCGGTCGTGGTCGCCGCGCGTCGGCACTTCGTCGATCTTCAGCAGCCGCATCGTGTGATCCGGCGGCGTCGCGATCTTGCCCGGGTTGAACTGGTTGTGCGGATCGAACGCGGCCTTCAGCTGCTGCAGCGACGGATACAGCTCGCCGAAGAACGCCGGCGCATATTCGGAGCGCACGCCCTTGCCGTGCTCGCCCCACAGCAGGCCGCCGTGGCGCTGCGTGAGTTCGGCCACCGCATCCGACACGGGCCGCACCAGCGCCGCCTGCTTCGGGTCCTTCATGTCGAGCGCCGGGCGCACGTGCAGCACGCCCGCGTCGACGTGGCCGAACATCCCGTATTGCAGCCCGTGGCCGTCGAGCAGCGCGCGGAATTCGGCGATGTACGCGGCGAGGTTCTCGGGCGGCACTGCGGTGTCCTCGACGAACGGCTGCGGGCGCGCCTCGCCCTGCACGTTGCCGAGCAGGCCGACCGCGCGCTTGCGCATCGCATACACGCGCTTCACCGCGTCGTCGCCGGCCGCGAGCGTGTGGCCCAGGCGCTCCACGCCGGTATCGGTGCGCAGATGCTCGACGAACGCACGCACGCGTGCGTCGACGTCGTCCGCGTCGTCGCCGCTGAATTCGATCAGGTTGATGCCGAGCGTCGGACGCGCGTCGTCCTGCGGGAAATACTCGGCGACGCTGCTCCACACGAAGTCCTTCATCGCGAGCATCAGCACCTTCGAGTCGACCGTCTCGATCGACAGCGGCGCGTGCGCGAGCAGTGCGCGCGCGTCGCGCAGCGCATCCATGAAGCCCGCGTAGCGCACGTTGACCAGCACCGAATACTTCGGGATCGGCAGCACGTTGAGTTTCGCCTCGACGACGAAGCCGAGCGAACCTTCGGCGCCGCACAGCACGCTGTTCAGGTTGAAGCGGCCATCGGGTTCGCGCAGGTGCGCGAGGTCGTAGCCGGTCAGGCAGCGGTTGAGCTTCGGAAACTTCGCTTCGATCAGCGCGGCCTTGTCGTCGCTGATGCGTCGCGCGGTGCGGTAGACCTTGCCGATGCGGTCCTGCCGCGCGCAGCGGCGCTCCAGTTCTTCGTCATCGAGTGCGTCGCTGTGCAGCCGCTCGCCGCCCATCAGCACGAAATCCAGTTCGAGCACGTGATCGCGCGTCTTGCCGTACGTGCAGCTGCCCTGCCCGCTCGCGTCGGTGTTGATCATCCCGCCGACGGTCGCGCGGTTCGACGTCGACAGTTCCGGCGCGAAAAACAGCCCGTGCGGCTTCAGCGCCGCATTGAGCTGATCCTTGACGACGCCCGCCTGCACGCGCACCCAGCGGCGCTCGACGTCGATTTCGAGGATCCGGGTCATGTTCCGCGACAGGTCGACGACCACGCCGTCGGTCAACGACTGCCCGTTGGTGCCCGTGCCGCCGCCGCGCGCGGCCACCGCGACGTCGCGATGCGCGGGCTCGGCGAGCAGCCGTGCCAGCAGCTGGACGTCGTCGGCATGCGCGGGGCAGATCACCGCTTGCGGCAGGCGCTGGTAGATCGAGTTGTCGGTGGCCTGCACCGTCCGGTTCGCATGGTCCGCGCGGATCTCCCCGGCGAATCCGGCGGCCCGCAGCGCGGCGAGAAAGTCACGGTACGCATTCGCGGGCGGGCTGGCGGGACGGGGCAACGAGGCGATCGACATGGGGCAAAAGCGCAGTGTGGGTGGAGCCGGCCGGTTCGCGCGCTCCGAAACATGATTTTTTGGCAAGTTTCCGCGCGACCGGGAATTCCAGTATCTTTGGAATTTCTACGAGAAACAAACGAATTCTCACCCGGCGAATATTGCATAAAACTCATGAATTACCGTCGTCTCACCCCGTCCATGTCGCTGCTGCTCGTGTTCGAGGCCGCCGCGCGGCATGAAAGCTACACGCGCGCGGCCGAGGAGCTGTCGCTGAGCCAGAGCGCGATCAGCCGGCAAGTCCAGACGCTCGAGGATCAACTCGGCGTGCCGCTGTTCCGGCGCGAGGGCCGCTCCGTGAAGCTGACCGAGGTCGGGCGCCGCTACTTCGCCGAGCTGAGCGGCGCACTGGGGCGCATCCGCGGCGCGACGCTTCAGGCGATGTCCCACCAGGCGGGCGCCGGCACGCTGCGGCTCGCCACCTTGCCGACGTTCGGCTCGAAATGGCTGTTGCCGCACCTGCACGACTTCTACACCGCGCATCCGGGCGTGACCGTGCACCTCCATTCGCGGATCGGCGCCATCGATTTCCTCAACGACGACCTCGATGCGGCCATCACCGTCGGCGCGGGCGACTGGCCGGGCCTGCACGCGCACCGGTTGTACAACGAGTTCCTGATCGCGATCGCGCCGCCGGACACCGGCAGCCGCCGCAAGGCCGACGCGCGTTCGCCGGCGTGGGCCGCGAAGCAGACGCTGCTCGGCGTGACGAGCAACCAGCAGGCGTGGGCCGAGTGGTTTTCGCACTATCGGCTCGACCATCGGCAGATGCGCATCGGCCCGAGCTTCGAGCTGACGTCGCACCTGATCCAGGCCGTGCGGGCCGGGATGGGAATCGGGCTGGTGCCGAAGGTGCTGGTGGAAGACGAGCTGGGCCGCAACGAACTCGTGTCGATCGGCGACGCGATCACCAGCCAGCGCAGTTACTACCTCGTCTATCCGCCGGGGAACGAGACACTGCCGTCGCTCGTCGCGTTCCGCGAATGGCTGCTGAAGTCGTGCTGAAACACGGCCGCCGGCGGGCTGCCCGCGTTCAGGTACGCCATTCGCCGAGAATCTGCTCGGCCAGGTAGTCGCACGGCGGGCGCGCGGACTGCGCGCTGCGCGCGAGCACGACCTCGAGTTCGCCCAGCGGCGGCAGCCCGTGGCTTTCCGACAGCTGCACGAGATGATCGGGAATGCAGCAGCGCGCCAGCGGCGCGACCGCGAGCCCGGCCTCCACCATGCTGAGGAGGCCGAGGTGGCTCGGGCTCTCGTAGGACATCCGGTACGGGATCTTCCGCCGGTTCAGCGCCTTGACCGCCTGATCGCGCGCCATGCTGCCGCCGTGCGTGAAAAAGGCTACCGGCAGCGGCCGCTCCTCCCATACGTTGCGTTTCGGCGACCCGGCCCACACGAGCGGTTCGAGCCGGATCAGCTCGCCGGTCACGCCCTTGATCCGCGTGAGGCACGCGAGGTCGACCGTGTTGTCCTTCAGCATCGGCACGAGCGCGCTGCTCGGCTGGCCGATCACGCGCACTTCCACACGCGGGTGCATCGCGGCGAACTTGCCGAGCACCTGCGGCAGCAGCGACGAAATGTAGTCGTCGGGCACGCCGATCGTCACGCGGCCGCGAATCTCCGGGCGCACGACCGACGCCCAGGCCTCGTCGCGCATCGCCAGCATCCGGCGGCCGTATTCGGCGAGCATCGTGCCTTCGCCGGTCGGCGTCACGTTGCGCGTGTCGCGGATGAAGAGCGGCTTGCCGAGCGCATCTTCCAGCGCCTTGATCTGCATGCTCACCGCCGACGGTGACCGGTGCACGGCCTGCGCGCCCTGAGCGAACGATCCGGATTCGGCGACGGCCACCACCATCGCGAGCACATCGAGGTCGAGCTTTTTCATCGCATTCAGAAAAACTGATCAATCGATTCAGTTTATCCCGTTTTACTGTTCGCCTCCACGATCGGACAATGATTCCCGTCAGCACTCACTCGTTGCAGGAATCGTCAGACATGCATACGTCCGGATCGCTCTACGGGTTTCTCGTCATCGGCGGCATGCTCGCGGTCACGCCCGGGCCGAACATGGTCTACGTGATGTCGCGCTCGATCGCGCAGGGCCGCACGGCGGGGCTCATTTCACTTGGTGGCGTGATGATCGGGTATCTGTTCTACATGTTCGGCGCGGCGTTCGGCATCACGACGCTGTTCATGAGCGTGCCCTATGCGGGCAGCGGGCTGGCCGTGGTCGGTGCGGCGTACCTGCTGTATCTGGCATGGCAGGCCGTCAGGCCCGGCGGCCGCTCGCCGTTCGAGGTGCGGGCGTTGCCCAGCGAGCGGCCGCTGCGGCTGCTCGCGATGGGCGCGACGACCAGCGTGCTGAACCCGAAGCTCGCGATGCTGTTCATTTCGTTGCTGCCGCAGTTCATCGACTACCGGAACGGCAGCGTGCTCGGCCAGTCGCTGTTTCTCGGTTCGCTGCTGATCGCCGCATTCGCCTGCGCGAACGGGACGGTGGCGATCTGTTCCAGCAGCATCGCGAAGTTCCTGCACGGGCGCCCGACGCTGCTGCTCGCCCAGCGCTGGGCGATGGGGCTCATCCTCGGCGGGCTCGGCGTGCAGATGGTGGTCGACGCGTCGAGGATGGCAGGTGTGGCGTGATCCGCGAATCATACGATCGCGCGAATGCGTTCAGCGCAGTGACCGGAAGCTCGCACGCAGTTCTTCCGACAGCGCATTCGGCTGCTCCCAGGCTGCGAAATGCCCGCCACTGGGCAACCGGTTGTAGTGAATCAGTTTCGGATACGCGGCCTGCGCCCAACGCTTCGGCGCGGCGTAAATTTCATCCGGAAACACGCTCACGGCCACCGGAATGGTCACATGCTTCGGCGCAAAGAATTCGAGCTTGCTCTCCCAGTACAGGCGCGCCGACGAGACGCCCGTGCGGGTCAGCCAGTAGAGCGTGACGTTGTCGAGCACGTCGTCGCGCGTCAGTCCCTCGGTATGGCCATCGAAAACGCGCTCGATGAGCGCGAGGCCGCTCGCGTCGTGGTCAAGCATCCATGCGGCGAGTCCGACCGGTGAATCCTCGATGCCGTACAGCGTCTGCGGGCGGTTCGCCATTTCCTGCGCATAACCGAGGCCGTGCCTGTAGAAACGATCGAGCTGCTCGTACGCGTGCCGTTCGTCCGGCGGCAAACCGGCGGGCGCGGGCTCACCGGACTTGAGTGCCTTCGCGATATCGTCCGGCACCGCGGCCGGCATGTTCGTGTGAATCGCGACGAGCTCCGGCGGCGCGATCAGCGCCATCTGCTCGGTCACGGCATTACCCCAGTCGCCACCCTGCGCCACGTAACGCCGGTATCCGAGGCGTTTCATCAGGACGATCCACGCGCGCGCAATGCGCACGGGATCCCAGCCGGTCGCAGCGGGCTTGCCCGAGAACCCGTAGCCCGGCAACGATGGAATCACCACGTCGAACGCGTCCGATGCCGTGCCGCCATGGACCGTCGGATCGGTCAGCGGCCCGATGATCTTCAGTTGCTCGATGATCGAGCCGGGCCATCCGTGCGTGACGATGACGGGCAACGCATCCGGATGTTTCGAGCGAACGTGGATGAAATGAATGTCGAGCCCGTCGATCCGGGTGACGAACTGCGGAAGTGCGTTCAGCGTCGCTTCGACCTTGCGCCAGTCGTAGTCGGTCGCCCAATAGCGCGCGAGTTTCTGCATCGTCTCGAGAGGCACGCCCTGCGATGCGTCGGCGACCGCTTCCCGTTCGGGCCAGCGCGTTGCGTTGATCCGCCGCCGCAGCTCGGCAAGTTGCACGTCCGGCGCATGCACCCGCAGCGGGCGCACGGCGGACGCGTCGCCGCCGGCCGGTCGGGCAACGCCCACGACGGCCCGGCTCGCTTCGGTTTCGGCAAACGTGAGGCGGCTCAACGAACCTGCCACCGCGGCGGTCGCGGCTACGCCCATGAAATGACGCCGCGACGGCGTCCGCAAAGAAGTATCAGTCGACATACACGCTCCTGTTGGTCGGACGAACGACATCTGCACTACTGATTACCTGTCATTCGCAAGAACTTCGCACCGGCACCGGGAACGGGCGCCAGTGCGCCCGCTTCACGCGAGATAGCCGGAAACGCCGTCCCAGAAGAGTTTCAGCGCGGTCACCGCCAGCAATCCGTAGCAGATCCGATAGATCAGGCGCTGGTCCAGCCTGCCGTGCAGCCGCCAGCCCAATACCACGCCGGCCGGAACGGCGAGCAGACAGACCGCCATCAATGCCCAGACGTTCATGGTCGGCCGCACGATCAGCATCCAGGGCACCGCCTTGAGCGCGTTGCCCACGGTAAAGAAAAGACTCGTCGTTCCCGCGTACATCTCCTTGCCGAGACCGAGCGGCAGCAGGTACATCGCGAGCGGCGGCCCGCCCGAATGCGCGACCATCGTCGTGACGCCCGACGCGAAACCGGCGGTCACGGCCTTCGGTCGCGAACGCGGACGGACCGTCAGCTGCGCGCCGCCGGCCACCCACAGGCCGACGAATATCAGCGTGACCGCCGCCATCAGGAGTTCGATGGCCCGATGGTCGAGAAACCGAAATGCCAGATAGCCGCATCCGATACCCATCACCAGCCCGGGCAGCAGCAGAACGAGATCCGGCTTCGACCATGTCGAAGGCTTCCAGTACCGCAGCGCGAACAGATCCATCGCGATGAACAGCGGAGCGAGCAGACCGCCGGCGGTCACCGGGTCCATCACGAGCGACAGCAGCGGTATGCCGATGATCGCGAATCCACCGCCGAACGCGCCGCGCATGAACGCGATCACGAACACGCCCGCGAACGCGATCAGGATGGTGGTCAGCGTCAGTTGCAGCCCCACCGCGACCGGTGCGGCCGTCATGGCCGACTCGCCGACACGGAACGCCACACGGCGGGCTGCCGCGAGCCGGCTCGAAGCTGCGTCGCCGCCATGCGAGCGATCAGGGTTGAACGCGTTCCATGCATACTGCCTCTCCAATGGGTATGCCGGGGCGATGCAGTGCGCCGGTCAGGTGCACTGCCTGCCGCCCGAGTCGTACAAGCGTTGCAGCCCCGGTACAATCGACTCGCTGAAATCAGAATGCACCGCCTCATATCTCAGTGCAATAAAAACATTGACCTCGGTGCAATAATCATTGTTATCGGTGCAATCCATGTCCAAATCCGAGTATCTGCAACTGGCCGACGCGATTGCCGCGCAAATCGCCAACGGCACACTGGCGCCCGGCGATCGCCTGCCTCCCCAGCGTCTTTTCGCCGACCAGCATGCAATCGCCGCATCGACGGCGGGCCGGGTCTACACGGAGCTCTTGCGACGCGGGCTGGTGGTAGGTGAAGTCGGCCGCGGCACCTTCGTGTCGGGCGAGACGCGGCGCGGGGCGGCGGCGCCCGGGGAGCCGCGCGGCGTACGGATCGATCTCGAATTCAACTATCCGAGCGTCCCCGATCAAACGGCGTTGATTGCACGAAGCCTGAGCGGATTGCACCGACCGGCGGAACTCGATGCCGCGCTGCGCGAGGCCACCAGTATCGGCACCGCGGCCATCAGAAGCGTAGCCGCCGCCTATCTGTCGCAACCGGAATGGTCGCCGTCGCCGGACCAGCTCGTGTTTACCGGCAACGGGCGGCAAAGCATTGCCGCAGCCGTGGCCGCGGTCGTTCCGACAGGCGGGCGCTGCGGCGTGGAAGCGCTGACCTACCCGTTCATCAAGGGCATCGCCGCCAAACTGGGCATCTCGTTGGTACCGCTGGCGATGGACGATGACGGCGTGCGTCCCGACGCAGTGCAAAAGGCGCACCGTGAAGCCAGGCTGTCGGCAATCTATGTCCAGCCGGCCATCCAGAACCCGCTGGGCATGACGATGAGCACCGCGCGTCGCGCCGAACTGTTACGCGTGGTCGAAAAGCTCGACATTCCCGTCATCGAGGACAACGTGTACGGCTTCCTCGGCGACGAACCGCCACTGGCCGCGCTCGCTCCGGACGCCTGCATCGTGATTGACAGCCTGTCCAAGAAGGTCACGCCCGGCATGACCCTGGGATTCATCGTGCCGCCGCCGCGGCTACGCGAAAGCGTCATGGCATCGGTACGCTCGGGCGGGTGGACCGCCTCGGGATTCGCATTCGCGGCCGCGCAGCGGTTGATGCGCGACGGCACCGTGGCCGAGCTCGCGCAACTCAAGCGCATCGATGCGAGCGAGCGCCAGGCGCTGGCAATCGATCGTCTCGCGGGTTTCGATATCCGGACCAACGGCAAGTGCTACCACCTGTGGCTGACCTTGCCGGCGCACTGGCGCTCACAGGCGTTGGTCGCGGCCGCGGCCAGGCGCGACATCGGGCTGACGCCGTCGACCACGTTTGCCGTCTCGTCCGGCCATGCACCGAACGCGGTAAGGCTCGCACTGGCCGCGCCGACCATGGACCAGCTCGACGCCGGGCTGCGGACACTGACCGCGATACTGAACGGCCGCGAAGAAGATTTCGACTTGACCGAATAAGCCCCGTCCAGCCGACCGGCGCGCCGAAGTCCGACGGCGCGCCCCGTCACTTCGTCAGCAACTCGGCCTCCAGCTCGCGCAACCGCTCCGGAAACCGGACGCGCAGCACCAGGAACCACCCGAGCCCGATCGCCAGCAGCGCGACGAACACATAAGGCAGCCACGCATACACGCCCTCCGGCACCGGATACACGCTGCCGGCCAGCGGAATCGCGAGCAGCACGACCGCAATGACGCTGATCGCCACATGCCGCGCGCGAAGCCGGCGCTGGCGGCGCAGATAGAGCGGCGCGCCGATCGCCACCAGCACGTATGCAAGCAGCCAGCCATACGTGGCAATCGAGCTGAGATAGCCATACGAATCGAGTAGCGCGGTGCCGCGCGCGGTGAATACCAGCGCGGTGACCAGCGCCAGCACCGCGATCAGCGCCACCGCGACGTGCGGCGTCGCATTGCGCTCGTGTGCGTGGCCCGTCGACGCATGCAGCACGCCCTGCCGCCCGAACGTATAGACGATCCGCGCCGCCGCATTGATCGACGAAAAGAACGCCGCGAAGAAGCTCAACGCCACGCCTGCGTCGATCAGCACGCCGACCCAGCCGGCGCCGAGCCGATGCGCGAGCACCATCCCGAGCTGCAGCTGGGTCGGCTTCACGCCTTCGAGCGTCAGTTGCGCGCGATCGACCGGATGGCCGCCGAACGCGATCGTCCCGATCACGACGACGGCGATCAGCAGCAGCGTCGCGAGTTCGACGAACAGCGTGAAACGCGTGGACAGCCGGATGTCGCGAAACGCGATGTACCACGCGGCGAACGCGGTGACGACCGTGAGCCCGAGCACCGCGCCGAGCGGCGTCGCGCCGCCGAGCAGCCCGGTCTCGCGGCCCAGCACGAGAAACGTGTTGATCGTCCCCTGCAGGATGCCCGCGGCGGCCACCGCATAGGCAATCAGCAGCGACCAGCCGCAGATCGCGCCCCAGACCGGCCCAATGCCGGCCGACACGTATGCATACAGCGCCCCCGGCGACGCCGAATCGCGCGCGAACACCGAGATGCTCCACGACGCAAACAGCAGCGCGACGATCGCGAACAGGTACGCGAGCCACGTGCCGTTGCCGGCCGTCGCGAACACGGCGGGGATCAGTACGCCGATCCCGCCGGACACGCCGACGAGGCCGATCGACTGCGCAATCAGTTCGGGCAGGCTCAGGTAGTTGCGCCGCAGGCCGCCCGCCGGCGGTGCGGCATGCTGCGCGGGCAGTGCCTGCGCGGGGCTTGCTGGATGACTCATCGATTGACCTCGTCAGGAATGAAGCGGCGCCGCGTGCGTGCCGTCCGCGGCGGTGGTGGTGGTGATGGTGAGGGTGGTGACGGCGGCCGGCGCGAGCCGGTCAGTTCCAGGAGTGGCGCGCGGGCTTCACGCCGTTGAGGTAGTAGTTGCCGATCGCGTGATACTTCCAGCGCACCGGGTCGTGCAGCGTATGCACGCGCGCGTTGCGCCAGTGGCGGTCGAAGTTGTATTTCGCCAGCGTCGACTTGCTGCCGCCGAGCTCGAACAGCTTGTTCGCGGCAAGCAGCGCCACTTCGGTCGTCGCGATCTTCGCCTCGCCCACCGCGATCGCGGCCTGCGCGACCGTTTCCTCGCCCGGCTCGCGCTTCGCCGCGTCGACAAAGCGGCCCGAGCGCGCGAGCAGCGCTTCGGCCGCGTGCACGCGGTACGCGATGTCGCCGATCTGCGCGACCGTCAGCGGGTCCTCGCTCGCGCGCTCGACGCCGCTGTCGATCCACGGGCGCGCATGCTGCTGCACGAACGCGATCGTGTCCTGCAGCGCGGCGCGCGCGATCCCGAGGTCGATCGCGGCGGTCGTGATCTGCGCGAACGGGCCCGCGAAGGTCGGGCGATCGTACGAACGCTGCGTGTGGAAGATTTCGAACGGGCTCACGCGCACGTTCTCGACGATCACCGTGCCGCTCGCGGTTGTGCGCTGCCCGAAGCCGCTCCAGTCATCCACGACGGTCAGCCCCGGCGCACCCTGCCGCACGAAGGCGAGCACGGCCTGGTCCGACTCGTCGAGCGCGAGTACCGGAATCCAGTGCGCGAACAGCGTACCGGTCGAATAGAACTTGCGGCCGTTCAGCACGAACGCGTCGCCGTCGCGATGCACGCGCGTCCGGATATCGAGCACGTTCTTGCCGCCGGCTTCGGAAAACGCGTTCCCGTAGCGTGTGCCCTTCAGGACGAGATCGAAGAAGAAGCGCTTCTGCGCATCGCTGCCCTCGAGGCGGATGTCCTCGATCAGGCAATAGTGGTTCTGCGGGATCTGGCCGAGCGACGGGTCCGCCTCGGAAACGATCGCGATCACTTCCGCGAGCGTCACGTTCGACACCTCCGCGCCGCCGTATTCGCGCGGCACGGTGATGCCCCACAGCCCGCTCGACGAGAACAGTTCGATCTCGTCGAACGGCAGCTTCCGCTCGCGGTCGCGCAACGCAGCGTGCTCGGCCAGCCGTGCCGCGACCTGACGCGCGACGTCGAGTGCCTCGGCATCCGAGCCGATGACGGGAACGGGCGTGGCGCCCGCTTGCGGTTGCACGTTTTCTTCGATGATTTCCGTAGACATGTCGATTCCGGCAAAGCTCATGAACCGGCCGGCGGCGCCGGGAAGCATCCGCCGACCTCCTGTTTCGATATCCGAAACGTCAAACCGGGTCGACCCGCGAGAACCGCCGGTGTCGCCCCTTCGATCGGCCGGCGCGCGGCACGCGTTCGTGCCCGCCGCGCACCGCGCCGTCGCATTACGCGGCAACCGCCTGCCGCCGAGCCTCGAGTTCGCGCACGAGCGGCAGCACGCGCTGGCCGAAGTATTCGACCTCCTCGATGAAATGCAGGAACCCCGCGAGCACGAGATCGACGCCGATCGCCTTCAGCGCGACGATCCGTTCGGCGATCTGCTGCGGCGTACCGATCAGGTTCGTGCGGAAGCCGTCGTTGTACTGCACGAGATCCTCGAACGTCGATTTCGCCCAGTTGCCCTCACCCTCCGGCGACGCCTTGCCGGCCTGCTTCACCGCATCGCCGAACGCGTGCACGGCCTCGACGTGCGCGTGCCGGATGATGTCGTCGAGCACGGCCTGCGCCTCTTCCTCCGTATCGCGCGCGATCACGAACGCGTTGACGCCGATGCGCACGCGATGGTTGTTCGCCGCCGCCTTCGCACGGATGTCGTCGATCTGCGCCTTCAGGTTCTCCAGCGTATTGCCGTTCGTGAAATACCAGTCCGACACGCTCGCCGCGTTGTCGCGCGCCGCGCGCGAGCTGCCGCCCTGGAAGATTTCCGGATGCGGCTTCTGCACCGGCTTCGGGCTCAGCGTGTAGTCGTTGAAGCGGTAGAAATCACCCTTGAACGTGAAGTTGTCCTGCGTCCAGATGCCTTTCAGCGCCTGGATGAATTCCTTCGAGCGCCGGTAGCGTTCGTCGTGCTCGAGCCACGGCTCGCCGATCGCGGTGAATTCGCCCTTGAACCAGCCGCTCACGACGTTGATCGCGATGCGACCGTTCGAGATATGGTCGATCGTCGCGAGCTGCTTCGCGACCACGGCCGGGTGCCACGGCCCCGGCAGGATCGCGGCGAGCACCTTGAGCTTCGTCGTCGCATGCAGCAGCGCCTGGCTGAACGACACCGACTCGTGCTGGTATTCGGCGCCGTAGCCGGCCGTGAAGCGGATCTGGCTCAGCGCGTACTCGAAGCCGGCCGCCTCGGCCGTGCGTGCGAGCTGCTGGTTGTATTCGAGGCTCCAGTCGGTGCGTTGCTCGATCGTGCTGACGACGAGGCCGCCGCTGACGTTCGGCACCCAGTAGGCGAACTTGACGCCGTCGGCGGAAGAGTCGGAATGGCTCATGAGTGTGTCCTGGTCGGAAGGGAAAACGCTGGCGGCCTAGGCGGCCGCGACGGAAAGCGCATGCGGGCGCAGCTGCGGCACCGCGCGATCGACGGCGAGCGCGATGCGCGCACGCAGCGCCGGGCTCGCGATCTGGTACTGGTCGAAATCGCTTTCGGACGCATACACGCCGATCGGCAGCGTGCGTGCCTGGAAGAAGCTGAACAGCGGCCGGAGCTGATGGTCGATCACGAGCGCATGACGCTCGCTGCCGCCGGTGGCGGCGAGCAGCACGGGTACGTCGACCAGCGCCTCGTGATGCACAAGGTCGAACAGGTGCTTGAAGAGGCCCGTGTACGACGCGCGATACACGGGGCTCGCGACGACGAGTGCATCGGCCGTCTCGATCGCACGGATCTGCGCGTCGAGGTCGGCCGGCACCTGCGCGCGCGTCAGCGCGCCGGCCAGCCGGCTGCCGATCTCGCCGAGTTCGATCAGCCGCGTGTCGATCGGCAGCGCGGCGCCGAGTGCCGCGACGATCGCGTCGGTCAGCGCCAGCGTGCGCGACGGCCGTTGCAGGCCGCCCGATATCGCGACCACGTTGATTGCATTGCTCATCGGTTGCATTCCCATTGTCGAATCGGGTGCCGATGCACCCACCACGTCATGGGTCAGCAAGGAGCGTGCCATTTCGACGACGGCGATGAAAAATCGATCGTCTGCATGACGAAATGCATCGCGATCGACGGCCTGTCGTGGCACACCCGCCGATCGACATACGTTGATAAGCGTGCCAGCCACGGCATCACAACCATATTCCGCAGCACGATGAACTGGGGGAAACAGCGCTGCTGATGCACTGCTGCGTAATCAGCAGCGCAGTGTGCGGCGGACGCATTTTTCCGCTTCCGCACGGATTCCGGCAGGCGCGCAGCGTCCAGCGCAGCAATCCGGCATTGGTTATCAGAAATCGATGTTTCCCGCGTTGCGCAAAACGTTGAACACTCTGCTGATCACGCAGCACCCGGTCGGCAATGCCCGATGCAGCCTGGCCGTTTTCGTGCAGCGACCCGACGCATTCATCGCCATGACATCCATTTCCGTATCGCCCCGCGCGGAAAGCCTGCGCGTCGTCGCGCCGTCCCGCGACGAACCGGCTCCTCCCGACGCGCTGCAAACCGCCGGACGCCTGGCGGCCGGCTTTGCACGAACTGCGGCCGAACGCGACCAGCAGGGCGGCACGCCGAAGGCCGAGCGCAACCAGTTGCGCGACAGCGGCCTCCTCGCGCTGAGCATCCCCGCCGCCTACGGCGGCCTCGGCGCAAGCTGGCGCACGACGTTCGACGCGGTCCGCGTGCTCGCGGCCGCCGACAGTTCGCTCGCGCACGTATTCGGCTTCCATCACCTGATGCTCGCAACCGTGCGGCTGTTCGGCACGCCCGCGCAGTGGGAATCGTGGTTCGAGCGAACCGCACACCAGCAGTGGTTCTGGGGCAATGCGCTGAATCCGCTCGACGAACGCACGGTCAGCCGTTCGCGCGGCGCATGGCACGAGTTCAGCGGCCAGAAGAGCTTTTGTTCGGGGGCACTCGATTCGCAGATGCTGATCGCGTCCGCGCACGACGCGCAGACGCGCGCGTTCCTGATCGCGGCCGTGCCGACGCAGCGCAGCGGCATCTCGATCGCCGACGACTGGAACAACATCGGCCAGCGCCAGACCGACAGCGGCACGGTCACGTTCGAGAAAGTGCGCGTCGAGGAACACGAACTGCTGACGGACCCGGGCCCGCTGTCGACGCCGTTCGCGTGCCTGCGCCCGCTCGTCGCGCAGCTCGTGCTGACGAACGTGTATCTCGGCATCGCCGAAGCCGCGTTCAGCGACGCGCGGCACTACACGCTACACGAAGCGCGGCCGTGGCCCGGCGCGCAGGTCGCGAGCACCGGCGACGATCCGTACATCCTCGGCCAGTACGGCGAATTCTGGGTCGGGCTCGAAGCCGCGCGCGTGCTCGCCGACCGCGCGGCCGATCGCCTCGACGCCGCGTGGGCGCGCGATGCGGCGCTCACGCATGCGGAGCGCGGCGAGGTCGCGCTCGCCACGGCCGCTGCAAAGGTGTCGGCCACCCGCACCGGGCTCGATCTCTGCACGCGCATGTTCGACGTCGCCGGCGCGCGCGCGACGCATGGCGCGCTGCGGCTCGACCGGCACTGGCGCAACCTGCGCACCCATACGCTCCACGATCCGCTCGCGTACAAGATTCGCGAGATCGGCGAATGGGCGCTCAAGCGAACCTGGCCGACGCCGGGCTTCTACTCGTGAACCGCTCCCCTTCCGATGCGTGGCCCGACGCCGCGCCCGTGCTCACGCTGCCCGACCGGCCCGCGCTGGCGACGTCCATTCGCGCCCGCGCGCAGGTGTTCGTCGATCCGCGCTCGGTCGCGCTCCTCGAACGGATTCGCCTGGTCGCGCCGAGCGACGCGAACGTGCTGATCGTCGGCGAAACCGGCACCGGCAAGGAACTGATCGCGCGGCACGTGCACGGCCTCAGTCGCCGCAGCAACGGGCCGTTCGTCGCGGTGAACTGCGGCGCCTTCTCCGAGACGCTCGTCGAGAGCGAACTGTTCGGTCACGAGAAGGGCGCGTTTACGGGCGCGTTCAGCGCGAAGCCCGGCTGGTTCGAAGCCGCGAACGGCGGCACGCTGTTTCTCGACGAGATCGGTGACCTGCCGCTGTCGATGCAGGTCAAGCTGCTGCGCGTGCTGCAGGAGCGCGAGGTCGTGCGGCTCGGCTCGCGCACGGGCGTGCGGCTCGGCTCGCGCACGGGCGTGCCGATCGACGTGCGCGTGGTCGCCGCGACCAACGTCGATCTGCAGCAGGCCGTCGCGCACGGGCAGTTTCGCGGCGACCTGTTCTACCGGCTCAACGTCGTGCAGCTCGCGGTGCCGACGTTGCGCGAGCGCCCCGGCGACATCCTGCCGCTCGCGCGCCACTTCTTCGACGACTACCGGAGCCGCCTCGGCTACGGGCCGCGCAGCATCGACCCGCGCGCCGAGCGCCGGCTCCAGGCATACGGCTGGCCCGGCAATATCCGCGAACTCGAGAACGTGATCCATCACGCGCTGCTCGTGAGCCGCCACGACGCACTGCAGGAGGCCGACCTGCATCTCGCGTCGTACGACGCGACGGCCGCCGTGCATGCACCGGCGCAGGAACCCGACCCGGCAACCGGCGCGCAGGCTGCACTCGAACGCGCGCTGCGTGCGCTGTTCGACGAGGATCACGGCAACCTGTTCGAGCGCATCGAGGACACCGTGATGCGCGTCGCGTTCGAATTCAGCCACCGCAACCAGATCCAGGCCGCACGGCTGCTCGGCATCAGCCGCAACGTGCTGCGCGCCAGGCTGATTCGCGCGAAGGAGATCGCGGCAATGAAGTAGCCGCGCATGGGAGCACGCCGCCGCCCCGCTCCGGCGCGTTTCGCGCCGCGATCCGTGCGGCAGGGTTCGAACCTGATGTATCGTGGCGCGAGGCGCGCGCCTCGTTCCCCTCCCGCATCCGGTCGTCCGTTGCATGACCGCCCGGGCCCGGCGACAGGACGCACGCACGATCCTCCGCAACACGAAAGGCCGTCCGGCGCCCGTGCGGGCCCGGCCGTGCCTCGTTCACCCGTCCGGAACCCGTCGCCATGAAAAAGCTTGTCAACCGCCCGTCCGATGTCGTCCGAGAAATGCTGGAAGGCATCGCGCGGCAGTCGCCGCATGTCGCGATCCTCGGCGACGAGCACGTGCTCGTCCGCCAGCCGCTGCCCGAGCCGGCGCAGCGCCCCGTCGCCGTCATCTCCGGTGGCGGCAGCGGCCACGAGCCCGCGCACGGCGGTTATGTCGGCGAAGGGATGCTGAGCGCGGCCGTCTGCGGCGAAGTGTTCACGTCGCCGTCCACCGACGCGGTGCTCGCCGCGATCCGTGCCAGCGCGGGCCCGAACGGCGCACTGCTGATCGTGAAGAACTACACGGGCGACCGGCTCAATTTCGGGCTCGCCGCCGAGCTCGCGCGCGCGGAAGGCATTCCGGTCGAGACGGTGATCGTCGCCGACGACGTCTCGCTGCGCGGCCGCGTCGAGCGCGGCCAGCGGCGCGGGATCGCCGGCACCGTGCTGATCCACAAGCTCGCCGGTGCGGCTGCCGCGCGCGGGCTGCCGCTCGCACGGGTCGCGGCCATCGCGCGCGACGCGGCGGCCGAGCTGGGCACGATGGGCGTCGCGCTCGACGGCTGCACGATCCCCGGCGCCGACAAGTCGGGCTTCAGCCTTGGCGATCACGAGATCGAACTCGGCCTCGGCATCCACGGCGAGAAAGGCGTCGAACGCCGCGCACCGCTGCCGGCCGATGCGCTGGCCGACACGCTGCTGTCGAGCATCGTCGCCGATCTCGTGCTCGACCGCGGCGAACGCGTCGCGCTGTTCGTCAACGGCCTCGGCGCGACGCCGGACATGGAACTCGCCATCGTGCTGCGCGCCGCGCACGACAACCTGACGCGGCGCGGCATCGTCGTCTCACGCGCGTGGGCCGGCACGTTCCTGTCGGCATTGAACATGCCCGGCTGCTCGATTTCCGTGCTGCGGCTGAACGACGAACGCGCGGTGCTGCTCGACGCGCCGACTCAGGCGCGCGCATGGCCGGGCGGCGGCGCGGTGAATACGCAGATCCGCGTGGCCGAGGCCGCTGCGCAAGAAGCGCCGCTGCCGCCGCTCGATGCGACCGGCCGCGCGTGGGCGGCGCGCCTGCAACCGGCACTGCACGCGGTCGCGCAGACGCTGATCGATCATGAGCAGACGCTGACGGACCTCGATGCGGCCGCCGGCGACGGCGATCTCGGTGCGAGCATGCTGCGCGCCGCACAGGCGATCCTCGCGCTGCCGGAAACCGCGTACGGCTCGCCGGCCGGCGTGCTCGCGGCGCTCGGCGCCGCGTTGCGCCGCGCCATCGCCGGCAGTTCGGGGCCGTTCTACGCGACCGCGCTGCTGCGCGCATCGCGCCGGCTGGCCGATGTCGCCGAGCCGTCGGCGCGCGACTGGGCCGCGGCGTTCCACGGCGCGGTGGACTCGATCAGCGAACTGGGCGGCGCGCACGCCGGCGACCGGACGATGCTCGATGCGCTGGTGCCGGCCGTCGCGGCATTCGAACGGGCGCTCGACAACGATCGCGATCACGCGGGCGCATGGGCGGCGGCGGTCGAAGCCGCCGAGCACGGTGCGCAGGAAACCGCGCAGATGACGCCGCGCGCGGGGCGTGCGAGTTATCTCGGCGAGCGCGCGATCGGCACGCCGGATGGCGGTGCGGTGGCGGTGTCGTACTGGTTGCGCGCATTGCAGCCGCACGTGCGATAAGCGGTGGCGGCAGGCTGATGCGGGCCGCCCGCATCAACCTGCCGCACGCGTCCCGGTTCGCCCCGGCAGCAGCGCGGCGCCGATTGCGGCCACGCCGAAACTCGCGAGCCAGCACCAGTAGCCGATTGCATCGAGATGAACCGGCTCGACCCCGCCGGCTTCATTGACGACGATCCGATGCTGCGTCAGGAAGCTCGACCCGAACAGCAGCGCGAGCACGGCCAGGGTGACCGCCTGCGTGCGCCGGCGCTTCGCGATCAGCCACCAGGCCGCGAACACGAGCGGGTTCGCGAGCCACGCGAAGATGCCGAAGAAAAGGCCCATCCAGCCGGTCAGCAGCACCTGCCAGCCGTCGGCCCAGGAATGCGGATCGGGTGCGCCCGTGCGGAACGGCACGGTGAACATGGCGACCAGATAGAGCACGACGCTGATCGCGAGCAGCACGGTCGTGGCGCGGCCCATCGGCGGTCGGACGGTCGCAGTGGCGGGGGTCGATGTGTTCATGGTCGTGCCGGGCGCCCGATGCGGGTCGTTCAGACGCCTTCGACCAGCACGGCACGATAGCGCGCGCCCTTGAAACGATGCTGGACGACGTCCTGGTATTCGGGGCCGTGATACCACGCGTGCGCGGCTTCCTTCGACGGAAACTCGACGATCACGACACCTTCCGGGCCTTCGCCCTCCAGTGTTTCCTGCGGGCCATAGGCGGCGAGCACCTTGACCGGATGCCCGGCAAGCGTCGCGCCGACCTTGCTCTGGTAGACGTCGAGTTCGTGCTGGTCCTGCGTGCTTTCACGTGTAAACACAATGTAGGTGGCCAAGATACGTGCTCCTGATGCGATGCGTGGAAGGTGGAAAGGCCGGCCGCGCGCCGCACCGTCGGGCAGGACGGCACGCGGCCTGCTCGCAGCTTACAGCGGTTTCGCGACGAGCGCCGGAGCCCGCCCGCATGCCCGCCCGAGCAGCTGCGGCGGGCACCACCGGTCGTCCGCGTACGGATCCTGCCGCGACGCGGACGAACGGAACGGCGCCCGTCACGCAACGGTCGCGGTGGCCTGCATCGTCAGCCAGCCGTCGCGATCCTTCGCCCACAGCTCGATCGTCTTGCCGTCGTCCGACGGCTTGCCGCACAGCGTGAACGGCTCCCCGTCGAACGTCGGGCGCACCGCGCGGAACGCAAAGCTCACGAGCGCGGCATCGGGCCGTTCGCGCCGCACGAGATCGACGAGCAGCGTCGCGATCAGCGGGCCGTGCACGACGAGCCCCGGATAGCCTTCCTCCTGCGTCACGTAGCTGCGGTCGTAGTGGATGCGGTGGCCATTGAAGGTCAGCGCCGAATAGCGGAACAGCATCACCGCGTCGGCCGTGACCGTGCGCGACCACGCCTCGCCTGCCGGCGCCGCGATCGGCTTCGGCGCGGGTGCGCCCGGCTGCGGCGCATCGCGATAGACGATGTCGTGCTCCTCCTCGACGCACGGCACGCCGTCGCACTCGATCCGGTGCTGCACCGTCACGAAGACGAGCCGGCCGCTGCGGCCCGTCTTGTCCTCGAGGTTCACGATCGTCGATTCGCGCATCGCGCGCCGTCCCGTGCGCAGCGGCGCATGGAACGTCAGGCGGCCGCCGGCCCACATGCGGCGCGGCAGCGGCACGGGCGGCAGGAAGGCGCCACGCTTCGGGTGGCCGTCGGGGCCGAGTTCGGCCAGCGGCGCGACGGGCAGGAAATAGAGCCAGTGCCACATCGGCGGCACGACGTCGCCGGGCGACGGGCGGTCGAGCGTGGCGGCCAGCGCGTTCAGCGGGAACGCGGTGATGTCGTCGCCGAGCGTTTCGGTCTTGCCGAGCCACGCGTCGAGCGACGCCGGGGCGGACGGCTGCGAGGATGGGGTGGACACGTGCGGAATCTCCGGGAGGCTTGCAACGGCTTCAATATGCACGCCGCGCGCCGTTTCGCGAAGCCGGATTTCCCGAATCCCTTCCAGATTCCCGGCTTCGAACCCGCCTCCCCCGCCGCGTGGCCGCGCGGGACGGCTTTCGTCCGATCATTCGATCGCGCTCGCCGTGTGCGGGCCGGGCCGACATCCTTGCGGCTTGACCACCGCCGGCACGCCGCCTAAATTGCTTCAGACGGGCCGGCCGCGACGTGTCATACGGGTGACAAAAACGATAGTTTGCTATCGAATTATTTTGCCCCTATCATCTCGCCCATGACCAATCTGCACGACCTCCGCCTCGCCGTCAGCAGCCTGCTCGTGCTGTCCGCCCGCAAGTGGCGCCGCACCAGTGACGGCGTGCTGAACGCGTACAACGTGTCCGAGGCCTGCGCGACACCGCTGCTGATCGCCGGGCGCCTCGGCGAAGGCGTGCGGCAAGGCACGCTCGCCGAACACGTCGGCATCGAAGGGCCGTCGCTCGTGCGCCTGCTCGACCAGCTGTGCGCGGCCGGCCTTGCGCGCCGCGACGAGGATCCGCACGATCGCCGCGCGAAGACGATCTCGCTGACGGCCGCCGGCCGCGCGGTCACCGCGAAGATGGAGGAGGACCTGCGCGTGCTGCGTGCGCAGGTGCTCAAGGGTGTCACGCGCGCCGATCTCGAAGCGACGCTGCGCGTGCTCGACGCATTCAATACATCCGAATCGCCCCCACCCGCCGCGCGCGCATCCCGCACCGGCAACGCCACGTCATGACCTATCCGAGCCTTCGCGACTGGCTGTTCTCGGGCAAGACGTTCGCCGCGTCGATGCTGGCGCTGTACCTCGGCCTGTATTTCCAACTGCCGCGCCCGTACTGGGCGATGGCGAGCGTCTACATCGTGTCGAACCCGTTCGTCGGCGCGACACGCTCGAAGGCGCTGTATCGCGCGCTCGGCACCGCGCTTGGCGCGGCTGCCGCGATCTTCTTCGTGCCGCCGTTCGTCGAGACGCCGCTGCTGTTCGCGATCATCGTCGCCACCTGGTGCGGCACGCTGCTCTACCTCGCGATCTCCGACCGCACCGCGCGCAGCTACGTGTTCATGCTCGCCGGCTATACGATGCCGCTCGTCGCGTTGCCGACCGTGACCGATCCGTCCACCGTGTTCGACGTCGCGATCGCGCGTACCGAGGAGATCGTGCTCGGCATCGTCTGCGCGAGCGTGGTCGGCAGCGCCATCTTCCCGAACCGGCTCGCGCCGACGCTGATCGAGCGCACCGATGCGTGGTTCAAGGACGCCGCGTTCTACGGCCGCGAGACGCTGTCCGGGCACCTTGCCGGCAAGGCGCTGTCCGCGTGCCGGCAACGGCTCGCGGCAACCATCACCGGCCTCGAATTCCTGCTGAGCCAGCTGAGCTACGACCATGCGCATCCGCGCATCCTCGCGCGTGCGCAGGCGCTCGCGGGCCGGATGCAGCTGTTCCTGCCGCTGATGTCGTCGCTCGCCGATCCGTTGATTGCGCTGATGCGCGACCTGCATATCCGGCCGGCCGGGCTGGACGACCTGCTCGCCGATGCCGCGAAATGGTTCGACGCACCGTTGCCGGCCGTCAAGGCCGGCAACGACGGCGACATGACCGACGACCCGGTCGCGGAGCGCCTGCGCGAACGCATTGCCGCGCTGCAGCCGGCCGACGACGCGCTCGCGAGCTGGGACGGCGCACTGCTGTCGAACGCGCTGTGGCGGCTGCGCCAGGTCATCGACATCTGGCAGGACTGCCGCTCGCTGCGCGCGCTGATCGGCAACGAATCGGGCGTCTGGCAGCCGCGCTACCGGCACTGGCGGCTCGGCGGCACCGAGCGCTTCTTCGATCGCGGGATGATGCTGTTCTCGACGCTGACCGTCGCCGCCGCGATCGTGTTCGCGAGCTGGCTGTGGATCGCGTCCGGGTGGCACGACGGCGCCGCGGCCGTCACGCTCGTGGCCGTGTCGTGCAGCTTCTTCGCCGCGCTCGACGAGCCGGCGCCGCTGGTGTTCAAGTTCTTCCTCGCGACGACCGCGAGCGTGGTGTTCGCGGGCCTGTACCTGTTCGTCGTGCTGCCGCACGTGCACGATTTCGCGATGCTCGTCGTGATGTTCGCGGGCCCGTTCATCCTGATCGGCACGCTGCTGCCGCGCCCGCAGTTCAACATGGTGACGATGCTCGTCGCCGTGAACACGGCCACCTTCATCAGCATCCAGGGTGCGTACGACGCCGATTTCTTCGTGTTCCTGAACAGCAACCTCGCGGGCGTCGCCGGGCTGCTGTTCGCGTATGTGTGGACGCGTGCGACGCGGCCGTTCGGCGCCGAGCTCGCGGTGCGGCGCCTGCTGCGCTCGGGCTGGGAAGACGTCGCGCGCTCCGCGTCGACGCAGCCGCTCGACGACCAGCGCAACCACGCGTCACGGATGCTCGACCGCGTCACGCAGCTGCTGCCGCGCCTCGGCGCGTCCGACGACCACCGTCATCCGTCGATCGAGAGCTTCCGCGACCTGCGCATCGCACTGAATGCGCTCGACCTGCGCCGCTCGCGCCGCCGGCTGTCGGGCGACGTGCCCGACGCGATCGACCGCGTGCTGGCCGGCGTCACCGACCACTACGCACGCTGCGCGGCCGCGAACGCGCGCCAGCCGGCACCGCCCGCGCTGCTCGCGACGATCGACGACGCGCTGCAGCGCGTCGCGGGCCGCAACCTGCCGGGCGCCACGCCGGCGGAACACGGCGCCGCGCCCGCTGCGCCGGCCACGCCCGCCACGCATCGCCGGCTGCGCGATACGCTGCACGCGCTCGTCGGCCTGCGCCTGTCGCTGTATCCGGCCGCGGCGGGGCAGCCGCCGCAGGCGCCCGACGGAGCACGCGCATGATCCCGCTTTCCCATCCGTCTTTCCGACCGCGACCATGATCGGCGAAATCGACATCTTCGGCGTATTCGTGCCGGCCCCGCTCGTGCTGATGCTGATCGCCTACCTGATCAACATCGTCGTGCGCGCCGTGCTCGAGCGCGTCGGCTTCTACCGCCTCGTCTGGCACCGTTCGATCTTCGACCTCGGCATCTACGTGTTCGTGTTTGCCGCCGTCGTGATCGTTTCCCACCATCTCGTGGCTAGCTAACCGTGAAAAAAACCTGGCTCTCGGCAGGGCAAATCCTGCTTACCCTGATCGTCGTCGTCGTGGCGGCCGTCGTGCTGTGGCGCATCGTCAACTACTACATGTTCTCGCCGTGGACCCGCGACGGTCACGTGCGCGCCGACGTGATCCAGGTCGCGCCGGACGTGGCGGGCCTCATCACGTCGGTGCAGGTCGCCGACAACCAGGAGGTCAAGCGCGGCCAGGTGCTGTTCGTGATCGACCAGGCCCGCTACACGCTCGCGGAACGCCTCGCCGAAGCCACGCTCGCCCAGCGTCGCGCGACGCTCGCCCAGGCGAAGCGCGAATACGCGCGCAACCTGCAGCTCGGCAACCTGGTCGCGAGCGAACAGGTCGAGGAAAGCCGCACGCGCGTCGAACAGGGTGAAGCCGCCGTCGCCGATGCGCAGGTGTCGCTCGACACCGCGAAGCTGAACCTCCAGCGCACGACGATCGTCAGTCCCGTAGACGGCTACCTGAACGACCGCGCGCCGCGCATCGGCGAATATGTGCCGGCTGGCCGCGCGGTGCTGTCGGTCGTCGACCGCAATTCGTTCCGCGTCGACGGCTACTTCGAGGAAACCAAGCTGCGCGGCATCCATATCGGCCAGCCGGTCGACATCATCGTGATGGGCGAACCGCATACGCTGCGCGGCCACGTGCAGAGCATCGTCGCCGCGATCGAGGATCGCGACCGCACGCAGGGTGCGAACCTGCTGCCGAACGTGAACCCGGCATTCAGCTGGGTGCGTCTCGCGCAACGCGTGCCGGTGCGCGTCGTGCTCGACGACGTGCCCGACGATTTCCGCATGATCGCGGGCCGCACCGCGACCGTCTCGATGCGCGAAGCCGACACGCGCCGCAACGACAACGCGAAGCCGGCAGGCGCCGGCACGGCGTCGGCCGTCGCGCCGGGTTCGACGGCTTCCGCCACGGCCGCCAGCGCAGCAGGAGCATCGCAATGAAGCGGCATGGTCTGCGCCTCGCCGCGACGCTCGCACCGCTTGCGCTGGCACTCGGCGCGTGCAAGTCCGTCGGCCCCGATTACACGCTGCCGCAGCAGGCGTACGTGAATGCGCCGCTCGCGAACCACGCGCTCGACGACGCGAACGGCACGCTCGTGTCGCGCGACGCCGTGCCCGGCAACTGGTGGCAGCTCTACGACGACCCCGTGCTCAACGCGCTCGTGCGCGATGCACTGAAGTCGAACACCGACCTGCGCGTCGCCGCGGCCAACCTCGCGCGCTCGCGCGCGGCGCTGGAAGTCGCGAGCCAGCAGGGCGGCTTCTCGGGCGGCGCGGAAGCCGCCGTGCAGCGCGCGCAGGAATCGGCCGAGCAATACCTGCTCGAGAACAAGCTGCCGGTCGTCAATGAAGGCGCGGTCGGCATCAATGTGTCGTACGAGATCGACCTGTTCGGCAAGCTGCGGCGCGGCGTCGAAGCCGCGCGCGCGGACAGCGAGGCCGTCAGGGCCGCCGGCGATCTCGCGCGCATCACGGTCGTCGCCGACGTCGTGCGCGCGTACGTCGAATCGTGCTCGGCCGGCGACGAGCTGGCCATCGCGAAGCAGTCGCTCGCGCTGCAGAAGCAGCGCGTCGCGCTGTCGCAGCGGCTGCGCGATGCCGGGCGCGGCAACCAGACCGACGTGACGCGCGGCGTGACGCAGGTGCGCACCCTCGCCGCCGATATCCCGCGCTTCGAAGGCCGCCGCAAGGTCGCTCAATACCAGCTCGCCGCGCTGCTCGCGCGCTCGCCGGCCGACCTGCCGAAGGCCGTCGCCGAATGCGAGCGCCTGCCGAAGCTGCGCCAGCCGATTCCGATCGGCGACGGCGCCACGCTGCTGCGCCGCCGCCCGGACGTGCGCGAAGCCGAGCGGCAACTCGCCGCCGCGACCGCGCGCATCGGGGTGGCGACCGCCGCGCTGTACCCGTCGATCAGCATCGGTGCGTCGGCCGGCTCGGTCGGTGTCGCCGCCGATCTGTTCTCGTCCAACACGAATCGCTGGTCGTTCGGCCCGCTGATCAGCTGGTCGTTCCCCGTCAACGGCCAGCGTGCGCGAGTGCGCGAAGCCGAAGCCGCGACGGGCGGCGCGCTCGCGCACTTCGACGGTGTCGTGCTGAACGCGCTGCGCGAGACGCAGTCGAGCCTCGCGACCTACGCGGCCGACGTGCAGCGCACGGAAGCACTGCGCACGGCTTATGAATCGGCACGCAGTTCCGCCGACGAAACGCATCGTCTCTATGTGGCCGGCCGCGAGTCGTTCATCTCCGACCTCGACGCGACGCGCACGCTGACGAGCGTGCAGGCGCAGGTGGCGGCAGCCGAAGGCCAGGTCGCGGCCGACCAAGTGCGGCTCTTCCTCGCGCTCGGCGGCGGATGGGATGACGATGCGGCCTCCGACGCGTCGAAACAGATATCGAAACAGACGCCGAAGCCGGCACCCGCAAGCGGTGCGTCGGCGGCCTCGGCCGCCGTGACCGCAGCCGAGTAACCTGCCGGTGAAGAACGGGGAGCGCGTTTGCCGCGCTACGCGCGCCGTCCGCTGATCAACTCGCCGGGTGACGCGCGCGGCCAGCCTGGGCTCTCCGGAAGCGTCCGACGCATGGCGCCCCGGGCAGCCGGGCGACCGTGCGCAACCGGAATGCCGGGCATCGCAAACCCGAGCCGCATTGGGCCGGCATTGAAGGTAAACTCGTCCGCACTTTTCCGTCTCTTACTCGCCGCCCGCCGGGCGGTTCATTTTCCGGAGATCCATCATGCGAACCAGCGCCCGCAACCATTTCGCCGGCCAGGTCAGCGCCGTCAAGACCGGTGCCGTCAACGACGAAATCACGCTCCGGACGCAGGACGGCCTCGACATCGTCGCCGTGATCACCCATGGCAGCGCGGCTTCGCTGGGCCTCGCGGCCGGCTCGAAGGCGTTCGCGCTCGTGAAGGCGTCTTCGGTCATCGTGATGGTCGACGTCGACAGCGGCAAGGTGTCGGCCCGCAACTGCGTCGCGGGCACCGTATCGTCGGTCACGAAAGGGGCGGTCAATTCGGAAGTCGTGGTCAAGGCCGCGGGCGGCGCCGAGATCGTCGCGATCGTCACCAACGACAGCGTCGATCGCCTCGGCCTCGCGAGCGGCACGGCTGCGTCCGCGATCTTCAAGGCATCGAGCGTGATCGTCGGCGTCGAGTGAACGCGTGACGATCGTGATGGCGATGGCGATCCGTTTGGCATCGCGCATTCGTGCGGATCATGCGGATCGCACCGTGCGGCTGTCGCGCCGATGCCGACGATGACCGCCGCGTTCGATGACGCTCGACAACGGGCGCTCCAGTCGCTGCTGTCCGCAGCCGCAAACGCCGACACGCCCGACGCACGCCTGTTCGGCACGCTCGTTGCGGCACGTGCGCGCCGCAACGAACTCGGGCTGCTCGGCCTGTCTCATCCGCAACTGGCCGCCGTGCTGGCGCGGCAGTTTCCGCGCCTGCCTGCGGCCGACGCCGCGGCTCTCGTGCCGACGGCCGCGACAGCGCTGCTGCCATCCACCCACGCTGCGTTCGTCGCGACGCTGCACGCACGGCTGATGGACGACGCGAATCCCGCCGTCGACCGCGACGACGCCGGCTGTCTCGCGTCGATCATCGCGCACGCCTGCCTGCGCCCCGATCATCTGTGGCGCGATCTCGGGCTCGACGGGCGTGACGCTGTATCCGCGATGCTTGGTCGCTATTTCCCCGCGCTTGCCGCACGCAACGTCGCTCACCTGCGCTGGAAGAAATTTCTCGCGCAGGAAGTGGCGGCATCGCTCGATGTGCCGCCGGGCCCGGCGCCAGGGTGCCCGGGCTGTGAGGATTTCGGCTTCTGCTTTCCTCAAGCGCGATAGTCGCCACCGTAACCCGTGCTGCCGATTCGATTCGTCGCATCGCCATTCGAAGAAGCCGCGTTGGCCGGCATTGCGGCCACCCAGCCTGCCGGCGTGCGGCTTCGAAGCCGCCCTCCGCTTCTACGAAAAACCAGGGTTCGCTGAAACCTGGCACGACCGCGGCTGGATACACATCGAGCGCCGCGACCCGTTGCCGGAATTCCATCCGCATCGCAAATTCAATGCGGCGACGAGTTGGTTCAGTCGCCGCTTCCGGCTCGCGAACTTCCGCACGCTCTTAGACGACGTGCTCGCAGCCGGCATTCCCGAACAAACGACCGGTTGACCGCGCGCGCATCGGCCCACGCACAGAGCCTGGGGCGGCAGAGTCGGCTCACCGATCGATCCGGACAGATTGCCGCCCCGGTTGATCCAGAGCGAAGACCAGGCTCGCCCCCGTTGTTGCGACCACGACCCGGCAGCGCCGCCAACAGATGCGAGCGCGATGCAGCGCACGCCCCATAAACGGTTACCTTACGCGCCGCTTCGTCCGCCACTTGTGGTGCGGTCAATGCCGGTGCCGGTGATGAATGTCCGGAAAATGCGCATGGCTGTGCGTGATCGGCAGATGCACGTGCGGATGCGTGTGCGGTTCGTTGCCGTCGTACGTAAAGTCGTGCGCATGCTGGTGATGTTCGTCGTGCCGATGGCGGTGCGTGTGCTCGAGCCGCTCGTGCGTATGCGTGTGTTCATGCCGCTCGCGAACGTGCAGCCAGATACCGAGCGCCATCAGCGCGGCAGCGATCCAGAACGTCGCGGGCGGCAGCGCGGGCCAGATCAGCAGCGACAGCACGACGCCGAACAACGGCGCGATCGAGAAATACGCGCCCGTGCGCGCGCTGCCGAGATGACGCAGTGCGACGACGAACAGCACGAGGCTGATCCCGTAGCCGCCGAGCCCCGTCAGCATCGCGGCGGCCGTGACCGGGAGAGCCGGCAGCGTCGCGCCGGTCGCCAGCGCGATGCCGATGTTCACGGGCGCTGCAATCAGCCCCTTCACGCACGCGATGACCATCGCATCGTTCGCGGCCACCTTGCGGGTCAGGTTGTTGTCGATCGCCCAGCACAGGCATGCACCGATGATCAGCAACGCGCCGACCGGCACACCGGCCCGGCCTGGCGTCCACGACAGCAGCGTGCCGCCGGCGACGATCGCGACCATCCCGAGGAACACTTGCGTATCCACGTTCTCGCGAAACACCACCCATGCGATGACAGCCGTCAGCACGCCTTCGAGATTGAGCAGCAACGCGCTCGTCGCCGCCGGCGTGCTCGATAGCCCGAGCATCAGCAAGGCCGGCCCGGCCACCCCGCCCGCCGCGATCGCGCCGGCCAGCCACGGCAGGTCGGCGCGCTGCAGCGGCGCGGCGTCTGCGGCCGGTGCGTGACGGCTGTGCAGGCGGCGAAGCAGGATACTAATACCGAGCCCGACGCCGCTGCCGAGATAGAACAGGCCGGCGACCATGAACGGCGACATCGCGCCGATCAGCGCCTTGGCAAGCGGTGTCGCGGCGCCGAACAGCGCGGCAGCGGTGAGTGCGACGAGAATCGCGGAATGTCTCGAGTGCATGATCGGACTGGATTGACGTTGAATGGCGCCGGTAGCGGCTTCGGGTTGTGTCGCAGTTGGCGTTCAGTACCTTTCTGAATGCAAGCTGAATCGCACCCGTCAACTTGCGAACGAACCGACGTGCCCCGGCGAGATTATCGCGCGTCAACGTGTCAGGACGACCGGGCACGAACGCTCACACGCCATGTCGATGCTTCCGGCATTACGCCATTTTAGGAAACCGAATTAACTGGATGAAGCGTCGTCGCGTTCCGGACATGCGTACCGTCCACGCGCAAACGACACAGTCGAGACATCGCGCGTGCAGCACCGATCGACGAACTTTCTTCGTCCGGTTGCAGGGTCTGTTCGAGGCGGGATAGATAAGAACCCGGCGCGTCAGGCGCCGGTGGGAGGAGTCCTGACCTGCCTCTGTCGAGGCAGGTCAGTCAGTCGTGTCGTTCGCCGCAGGCGATGTGCATGCGGGTCAGCGCCGCGCGGCATGCAGCCGCGCGGTGCCGGTTACTCGTTTCCGGCCGTTTGCTGCTCGACCTGCGGCACTGCGTCGGCTTGTGCTTCCACGTTCGCCGGTTGCGGCTCGGCGGCCGCCTCGGCCTGCTGCTCGGCCTTCGGCTGCTGCTGCGCGCCCTTGGCGGATTGCGCAGCGCCCTTGCCGGGGCGGCGAGCCTTCAGCCGGCGCGCCCGCGCTGCGTCGTCATGCGTGACGCGCCCTGCTTCGTTGCCCTGCAGGTCGACCCGCACGGCATCTTCGACGAGGCACGACCAGTAGCGGTTGCCGCGGCACCACGTCGACATCGCTTCGCGCAGTTCGGCTTCGTTGAGCCCGACGGCCTGTGCTTCGCGCGCGAGGTCGTCCCAGATGCCGACCTTGAGCGGCACTTTGGGGGCCGGATTCTTCGGGAACGCACGCGGAAACTTACGCTGCAGTTTGCCGATCGCAACGATGACCGGATCGACCGGCGCCGACGGCTTCGCCGATGCTGGCTTCGCGCGATGCGGTGCTTTGCCGCCGGCCGCAGCCGGCTTGGCGCCACGCTGCGGCTGGTCGCCGGACTTCGGCTTCGCGCCGGTGTCCGCCGGCGCTGCCGGCCGCTTCGCGTTGCGCTCCTGCTTGGCCTTCGCTGCGAGCTGCGCCCGCAATTCGGCAAGTTGTTCAAAACCCATAAATTCAATCCACCAGGAATATAAGGTGTGGTTCGTGCGGTCACACCGCGCGGCGCACCAGCTTCGCCGCCATGCGTGCGACCCGTCTGCCGCCGAGGCGGAACACTACGGGGCCGCATCGCGCACGCCACTCTGTTTTCAGGCACCCGGCCACGATGCCGGACAAGGCAGGAGTGGAAGTATACCGGTACGCGCGACGGCCGGTTGACTCACTGGTCTGCATTGGCCCGATTCGGGGTACCGGAAATGCATCCGTACGGTCGTGTTGCGCATTATATGGATACGTCTCCGGAAGCCACGTCGTTCACCCTCGTCGGCGGAAATCGGGGCCATCTTGCGCGCCGCGATTGCCCCGGCGGCGGCACTGGCCGACGCCCCACGAGAGGTATTCCGCCTTGGGGCGCCGCCACGATCGTGCCGCATCGATGCGCCGCGAACCTCGGTCGCCATTCGCGATCCCGGGCGGCGCCGTCGGTTGCGTGTAAATCGACGATTGCGCCAATGTGAAGCGCCCGGCGACGGATCGGCGCGTGTATCGCGACATGCTAATGCCTCCGTCGATCGCATCGATATCCATACTCGACTCGTTGCGTCCGCATCGACCCCGTCGCCTACGAAGATGCCGAAAAGTGCGTAGTATGGCCGGATCGATGGCGGCGGAGGTATCCCTCGGCCCGTTGCGCTGCGCACCGGGCCAGCCGTCGACATCTCGCTTGCCGGCGAAAAGAACCGGTTGCACGAAACGGAGCAGATACATGGTTCCCCCACACGACATCCCGCACGACGGCATCACGCGCGAGGAAATACACCACCGGCAGATCGACATGCGCGGCTATCGGCGCAGCGACGGCCAGTTCGAAGTAACAGCCTGCCTCGCGGATCGCAAGGCTTTCGATTTCACACCGCCGGGCGGCACCCGGACGGTCGCTGCGCTGTCGCCGATCCACGACCTCGGCGTGACATTGGTCTTCGACGCCGACATGATCGTCCGCGCCGTATCCACGTTCCTCCGGTCACATCCGTATGCGCAGTGTCTGGGGGGCGGCGACTCGCTGCAGACGCTCGTCGGATTACGCATCGGCGCCGGCTGGAACAGCGAGGTTCGCAAGCGCCTGCCGTCCTGCGATACGTGCACGCACCTGAAGGAATTGCTCGGCCCGATCGCCACCACGGCCTATCAGACAACGGTCGGCATGCGGAAGTCATCGCTCGAGGAGCGCGACAGCGACGGAAAGCCGCTCAAGATCGACAGTTGCCATGCATATGGCGCATCGCGCGATCTGGTGAAACGCCTTTGGCCCGAATACCACCGGCCTTCGGCGCAAACAAAAGGCAGCTAAGCGCCAGGCAGTCGCGTCAGTCCAGTACCCGCACCGCAGGATCGGTACCGCACCGGTGTGCACGCGTCATGTGCACGAACGTACTTCGGTCCGGCCTCACGCCGACCGGCCGAGGCTGTCGGCGGCCTGAGTGATCAGAAAACGCCCAGTGCAAGTCCCGCTGCAAGACCGGCGCCCAATTCGGCGCAGCGCGCGAGATCGTCGCCGTCGATCGTCTTGGCCGCGAGGATGCGTTCCGGCGTCTGCGCGTGCGTACAGACGATCAGGCCCGGCGCCACGCTCTTCAACCGCCAGCCCGTCGCGATCCGGTCGATCTGGCGCAAGGCGTTCTGTCCATCGCTTCCCGCGCAGATCATCACCGCATACGGGCGGCCGTTCACGCGATCGAGCGCCGCGTAGTAGCAGCGGTCGAAGAAATCCTTCATCAGCCCGGACATCGCCGCGAGATTCTCAGGTGTCGCAAACAGATAGGCATCGGCGTCCAGCACATCGTCTGCGCTCGTCGCGTCCGCGCGCTGCAGCCGGACGTCGACGCCGGATTGCTCACGCGCCGCGCCGGCAGCCGCTTCGGCCATCTGTTGCGTGCCTCCGGTCATCGTGTGATAGACGATCAACAGCGTCTTCATGCGTCGTCACTCGCGTTCGGCTTCAGGTAAGCCGGCAGCATCGCCGGGTTCCGCTGGATGGCCAGCGATCATATGAGGCGGTTCTGCATCCGCGGATCTGCCGGTTTGCCGGCTCGTCGGGCCAGGGCGCGCGTCGAACATGCGCATTGCGCCGGCCTCGCTTCGCGCATGATCGACCGGATGCACGATCAGTCCGCTGCGGCGCGTGATGCGTCGGAGTCTTCCGGTCGCGCGTAGTACGCGAGAAACATGTCTGCGGCGGATTCCGCGACTTTTAGTTGCTCCGGCGCCGCGAGTGGCGGCTGACCCATCGTGATCTGCGGCCAGAACGCGAATGCCTTCACGACACCGTGCAGCTGATGCGCGGCAAACACCGGATCGGTGACCGACAGGCGTCCGGCCGCCGCGGCCGTTCGCACCCAGACCGTCATGTCTTCCTCGCGCTCGCCGAGACGCTCGACCATGTCGCGCGCGCGTTCCGGCGAATGGATGGCCGCACCGATCGCGACACGTGCGAGCGCGAGAAATGCCTCGTCGCCGAGCAGGCGCATTTTGCGCTCCAGCAACGCGAGCAATTGCTCGCGCAGCGGCACGTCGGAACGATAGGTTGGCGAGCTGCCGGTTCGAGTCGCATCCCACAATTTTTGCAGGATTGCGGCGAACAGCGTTTCCTTGCCCGGAAAGTGGTTGTAGACCGTGCGTTTCGACACGTCCGCGCGCGCGGCGATTCGATCCATGCTGGTCGCGTCGTAACCCGACGCGAGAAATTCCTCGATGGCCGCGTCGACGATGGCCGCGCGCTTTCGATCGGTCAGGCGCTGAGGGGGAGTGCTGGTATCCATTCGGAAATTTTACACCGCGTAGTTTACTTACCCAAAAAATAAACTACACTGTTTAGTGTACTTTATTCTCCGGACGAACCTACATGGCATCGCCTCTCGTTTTGATTCATCGCATTCTGGGTTTTGCGGCCGCCCGACGCGGCCGCACGCTGTCTGGCGGCTCGCCGCAGCACAATGGCGAGCGCTTCAGCAATGTCGCCCCCCGGCCGGCCGAGGGGTTGGGCAAGACACTCGGCATCGCGTGGAACATGCTGTTCAACAAGCCGCGCAATACCGTGCCCGCAGGGATGCTGCCCGTCGATTCGCTGACCCGCGCGGAACTAGACGCGGCCGCCGATCGCAGCCTGTACCGGCTCGGCCATTCAACGCTGCTGCTCAAGCTGCGCGGCGAATTCTGGCTAACCGATCCCGTCTTTGCCGAGCGCGCGTCGCCGTTTCGTCGCGTCGGCCCAAAGCGTTTCCATGCGCCTCCGATCGCACTCGAAGATCTTCCGCCGCTGCGCGGCGTGATCCTGTCGCACGATCACTACGATCATCTCGACCGCGACACGGTGCTCGCGCTCGCGGCAACCACCGGTGTGTTCGTGACAACGCTGGGTGTCGGCGACCGCCTGATCGAATGGGGAATCGACGCGAAGAAAGTCCGTCAGCTCGACTGGTGGCAGAGTGTCGACGAAGCCGGCTTGACGCTGACCGCCACGCCTGCCCAGCATTTTTCCGGGCGCAGCCTGTTTGATGGCAACAGCACGCTGTGGGCATCCTGGGTCATCGTCGACGACGACTTGCGCGTGTTCTTCAGCGGCGACACGGGCTACTTCGATGGTTTCCGGACGATCGGCGAGCGCCTCGGGCCGTTCGACGTCACGCTGATCGAAACAGGCGCATACGATGCGCAATGGCCGTACGTCCACATGCAGCCGGAAGAAACTGTGCAGGCGCACATCGATTTGCGCGGACGCTGGCTGATCCCGATCCACAACGGCACGTTCGATCTCGCGATGCACCGCTGGCAAGAACCGTTCGAGCGCGTCACGGCGCTGGCGATCGTGCGTGGCGTCGAACTGTCGACGCCCAGGATGGGCGAGCGCCTCGCTCTGGACGAGCCGCATCGCGGCGAGCGGTGGTGGCGCACTGTGGACGAGCGCGTGCCATCCGTTGCCACGAAATCACGCCGCTGGCCGCTTTGCACGTCGCAAGCGATGAAGTAGGTACACCGGACGTTGCGCATTTTCCCGGGAGCGCGGCAATGCCGAGCTTCCGGGAAGCTCGTTTCCGGCGTACCTGCATGTCGATGGGCCCGCCTGTAGACCCGATTACCCGAGTAGAGAAGTCATGCATCCGGCACCTGCCCCATACTCCCCCGGCCAACAGGTCGACGCCGCCACCATTGCTGCATTCAACCCCGTCTCTCCCCGATCGACCCGCCAGAGCCGGGAGAGCGACCTGCGGCTGACACTCGCAGAGCGCGTCGCGAGGTGGACGGACGGTGTTGACCACCTCACCACAGCCATTCCGAACCTGAGCCTCCATCGAAGGGAGACACCGACGCAGCCGATGGACTGCATGGTCGAGCCAAGCTTCGGGCTCGTCGTCCAGGGCACGAAGCGGATCATTCAAAGCGGCGATGTGTATCTATGCGATGCCAACCGTTTTCTAATCACGTCGCTCGACTTGCCTGGTTCAACGCAGGTCATCGAGGCCAGCCGAGAAACGCCGTTTCTCGGGATCGGGCTCAAGCTTGATTTTCGCGTCATAGCCGAACTGATGGCGCAGGTCGCACCGGATCACGAGGATGCCCCCGCAGGTCGCGGCCTCGTCGTCGGCGATATGACCGAATCGCTCTATGACGCAGTCAACCGGTTGCTGGCGTTGCTCGATGATCCCAACGCCATTGCAGTTCTCGCTCCGTACGTCGAGCGGGAAATCTACTACCGGCTGCTGACGAGCGACCAGGGTGGCCGCCTGCGTCAGATTGCGTCCGCCGGCAGTCAGGGCAACCGCGTGTCGCGGGCGATCCAGTGGTTGCGAACCCATTACGACGAGTCGCTGCGAGTCGACGATCTGGCGACGCAGGTTCAGATGAGCAGTTCGACTTTCCATCACCACTTCCGCCTGCTCACTGGCATGAGTCCGCTGCAGTACCAGAAATGGATACGACTCAACGAAGCACGTCGGCTGATGCTGTCCGAGCGACTCGACGCCACGTCGGCATCGTTCCGGGTTGGATATGCGAGCCCGACCCAGTTCAACCGCGAATACAGTCGGTTGTTCGGCAATTCGCCGCGAAGAGATATCGATAACCTGCGCAGCGGAACGGATGTCGTTCTGTCGGTGGCGGCAACTTACTGATGGCCGGAGTCGTACCGAAGATGCAGGATACCGATTTGGCGGTATCCGCAGAATGGTTGGATCGGTTCCACGCTTGGTCAGGGCGAGTCACACGCTTGCAGCGGGACGCGCGCCTCTCGATTTCTTGCCGACTCAGGACTGACGGCTCGGCGGCCGCCTGGCGACTTGTAATTGAGTATCGATTGATGCGTGACTGCCCCTCGAAGTCGGATGTTTCCCCCAACTCGCGAGCAAAGTACAGATACAAGCAGTTCGTTCCATGCCGCTCTCATGAGCCGGTGATGACTTCGCCCCCTCTTCAACGACCAAGTCCCTTGGCGGCCTTCCCAGCGCTCGGCGAAAAATTCTTTGGCGCCGGGATTCTCGCGTCACTCTGTAATCCAACGAGTTGAGCAACCAATGCGCGTTGTCACGTGACAACTCGCGCCGATTATTGGCGCGGACATCCGATCAGAGACTCGACAGCGTGTCGCGGGGTATGTGATCCGCGGAATTCGATTTGTCTCAGATACCGAGGCGAGCTACACAAATCTCAAACACTACATAACACGTATCAATAAATACAAATCGACGCGTCTTTATGCGTGCTGCCGGACGCGGGGCACGAAATGATCATGCGCCCCCATTTAAAGGCGCAATCTTGTCGATATTGCGTGAAACAACATGAAGAATATTGCGCAACTCGTTGCTGGATAAGGACTTCCGTGAGCATCGAATTTCTTGAAATTGTTTCACGATCTGGCCCGTTTGAGTTATCACGCGACCTTCAATCTGGGGTTTGTCGCAAATCGAAGCCTCGTACGCACGGCTGTCGTGCGAAAACTGATACTGCGTCGGCGGGAACGGGGTAGGCACAACAAGACCTCGCCCTACCCTGCTGGCTAACGTTCGATGAAGATGCAACTGAGCGTTTCCCAACAAATAGGGACATATCATCGATGCTTATGGCATACGCTCGGGGTGCTGTTCCAGTAAGCGGGCCCACCGTTTTTCGGGGGTATGAATGCGGATTGCCGACGACGAATGGGCGGAAACTGCGATCAAACGATGCATCAAGCTCTTCGATACAATGTGTGCCGACCGACGTGCAGGGCAACGTGGCATTCGACACACACGCTCTTCAAACAACACTCCAGTTGTCACGTAACAACTCAGCAAACAACCGCCCCGGAGAATGGCCTTTCGCGACGAGCCAACAGTGACGAATCATCCCTTTACCGATCTATCTGTTCAATCAGCGGGGTTTGGTCGCAACAGGGATCAAAAACGACTCAGAGCGGTCGTTGCCGGACGTTCTGGGTCGATTGTCACGTGACAACTCACCTCGCTGCGAGGTAATCGTGCGAAACCAACGATCAAATATTGAAATGATCTCACCGAGGTCGTAACCGCGATCTACCCAAATATTTCTCGGTGTCGGACCGCATCGAAAAGTGCCAAATTTCTACGTCTTGTCACGTGACAACTGAGCTTCCCGACGACATTCTCTAAGCCGACCTACCGAAGTCACTAAGAGTTTTGCCGAGAGCTCCGCAAGATCAAGCGGCCAGCCTCCAAGGCGTCAATCCGTCACCACCGTTAAAGCTCGTCGAACTTTCCCGCGATCTTTGTACGTGCATTTCGAGCAAGATCGTCGATTTTATTTTTACTCGATCATCGCCCATCGCTGACTCGTTAGCCATTCGGCTACTTGTCACGTGACAACCCAATCGGTCACTAAGACATACATCGCATCGACGGCTTTTTCTGGACATTTAGATAATAACTGCATATATTACGCAAAACTCCGTGGAGGAATTTAATGGCTTTCAAGATCGCCGTCAGTAATCAAAAAGGTGGGACTGGGAAGACAACCATCTCCGTCAATATCGCGGCTGCGTTCGAAGCAGGCGGCAATAAGGTCGCCCTGATCGATGCCGACCCTCAAGGCACGTCCGTCCGGTGGGTAACGAGCGGCGAGAACACGCTGCCGATGACGGTGCTTTCGCTGGCCCCTGCCGGCCGCGGCATTGGCGGTGAAATCAAAAAACAAGACGCGAACTTCGATGTGATCGTCGTCGACTGCCCCGGCAACCTCGAAGATCCGCGAATCGCATCGGTACTCGAAGTTGCCGATTTCTGCCTTGTGCCGCTGTCGCCGTCGCCTGCCGATCTCTACAGCACCGTCGCGATGATCCGCATGATCGAATCGATGCGATCCGTCCGTAACCCAAATCTGTCTTCCGCATTAATGCTGAATAGTGTTAATGGAAAAACTAAAATGCGTGAAGAAATTTTAAAAATTCTAAGAGCAGAAGAAATAGGGGAGCATCTGCTCGACAGCCAGATCGCGCAACGCGAGGTCTACCGTCAGACGTTTGCACTCGGCACCACGATCCATCATCACAATCGGTACCTGAAGGGCCTGAAAGAAGCCCGAGCGGAAATCGAAAAGCTGGTCACGGAAATGGCCCAATACATCGCGTCAACGCGCGCTACCGGAGCCGCCCATGGCTAAGGACACCTCGAAAGACAAGAAGCCGACCGGCAACCTGCATCTCGCAGCCGGCCTGCTGCGCGGGCTCGCGCAGGAAAATGCGGCACTCGAAACGCGGCTGCCCGAACCGGCGTCCGCACCGAACACCATCGGCGAATCGGCGCCCGCCAGCGCCCCGGCCGCGGCAGCACCCGCTGGTACGGCCGATCTTGGCGCGCCACAAAAGGTGCTGGTCAAGGATTGCATTCCGAACCCGTTCAATCCGCGCGTGTTCTACTCGGAGTCGAGCCTGCACGAGCTCGCCCTGACGCTGAAACGGGAAGGGCAGATCGAGCCGATCAAGGTGACGCGGCTGCCGGAGTTTCCCGGCAAGCTCGTCGTGATCGACGGGCAACGCCGGCTTCGCGCGACGAGCATCAACGGCGACGAAACCATCAACGCCACGTTCCGCACCGATCACACGCCCGAGCAGCTCTACACGATCGCGTATCGCGCGAACCACGACCACGAACGCCAGACGATCTTCGACGATGCGGTCGCGTGGAAGCGTCTCCTCGACGAGAAGGTCTTTTCCGACCAGAACACGCTGGCGGAAAAGATCGGCAAGGACAAGGCATCGATCAGCAAGACGCTGTCGCTCAACGCACTCCCGAACACACTCCTTGAACGGATGGCGAGCGCGAACGACGTGGTCGGCCTGCAGGCGGCGTATTTCCTGAAGCTGATCTTCGAACGCCTGGGCGAACCGACGGCCGACCGGCTGCTGACGGCCGTGATCGACCGGAAAAAATCGGTTCGTGATCTCGAGAATTTCCTGCGTACGCAGAGCGACGGCAGCAAGAAGGCCGGACGCACCCGTTACAGCGTCCGGCATGACTTCGCGCTCGAATCGCAAGCGATCGGTCAGTTGAAGACCTATCCGGACGGCCGCCTGGATCTGCAGCTCAAGGGCGTCGACGCATCGCACCAGGAGGCGCTCGCCGACAAGCTGAAGACCGTCATCGACGCGTACGTTGCCGAGCTGGCAACGGCTACGCAAAAGTAACGCGCGAAAAGCAGAAGGCCTCGCATCCGCGTTTCATCGCGAAGCCGGACGACGACGTCCGGCACGCGACGCGCACCCGGCTGCGAGGCCTCGTTCAGTTGCCTGCGAGACTGCTTTTCAGCAAGAATTCCAGCAAGTCGTCCGAGGTCGGTTCGCCCCACGTATCCAGCGCGAGCCATCGGAAGAAACTGGTCTGCGCGAGTTTGCTCGCCTTCTTCTTCGGCGACAGCGTCAGATCCTTCGAGCCTGCCACCGTCTCGTTGTAACGCTCGATCAGCTTGGTCTGGTCGTCGATCTCCAGTTCGCGAAAATACGCGCCTGCTTCCTCGACCTTCGCCGCCAGATATTTGTCGCGAATCTGTTCCTGCTTGCTCTGCGCGGATTCCTTCGCCGGTGCGGCCGCCTCCGTTCCCTGCCCGTCGGCCAGCGTATAGCCGTGGGTCAACGCCTTGCGGAAGTATGCGGCCACGTTGTCGACCGGCGCCGCATTCTTCTTCGTAGTCCGATTGAGCGTGTAGGCAATCGCAGCCTTGATGCGCTGCACGCCGTATTGCGTGATCAGCCGGCGCGCTTCCGAACGCGGAATGCCGAACTTGGCGACCTCCTCGACCAGCGCTTCGTTCTTGACGTCGCCGTCCTCCACCGTATCGGCGCTCTGCTTGCGCGTCACCTTGAACTGGACTGCTTCCACGCTCCGGCCGGACTTGTGTTCGATCAGCTCGAGCGTGTGATCCGAAACTTCGTTCACCTCCTGAATGCACGGCACCAAGACCTTGCTCTTGAACAGCTTGTATTCCTTGTACGACTGCGACGCCTTGTCCTGGCCGAGAATGAGGTCACGAAATTTCGGCAGCGGGATCTTCGCGGTGATGCCGATTCCTTCGTAGCGCACCGTGTTTTCCCACAACGCGAGCGAGTGCGACCGCCGGAACTCGCGAGCGATCCGCATATCGATCAATGCGTAGATCTCGGGGTTGAGCAACTCGCTGCGAATCTGGTCGGAGAAGCTGTACTTCAGCACCGATTGCTCGAGCTCCGCGCCGGCGAGGAGGCCTGACGCTTTCCAGACTGTCGATCGATCCGCGGCCAGATAGTCCCAGTTGACGACGGTACTGATCAGCGAGTTGACCGTGTCCTTCACGTATTTCGTGTTGTTGCTGTTCAACCCGCTCTCGTGCGAGAGCGACGCGATCGAGATCGAGAAGCTCGTCCGGCCCGGCTCGAACGCCTCCTGCCGAAGCGCGTTCTTGATCAGCGAGCTGAACATCTTGCGCTGCTGCAGCCCGATCTTCCCGGACTTGGGCGCGATATGAATCGCCTGGACCGCCTTGCGCAGCAAGTCGGGAGGCTCGGGTGTCTGAAACAGCGAAACCTGTTTGTCTGAGCCTTTGCTTGCGGGCTTGCGCGGCATCGTAATGTCCGGATAAGGTCACCTTGTTGAGAGCGGACTTTATACCTTTTCGCGGCGAGGGGCAACGCCCTTGTTCCTGCTTTACTTGCACTATCTCGGCTAACCTTCAGATCCAAAAGGAAAATCTTCGATCAGACGATCTTTGCGGGACCCCATATCCATCTACCTTTCGATTAAAATGCTTCCCACAAGCTGCTACCTTTCATACCCGGCCACGGAAACCCGGCACGGGATTTGCCCTCGCCAAGGTAACCATCCATGGGAAACAGATGTGCAGAACCGAGATCGTTGGGCACATTCATGGTGCCGTGCAGCACAGTCTCGTTTTCCTCCCATAACTTGCTACCTTCATCGATTCCCACAGGAGGGTACCTTTCAACCGGTCTTGATTGCATGGACGCCGCAGACAGCTCCCATAAACGGCAACCCTCTGGTTTCCCCATAAGAGGTTACCTGTCCGTGCGATCGATCCTGTCCATGGGAACCAACCACTGGAAAATCTGGAAAAAGGCAATCGGGCAGCCCCGGATGCCACCCATAACTGGGTACCTTTGAAGCGCCCCATAACCGGCTACCAACGAAAAATCACTGTGCACTCAGGCGTCTAGGGATCAAAAAAAATGCCCCATAAAAGGCTACCTACATGCCTTCCCATAGACGACTACCCAACGTGTTCGGTGGCCGATTTCCCATAACCGGGTACGCTTGCCCCATATCCACAACCCTGACTCCCCACAACCCGGTACCCCAAACCCCAAATCCACAGACCTGAAACCCCAGACCCTTACACCTGTGCCCCCATAAATGGGTACCGAACACCTGTCAAACCCTTGTGGGATAAGGCTGTGAGCCGTCTAAAAGTAGTTAAAGAAGTAAACGTCGTTAACAAAAGATGTAAACACACGTGCGCGTCCACAGAAAGACGAACCCCATAAACCGCTACCATTGAGTAGCCGTCTATGGTGTTGCAGGCATCTCAAAGCTTCGATTCAGGCCTGGGAAACAGTGGCCTGGCTCCTCGTTCCGCAAAGGTTCCAGGCCCAACAAGGCTTCCAGAAGAGGTGAGTACATACTCACATCGGCTGAAACGTAGAAACTTATGGGAGAAAAACGGGGGGAAACTGCCCGTTTCCAGGTACAGGTTCCCGTTTATGGGATCGAAAAACCGTCCCCGCAGCCTCGCGAATGAACGTCATCGACCGGCAAAGTCGATCGGCGACCGGAAACATAGATCTCTTCGGTTTCGTTCACAGCAGTTTGAAATCATCCGCTACGGCCGGCGAAGGAATTTTTGCACTCAGGCCTCCTTGTCTGTGAAGAAAGTTCTCCGATCGTCGGCTTGTGCTTCTGGCCAAACCTAGCCTGTCGGCTGTGCACAGAGGAAATCGACGCAACTCGCTTCGCCGCGGCCGGGGGACGTCCAACTTTCTACCTTTCGCTCCATCAACCGAAAATCAATGCTGTGCCTCCCGTCGACAACGAGAGGCCTAGGAACGGCTTTCCTGAGATCAAGTAGGGGGCGGCCATCATTTGCACGTTTCACCGGGTTCTGGGTCGATCCAGCATGCGTTGGGAGCCAACGTGAAGATGGGAGGGATCACGAGGCTCACCACAATCGAATTCGAGCGATGATCCCGAACATTCTCACCTTCCGATACTTTTGGATCTCGTAAAAGTCCACCGGCCTGACGAGGCCGCAGGTATCGGCATGCTGTGCGGGCGGCAATGCATCGCCACGATGCGCTGCGGCCAAGGTCGCGGAATAAAAAATCTGTGTTTCGGGCACGCCGTCCGATGCGTTCCTGCGCTGAATCGGCCGGATCACACGTCATGGCGACATCATTTCCACGGACCACATTCGCCCGACGACCGTGGTGACATCCGTGCGATGCCGTCAGCGCAATCAATCGTGAAGCGGTCCCGGCCGATGTCTTCACCGCTGTCAACGTCGACGCCTTTCGTCATACGGACCACACGGCGACCGTATTTGCCCACTAAGGCAGCCCCTGGGGTCACAGTTCAGCGATGGGTTGCCTGATCGAACTGCACACGCTGTGTACGATGCAATCGTGCTTGCCTTGATCTCCGTAACACCGAATCGTGGTCATTTATGGGAGGAACCGTCGCTTGAGCCACGTCGACCGGCAACGTGACACACAGTTCGACTGCTGCGACCGCGGTGATCGTGATTGGCCGAATGACGATCACGTCCAGGGTGAGCGTGCCGGCAACCCCGCCTATGAAACAGTCATGGGTATTTCGCATCACACCTCCATACATCACTCGTCCGCGTCTTCAAGGCGCAGGTACATCGCGGGTGTCCGGCTTCCGCAATGGCGCGATCCACAATTCCCGTCCTGTCAGTGACCGTCCCGGTCGAGTGCCGTCCACGTTTTCTCCCATACGTGTATCCCCGAACTCCGTTGCACGTTGACGCCATATTTTTCACGACGCGGTTATGATGCACAGGTCCCGGATGCGGCATGACAACCGACCGGGGCAGGGGCGGTATCTCGATGGTCTTTCAATCCGTGATAAACCAGAAAAGAGAGTTCAGCGATGCGAATCCAGATCAGAAAACTCACGTTGGCTGCTACCGCAGCCGCGTTCCTGTTCGGCTCGGCAGTTCCCGCGTTTGCGCAGACCGACGCCAGCGCGTCCGCTGCACAGGACGCCAAGGCAGCGAAGAGCCAGGCACGCAAGGCGGCCAGGGCCCAACGCAAGGCAGAACACAAGGCCGCGCGTGCGAAGAACAACGCCGAGCTGAAGAAACTCGAAGATGCCGGTTACAAGCCGGCGGCCAATGATCCGAACTATCCGCAGAACCTGCAGAACGCGGAGAAAAAAGCCGGCATCGGCGCAAGCCAGTAAGCGTCGTCCGGCGGCAAGCCACGGATCGATCCGCGGCTTGCCGCATGCGTCGTCGTTCCACGGCGCACATCGAACGCAGCAAACCCGCTATCGACGATAGACAATACGCAATCCAGTCGCTCGCGTTATTTGATTCGTATTCCTGCATTTCACGGCGCGTGCCATTCGCACACCGACGCGGTCAGTTCCGCCCGCCCGGCGCAGCCGCATTTCCCGTCACCCTCAGCCAGTCCTTGAACGCCCGTACGGCGTCGTCGTTCGCGCGTGCGGAGGCGACGTACGTGAAGTAACGCCACGGCGGCAGCGCCGGTTCGCGGAACGGCTGCACGAGCCGACCTTCGGCGATATCGTCCGCGACGAGCGCGATCGGCCCCATCGCGACGCCGAGCCCGTCGAGCGCGCCCTGGAGCGTCAGGTAGAAATGCTCGAGCGTGAGCGAGTGGCGCGGCACGAGATTCGGATGTCCGGCTGCCGCGAGCCATTCAGGCCACATGCCGGGATAAGTGGCCGCGTGCAGCAGCGTGAAGCCGGCGAGATCGGCGGGCGTATGCAATGGTCGCCCTTCCAGCAGCTTCGGTGCACATACCGGTAGCCGGACTTCCGACAGGAATTCCTCGGCAACGTAGCCGTCGATGGCCTGCGGGCCGCCGCGCACAATCAGGTCGACCTTGTCGCGCAGCTTGTCGATCGGCTCGTTCGACGTCGACAGCCGTACCTCGATGGCTGGATGGGCGACCTGAAACGACGACAGCTTCGGCACCAGCCAGCGCAGCGAAAACGTAGCAGGTGCACTGACGCGCAGCACGCGCTGCTGCGCATGGCCGAAATGCTGCGCGGTGGCGAGCGCGATCCGGTCGAACGACGCACCGACCTCGGCGAGATACGCGCGGCCCGCGTCGGTCAGCTCGACCCGCCGGTTATGGCGTTCGAACAGCGGCCGTCCGAGCCACGCCTCCAGTTGCTGAACGTGCCGGCTGATCGCGCCGTGGGTCACGCACAGTTCGTCGGCGGCCAGCGTGAAGCTGCCGTGGCGCGCGGCGGCTTCGAACGCGCGCAGCGAATTCAACGGAGGGAGGCGTCGGGCCATTGCATCGTTTCGCGTGATATTTACTCACGCGATGGTTCAGGTTTAATCGTTTGATCGGGTGCTCAAGCTTCGCCAATATGGCACACAAACGGCCGGCCCGGCCGAACGATTGTCTGAATTTCTCACATGGAGTACGGAGCATGCCGAACGTGGTGGTCGTGGGCGCCCAATGGGGCGACGAAGGTAAGGGACGCGTCGTGGACTGGCTGGCGGCACAGGCCGATCTCGTCGCGCGCTACAACGGCGGCCACAACGCGGGTCATACGCTGGTCGTCGGCGGCAAGACATACAAGCTCGCGCTCCTGCCGAGCGGCATCGTGCGCGGCAAGCGCGGCGTGATCGGCAACGGCGTGGCGCTCGATCCGGAAGCCTTGCTCGCGGAAATCGCGCGGATGGCCGAACTCGGGCTGTCGGTGACGCCGGACAACCTGTCGATCGCCGAGAACGCGACGCTGGTGCTGCCGATCCACCGCGCGATCGACCAGGCTCAGGAGCGTCTGCGCCGCGAGCCCATCGGCACCACGCTGCGCGGGATCGGGCCGGCCTACGAGGACAAGGTCGGGCGTCGCGGGCTGCGCGTCGGCGATCTCGCGGAACCGGGCCGGCTTGCCGCCAAACTGGATGTGCTCGTCGACCATCACAACGCGTGGTTCCGCGGCCTGGGGCTCGACGAGCATTCGCGCGATGCGATGCTGGCGACGCTCGCCGACCTCGCGCCGCGAATCCTGCCGTTCGTCCGCCCCGTCTGGGCCGATCTCAACGACGCAACCGACCGTGGCGAGCGCATCCTGTTCGAGGGGTCTCAAGCCGTGATGCTGGACATCGACTGGGGCACGTATCCGTTCGTGACGTCGTCCGGCACCGTTGCATCGGCGGCGGCGGCCGGCACGGGGCTCGGCGCGTCGAAGCTCGGCCACGTGCTGGGCGTCACCAAGGCGTATGCGACACGGGTCGGCGGCGGCCCGTTCCTCACCGAGCTGTCCGACGCGACCGGCGAAACGCTGCGCGCGCGCGGGCAGGAGTTCGGCGTGAATACCGGCCGGCCGCGCCGCTGCGGATGGCTCGATGCCGCGCAGTTGCGTCAGGCGGTCAGGATTTCGGGCATCGATTCGCTGGCGCTCACCAAGCTCGACGTGCTCGACGGTTTCGAGTCGATCGAGCTGTGCGTCGGCTACGAACTCGATGGCGTGCGGGTCGATCATCTGCCTGCAAGCCTCGATGCGCAGTCGCGTGCGAAACCCGTGTACGAGCGGTTCGACGGCTGGCGCGGCACTGTGAAAGGGGTACGCGAACGCGCGGCGTTGCCGCGCGCTGCGCAGGATTTCATCGCGCGCGTCGAAGCGGTCGCGGGCGCACCGGTATCGATGATCACGACCGGCGCGGAGCGCGACGACACGATCGTGTTGCGCAATCCGTTCGATGCGCCCGCCACGGCCTGATCCGTCATACATGACGTGAATCGTGCGGCGACACCGTGGTCGCCGGGTAGTTTTTGCCGATTCCGCGCGGTTAGCTTGCCGGCGCGTCCGGACGTCATGCACACGAACCGGACGACGCGTGCATGGCGGCTCGGCGACACGATTCGGCATCCGGATCATGCCGCGTACGGCGAACTGGACACGTCTGCACCGCTGCTGTACTGTTCCGCACAATTCGCGCCAGACCGGCCCGCGCCGGAACCGCCGGCACCATGGGCGCACGGTGGCGCGACGTGATCTCAATCCCGGGGACAGGTCGATGGACACGTTACAGATGATGCGCATTTTCGTCCGGGTTGCGGAGGAGGGCAGCTTCACGAGCGCGGCCCAGCGCCTGGACATCACGACGGCCTATGCATCGCGGTCGGTCGCGCAGCTCGAGACGCATCTGCGCACGCGCCTGCTCAACCGCAGCACGCGCCGCATCGCACTGACCGATGCCGGGCAGCGTTATCTCGACCGTTGCCAGCGCATCCTCGGCTATATCGACGAAGCGGAAGCCGAGGCGGCCGATGCACAGGCGAAGCCGTCCGGGCGGCTGCACGTTCATGCGACGACGAGCTTCGGCCAGGCCTACGTGGTGCCCGCGGTCGTGCGTTACCGGCAGCGTTATCCTTCGGTCGCGGTCGAGCTCACGCTGTCGCAGCATGTGCCCGACATCATCGACGAAGGCTACGACGTGTCGCTGCAGTTGAGTGCGACGGAGCTTCCCGATTCGGGGCTCGTGTCGCAGCGGCTCGGCGAGGTGCACAGCGTGCTGTGCGCGTCGCCCGCGTATCTGAAGGAGCGCGGTACGCCGCGTACTGTGCGCGAGCTCGACGGCCACGCGTGCCTGCAGATCGTCACGCCCGTATTTCCGCGCGATCGCTGGCATCTCGACGGCCCCGACGGCCCCGAGACGTTCGACCTGCCGTTGCCGGATTTCCAGGTGAACATCGCCGATGCGCTCGGGGCCGCATTGCGCGCCGGCCTCGGCATCGGTTCGCTGCCGATGTCGTCGGCACTGCCCGCGCTGGCGAGCGGCGCGCTGGTGCGCGTGCTGCCCGACTACCGCTTGCAGAAGCTGACCGTCTACACGCTGTACGCATCGCGCCAGTATCTCGATGCGAAAATCCGCACGTTCGTCGATTTTCTGCGTGAATGCGTACCCGAAATGCTGTCCACCGACGAGGCTGCGCTGAACGCTTCCTGCACGTCCTGAAGTCACGCCGTCGGCGTGTGAGGATGACGCTGCGCGTCAATCGAACAAATAATATGCAGTCCTGTATTTGAACCGGGTATCGAATTCATCTGCACGACCGGCTAGACCAAGGATGCGCGGGCAACTGGCACGCCCATATGAAAGTGCTTGCTTTCGATATCGAACATCGTTGGTTCGGCGCATGGGTGCTGCGCACGTCACGTGCGTGGCCTACGGCGCGATGCGGGATAGCGGCACCGCCTGGTCGCGCAGCTTCACGACATCGCGGCCCGGCGCATCGCCGAAGAGGCGTGCGTATTCGCGGCTGAACTGCGACGCGCTCACATAGCCGACACTGCGGCACGCCTGCTGCGCATCCATTGCCGACAGGCACATCAGGCGGCGTGCCTCCTGCAGCCGCAGCATCTTCTGGCATTGCAACGGGCTCATCGACGTGACCGCGCGGAAGTGGTGATGGAACGTCGACGGGCTCATGTCCACCTGTCGCGCGAGCGATTCGACCGTCATCGGATCGAGGTAGTGGTCGCGGATCCAGGCGACCGCGCGCGAGATGCGCTGCGTCGTCGAGTCGCCCTGGCCGACCTGCGCGACGCGCGCACCCGACGGGCCGCGCAGCAGCCGGATGAAGATTTCGTCGACGATCAGCGGCGCGAGCAGGTCGATGTCGTCGGGTTGTGCGATCAGTTGCATCAGCCGCACGACGGCGTCGACGATTTCGGGCGGCGCATCGTGCGTGTCGAGTGCGCCGCAGTCGACGGCCTTCGGCAGCCCGCGCGGAAACACGCGTGGTGTGAGCGCCGCGATGCGGGCCGGGTCGAGTTCCAGTTGTGCGTAAAGGAACGGCTCAGCCAGGCTCGCGCGCGTCACGCGGCCGGTGACGGGCAGGTCGGCAGTCGTAACCAGCATCCGCGATTCGTCGATCACGTAGGCGGCGTCGCCGACACGTGTCGATTTCGCGCCTTGTCCGACGATGCTCAGGCACGCGTGGTGCACGCCATGGTTCCAGTGTGGCGGCGACGCGGACACGCGTGCGATGCGCAAGCCACGCACCGGGAGCTCGAACGTGCCGTCGTGCGGTGCATAGGCGGCGATCAGCGCAGCGAGCCGGGCTTTGGGCGACTGAGGGTCGTGATCGGGTGTGGTGCGCTGTAGCGGCGTCGTTCGGGCGTCGATTTCCATATTGCGTGAGCGGATGACCGAGGGGGCGGTGCAAGGTGCGCGACTGCGATTCCCCGTCGGTGTCTCGGCAGGTTGCTGGCGTGGCGGTCACATCGTACGGCGAGTCGCGCGCACGTGATTGCCTAAATCTGTCGGAAATCAGCCCAATCATCCGGATCTGCACGGCCGGCGGCCGCATTGCCCGTCGTTGCGCAGTGTGCAGCGCACAAATTCGGAAATTAAGGCAAAACAATCGCAGGATCAGGCAAGCCAATTTCCGGCGGTTTTCATACCATTGCACCTGCTGAAAGAAACGTGTTCCAGTGCGCTCGGGCGATGCGGGTATGAGCGTCGCCAGGCCGACGGATGCCGCCTGGCGTTGCCGCTGTGAATCGCTGCAAGAGACTCAGGACTGCTATTCGAATATTCGTGCATCGGGCCAACCGAGGCCGGCTTGCGTCCGTTGCATGCCGGTGCGCGTCCGGCGCGAGCGCACCGACCGATCCGGCGTGGCCGGCGTCGGTGCCGCCGCATTGGCCGGGTCGACACATGTCGGTCGGGACGCGGCAGCGGGTGTGCGCGTCCAGGCGGCCGACCGCGCAGGGGAATCCGGACAAATGGACCAACTTCAATCGATTCGGGCATTCGTGACGGTGGCAAGGGAAGGCGGTTTCCGCCGGGCGGCGACGCGGCTGCGTGTGTCGACGGCGATGGCGAGCCGGCTGGTCGATGCGCTCGAGACGCGCCTTGGTGCGCGCCTGCTTCAACGCAGTACCTGCCACCAGTCGCTGACGGAAATCGGCGAGTTGTATCTCACGCACGTCGAACGGATTCTCGGGGCGATCGACGAGATCGACGGTCGTTTCGTCGCGATGGGCAGCAAGCCGGAAGGCGCGCTGCGCATTGCCGCGCCGGTCGCGTTCGGGCTCAGCCAGTTGAGCGCGTTGCTCGATCGTTTCGTGAGCCGGTTCCCGGACGTGCGGCCGACCGTGACGCTGACCGACGCCCATGTCGATCTGACGTCCGAAGACATCGACGTTGCGTTCCTGACCGACGGCATGCCGGTGACAGGTGCGCACGCGTTGCACACGCTGGCCTCTTACGAATCCGTGCGCGTCGCGGCACCGGGTTATGTCGCCGCACACGGCGGCGCGGCTGCGTCGGGCGACTGGCCGGATCTTGCGGCCGTGCGGCTCGATCTGCCAGCCGCCGGTGGCGACGATGCGTCTGCGTTCCGACCCGACGCGACGCCCGGCGGCAGTCATGGCGTCGGCCATCTCGAGATGGCACGGCGGCTGGCCGTGGCCGGCATGGGCGCCGCGGTGCTGCCCGCGTATCTCGTCGACGCCGATCTGGCGGACGGCGCGCTGGTGCGCGTTGCACCGGTTCACTCGCTCGCGCCCGTCACGCTGAAGCTCGCGCACGCGCGTACCGCGCGTCTGCCGGCCGCTGCACGGGCATTCATCGAATTCGCCGGCACCGCGTTCCGGCCCGCGAGTTAGCGGCCCGGTTGGTCGCCGCGGCAACGCCCGCCCGCCAGTGCCGCGGGCTCATGACGCTTTTTCCACGGAAGCAGTTCGACGAACGAACGCTCCGCAGGGCGCAACGAACGCCCGACATACGCAACCGCATCCGCGGCAAACAGGAAGCGACAGCATTCCGGCCGCGCGTGCAGGTTACGAGGAGATCTGGTGATTCCAATTGAAGGTCGTCTATTTGCGAGAGGTCGCTCCATGCGCGTCGAACGGGTTCCATACCGCTTAATCACTGCCGCAACGGCCGCCGTTTTCCTGGCCGCGTGCGGGAAAAAAGAATCGGCACCGCCGCCGCAAACGCCGGAAGTCGGCGTCGTCACCGTCCAGCCGCAAGCCGTACCGGTCTTCACCGACCTGCCGGGCCGCACCAGCGCGTTCCTCGTCGCGCAGGTCCGCGCGCGGGTCGACGGCATCGTGCTGCGCCGTGAATTCACCGAAGGCACCGACGTCAAGGTCGGTCAGCGCCTCTACAAGATCGACCCGGCGCCTTACATCGCCGCGCTGAACAGCGCGAAGGCAACGCTCGCGAAGGCGCAGGCGAACCTCGTCACGCAGAACGCGCTGGTCGCACGCTACAAGGTGCTGGTGGCCGCGAACGCGGTCAGCAAGCAGGACTACGACAACGCGGTGGCCACGCAAGGCCAGGCCGCGGCGGATGTCGCGGCCGGCAAGGCGGCGGTCGATACCGCGCAGATCAACCTCGGCTATACCGATGTCGTGTCGCCGATCACCGGCCGCGTCGGCATCTCGCAGGTGACGCCGGGCGCGTACGTGCAGGCGAGCCAGGCGACGCTGATGTCGACGGTGCAGCAGCTCGACCCGGTGTATGTGGACCTCACGCAGTCGAGCCTCGAAGGGCTGAAGCTGCGCCAGGACGTGCAGAGCGGGCGCCTGAAGACGTCCGGCCCGGGCGCGGCGAAGGTGTCGCTGATCCTGGAAGACGGCAAGACCTATTCGGAGCCGGGCAAGCTGCAGTTCTCGGACGTGACGGTCGACCAGACCACCGGCTCGGTGACGATCCGCGCGGTCTTCCCGAACCCGGGTAAGGTGCTGCTGCCGGGCATGTTCGTGCGTGCACGGATCGAGGAAGGTGTGAACGAGAACGCGTTCCTGGTGCCGCAGATCGGCGTCACGCATGACCAGAAGGGTCAGGCGATCGCGATGGTGGTGAACGCCAGCAACAAGGTCGAGCCGCGTCCGCTGAAGACGACGGGCATGCAGGGCCCGAACTGGGTGGTCGAAGGTGGTCTGCAAGCGGGTGATCACGTGATCGTGCAGGGCGTCGACAAGGTGCGCCCGGGTGCGCCCGTGAAGACCGTCGCGGCGCAGCTTGCACCGGCGCCGGACGCCGCGTCCGGCACACCGGCAAGCGCCGCGAATGCGTCCGGCGCCGCGCCGGCGAGCACCGCCGCCAATGCTGCCGCGAGTTCGACCGCTGCGTCGTCCGCTGCGTCGTCCGCGCAATAAAAAGGAGTCCGTTTCATGGCCAAGTTTTTTATCGATCGCCCGATCTTCGCGTGGGTGATCGCGATCGTGCTGATGCTGGCCGGCGTCGCATCGATCTTCAAGATGCCGATCGCGCAGTATCCGACGATCGCACCGCCGACGATCCAGATCCAGGCGAACTATCCGGGCGCTTCCGCGAAGACGGTGGAAGACACGGTGACGCAGGTGATCGAGCAGCAGATGAGCGGTCTCGACAACTTCCTGTACATGTCGTCGACCAGTGACGACTCGGGCAACGCGACGATCACGCTGACCTTCTCGCCGGGCACGAACCCGGACGTCGCGCAGGTGCAGGTGCAGAACAAGCTGTCGCTCGCGACACCGAACCTGCCGCAGGTCGTGCAGCAACTCGGCATGCAGGTCACGAAGTCGAGCAGCAACTGGCTGATGTGGTTCGCGTTCAACTCCGAGGACGGCAGCATGTCGAAGGAGGACCTGACGAACTATGTGGCGTCGCACGTGCTCGATCCGCTCAGCCGCGTGAACGGCGTCGGCCAGACGCTGCTGCTCGGTTCGCAGTTCTCGATGCGCATCTGGCTCGATCCCGTCAAGCTGACCAACTACAGCCTCACGCCGACCGACGTGTCGGCAGCGATCACGCAGCAGAACGTGCAGATCGCCGGCGGCCAGATCGGCGGCACGCCGGCGAAGCCGGGCACCATGCTGCAGGCGACGATCACCGAATCGACGCTGCTGCGCACGCCCGAGCAGTTCGGCAACATCCTGCTGAAGGTCAACCAGGATGGTTCGCAGGTCCGCCTGAAGGACGTCGGCCGCGCGGCGCTCGGCTCGGAGAACTACACGTTCGACACGAAGTACATGGGGCAGCCGACGGCCGGCCTCGGCATCCAGCTCGCGACGGGCGCGAATGCGCTCGCGACCGCGACGGCGCTGCGGGCCAAGGTCCAGGAGCTGTCGAAGTACTTCCCGCACGGCCTCGTCGTCCACTATCCGTACGACACGACGCCGTTCGTGCGCCTGTCGATCGAGGAAGTGGTCAAGACGCTGCTCGAAGGCATCGTGCTCGTGTTCCTCGTGATGTACCTGTTCCTGCAGAACCTGCGGGCAACGATCATCCCGACGATCGCGGTGCCGGTCGTGCTGCTCGGCACGTTCGCGATCATGGGCCTCGCCGGCTTCTCGATCAACACGCTGTCGATGTTCGGCCTCGTGCTCGCGATCGGCCTGCTGGTCGACGATGCGATCGTGGTGGTGGAGAACGTCGAGCGCGTGATGGCGGAGGAGGGCCTGTCACCGAAGGAGGCGACCCGCAAGGCGATGGGCCAGATCACCGGCGCACTCGTCGGCGTGGCGCTGGTGCTGTCGGCGGTGTTCGTGCCGGTGGCGTTCTCGGGCGGTTCGGTCGGCGCAATTTATCGTCAGTTCTCGCTGACGATCGTGTCGGCGATGGTGCTGTCGGTGCTCGTCGCGTTGATCCTGACGCCGGCACTGTGCGCGACGATCCTCAAGCCGATTCCGCAAGGGCATCACGAAGAGAAGAAGGGCTTCTTCGGCTGGTTCAACCGTACCTTCGACCGCAGCCGCGATCGTTATACGGGCGGCGTGAACCACGTGATCCGGCGCTCGGGGCGCTGGCTCGTGATCTACCTGGCCGTGTTCATCGCGGTCGGCGTGATGTTCGTGCGCCTGCCGAAGTCGTTCCTGCCGGATGAAGACCAGGGCTACATGTTCATGATCGTGCAGACGCCGTCCGGTTCCACGCAGGAAACGACCGGCAAGACGCTCGACAACATCAACACGTACCTGACCACGACCGAGAAGGATGTGGTCGACTCGGTGTTCACGGTCAACGGCTTCAGCTTCGCGGGCCGCGGCCAGAACGCGGGCCTCGTGTTCGTGAAGCTGAAACCGTACGAGCATCGCCAGCGCTCCGACCAGAAGGTGCAGGCGCTGATCGGCCGGACCTTCGCGCACTACTCGCAGTACAAGGACGCGATGGTGATCCCGTTCAACCCGCCGTCGATTCCCGAACTCGGTACGGCTGCCGGCTTCGACTTCGAGCTGACGGACAACGCCGGTCTCGGCCACGAGGCGCTGATGGCCGCGCGCGGCCAGTTGCTCGGAATGGCCGCGAAGGATCCCACGCTGGCGCTCGTGCGCCCGAACGGCCTGAACGATACGCCGCAGTACACGGTCGACATCGACCGCGAGAAGGCGAACGCGCTCGGCGTGACGGCTGCGGCGATCGACCAGACGTTCTCGATCGCGTGGGCGTCGCAGTACGTGAACAACTTCCTGGATACCGATGGACGGATCAAGAAGGTGTATGTGCAGGCGGACGCGCCGTTCCGGATGACCCCGGAAGACATGAACATCTGGTACGTGCGCAACAGCGCCGGTGGCATGGTGCCGTTCAGCTCGTTCGCGACCGGCCACTGGAGTTACGGGTCGCCGAAGCTCGAACGCTACAACGGCGTATCGTCGATCGAGATCCAGGGGCAGGCTGCGGAGGGCAAGTCGACCGGCCAGGCGATGGCCGCGATGGAAGCGCTCGCGAGCAAGCTGCCGGAAGGTATCGGCTACTCGTGGACCGGCCTGTCGTTCCAGGAAATCCAGTCCGGCTCGCAGGCGCCGATCCTGTACGCGATCTCGATCCTCGTCGTGTTCCTGTGTCTGGCGGCACTGTATGAAAGCTGGTCGATCCCGTTCTCGGTGATCATGGTGGTGCCGCTCGGCGTGGTCGGCGCGCTGCTCGCGACGATGCTGCGCGGCCTCGAGAACGACGTGTTCTTCCAGGTCGGCCTGCTGACTACCGTGGGCCTGTCCGCGAAGAACGCGATCCTGATCGTCGAGTTCGCACGCGAGTTGCAGGCGAACGAGAACATGGGGCCGGTGCGCGCGGCGATCGAGGCGGCACGCTTGCGGCTGCGTCCGATCCTGATGACGTCGCTCGCATTCATGCTCGGCGTGCTGCCCCTTGCGATCAGCAACGGCGCGGGCTCGGCGAGCCAGCATGCGATCGGCACGGGCGTGATCGGCGGGATGATCACGGCGACGTTCCTCGCGATCTTCATGATCCCGATGTTCTTCGTGCGGGTTCGCGCGATCTTCAGCGGCGAGACGGAGAACGTCGACGATGCCTGGCGTCTCGTGCAGGGCGACCTGCAGCGCAGTCACGGCGACGCACACGATTCGAAGGGGCAGTAACGATGCAAAAACATGCTTTGACTGCAAGTGCGGTCGCGATGGCTGCCGCGTTGTTCGCTGCGGGCTGCACGATGGCGCCGCATTACAAGCGGCCCGACGCGCCCGTCGCGCAGGCGTACCCGGCCGGCGGCGTCTATGCGACGCAGCCGGGTGCGGCCGGCGCGCGCAGCGCGAACGGCCAGGCGGCGACCGCCATCGGCTGGCGCGAGTTCTTCGTCGATCCGCGCCTGCAGCGGCTGATCGAGATCGCGCTGAAAAACAACCGCGACCTGCGCGTGTCGGTGCTGAACATCGAGGCGGCGCGCGCGCAGTACCAGATCACGCGCGCGGAGCTGTTCCCGACGCTTGACGGTACGGGGACGGGCAGCATTCAGCGCATTCCGCAGGGCTTGTCGACGACCAATGCGCCGCTGATCTCGCGCAACTACAACGTCGGGCTGTCTGCGTCGTGGGAGCTCGACCTGTTCGGCCGCGTGCAGAGTCTGAAAGACCAGGCACTCGCGCAGTACCTGTCGACGTCGTATGCACGGCAGGCATTCGAGATCTCGCTGGTGTCGCAGGTGGCCGATCAATACCTGACGCTGTTGTCGACCGATGACCTGCTGAAGGTCACGGAGGACACGCTGAAGTCTGCTCAGGCGCAATACGACCTGACCAAGCTGCAGTTCGACAACGGCACGGGCTCCGAGCTCGAGCTGCGTCAGGCGCAGACGGTGGTCGAGCAGGCGCTGTCGAACCAGCAGGCGCAGGCGCGTGCGCGTGCGCAGGCACTGAACATGCTGGTGCAACTGATCGGCGAGCCGCTGCCGGACGACCTGCCGGCAGGCATGCCGCTCGACGCGCAGAACCTGCTGACGGACGTGCCGGCCGGGTTGCCGTCGGATCTGCTGACGCGTCGTCCGGACGTGATGCAGGCTGAGCAGACGCTGCTGGCCGCGAATGCGAATATCGGCGCGGCACGCGCGGCGTTCTTCCCGCGCATCTCGCTGACGGGCGCGTTCGGCACCGGCAGCCCGACGCTGGGCGGCCTGTTCAAGGCCGGCACGGCGGCGTGGTCGTTCGCGCCGCAGATCACGATGCCGATCTTCGAAGGCGGGCAGAACATCGCGAACCTGAACCTCGCCAACGTGCAGAAACGCATCGAGATCGCGAACTACGAGAAGGCGATCCAGTCGGCATTCCGCGAAGTGGCGGATGGCCTGGCCGCACGCGGCACGTACGACCAGCAGATCGCGGCGCTCGAGCGCAACGAGCACGCGCAGCAGCGACGTTTCGACCTGTCGGACCTGCGTTACAAGAACGGCGTCGACAGCTACCTGTCGGTGCTGACCGCGCAGACGGATCTGTACTCGGCACAGCAGACGCTGATCAACGCACGTCTGGCGCGCTGGACGAACCTGGTCACGCTGTACCGCGCATTGGGCGGCGGCTGGATCCAGCGGGCCGGCGAGACGCCGCGCGCGCCGGATGCGCCGGTCGATTACGACAAGGCGGCCGCTCCGGCGCTTGCGTCGTCGGCGGCGACGAACGGGTAAGTGAAAGGCGGGGCAGGAGCGGGCAACTGCTTCTGCCTGCCGAACCGGCGAGATGCAAAAACAAAAACGCCACGGACGAACGTCCGTGGCGTTTCCTTATTGCTCGGCTGCTCACATCCGAAGCGATGTTGCGCTACGCCTGCTTTGTCCAAAGCGTGCGGCCGAAGAACGTCAGCGTGCGATCCCATGCCATTTGCGACCACACCGGATCGGACTGCGTGCCGGCGATACGGCCGGGGCCGACGGCCGTTTCGTTCGCGAACGCATGATGCGCGAGATAGCGATGGAATTCGAAACCGACCTTCGCGTCGGTCAGCTTCTTCTCGAGCGCATCGACCTGGTCGATCGCGAAGAACGCATCCTGCGTGCCCCAGTGGCCCATCAGCGGCACCTTGAGCTTCGCCGGATCGAGGTAGTCGAGCGGCGGGAAACCGTACCACGTGACGCCCGCGTCCGCATCGGCGAACTGCAGCGACAGCAGCGTGAGTGCGCCGCCCATGCAGTAACCCGTTACCGCGACACGCGACGCAAGCGTCTTCAGATAGGTCACGGCGCCCGGAATGTCCTGCGAGGCCGCGTCGCCGAAATCGAGCCCGGTCATCAGGTGGTGCGCTTCTTCTTCCTCGACCGTCGACTTGCCGCGATACAGGTCGGGCACGAGCGCGAAGTAGCCGCAGCGCGCGAGGCGATCCGCGACGCCGCGGATCTGGTCGTTCAGCCCCCACCATTCCTGGATGACGACGACCGCGGGCGCGCCTTCGGTTTTTGCCGGCGTGGCGAGATAGCCCTGCAGTTCCTGGCCGTCCGGGCGTCGAAACGTGATCATGGAACCGGATGTTTGAGACATGAAACCGCTCCTTTTCGAAAAATGCGATGAGTGCGGCATCGGGGCCGGCCTGCGGCGCGGCGACGATCGGGCAAGCCGGGCGTCGTGGTTTCCGCTCGCGTTCGTTTCGGCCGGCGCCGACCACGCGGCCATTCTATGCGCAAACACAGGCTGCCTGCGTGAACGGCACGGCGTTCGCAAGACCGCGTGCGATGAGGGGGCGATTCGTTCCCGGAACGGATGGCCGAAAAGCAACACCCCGCCCCGTTTGAACGGGAGCGGGGTGTTGTGCGGTGTGCCGCGCGTGTCGGAATACGCCGGCGCGTGACGGGCGCTTACTGGCCGAAATACACGGAGTCGCGGCCGTCCTGCTTGACCGCGATCGCGCGGCCGGCACGCACACCAGCGGCGGCTTGCGCGCCGTAGCCGGCTTCATCGGCGTTCGTCACACGGGCCTGTGCGGTCTGCAGCGCGCGCGGGTAATACTGATCGGAGACTTCGGGCTTGTAGCCGGCCTGTTCGAGCTGGACGAGTTCCGCGCGCACCTGGGCGCGCGTCAGTTGGCCCGACGGATTCGACTGTGCGAATGCGCTGTACGAGGCGGACAGGGCGGTTGCGGCGACGACAGCGTAGATGAACGACTTCATGACGACCTCCGGTTTCATTGATTTCGCGCTTCGCTTGTTGCGTTCAGCGGTTGATTGCATCGTAGCGATCGCGTTACCGGTCGGAAATACGCGTTCCAGCGAATAATTATTGCAACTGGGTAAACGATCTGAACGGGTGAGTATTTCGTCTGACGATTGCGGGCCTGTCCGGCGCTTGCTCTGGGCCACGGGCGAGGCCGTCAATGGAGCGATGTCGTCGATCGGCAAGTGGCCGAACCACGATGAATAAATCGTATTCCGAAGTGTTAAAGTGGGGCTGACGACATCATCGTTCGTGTCGTACCGTGTGCGTACTGCCGCGTCACTCGGCCAGGACTGCCTGCCGTTTCCGGTATTCGGCAGGTGTGATGCCGACGTGCCGGGTGAAAGACCGCCTGAGCGTATCGACGTTCGCGAAGCCGCATTTCGCGGCGACCTGTTTCGGCGTGTCGTGGCCGTTCTCGAGCAGGTGGCGGGCTGCCGAAATCCGGGTCGCCTCGACCCATGCGGCAGGCGTCATGCCGACTTCCGCGCGGAACAGCCGAGCGAAGTGGCGCGGGCTCATGCCCGCATGCTTCGCCATCTCCGCCACCGAGTGCTCGAGTTCCGGATTGGCCGCGATCCAGCGCTGGACCTCCTGCAGTACCGAACGCCCGGCGGGGCGCGCCTCGCCCTTGCGGCTGAACTGGAGTTGCCCGCCCGGTCGCTTGAAGAACATGACCAGTTGCGCGGCGACGCGCCGCGCGATCTCGCGGCCGAGATCTTCCTCGACCAGCGCGAGCGCGAGATCGAGCCCGGCCGTCACGCCGGCGCCGGTGCGCAGCTTGCCGTCGCGCACGTACAGTGCGTCCGCGTCGACGGCGAGCGACGGATAGGCTGCGGCAAGCGCGTCCGCGGCAGCCCAGTGCGTGGTCACGTGACGCCCTTTCAGCAGGCCGGTGGCCGCGAGGATGAACGCGCCGGTGCAGATCGAGCCGTAGCGCTTGCTCTGCACGGCCGCCGCTCGCAGCCACGCGAGCACGTCGGTGCGCAGTGCGATCCGGCCGGCGCTCGGCGCGCCGGCGACCAGCAGTGTGTCGATGCGCTCGGGAATGTCGGGAACGATCCAGTCGGGCAGCAGCTGCGCGCCGGACGAACTGCGGATCGGGCCGGACTCGCAGGCAATGATCCGCAACGTATAGACCGGTTTCCCGCATTCGGCGTTCGCTTGCGCGAAGACGTCGAGCGGTGCGGAGACATCGAGCAGTTGAACGCCCGGAACGGCGAAGATTCCCACGACCTTCGGCATGATCGATTGCGTGTTGTTTCGAACGTGACGGGTAGCAGTATAGAGGGGCCGGCGATGCACGGAGCGCGCGGCGGAGCCTGTTTCCGACGTTCTTCTTGCCTTGCGGGCACCGTGTCCGTCTGTCGCGCAAAATGGCAGGATTTGACGTAATGCGTCTATTGGAGACAGCTATCGGGATCCGGAGAATCAAGGGTGTTTTCAATGGAGGTCGATCATGACTGAGAACGTTGCAGGCATCACCATTCCCGATAGCCAACTGACGCGCGAGATCACCGAACTCGTTCGCGATACCGCGTCGCCGTTGCTGTTCCATCATTCCAGCCGCGTCTTCTATTTCGCTGCGCTCGCGGGCCAGCGGCGCGGTTTGAAATACGATCCCGAGTTGCTCTACTGCGGCTGCATGTTCCATGACATGGGGCTCACGCACAAACACAGCAGCGCGTGCGAGCGGTTCGAGGTGGACGGCGCCAACGCCGCCCGCGATTTCCTGAAGGGCAAGGGCATCTCGCAGCAGGATATCGATGTGGTATGGACTTCGATCGCACTGCATACCACGCCGGGCATCCCGCAGCACATGCATCCGGTGATCGCGCTCGTGACCGCGGGTGTCGAGATGGATGTGCTGGGCCTGAAATATCCGGAATACAGCGACGTTGAACGCGAGGCCGTCGTCCGTGCGCATCCGCGTACGCCGCACTTCAAGGAAGACATCATCCAGGCGTTCTACGACGGGATCAGGCACAAGCCCGACACGACGTTCGGCAACGTGAAGGCCGACGTGCTCGGCGACAAGGATCCGCATTTCCACGCCGGCAACTTCTGCAGCGTGATCCGGTCGTCCGCGTGGGCGGGCTGATTGTTCGCGGTATGACGCACAACCTCCGCTGCTGAACGGAGATCGTGCGCGGAACACGAATCGCGATTCACATATATTCAGGAATGCGATCATGTTGGACCAGTCGAACGATCGAAAGCTGATCGGAGCGAACGGCGCGCCGGTCGAAGATGACGTCAACATCCAGACGATCGGCCCGCGCGGCCCCGCGCCGTCGCAGGACGTTTGGCTGATCGCGAAGTGATTCCGGAGCAGCGCACGCGTGCGAATGATGCCGGTGCGTACGGCGTGTGCTGTGGCGCATGGCATTAGCCGATACACAAGGGCAAAAACCTTCACGGCAATCGGCAGGCGGTTGCATGTTTTCCGACGTTCACCGGTGTACTTGGTGCGGCCGACTTTGTTGGACAGCACCACGCGTTGGATCTTCGGGGAGAGTCGCAGAACATCCTCCACGACAAGGCGGCAACTGTGCGAAGGCCGGATCGACATATGGCGTGGACATTACGGCGACATGGGTGCGGCTTGCGGTGTCGTCGAAGCAAGCCGGGCGGTACGGCGACACGACATCGCTGCATCACCAGCGGAAAGGTAGCCGTGTATGGGGGCGTGATTCGTTGCGCTGCCGGATTTTCGACCCATACGAGTGTTTCGATGGCGCCCAAACCTCACTACATATCCGACAGCCCCGGTGTCGGTGTGTGCTCGACACTGTTTGACGATGTCTGCAAGGGGAGGCCGAATGGCCAACGAGGTCTCGCACTGGGTGTTCATGACCGACGACGAGAAACGTGCGATATGGGAACGCATCCGACGCGAGGCGCGGCGATGTGTTTCCGTCGTGACGAACGGTGAATTGCCGGGAGCGGCGTTCCCAGTGCCGGGGACCGGGGGCCGCACTTGACGAAATCTCCGTGTCCTTGGCGAACCTCTCGGCCTTGTCAGGAAGAATGGGCGGCGGATTGGGAGCGGATGAAATCAGTAAAGATGTTGTTACGTGACAACCACGTGATATTTCCCCGACTTTATATACTGAACAAGTGCATTCCATCACCCTGGCGAATCTTCGATTCGCCCCCCAGTAACGCGCCTCCAGGCAGGTGGATCATGCTTGCCCCCGCCTTTGCAGACACCCTGACCTCCACCACAGCCCCACTCTCCATCCACCTTCCGTCAGTTTCCGGCAAAACGCCTATAATGATTGGGCAAATTGCCGGGAGAAGTCATGAGCACCATTGCTTTTCATCCTTCGGGCGTCGCGCATCCGCGTCAGGCCGAATTCACGATTCTCGAACAACTGCTGGCGATCCGAGTCCGATCGGGGGCCGATCTTGCCGAGCTGGCGAGCGCGCGCGTCGACGTCTCGGTGATCGACCGGCTGTCCGAGCGCGGGCTGAAATCGGACGAACTGGCCTTCATCATTCCGCGCCGCACGCTGAGCCATCGTCGCCAGGCGCACGAACGCCTGTCGCCGGAGGAATCGGACAAGGCGATCCGTCTCGCGCGCATCGTCGCGCAGGCGACGGCCACGTTCGGCGACCAGGACAAGGCGATGGCGTGGTTGCGCAACGGGCTCCAGCGCTTCGGCGGCCGCACGTCGCTCGACATGGCGAGCACCGAGCATGGCGCGCGGCTCGTCGAGGAAGCCCTCACGCAGATCGACGAGGGGTATTTCGCTTGACGACGCTGTGGCGGATCAGCAATTTCGCCGACCTGAAAGGCATCGGCGGGTTGCGCGCCGGCGGGCGCTGGCATTTCGCCGGGCAGCCCGTCGTGTATCTCGCCGAGCATCCGGCGCTTGCGCTGCTCGAGACGCTCGTTCATTTCGAGATCGCCACGGTCGCGCAATTGCCGAGCGGGTACCAGTTGCTTCGCATCGAGGTGGCCGATTCGGTCGATATCGCCGAAATCGCGGAGGGCGACGCGCCGGACGACTGGCGATCCAACGTCGACTGGACCCGCAGCGCCGGTACCGAGTGGCTGCACACGCAGCCGAGCGCGCTGCTGCGCGTGCCGAGCGTCGTCGTGCCGCACGCGCACAACTTCCTGCTGAATCCACTGCATCCGGCTGCTTCCGAGGCCCGTATTGCCGAAGTGATGCAATCACCGTACGACACCCGGATTCTGCGGCTGGTCCAGTCGAAGCCGGGTGAATAGGGAGCCGGACGACCCGGAGCCTGCGCCGGACGCGGGATCAGCGCTCGTGTGCGGCGCGATCCGCTGCCGCATCGGGTGGCAGCGTCTGCCGGAGGCGCGTGACCGTTCGCGTACTGACGAGACCGAGCATCGTACTGACGGCGGCATGTGCATGGCCCGCAAGCAACTGGCGGCGCGCAACCGTATTGCGCAGCACGCGCGGGCTGATGTCCGCCGCATGGAAGCCGATCGTGCTCAGCGCGTCGCGCACCACGAGCAGCAGGAACATGTCGTTCATCGCGCCACCGCCGCGCGGTGCGGGAAACAGCAACGCGGATGCCGGCGCGTCGGCCGAGCGCGCACGCCATGCGGCGAGCGGCGCCAGTGAAAATTCGGCGAGCGTGATCCGGCGCGCCGGCCGCGCCCGATCGCGCGGCACGGATAGTGCCGGCGGCCGCGCGTCGAGATCGAGCGCGTCGTGCGTCGTTGCACGTATCTCCGCCGAAGTGATGCCGCTCGCGAGCAGCAGCGCGACGATCGCGCGATTCCGGCAATCGGCCGGCGTGTCGTCCGGTCGAGGCTGCACGTGGTGCTGAAGCGCCGCGTCGGCATCGGGCGGCAGGTAGCACGGCTCGGGCTCGCCGTCCGGCCATGCGAGATCACGCGTCGTCCGGCCGGCCGGATGAATCGTGCGCACGCCGGCCTCGACCAGATGCCGGCCCAGCCGGTCGATCAGCTTCGCGTAGCGCACGCGAGTCGACGTGCCGGGCGCACAGGTGCGCTCGAGTTCCGCCAGGAAGGCCGCGACGTGGTCGGGCCCGAACGTGGCCAGCGACACGCGGTGCGCGATCAGATGACGCAGGAACCGTTCGAACATCGCGACGTGCTGCACGACCGAACGCGGCGCGAACGGCCGGCGGTCGGCGCCGGTTGCGGCGGTTTCCTGCCATGCCCGGAAGGCGCCGACGGGGTCGTGGGTCCAGCGATTCGTGTCCATGCACGATTTATAGCCGGAACGCGGAGGCTCCGGCAATCGGTCAGATGGCCAGTCCGACGCAACCGGTGCGTCAGTGCGCGGGACGTGCGTCGACGATGCAGTCGTTGTGCCGGGCCAGGCAAGCGAGCAGCAGCGTGTTGAAGAAACGGAGTGCGTCCGGCACCCAGTTCCATCGCGTCGGGGTCCGCATCCGAATCATCCGTGGCTGACCGACATGAGCCCGGCCCGTCGTGTGAGGAGGCTGGGTGTCGGGCCGGCAATCGCAAACGAACCGGCTGCTCGGCGTGCGATGTCGCTGGCACGCGGCACCGCGCAACGTCACCAGCCGCCACCATCAACCGTCGCGCGAAGGCGAAGAAGCCGCAACCGGTGTCGCGCTTGCCTGTCCGCTGAGCCGCGCAAATGCGGCGAACGCCAGTTGCGTCGCGATGGCAGCCAGCGTGCCGGCCGCCATGCCGTTGCCGAGCACGATCTGCACGGGTGAGCTGAAATGGCGATACAGGTTCGGCACCAGGATCGGTGCAAGGCCGACGACGAGTGCGGCCGCGAGCGTGTACTGGTTGGCGCGCGCGTGCAGGTCGACGCCGGCGAGCAGCCGGATGCCCGTCACGCCGATCATCGCGAACACGACCAGCGCGGTGCCGCCGACCACCGCCGCCGGAATCGCATAAGCGAGCCGCGCGAGCGGCGCGAACAGCGCGATGACGATCAGGATCGCGCCGGCCGCGGCCGTCACGTAGCGCGAGCGCACGCCGGTCGTCTGCACGACGCCGATATTCTCGGCGCTGGTCACGATCAGCGGCGTGCCGAACAGCGCGCCGGCGAGCGACGCCAGCCCATCGCCGCGTATCGTCTTCGGCACGTCGCGCGACAGCGAGATCGGCTTGCCGCACGTTTCGCCGACGGCGACCGTCTGCGCGGTGGCCTCGGCCATCGAGATCGCGGTGAAGATCAGCAGCGGCAGCGCGGCCAGCACGTCGAAGCGCGGCATCCCGAACGGCAGCCATACCGGATGCGTGAACAGCGGGCCGCGCCACACGTCGGCGAGCGCTGGCATCGCATCGAGCGCCCAGCCGAGCATTGCGCCGGCCATCAGTCCGATCAGCACCGCGAGGCGCCCGAGCGTGCCGCGGAACGCACCCGCGACGACGATCGTGGCGACGATCGTCGCCAGCGCGAGACCGAGCGCGCGCGGCTGGGCGAAGTCGGCCGAACCGGGCTGGCCGACGACGATCGTCGCGTAGATCCGGATCAGGTTGATCGACACGAGCAGCAGCATCGCGCCGACGACGATGCGCGGAAAGAGCCGCAGGCAACGCGTGAAGACGGGCAGCAGTACCCAGTAGAACGCGCTGGCGAGCAGCACCGCGCCGGCGGCGGTCGGCAGGCCCGATTGCGCGGCGATACCGGCGAACAGCATCGTCGGTGCGCCGCCGGGCACCATCACGAACGGCATGCGCGCGCCGATCGGGCCGGCGCCGAGCGATTGCAGCAGCGTGCCGATCCCGCAGGCGAAGAACGCTGCGCCGATCAGCTGGACCGTCAGGTCCGCCGGCAGCGCGAGCACTTTTGCGATCAGGAACACGGCCGTGATCGGGGACGCGGCCATCGACAGCACGTGCTGCAGCCCGAACAGCGCGAGCTGCCAGGCGGGCAGCCGTGCGTCGACGGGCGTTGGGATCGGATCGTGCGACACGGCAGGCCCCTCGGAAGCGAACGGCGACGAGCGCCGGAAACCGGCGGTGAACGGCAAGGTCAGGCCCGCAGCCAGGGCAGTTGCGCGGCGCTGTAGCGGAACGTCTGGAACACGCTGTTGAGCTGGCCCGGCCCGGTCTTGCGCGCGGCTTCGTCCGGGTATTCGGCGAACCACGGAATCACGTATTCCCAGACGACCTCGCCTGCGGGCGTCACTTCGAACAGGCGGCCTGTCGACGATTCGGTGACGTGCGTGTTGCCGTTCGGCAAGCGCTGCGCGTTGCCCATGAACGGCGTGTAGAACAGGTTCACGACGTCGTCCGCATACGACCACACGACGCGCTGCGTCGCCGGATCGATCTCGACGACGCGCGAGAACACGACGTGCGCGCCGTGGCGGAAATTGCCGTTGTCGAACGCGAGGATGTTGCCGTTCGCGAGCGGCACCGGCGCGTGCTGGTGCGACACGACGTCGGGCCCGATCCGCAGGTCGACGCGCCCGGTTTCGCGGTTCACCCCGATGATGCCCGACGTCGTGCGCAGGCTCATCAGCACGCGGCCGTTCGCGTCGACCGCGAGGCCGTTGACGAGCGGCCAGTGATAGCGCCCGAAGCCGGCCGCGATCGGGAAATCCTCGGGTCGCAGGTGTTCGCGCGCACGCCATTCCCACACGATCTGCCCGGCCCGGTTCACTTCGCGGATCACGTCCGCATACATCACTTCGTCGCCGCCGTGCGGCGTGCCGCCCGGCACGCGCCGCGCGAACGCGGCGTCGACCGGTTCGCACGCGGCGTACAGCAGGTTGCCGTTCGGCAGCCACTGCGCGTCGTGATGATGCGCGGGGTCCTCGTAGCGCCACACGGTTTCGCCTTGCGGCGTGACTTCGTAGAAGTCGCCGCCATGCCACATCGACCACGGCGCATAGCGCGATTCGGAGTGCGGATGATTGCCGTTGTAGCCGAGGTTGCCGTTCGCGAGGATGACCGCATGGCGGCCGGGGCGCACGGGCATCTTCCACTGGTGCGCGACTTCACCGTCGATGCCGACGAGATAGACGTTGCCGTCGGCCGTCTGCGGCGCGATGAGCGTATAGCCGCCCGCGGACAGTGCGGGATCGTGGGCGATGAGGCCGACGCCACGGCGGCGCTGGGTAATCTGGTCGACGGTTGTCACTGCGCTCTCCATTCGAATCGGACACGGGGATGCAGCGCAATCTAGACGATCCGGGCGATCAGTAAAATCGGATTATTCTTGACGGCCTGTTCGGAAAAAACTAACGGATCACTCATGCGTTCGATATCGCAGGCATTCCGCTGTTTCGACGAAGTCGCGCGACGCGGCTCGATTCGCAAGGCGGCCGACGCGCTGCACCTGACCGCCGCGGCGGTGCACCAGCAGATCCGCAATCTGGAGGAGCAGGTGGGCGTGCCGCTGTTCGACCGGCTGCCGCGCGGCATGCAGCTGACGCTTGCCGGCGAGATCGTGATCGCGGCCGTGCGGCGCGGTCAGCGCGACTTCGACAACGCGCTCACGCAGGTCGAGGACCTGCGCGCGCTGCGGCGCGGCCACGTGAACCTGGCGGTGCCCGCGTCGACCGCGGAAAAGCTCGTGCCCGACGCGATCCTTGCCGCGATGCAGCGCTATCCGGGCGTCACGTACAGCGTGCGCTCGGGAAACGGCGAAAGCATCGTGCGCTGGGTCGAGACGGGCGAGGCCGACATCGGCTATGCGTTGCGCCGGCGCACGTCGGCGGGCGTCGTCGAGGTGCGGGCGTTCGCCCAGCCGCTGGGTGTCGTCACGGCGCCCGGCCATCCGCTCGCGGCGTCAGGCGGAAAGGTGCGGATGCGCGACTGCTTCGCGCATCCGCTGATCCTGATGACACCCGACACGGAACTGCGCGCGATGTTCGACCAGATCGATGCACGACAGCCGCGCAACGTGCGGCCGCTGGTCGAGACGGGTTCGGTGCCGATGGTGCGGCGCCTCGCGGCCGAAGGCGCGGGCGTCGGCTTCCTGATCGCCGAGAACGTCGCGGACGACGTGGCTGCCGGCCGGCTCGCGTGGACGCCGCTTACCGATGCGGGCGCGCGCTCGTTCAGCTGCATCTACCAACGGGCGGACATGAGCGCGACTGTCGCCATGACGATGTTCCTCGAGTTCTTCTCCGACGCGATCGAAGCGATGGAAGTCGGTTTCGCGCGCGACGGCCGAACGGCCGGCAAGCGCCGCCGGGCAGCGCGATAACGACAGCGGCCACGCGAGCGCATCGCACTGCGATGCAGTGCAACACGCGTACCCGCGCGCGTGCGGTCGTGACGTTGTGCGTGCAACGTCCGGCTGCATTACTTCATTCCCTTATTGCGGAAAAAAATTTGTTCATGGGACTATCGAATGCGTTGTCGGCGCACCGAGGGGGTCGCAGGCAGCGTGGTGTCCCTCGCAACGACTGACAAGAACATCGGCAGACAATGAACAGAACAGCGATCTTTCCGTATGCGTCCGCGTTGCTCGCGGCCGCCATGATGACGGCCTGCGGCGGCAACGACATCGAAACCGACACAGGCGCCACGACGACACCCACGGCCGACACGAGTTGTCTCGCAATCGACAACAGCGGCTCGACTGTCGTGGTCGGGTCGAACCAGCCGGGCGACCCGTCACTGCCGGAAGCGTCGTCCGGTTATCGCACCGGGATGAAGCCCGTCTATGCGAAAACGTATCTGGTCGCCACGTCGAACGCCTACGCGAGCGCGGCCGGTTGCGCGGTGCTGAAGAAAGGCGGCACGGCCGCCGACGCGGCGGTTGCCGTGCAGGCCGTGCTCGGGTTGACCGTGCCCGAAGCGACGGGCCTCGGCTCGGGCGGTGTGCTGCTCTACTACGATGCGCGCGGCAAGACGCTGCAGGCGTATGACGGCCGGGAAACCGCGCCGGCCGCCGCGACGGAGAACTACCTGCGCTATGTCGACGATGCGACCGACCACTCCGCGCCGCTGCCGAATGCGCGTGCGAGCGGCCGCTCGATCGGCACGATCGGTGTGCCGAGGCTCATCGAGGCGCTGCAGCAGGATCACGGCCGGCTGCCGTGGCAGAACCTGTTCGGCGATGCGATCACGCTCGCGACCAACGGCTTCCCGATCGGTGGCCGGCTCGCCGACGCGATCGCGGCGAACGCCGCGAACCTGAAGCGCGACCCCGAGGCCGCCGCGTATTTCCTGAACGCCGACGGTTCGCCGAAGACACTCGGCACCGTGCTGAAGAATCCGGCGTATGCGCGCACGCTGACGCTGATGGCGCAGTCGGGTGCGAACGCGCTGTACACGGGGCAGATCGCGCAGGACATCGTCGCGAAGATCGCCACGACGAAGGGCGCCGATGGCTCGACGCTCACGCCGGGCAAGACGACCGTCGCGGATCTGGCCGCCTACCAGGCGAAGCGCCGCGACCCGGTGTGCACGACCTATCGCAGCTACTGGGTGTGCGGGATGCCGCCGCCGTCGTCGGGCGGCATCGCGGTCGCGTCGGCACTCGGCATTCTCGAGAACTACGATCTGAAGTCGCTGAAGCCGACGGCGATCGATCTCGAAGGCGGCAAGCCGACCGTCGCGGGTGTGCACTTCATCACCGAGGCCGAGCGGCTCGCGTATGCCGACCGCGACAAATACGTGGCCGATACGGATTTCGTGCCGCTGCCGGGCGGCACGTGGAATACGCTGCTGAACAAGCCTTACCTGAAATCGCGCGCGGCGCTGATCGACCCGTCCAAGAGCATGGGTACCGCGCAGCCGGGCGATCTCGGTGCGGTACCGCTCGGGGTCGACACGACGTTGATCGAGCACGGCACGAACCAGTTCACGATCGTCGACGGCGACGGCAACGTGCTGAGCGCGACGACCACGGTCGAGTCGAGCATGGGCTCGTTCCACATGACCAACGGCTTCCTGCTGAACAACCAGTTGACCGATTTTTCCGCGAACCCGGTCGACAGTTCGGGCAATCCGGTGGCCAACCGCCTGCAGCCGGGCAAGCGGCCGCGCAGCTCGATGGCGCCGACGATCGTGTTCGGTCAGGCCGCGGACGGCTCGCGCGGTGACTTCGTGATGGCGACCGGTTCGCCGGGCGGCGGCACGATTCCGCAATACGTGGTCAAGACGCTCGTCGGCGCGCTCGACTGGGGTCTCGATGCGCAGCAGTCCGCCGGGCTCGTCGACTTCGGCGCAAGCAACAGCCCGACGACCACGATCGGCGGCGAGCATCCGAACGTCAACACGGCGAACAACGGGGCGAACGATCCGCTGATCACGGGGCTGCTCGCGCTCGGGCACAAGGTGTCGACGTCCGCGCAGGCGAGCGGCGTCAACACGGTGATGCGCGTGACGGTCGGCCAGTCGCCCGCGTTGCAGGGCGGCACCGATCCGCGGCGTGAAGGCGTCGTGCTCGGCAATACGTTCCGGCCATAATCGGGCGGTACGCGTGCGGTTCCGGTCTGCCCGTATTGGCCGACGGGCGATCGGGGCCGTGCCTCGTGAAGGAGCCGCAATGATGCATGCGCATCTGCTTGAAATGGACGCCATCCTGTCGGCGCCGGGCTTTTTCGATTTCCTCGCCGACCTGGATTGCGACCGCGCGCTGGACAGTCGCGACGCCGAGCCGTTCGATGCGCAGTGGATGGCGTCGTTCGACGAAATCGACGGCGATCCGGGCGCATCGCTCGACCGGCCGGCCGTGGATGCGTTGAGGGAAAAGGCGTTCAAGCTCGCGTTCGGCGCGTCGGGGCATGCCGGCGTGGCGGCGTGCGTGTCCGACGACATCGAGCTGATCGCGAGAAGCCGGTTGTCAGGCCGTACCGACGGCTGGCCGACGAGCGTCCTTTGGAATGCTTATAGAAGCGGCCGGTTTCCCTGCTAGCCGTTTCCGGTCGCTTCCGGCCGTTTCGCCTGTCTGGTTCCGATCCGCGGCGATCAGCCTTGGCTCCGTCGCGGAATGCACCACGCGACACGCCTCCAGGCTTTCCCCGTCCGCCGGGCTACACCGTCCCGATCCCGTTGCAATCCCCCGATTGTCAAACTGTGTGAATCAATCGTCAGCATTTGCAACCGAAGTAACAGTCCCCGCAAATCAATCGTTTTGCGCGTTCGCGCCGCTACATTAGCTCCACCTGCCGCACGTCGCGGTGAGGCATGCGACAAGCCGCACGAAGGCGGCCCGCAGCAACAACGTCTTTGGGGAGAATGACCATGAACAAGATCCGTACGATTCTGGTGGGTGCTGCACTGACGGCAGTGGCGACTTCGGCTGCGTTCGCACAGACGGCGCAAACCGGCGCCCAGGGTTCCGCGGATGTCGGCGCGCAGGTTCAGACGCCGCTGCTCGGCGGTGGCGTGGGTGTGCAGGCCGGCGCCGGCGCGAACGCGGCAGGCTCGGGTTCGGGCGCGGGCAACGTCGTCGGCGGTGCGCTGAACGGCGTCGGCAAGACGGTCGGCGACGTGGGCTCGGCGGCCGGCAACGCGGTGGGCGGTGCGACGCACGCGGTCGGTTCGGCAGCGGGCACGGCGAAGGATGCCGCCGCATCGGCCGTCCACTCGACGAAATCTCACGTGAAGCATGTCGCGGGCAAGGCGAAGAGCCACGCGCAAGGCGCGGTGTCGACGGCAGGCGACGTTGCCGGCGGCGCGAAGGCGAAGGCCGGTGAGGCGCTCGAAGGTGCGACGAACGCGGTGCAGGGCGGCGCATCGGTCGGTGTGAAGGGTTCGGCGTCCGCGCAAGGCGGCGCGCTGTAAGCGTCACGCTTCCCGTCAAGGCCCGGCCCGCTTCGATGCGGGCCGGGCTTTTCTATTGGCGCGCGCGGCGCGCCGTTCAACGCATCCTCGATACGGGGATGCGTCGACGTTCGCCACCGATCCGGCGACGCGACACGTATGCACGCCTTTGCCTGGAGCCGCCGGCACGTGCCCGCAACGGGCGGCGTGCGCGCCCCCTGCCCATTGCACGCCCGCCATGCTTAAATAGCGGGGCTCCCGGTCGCCGGGCCGCCGGGATCGCGGTGCCGGCCGACACGGGCCAGCATGTCCGATCGACATCGTGACGACAGACGACACCAAAATGCCGTTCCGGCCAGTCCGGCGCGGCCCGATAACATTCCGAGGCCTCACGTCATGACCATCCTGTTCCGTCTTCTCGCGCTCGCCTGCGTGCTTTGGCTGGCCGCCTGCGCAGCCCCGCCCCCGCCGTCCGCCAGCACCGGCGCGTCCGCCGCCGCACCGGATGCCAGCGAACGCCGCGGGCTCGGCACTGCATGGGGCGAGTCGGTGCGATCCGAAACCCGCCAGGTCGATTTCGAACGCGCGGATCCGGCGAAGCCGACGGATCTCGCGTCGGTCTATTACAACGATGCGCTGCCCGGACATCCGCCCGCGTCCCAGGTTCGCCGGTTGCCGACCCGCGTCGCGCTCGCCAACGGCGACATCGCGCTGTCGTTTACGGACGAAAAGGGTGCACCGCTGCGTCTCGCGCGCAGCAATGGCCGCTGGCACATGGCGGGCGTCGAAGGTTCGCGCTACATGATCGTGCTGCGCAACCAGGGGCGCCGTACGTTCGAAGTCGTGTCGACCGTCGACGGGCTCGACGTGCTGTCGGGGCGGCCGGGCAGCTACACGAATGGCGGTTACGTGCTGTATCCGGGCCGTACGCTGACGATCGAGGGCTTCCGCAAGAGCCGCGACGAAGTCGCCGCGTTCCGCTTCGCGGCGGTGCCCGACAGCTACGTCGCGAACTCGAAGTACGGCGATTCGGCGAACGTCGGCGTGATCGGCGTCGCGCTGTTCGCGCAGAAGGAGAATGAAGAGGAAGCGCTGCGCCGCAACGCGAATCCGTTCCCCGGCAATGACAACGGCTATGCTCCGCCGCCGGTGCCGCGCGGCGAGTGACGTTGCGTCGTGGATCGGCCGCGCGCGTCGCGGCGAACGATGCACGCGCGGCGATCCTGGGTCGCCGCGGCCCGAGCGGCATGCCGGCGCATGCGACGGACTTCACGACGGTCCTGCGCGATTCTTGCGAGCATGGCTCGGCTCGATGAGATCGTCGATTGCATTGAAGCTCGCGGCGCTGGCGCTGCTGGCCTCGAATGCCGCCGTTGCATTTGCCGAAACGCCGGCGCCAGAATCGGTGCGGCTCGCCAACGGTCACGAGATCGAATGGGCGAGCCCGAGGTTGTTCGAGGTCGATGCGGCCCGTCACATGAAATCGGCACTGATCGTGCCGGCCGCGCTGCGCCGTGCGTTGGCCGAGGCATCGAGCGTTGCGTTTCCGTCGGGCCGTTCGAAGCGGATCGACGGCAACGACTATCTGCTGGTCGTCGTCAATCGCTCGTCGAGCAGCCGTCCGACCGGATATTGCGGCGCGGGCGAAGAAGGGTCGCTATACGTGCTGGAACTGCGCGGCACCCGTGCGGTGCCACGTTTCTCGCTGCCGGTCCAAAGCTGTCTCGATTCCGTTTCTCTCGAAACCGACGGTGGAACTCAATCACCTTACCTGGCGATCGCGTGGCACGACGATCCGGCCGCCATCGACATCCGGTGGGAATATGTCGCGCATGGCGGTGCGTTGCATCGCGTTTATCGTTTCGTGAACGGCACGTTTGTCGAGGCCGAGGTACCGCGGTAACACGGTCATCCCGTGGCACGATGGCGATTCGAAATCGCATCGCGTGCTTCCCTTCCTTCCGGATCCACGGAGAGCGTCATGTCGTTACCCGCTTTCAGGTACCATCCCGACCCGCCGGCAACGGGCAGTGTGATCCGCTCGGACGCGCGCTGCGTGTGTTGCGGCGATGCACGTGGTTACGTATACGCCGGCCCTGTGCATGCGGTCGACGAGTATGAGAATTGCCTCTGCCCATGGTGCATCGCCGACGGTTCGGCGCAGCCTTCACTGGCACGGACGGCATCGGCGGCGGCGAATGCGACGAAGTGCCCGACGCGGTCGTCGGCGAAATCGCTTGTCGCACGCCGGGCTTTCAGGGTTGGCAGCAGGAGCGGTGGTGGACGCATTGCGGCGATGCCGCGCAGTTCGTCGGCCGTGCGGGTGCCGGAGAACTGCGCGCGCTCGGCCCGCAGGCAGTCGCGTCGATTCGGGAATCGACCGGACTCGACGAGGGCGCGGAGTGGGAGCATTTCCTTGCCGCACTCGACAAGGACGGTTCACCGACCGCGTATATGTTCCGCTGTATCCGTTGCGGCGAACCCGGCGGCTACCAGGATTGCGTTTGATGGCCTGGCTCACGGCATCGCGCGGCGATCGCCGGTTTTATCGTCATGAAACAGAGGAATCTTCGTGAAGTTCATCCACGCGGCAGACATACACCTTGACAGCCCGTTGCACGGCCTGAGCGCGTATCCCGACGCGCCGGCCGCGCAGTTGCGCAACGCGTCGCGCGAGGCGCTGCGGCAACTCGTGGATCGTGCGATCGAAGAGGAGGTTGCGTTCCTCGTGATTGCCGGCGACCTGTACGACGGCGACTGGAAGGATCACAACACAGGCATCTTCTTTGGCCAGCAGATGGGGCGCCTGCGCAAGGCCGGCATCCGTGCGTTCGTTCTCGGCGGCAACCACGATGCCGAAAGCGAGATGACGAAGAAGCTGACGCTGCCCGACAACGTCACCGTATTCGGCCACCGCAAGGCGGAAACCCACAAGCTGCCTGAATTCGAAGTCGCGCTGCACGGGCAGAGCTTCAAGGACAAGGCCGTCGTCGACAATCTCGCGATCGGCTATCCGGACCCGGTGCCCGGTTACTACAACATCGGCGTGCTGCATACGGCGCTCGAAGGCTATGCGGCGCACGCGAACTATGCGCCGTGCACGCTGGCCGAACTCCATGCGAAAGGCTACGACTACTGGGCGCTCGGCCACGTGCACGAATTCCAGCAATGGTCGGGGCCGTCCACCGTGGTGTTTCCCGGCAACCTGCAGGGGCGCCATATCCGCGAGACGGGCCGCCGCGGCGCGGTGCTCGTGACGGTCGAGCAAGGCCGCACGCAGGTCGAGCGTCTGTATCTCGACGTGCTGCGCTGGGAAGCCGTGTCGGTCGACGCGTCCGATTGCCTGACCGTTGCCGACCTGTCGAGAAAGATCGGCCAGTCGCTGGAAGCGCTGCTGACCGTCGACGGCCATGTGCCGCGTGCGGTGCGCGTGACGGTCGCGGGGCGTACGCCCGCCCACGGCCTCTTTTTCGGCCGCGCGCCGCAGTTGCGCGCGGAGGTGCTGAACCAGATCGGCATCATCGGCAACGAGCGGCTGTGGCTCGAGAAGGTCCGGCTCGCGACGTCCGCGGCCGATCATCAGCCGGGCGAAAGCGAGCAGCTCGAGGCGCTCGAGGACCTGAAGCAGATCCTGGCCGATGCCGCGCGCGATCCGGATTTCCTCGAGCTGCTCGAACGCGACCTGAAGCCGTTCGTCGGCAAGGTGCGCAGCGACGTGAAGGAAGAGGTGCCGTTGTTGGCGATGGCACGCGCGGGCGAGCTCACGGCACTCGTCGAGCAGGTCGGGCCCGCGTTGCTTGCGCGGCTGGCGAGGGGGGAGTAAGCGATGCGGATCAACCAGCTCGATCTGATCAAGTACGGCAAGTTCACCGACGAGACGCTGCGTTTTCCGTCGGCCGGCGAGGATTTCCATGTGATCGTGGGGCCGAACGAGGCCGGCAAGTCGACGATCCGCACGGCCGTGTCGGAGCTGCTGTTCGGGATGAAGCTGCAGACGCCCCTCGATTTCCTGCACAGCACACCGGAACTGCGGATCGGCGGCGTGCTGGAGAGCGGCACGGGCGAACTCGCGTTCCACCGCGCCCGCGGGCGCAGTCCGCTGCGCACGCCCGCCGACGACAAGTTGCCCGACGATTACCTGTCCGCCGTTCTCGACGGCGCCACGCGCGAATTCTTCGAGCAGATGTTCGGGCTCGATCACGGGCGTCTGGTCGACGGCGGCCGGAGCATTCTCGACGCATCCGACAAGCTCGGCCAGGTGCTGTTCGAATCGGCCGCCGGGGTCGGCAGTCTCGGGCCGGTGCGCGAGGAGCTCGATGCGCGTGCGGTCGAGCTGTGGGCGCCGCGTCGCAGCGGCAGCGCGTTTGCACTTGCCGAAACGTCGTTCAACGAAGCCGTGACCGAACTGAAGACGGTTCAGGTGCGTACGCGCGACTGGGTCGAACGCAAGGACGCGCGCGAAGCGGTCGAACAGCAGATCGAGCAGGCGCGCGCGGAACAGCGCCGGCTCGAAGCGCTGCGCTCGAAGCTCGAGCGCGTGCGACGGCTGGCGCCGTACCTCAAGGAGCTGACGGTCAAGGACGCGGCGCTCGCGGAACTGGGCGCGGTCGTCGAGTTGCCGCCCACCGCGTATGCGGATCTGTTGAAGGCGCAGGGCGATCTCGCGGCCGAACAGAAGGTGCTCGAGGAACGGCGTGCCGACCTGCTCGCGAAACGGCAGGCGCGCGATGCGATCGAGGCCGACGCTGACACGCTGGCGCTCGAAGCCGACATCGAAGCGCTCGATCGGCTGCGCGGCGCGTGCATGAATCACGCGCAGGATCTGCTGCTGCTGGGTGCGGACGTCGAGCGGCACCTGTCCGCCGCGTTCGCCGCGGCCGCCCAGCTCGACTGGCCGACGGAAGAAGCGTCGCTGCGTGCGTCGCTGCCGACGGCGCTGTCGCTGAAGACCGTGGCCAACCTGTTGCGCGAACACGGTGCGCTGCACCAGGCGCTGGCCGGCGCGCGCGAATCGCTCGACGAACGCACGCGCGAGCTGGCGCAGGTGCGGGAACAACAGGCGCGCCTGTCGACCGTCGATGTGCCGGAAACGCTGCGCGCGGCGTTGGCCGATGCGCAGGGCTTTCGCAACAGCGGCCAGCGCGAGCAGGCGCTCGAACAGGAAATCGCAGCTGCGGAACGCACACTGTCCGGCGCACTCGATGCGCTCGGCCGGTGGCGCATGCCGGTCGACACGTTGCGCGCGCTCGACGTGCCGTCGGTGGCGCGGCTCGGCGCGCTGCTGAAGGAGGACAGCGAACGCGCGAGCGCGGCCGCTGCCGCACGCGACGCACGGGACGGCGCGCTCGAAGAGCTCGAGCGGCTCGAACTGCAGGAAAAGCACTTCGCGGAGAACCACAAGGTCGTCACGACCGCCGACGTGCTGGCAGCGCGTGTGCGGCGCGACGGCGCATGGGGCGATATCCGCAGCGGCGCGATCGATCTCGGAACGGGCGCGCCCGCGCTCGACGATGCGATTCGCCTTGCGGACGAACTCGTCGACGCGCAGTTGGGTGCGACGCAGGCGGCGGCGACGTTGCAGTCGCTGCGTCAGCAGGTCGAATCCGCGCGTGCGGGCGTGACGCGCAGGCAGGCCGCGCTGGACGAGCGCGAACGTGAGCTCGCCGCGCATCGCGACGCATGGGCCGCGCTCGCGACGACGGCCGCGGTGCCCGGCATGCCGCTGGCGGCGATGGGCGACTGGCTTGCGAAGCGCGACACGGTGTTCGCCGCGCAGGCCGATCTCGATCGCCAGCGTCGCGAATTCGACACGATTCGCGCCGCGCGGGCCGGTGCCGAAGCCGCGTTGCGCGCTGCGCTGCGTACCGTGTCGCGAGGCGGCGAGTCGGACGGTCTGGCGGCGCTCGTCGCGACCGCCGAGGCCTTCGTACAGTCGGCCGAGAAAGCGCTCGCGCAGCAGGACAGTCTCGATGAGCGCGCGCGGGAAGCCGAACGCGGATGCGCGACGGCGCAATCGCGCGCCGGCCACGCGCAGGCGGCCTACGACGCGTGGCACGCGCAATGGCGCGACGCGCTGGCCGACGCGAAGCTTTCCACGAGCGCGGCGACGCTGGCCGCGGCGGAAGGTGCGCTCGCGCTTGCCAACGCCGTGACCGCCGAACTGGCCGATGCCGACGCACCGCGCAACCGGATCGCCGTGATCCGCGCGGAACTGGCCGCGCTCGAGGCGGGCGCACGGCGGCTTGCCGCGGCGCTCGCGCCGGAATGGCTGACGAGCGGCGACTGGCCGGACGTCGCGCGCCGGCTGACGATGCGCCTCGCCGCCGCCAAGGAAGTCGCGCGTGCGATCGGTCGGGCCGACGAGGCCGTGCGGCAGGCCGACGGCAAGGTCGCGGATGCCGCCGCCGCGGTGGCCGGTGCCGATGCACGCATCCAGCCGCTGCTGCAACTGGCCGGTGTCGTGTCGATCGATGCCGCGCTGCCGCTGGCCGAACGCTCTGACCGGCAGCGCCAGCTGCGGCAGGCGGTCGATGCCGCGCACGAGGCCTTGGTGCGTGACGGCGACGGCCTGTCCCGCTCCGCCGTCGAAGCCGAAGTCGCGGAGCAGGACATTGCCGACGTACCAGCGCACCTCGAAGCGGTGAAGCAATCGCTCGGCGATGTCGGCAAGCGGCTCAACGAGCTTTCACAGCAGCAGGTCGTGGCCGATCAGGCGTTCGGCGCGATCGACGGCCAGGCGAACGCGGCCGTTGCCGAGTCGAAACGGCAGGAAGCGCTGGCGGCGATGGGCGATGCAGCCGAACAGTACCTGGAAGCGGCTACGGCGAGCCGGTTGCTGAAGTGGGCGACGGATCGCTATCGCGACCAGAAGCAGGGGCCGATGCTCAGGCGTGCGGGCGAAATCTTCGCCGGGCTCACGCTGGGCGAATTCGCGCGGCTGACCGTCGATACCGAACGGACGCCGCCCGCCCTGTATGCACGGCGGACGAAGGGCGCGTCGGTCGAGGTTGCCGGGTTGAGCGAAGGCACGCGTGACCAGTTGTTTCTCGCGCTGCGGATCGCGGCACTGGAACTGCAGCTCGGCAGCCGGACCGCGCTGCCGTTCGTGGCCGACGATCTGTTCATCAACTTCGACGACGCGCGCGCGAAGGCCGGCCTCGATGCGCTGCGCGATCTGTCGACGCGAACCCAGGTGCTGTTTCTGACGCACCACGACCACCTGCTGCCGCTCGTGCGGGACGTATTCGGTGCGCAGGTCAACGTGGTCGAGCTGCAACGCGCGCCGGTGAGCGCGTGATGCGGGGTGTGCCGGGATGCCGGCGCACGGGCGCGGTCATCGCGTGCAGGTAGTATGTGCGGTTCCGAAATGCGCGCGACCGGTTCTGCCGGTCGCGGGTCTGGCCATACGAGGGGGGAATATGAAAAAGCTGGTAGCCGCCATCGCGTTCGCGGCGGACAAGCATCGCAATCAGCGGCGCAAGGACGAAGAAGCGTCGCCGTACATCAATCATCCGATCGCGCTCGCCGACGTGCTGGCCAACGAGGCCGGCGTCGAGGACGAACGGGTGATCGTCGCGGCCGTGCTGCACGATACGGTCGAGGATACGGAGACGACCGAGCAGGAGCTGCTGCGGCTGTTCGGCAAGGACGTGGCGGACATCGTGATGGAAGTCACCGACGACAAGTCGTTGCCGAAGGAGGAGCGCAAACGCCTGCAGGTCGAGCATGCGGCGACCATCAGCCGGCGTGCGAAGCTCGTGAAGCTGGCCGACAAGATCTGCAACCTGCGCGACATCGCACGGCATCCGCCCGCGGACTGGCCGCTCGAGCGCAAGCAGGCGTACTTCGACTGGGCGAAGTCGGTCGTCGACCCGATGCGCGGCGTGCATCCCGGTCTCGAAGCGATCTTCGACGCCGCCTACGACGCACGGCCGGCGGACTGATGCGCCCGCATGCGATCGGCCCGATCCGCTGGATCCGCGCGGCAATCGCCGGCCGTGGCGGGTGTCGATGTGGGTGGCGAAAAGAAGCAATGCGATCTCGTGATCCTGCGCGGACCAATGGTCGTTTGCCGCGAGGAACGGATCGCGCCCGAGGCGGTGCCTGCGCTGTGTCTCGCCCATGACGTCGTGGCCGTCGGTGTCGACGCACCGAGCCTGTGGTGGACGGGGAGCGGGCGCCGGGCGGCGGAACAGGCGCTCGCGCGCGAACGGATCTCATGCTTTCCGACGCCGTCGCGGGAGCAGGCGGTCGCGAGCACGTCAGGTTTCTTCGACTGGATGTTCATGGGAGAGCGCGTCTACCGTGCACTCGCGGACGCCTATCCGCTGCTGACCGGCGCGCGCTATGCGGGCGGGCGCGCGAGCTTCGAAACCTATCCTTATGCGATCACCTGCGCAATGCTGGGCAAGACTGTTGCGTCGGCGAAGCAGAAACGCAACCAGCGCCGGCAGTTGCTGGAGCGGCTGGGGATCGACGTGTCGACGCTGAAGTCCGTCGATGCGCGAGACGCGACCCTGTGCGCGTTGACCGCGCAATACGTCATCGACGGGAATGCGCACGCGTATGGCGATACGGAGGGCGGATATATCCGCGTGCCGATCGTGAACGAGACGATCGCTCTCGACGCACCGTAGTTGTGTCGCGCGGCCCGGGCGAGGCGCGTAGCAAAAAGGTGAGCTTTTTCGGGAGGGGCGCGGCCGGTGTGCCGGCGAGGGTGTCAGGCTGCGATTGCCGGCCGGCAAGCCTCGGAATGGCTGGCGCACACGGCGTTACGCCGGCGCGCTACGCGATTCCCGGCTGCGTTACTCAATCCTCGAGGATGGCTTTCGGCACGCTGGACAGGTCGCAGGCTTGCGCCTGTTCGAAGTAGCCTTCGGCGTCGTCGATCATCACGACTGCGACGTCGATCAGTTCGTCGAGCCGTTGCAGCAGCGATTCGCGCCACTCGATGTCTTCGTCGCGCTCGGGCGTCTTGTCCAGTTGCTCGATGATCGAGTCGGCCGTCTGCAGGAAGGGAATCGCCTGTTGATAATTTTCGATCGAGACCATTGCCGCGTTGCGCGCGCCGACGAGCCGCTCGCGGTGCTCGTCTGCCAGTTCGGATTCGCCGCTGATTCGCGGCAATACATCCGAGATGCGTTGCAGAAGCGGCGGCGCCTGTTCTTCCAGGATGATGGCGCGCTCGCGGAGCGCTGCATATTCGTCGCGAAGGTCGGCATCGCCGGGTTGAGTCGTGCTGTCCATCTTGGATATGAGTGCGTGGTTCGGTCGCGGCATGATACTCGACAGCACCGGATTCATTGCCCGTTCCGCGTCCGTATATATAAGGGGAACGAGAGGCATACGTCACACCAATAGAGGTTTGATAGCGTTGCGACGCGCGGCTCGTCGTGAGGCTAGCCCCCGTGCGCGCCAGCGCACGGGGGCTTTTCAAAATATTTTCACAAAGGGCTTGCGTGGATGGGGGCGGGTGCTTAGAATCACGCCTCTTTCGCGCTAACGGAAACGCGGCGCGGGAGAGGGAGGCGAAGCTGGTGGTGTGCCGCAGTGTCGGGCGCGCGGTTGGCTTGGAAGTTGAACCCCGCAGTCGCAACGATGTAGTGTAAAAAGTTGTTGACGAGCTGCGAAACACGGTTCATAATCTCGCTTCTCTGCTGCTGAAAACGCAGCGCTGCCGGGAAACACGAAGTTCCTCGCAGATTGCTC
>NZ_SSWO01000014.1:0-224330 GCF_004803625.1 Burkholderia sp. LS-044
CCGCATGCAGCGCCGCTACAGCGAGTGCAATCGCACCCGTGAAGCGCCACCGCCCCGGCTTCGCCGCGCGCGCATCCGGCCGTGCGGCAGGCGAAGCCGACGGCGGCCATGCAGCAGCCACCGCGGCGGCCACACCCGCGCCCGTGCGCGGCGCCGCGCGTGCCGCATGCCGGCGCGCCGGCGGCACGCCGTATTCGATCGTCAGACCTGTCATGCTCGACTCCTTGCAATGACGCGCCGCGGCGCGCTACGCGACCCACGCATGGCGTTGCCGGTCGATGCGCGTGAACGGCACCGGGTCGATCCATGCGCGCGCATCGAAATCCTGTTCGAGAAAGCCCCACTCGACGAGGAAATCCTTGAACGCCACCAGCCCGTCGATCGACGTCTGCGCGAGCCCCGTCTCCAGATGGCGGTGCACGTCCGCGCCGTACGCATAGCGCACCCATTCGTCGGACGCGCGCGTTTCGCGGCCGATATAGGCCACCGTCTCCGCCGGATGACGCGCGGCCCAGTCGCCCGCGCCCACCACGACCGACAGGAAGCGGCTCACGAGATCGGGGCGCGCGTCGATCAGTGCACGATCGACGGTCAGCGTGCGCGGCGTGCCGTTGCCGATCCGCACCAGCGGATCGGGGTGCGCGCCGAGATCGATGACCACCTGCGCGTCGATCAGGTGCACGGTTTCGAGCCCTTCGACCCCTTTCACGAACACCGCGTCGACCTCGCCGCGCACGAGCGCCGCGATCTCGATCCCGTACTCGTGCGGGCCGCGCGTAAACGATGCCGGCCCGGTGCGGCGTTCGCGTTCGTCGGGCAGGTCGACCCATTCGGCGTCGCCGTGCCCGAGCCCCTCCAGTTCGAGCGCGCTCAGGAAGCCTTTCAGCGCGGCCGCGCGCCAGAAGTCGATGCTGATCGGATGGCGCGGCAACCCGAGCCGCCGGCCGCGCAGATCGCGGGCGGTGCGGATGCCGCGATCGGGCAGCGTGACGATCGCCTGGAACTCGTTGGTCCACGACAGGCCGATCACGCGCGTATCGGCGCCGCGTGCCCGCGCCCACAGCGCCGGAATGTTGCCGCCCTGCCGGAACGAGGACGGGAGGCTGTGATCGAAGTGCGATTCGCGCTTGCCGGCGTCGGCCGTTTCCTGCAGCGAATGCAGCGCGATGCCGTCCGGCCCGAACTCCTCGTCGAACCAGCCGCGGTGCACGGCGATGCCGAGCGCGGTCGGCACCGGGCAGCGCGTGTACCAGAGTGCGTCGCGGGCCGTGGCCTGCGCAGCGAGTGTCGTCATGGTGAATATCCTTGTCGTTGGAATGCGGGGGGATGCCGTTGCGCTCATGCGCCGGCCACGCGCAGCGCCGCCTGCGTGCCGCGCGCGTTCAGCGCGCCGTCGACGAGCGGCAGCACTTCCTCGCCCACGCGGTACGCCTCCTCGAGATGCGGGTTGCTCGCGAGGATGAACGTCGACACGCCGATATCGACGTATTCCGCGAGCCGCTCGGCCACCTGCTCGTGGCTGCCGACGATCACGCAGCCGGGGCCGCCGCGAATCTGCGACATCCCGGCCCACAGGTTCGGGCCGACGATCAGGTCGTCGAAGTGCTGCGTGTTGCCCTGGTGCAGCGCGAACTGGCGTTTCGCACCGACCGATTCCGACGACGCGCCGCGCCCGCCGAAGCCGTTGCGCGTCGCGTCGCCCACCGTCGCGAACATCTGCCGCAACTCGGCCCACGCCTGCTCCTCGGTCTCGCGCGCCAGGATGTCGATGCGCATGCCGAAGCGCAGGTCGCGCTCGGCGTTCTGGCGATCGAGCGCGCGGCGGGCCGCATCGATCACCTCCTTCTGTTTCGCGAGCGGCTCGCCCCAGCTCAGGTGCACGTCGCCATGCTTCGCGGCAACCGCGAGCGCGGCATCGCTCGCGCCGGCCAGGTAGATGCGCGGCGGTTTCTGGCCGCTCAGCGGCGGCAGCAGGCCGCCGCCTTCGACGCGGTAGAAGCGTCCGTCGAACGTGAACGGCTCGCCGGCCGCGACGCCCTTCACGACGTCGAGGAATTCGTCCGTACGCGCATAACGGCTGTCGTGATCGATGAAGTCGCCGTACGCGCGCTGGTCGGGGCCGCCGCCGCCCGTGACGACGTTCCACTCCACGCGGCCACGGCTGATCCGCTGCAGGCTCGCGGCCATCTGCGCCGCGTAGACGGGATGCACGAAATGCGGCTGCAGCGCGATCAGGAGCCGCAGCCGGCGCGTCTCGCGCGCCAGCGCGGCCGCCACGATCCACGGCTCCTCCGTGAAGCGGAAGATCGGGATCAGCGCGCCGTGGAAGCCGGCGATATCGGCCGCGCGCGCGACCTGCGACAGATAGTCGATGTAGCCGAATTCGTCGTCGTCGACTTTCGGCGCGACGCGCGATCCGCGCTGGCGGTTCCATTCGCCGCGTGTATGCAGGTCGTGTGCGCGCCTGCCGTCGCCATGCATCGGCAGGCGCCACAGAAATTCAACAGCCATCGGGGTTCTCCTGGTCGGGCCATTCGGATTGCGTGCGGCATCGGCATGCCGCCCGTGTGCTGCGCTGTAAAGCACGCGGTGTGCCAACCGGCCCGACGCGGCACCTGCGCGGCCGCCTGCAAACCTGCGCGGCGCCTTGCACGCCGGGCGTCGACGGCAACCGGATCGCACACGTCCGGCCGTGGCCGGCACGGTCGCGACAGGCCCGTGCCGTGCTGCTGCATCGGCCGCACCGCTGCTGCGCGCGCAACAGCGGCCCACGCGACTGTTGCTGGCGCAACAGGCCATGCGTCGACACGTGCATCGCCCTTTTCGCGCGACGCCCGCACCGCGTGCGGCCGCGCCGTTTCCGTTCACTGGCCCGGAACTTGCAACGCTGACCGGCCCGCGCGTGCGCACCGACACCGAACGGCACCGCGCGCGACCGCGCTTCGACCATGCTTACGCAGAGAGGGAATCTCACACATGACAGACAGGCCCGATTCGTCATCGGACAAGCAGCAGACGTTCTGGTACGCCCGATCGCCCGTGCCGACCCCGCTCGGCATCGCCGTGCATCTCGGCTGGCTCAACGGCGAGACGTCGGCCGACGGCGTCGCGATCCGCTCGCCGCGCGGCGCCACGCGGCACGACGTGTCGTCGATCAGCGACCACACGCTGACGCAGTCGTTTCGCCAGGGCGGCAGCATCCCCGCGATGTGGGCGCGCTCGAACGGCGCAAACACGCGCGTGATCGGGCTGTCGTGGGTCGACGAATCGCAGTTGATCCTCGCGCGGCCCGAGTCGGGCATCCGCTCCGTGAAGGCGTTGCGCGGGCGCCGCGTCGCGATCCCGAGCCGCCCCGACGACCGCATCGACATCTTTCGCGCGTCGGCGCTGCGCGGCTTCGTGAACGCGCTGAGCCTCGACGGGCTGACCACCGCCGACGTCGAACTCGTCGACGTGCATGCACGCACGCTGCAGGCCGTCGGGCCGGCGCGCGCGGCGGACCTGTTCGCGTCGCCGCACGGCTTCTCGAGCCGTGCGCTGTACGCGGCCGAAGCCGGCGCACTGCTGCGCGGCGAGGTCGACGCGATCTACGTGAAGGGCTCGACCGGCCTCGAGATCGCGCAGCTGATCGGCGCGCATGTCGTGATCGACATCGGCTTTCATCCGGAGCGCTCGATCCGCAACAACAACGGCACGCCGCGCCCGCTGACCGTCAACGCGGACGTGCTCGCGAACCATCCGGACATCGTCGCCGGCTTCCTGAAGCTCGTGGTCGCGGCCGGCGAATGGGCCGGTACGCATCCCGACGAAACCGCGCACTACGTGGCCGGCGAAACCGCGTCGTCGATCGACTGGGTCCGCGCCGCGTACGGCAACCAGCTGCACCGGCACCTCGGCGTCAACCTCGACGACGAATCCGTCGCGGCGCTCGACGACTTCAAGACGTTTCTGCACGACCGGGGTTTTCTGGAAGCCGACTTCGACGTCGCCGACTGGATCGACCCGCGCCCGCTCGCCGACGTGCTGCGGCCGTCGCGGCAGAAACGCGCGTGAGCCACTGAGTGAGCCCCCGCGTGCGCCTCTTTTCCGCCCACTGATCCCGACCATCATGAAACACACGCTCTCCCTCGCTTCGCTGCGCCGCCCGCTGCGTGCGCTGTTCGCCGCGCTGCCGCTTGCCGCGGCATCGCTCGCCGCACCGGCCGCGCACGCGGACGATGCGCCCAAGGTGGTGCGAATCGCCGTCGTCGCCTATTCGGGCGGCGGCAAGACGCAGTACGCGGGCGCCTCCGCGCTGATCGACGCCGACAAGTCGCTCGAGAAAGCGCTCGCCGCGCGGCACGTGAAGCTGCAATGGGTACCGGTGTCGACCGCGGCGGTCGGCACGCTCGTCAACGAGGCGTTCACGAACGGCAGCATCGACTTCGCGGGCTACGGCGACCTGCCGTCGGTCGTCGTCAACGCGTCGGGCACGCATACGCGCCTGATCGTGCCGGGCGGGGTCGGCAGCAATACGTATCTCGTCGTGCCGGCCGGCTCGAGCGCGAAGTCGATCGTCGACCTGAAAGGCAAGCGCATCGCGCTCAATCGCGGCCGGCCGTGGGAAGTCACGTTCAGCAAGCTGCTCGCCGAGAACGGGCTGAAGCTGTCCGACTTCAGGATCTACAACCTCGACCCGCAGGCCGGTGCGGCAGCGGTCGCGGCCGGCCGCGTCGACGGCTTCTTCACGCTGTCCGACGCGTATTCGCTCGTCGACAAGAACGTCGGCAAGATCATCTGGTCGACCAAGACCGCGCCCGACGACTGGAAGATGCGCGCGGAACTGTGGGCATCCGACGATTTCGTGCGGCGCTACCCCGACATCACGCAGCTCGTCGCGACCGCCTACGTGCGTGCCGCGCACTGGATCTCGCAGCCGCAGAACCGCGATGCGTACGTGAAGATCCTGAGCGCGTCCGGCCAGCCGGAAAGCGTCGTGCGCCGCGAATACGCGGACGAATCGACGCCGTGGAAGGAGCAATGGACGCCGCTCTTCACGCCCGCGCTGACCGGTCACTACCGCGACGTCGTCGCGTACAGCCGCCAGGCCGGCCTGACGTCCGCGCCGGTCGACGTGAACGAGCTGCTCGCGCCGACGTTCGTCGCGACCGCGCTCAAGCAGCTCGGGCTCGACGGATACTGGCGCGCAGACACGGCGCGCGTCGCGAGCCGCTGATGCCGATGCACGCCCTCGCGTCGAACGGCGCACGCGCGATCCGCCTGCCCGGCGTCGCACGGCTCGGCGGGCTCGCGCTGTGGTGGGCCACGCCCGTCGCGTTCGCCACGCTGTGGTGGCTCGCGAGCGCGCAGCGCTGGTTCCCGCCGCAGCTCGTCGTGCCGCCCGGCCGGCTCGCGGCAACGCTGCGCATCCTGCTCGACACCGGCGAACTGCGCGACAACCTGCTGATCACCCTGCATCGCCTCGCGCTCGGGTTCGCGATCGGCGCGACGGGCGGGGCCGCGTTCGGCATCCTGCTGGCGCGCAGCCGGCTGTTCTCCGACTACCTGCGGCCGACGTTCGACCTGCTGCGGCAAGTACCGACGCTCACGCTGATTCCGCTGCTGATCCTGCTGATCGGCGTCGACGAGCCGCTGAAGCTCGTCGTCGTCGGCAAGGCCGTGTTCTTCCCGGTCGCGCTGGCCGCGTACACGGGCGTGCACGACGCGCCGCGCGACCTCGTCGAGATGGCGCGGCACTACGGGCTGGGCCGCTTCGCGCTGCTGCGCGACGTGCTGCTGCCGGCCGCGCTGCCGCCGCTGCTGACCGGCGTGCGGATCGCGCTTGCACGGGCGTGGCTCGCGCTCGTCGCGGTCGAGCTGCTCAGCGCCGACAGCGGGATCGGCCAGATGATGGAACTCGCGCGGCAGATGCTGCGGCTCGACGTCGTGCTCATCGACGTCGCGGTGATCGGGCTGATCGGCTTCGCGATCGACCGGTCGATCGCGCTCGTGCAACGCTACGCATTGCGCTGGCAAGCGCCCTCGCGCTGACCTGACTGGATACGCTTCGACATGACTCCCGCCATACGCTCTCTCTCGCTCGCCCCGCTGCGCCGCCGCGCGCGCGGCCTCGTCGTGCCGGCCCTGCTGGTGGCCGCATGGCAGTTCGCGTCGTCCGGCGACGCGGCCCATCAATACGCGTTCGTGCCATTGCAGCAGGTGGGCGCCGCGCTGGTCGAACTCGCCCGCAGCGGCGAACTCGCGACCGATCTCGGCGCGAGCCTGCGCCGCACGACGCTCGGGCTGGGGTTCGGCGTCGCGTTCGGGCTTGTATTCGGCGCGGCGATGGCACGCTCGACGCTCGCGCGCAAGCTCGGCGAGCCGGCGTTCCAGGCACTGCGCTACGTGCCGCTGCTCGGGCTGATTCCGCTGCTGAGCCTGTGGGCCGGCACCGGCGAATTCGCGAAGGTGCTCATCATCGCGCTCGCCGCGTTCTACCCGATGACCACCGCCAGCTTCGACGGGTTGCGCCGCGTCGATCCGCGCTACGTCGAACTCGCGCAGTCGTATCGCCTGACGCGCATCGGCCTGTGGCGCGACGTGCTGATTCCCGGCGCGCTGCCCGACCTGTTCGCGGGCGTGCTGCAAGCCGTGCCGTTCGCGTGGATCACCGCGACCAGCAGCGAGCTGCTGTTCAACGCGGGCGCGGGAGTCGGCAGCCTGATGCAGAACGCGCAGGCCGGCGCGCGCGCCGACGTGCTGCTGGTCTGCGTCCTGGGGGTGACGGCGCTCGCCGTCGGCATGAGTGCGCTATGCGAGCGGATCGCGCAGCGCGCGCTGCGCTGGCGCGATCACGCCTGACGGCGCAGCCGCGCGTCGGCGTCGCCTCCGTCACCCGCATCGCGCGGCTTCAGGATGCCGAGCTGCGCGAGCCGCGCACGCACGATGTTGCGCGACTGGTCGAGCAGGCGCGACATGCGCAGCTGGTTGTGCTCGCTGTAGTCGAACACGCTGCGGTAGACGGTGTCCTCGATGTGCTGCCAGAGCGACGGCGTGCCGAGATCCAGCAGCTCGATCACCGCATGGCGCAGCGCATCGGTCGCCTCGGCCACGTCGCGCGCACGGCGCGGCGGTGCCGCCGCCGGGGCGCGCGGGTCGTCGGCATCGGGCGCGAGCGACAGCGCGGAGAACTGCAGGTCGCCCACATCGATCGCGCCACCCGCGCAGATCAGCACCGCGTGGTGGATCACGTTCTCGAGTTCGCGGATATTGCCCGGCCACGCGTGCGCATGCAGCCGTGCGCGCGCGGCGTCCGTGAGCGTCGGCGCGGCGACGCGCAGCCGCTTCGCATAGGTGTCGATGAAGTGCTCGATCAGCGGCGCGATGTCGCCGAGGCGCTCGCGCAGCGGCAGTAGGCTCAGCTTCACGACGTTGAGCCGGTAGTAAAGATCCTCGCGGAAATTGCCCGCGCGCACCGCGGCTTCGAGATTCACGTTGGTCGCCGCGACGAGCCGCACGTCGATCTTCACGGTCTTGCGCGAGCCGACCGGCGTCACTTCGCGCTCCTGCAGCACACGCAGCAGCTTGACCTGCGCGGACAGCGGCAGGTCGCCCACCTCGTCCAGAAACAGCGTGCCGCGATTCGCGGATTCGAACCAGCCGGGCTGGCTGTTGATCGCGCCGGTAAACGCGCCGCGTTCGTGGCCGAACAGCTCACTTTCGATCAGCGTCTCGGAGAATGCGCCGCAGTTGACCGCCACGAACGGGCCGTCATGGCGCTCGCTCAGCGAGTGCACGAGGCGCGCGATCAGCTCCTTGCCGGTGCCGCTCTCGCCGGTGACGAGCACGGTCGCGTCGCTCGGCGCGACGAGCTGGATGCGCTCGAGCAGCACCCGCGATTTGGGATCGTCGAACGTCAGCGCCTTCGCACGGATCGTGATCGCATGCGAATTCGGGTCCGGCAAACTGAAGATGGCCATGGCACGACCGGCGTGTTGAACGGGGAAGGTTCGACGATAGCAAGGCGCGCGCCGGGGATGAACCAATTCATCGAGCTATCGGTATGACGGCGGCCGGATTGCGCCGGCCGCCGCGCGAGCTCGCGCGATGTCACGCGAGACCGGTCATCTTCCATTGCTGCTCGAGCGCGCCCGGCCCGAACTCGAGCGAGCCGCCGAGCGGCTCCGCGAGCGCCTGGAAATACGCGGCTTCCTCGAGGATCAGGATGTACTTCGACACGTCGAGGATCGATTTTCCCCAGAAGGTTGCGCCGCCGTTCGCCTCGATGATCGCCGGTACCTCGGGGTCGCGGCGGATCGTGTCGACGATGAAACGCGGCTCGCCGGGACGGCGATCGACGTACACCGGAATCTCGCGGGCGCGCGTGTAGCGCGCGGCCGGCGCATAGCGGATCGGCAGCGGGCGATGCGCGCTCGCCCATGCGCCGAGATACGGGCCGTGCACGTGGATCACGACACCGACGTCCGGCGCCTCGCGGAACACGTCCGCGTAACGCGGCCCGTTGCCGCCCGCACGCGCGTCGCCATGCAGCACGTCGCCGTCGAACGTCACGACGACGGGCTGGACTTCCTGCGAGGCGGCCCACGGGCTCGGCGCCGACAGCGCGACGACGAGCTCGGTGCCCGGCACGCGCTGGAACGCCTGGAACGTGTTGGTCGCGGACAGCGTGCGCGTGTCCTTCAGCACGCGTGCGGCCTGCGTGAATTCGCGCGTGGCACGCTCGACGAATGCCACGAGTTCGCCGCTGTCGATGGTTGGGGTGACGGACATGAGGATGGTTTCCTTGATCGGGTGGACGGAGGGGATCGCAACGCAACGTCGCGACACACGCCGACCGGATCAGCAGCAATCGTGCCAGCCGGGCGCGCTCGCATCGAATGCCCGCGCCGCGGTGCGGGCCGGTCATGCACGACGCCCGCGGCACGATCGATGCCCCTGCGTTTGTTGCGGGAGCAACAGCCCGCCGGCCCGGATTGCTGCGCGACGCGCAGCCGGCGCATGCGTGCGGCACACGCGGTACGACGCAACGGCCCGTCGCACCGCGCGCCGCACATGCAACGGATGCGCTGGTTCGAAACTTGCGTCGTGCTCGGCCCGCGCCATGCACCGTCCGGCGCTTCCGATCCGATCTCATCGACCTCCATCCGACCATGACGCTTCTCCCCCTGCGCGGCTGCGCCGCGCGCGCACTGCTGGCTTCGGCGCTCGCCGTATCGTCTTTCCTCTCGCACGCGGCTTCGCCCGGCCGCGTTCCCGCGCCCGACCCGCTGCAGGGCGACGGCCGCGTGTCCGCGTTCTACACGTGGGACCGCGACATTCCGGCGACGCCCGGCGCGCTGCTGCGCACCGAGCCGCTGCCCGCGACGCTCGGGCTCGCGAGCGCGGCGCGCCAGTTGCGGATCCTCTATGCGTCGACCGACGGTGTCGGCGGTCACACGCCGATCGCCGTGTCGGGTGCGCTGTTCGTGCCGCGCGGCACGCCGCCCGCCGGCGGCTGGCCGATCGTCGCATGGGCGCACGGCACGTTCGGGATGGCCGACATCTGCGCGCCGTCGTGGTTCGGCCGCTCGTATCGCGACGTGCGCTACCTGAACGCGTGGCTTCAGCAGGGGTTCGCCGTCGTCGCGACCGACTATCAGGGGCTCGGCACGCCGGGCCCGAATCCGCAGCTCAACAACCGCTCGAACAGCTACACGCTGCTCGACAGCGTGCGCGCGGTACTCGGCGGCGTGCCGGGCCTCGCGAACGAAGTCGTGCTCGTCGGCCAGTCGCAAGGCGGATCGGCCGTGTTCGCGGCGGCCGGCTACGCGCCCGCGTATGCGCCCGAACTCGCGATCCGCGCGACCGTCGCCACCGGGACGATCTACAACGCATCGCCCGCCACGCTCGCGTCGCTGCCGAAGTTCGACAGTGCCTACCGGCGCGATCCCGAGCGCGTCGATCCGACACTCGCGTATCAGTTCTACTCGGTGCTCTCCGCCCAGCAGATCGACCCGTCGCTGCGCGCCGACGAAGTGCTGACCGACCAGGCGGTGCCGATCCTCGAACAGGCGCGCATCGGTTGCCTCGCGTCGCTCGAGGACGATGCGGCGCTCGCGCACCTCACGCATGCGAACACCGTGAAGCCCGGCGGCGATGCACGGCTGAAAGCGTGGTGGGACGCGTACCTGACGTACCCGACGCTGAAGATCGCGACACCCGTCTTCATCGGCGCGGGCGCGGACGACGGGCTCGCGCCGCTCGAACTCGCGCTTGCGAAGGACGCGTGCGCGGCGGGCACGACCGTCGAAGCGCACCTGTATGCGGGCCGCGAACACAACGGCACCGTAAACGCGTCGCTCGCCGATTCGATCCCGTTCGTGAAGCGCGTGCTCGCCGGCGAGACGATCCACCCGGTCTGCACGCCCGCCGCGCAGCAGGCCGTGTCGCGGTAACGCGCGCCGCGCGCTTTGCACGCCGGCGCGAATGCATTTCCGAATCCGTTATTGGATCGCGTCGCCGCGCATTTTTATACTCGTCAGCACTCTCTTCCAAAGAGTGCCAGCCAATCTCGACAGAACAGCACAGGACGAACCTATGAGCCTACGCCCCTTGCACGACCGCGTGATCGTGAAGCGACTCGACCAGGAAACCACCACCGCGTCGGGCATCGTGATCCCCGACAGCGCCGCGGAAAAACCCGACCAGGGTGAAGTGATCGCCGTTGGCCCCGGCCGCAAGGATGCGGACGGCCAGCGCATCGTGCCCGACCTGCAGGTCGGCGAGCGCGTGCTGTTCGGCAAGTACGCGGGCCAGGCCGTCAAGCTGGACGGCACCGAGTTTCTCGTGCTGCGCGAGGAAGACATCGTCGCAGTCGTCAACCAGTAACGGAGCGCAATCATGGCAGCGAAGGAAATCATTTTCAGCGACGTCGCACGGGCCAGGCTGACCGAAGGCGTGAACATTCTCGCGAACGCGGTGAAGGTCACGCTCGGGCCGAAGGGCCGCAACGTCGTGCTCGAACGCAGCTTCGGCGCGCCGGTCGTCACGAAGGACGGCGTGTCGGTCGCGAAGGAAATCGAACTCGCGGACAAGCTGCAGAACATCGGCGCGCAGCTCGTGAAGGAAGTCGCGTCGCGCACCAGCGATGCGGCCGGCGACGGCACCACGACGGCCACCGTGCTGGCGCAGGCGATCGTCCGCGAAGGCCAGAAGTACGTCGCGGCCGGGCTCAATCCGCTCGACCTGAAGCGCGGCATCGACAAGGCCGTCGCGGCGGCCGTCGACGAGCTGAAGAAGATCAGCCGCCCGACCACCACGAGCAAGGAAATCGCGCAGGTCGCGACGATCTCCGCGAACGGCGAGGAATCGATCGGCCAGCGCATCGCGGAAGCAATCGACCGCGTCGGCAAGGAAGGCGTGATCACCGTCGAGGACGGCAAGTCGCTCGCGGACGAGCTCGATGTCGTCGAAGGGCTGCAGTTCGATCGCGGCTACCTGTCGCCGTATTTCATCAACAATCCCGACAAGCAGATCGCCGAGATCGAAAGCCCGTACATCCTGCTGCACGACAAGAAGATCTCGAACATCCGCGACCTGCTGCCGGTGCTCGAACAGGTCGCGAAATCGGGCCGGCCGCTGCTGATCATCGCGGAAGACGTCGAAGGCGAAGCGCTCGCGACGCTGGTCGTCAACAACATCCGCGGCATCCTGAAGACGGTGGCCGTGAAGGCGCCCGGCTTCGGCGACCGCCGCAAGGCGCTGCTCGAAGACATCGCGATCCTGACCGGCGGCCAGGTGATCGCCGAGGAAACGGGCCTGACGCTCGAGAAAGCGACGCTGGCGGAACTCGGCCAGGCGAAACGCATCGAGGTCGGCAAGGAAAACACGACGGTGATCGACGGCGCGGGCGATGCGAAGAACATCGAGGCGCGCGTGAAGCAGATCCGCGTGCAGATCGAGGAAGCGACGTCGGACTACGACCGCGAGAAACTGCAGGAACGCGTCGCGAAGCTCGCGGGCGGCGTTGCAGTGATCAAGGTCGGCGGGGCCACCGAAATCGAGGTGAAGGAGAAGAAGGACCGCGTCGACGACGCGCTGCACGCCACGCGCGCGGCCGTCGAGGAAGGCATCGTGCCGGGCGGCGGCGTCGCGCTGATCCGCGTGCGGCAGGCGATCCGCGAACTGCAGGGCGTGAACGCCGACCAGAACGCGGGCATCAAGATCGTGCTGCGCGCACTCGAGGAACCGCTGCGCCAGATCGTCACGAACGCGGGCGAGGAAGCAAGCGTCGTCGTCGCGAAGGTGGCCGACGGCTCGGGCAACTTCGGGTACAACGCGCAGACGGGCGAATACGGCGACCTCGTCGAGTCGGGCGTGCTCGATCCGACCAAGGTCACGCGCACGGCGCTGCAGAACGCGGCGTCGGTCGCGGGGCTGCTGCTGACGACCGATGCCACCGTGTTCGAAGCACCGAAGGATGCGGCACCGGCGGCTGCGCCGGGTGGCCCGGGTGCGGGCGGGCCGGGGTTCGATTTCTGACGACCCGACGCGTATGCCGGTTCGCCGGCATGCGCGACCGGCACGCACAGCGAAACGCAGGCAACGCGTGGCGACGAAAGTCGTCACGCGTTTTTTGCATGGGGCTGCGAAAACGGGCGGCGTGCCGGCCCGCTGGCGCGCTCGGGTAAGATGAACGCCCGTCCGCCGCCCCGCCGCCCACGCCATGCCGACCGTACAAACCATTCTCGACGACTATGAACGCCTCGGCTGGACCGGCAACGATCCGATGTCGCGGATGCTGGCGCTGCGGCGCGACAACCCGGCGGCACTCGCCGACCTCGTGATCGCTTCGTTCGATCGCGAGCTGTCGCATGCGACATTCCTCGACGCCGCACTCGACCTGATGGACGACACCGCTTTCGCGAACGTCACCGCCGCGGCGTGGCAACGCGTCCGCGACGGCGCATGGAACACGCGGCTCGCGAGCGTGTTGTCGAGCGCGGCAATACAGGCGCCGCAGGTATTTTCCGGTCACTGGGACGTGTTTCTCGACGTTGTGACCGCGAAGCGGTCGCCGCACCTGTACTACGAGGACAACGCGTGGCGAATGCTCGATCCGGCGACGATCGATGCATGGCGCGGCCGGCTTGCCGAGCCCCCCTCCGGCGACGACGCGATGCGCGAACGCGCCGTCGCGCTGCTTCATTCGCGACACCCTGCGGCCGTTCGCGACGCGGCGGCGCGGCTGTTTTCCGACGATCCGGGCAAGTGCGCCAACTGGCTCATGTCTGCCGGCTATGCGCAGGAACACGACACGTTGCGCGCGCTGCATGGCGAGTCGCCGCTACACATCGACTTCGGCCCGACGCTGCGTGCGCCGAGGCTCCGCGAGATGCCGAAGTGGAAACGCGAGATTGACGCGCATCACCCGACCTGGCACGCACGCGATTCGCATCGATCGGGCGCGCGCTTCGGCGGCGTGTCGACGCATCGATGCGGCCTGTGTCACGAGCCGCTGCATCGGTTGCTGACGCTACCGCAACCCGCGGCAGCCGGCATCGACAGCGCGACGCCCGTATCGTTCGACACCTGCCTGTCGTGCGTCGGCTGGGAGAGCGACGGCCCGCTGTTCCACCGGCACGACGACGCAGGCAACGCCTGCGCGCACCCGTCCCAGCAACGCGACATCGCGATTCAGCCCGAGTATCCGGCGGCCGCATTCGTGGAGGCCGACGTTGCGCTCTTCGCCGCACCGGCACGCTGGACACGGCAGGACTGGGGCGAATCGAACGGCCGGCAGAACCTGAGCCGTGTCGGCGGCGCGCCGTCGTGGGTACAGTCGGCGTGGTATCCCGACTGTCCGGATTGCGGCCGCAAGATGTCGTTCGTCATGCAGCTCGATTCCGGCCTCCCGCAAACGGACGGCGGCGAATGGCTGTGGGGCAGCGGCGGCGCGAACTACACGTTCTGGTGCGCGCCGTGCCGCACCAGCGCGCACCTCTGGCAATGCACGTAGCACGCACCGGCCACGCAACCTTTACGACCTTTTTACTTGCGGACGCGCGTGCGTTCACTAGAATGTGTTCGCCATCCATCACCGAGTACGCACCATGCGCATCCGAAGTCCTCGCCCTCCGAGTTGCTTTTCTGCCTGACAGGCAGGACGCCTGCGTCTCTCTTTTCCCGAGCCACCGTCCTGCCAGCAGGCGGACGGTGCGCGCCGTAGTCATTCCCGTGCACGCTTGAACACGACGTCGATGCGTTGATCGCGCGTCGTGCGGGCAAGCGTGTTCCCGCGGAACATCCCTTACAACGTCGCGCCATCGATCCGCCAGCCCGGCAACGATCGCCTGGCATGCCCGCATCCGGCATGTCGATCCGGTCACATTGCTTTGCATCCCTGATTTAACCCGCTGAAGTTCCCGATACCGGAGCCCGGTCATGTTCGAGATCGACAAGCATTACACCCGCGAATTCATCCATACCGCGTGCGGCGGCAGCAAACAGGCATTCCTGCCGACGAAGAACGGCAAGGTCGTGGCCGCCTGCCTGCGCACGGACCTCGACCCGCACGCACCCGACGTGATCCTCTGCGACGGCAGTGCATCCGCGCGCGCGGCCGGCAGGACGCTCGCCGCACAACGCGATGCGATTCCGGTGTTCATCCGCATGGCCACGGACGCGTACCGCTTCGTCGGCCGGTACGTCGTCAGCGAATCGCTCACCGCACCGCTCGACTGCGCGCCTTACGTGCGCAACAGCGGCTTCACGCCCGGGCAGATCTCGCGCGTGCTGAAGCTCAAGCGCTGCTGACGCGCGCAGCGCGCGCCTTTCCGGTCGCCTTTCATCAAGGAGCAATCATGCTTGGCCTGACGTTCTGGAAACACGTGATCGGCACACGACCCGATGCCGCCCGAGACGATCGCGCAACGGCACTCGGCCGGCACCGCGTGCGCTCGAGGACGCTGGTGCTGACGAGCGCCGCGGTGGCATTTGCGGCGATCGCGTTCGGTGCGCCGGTCGTCGGCATTTCGGTGTTCTTGCTGACGACGTTGCCGTTCGTGCTGTCGGGTACCTGACGATGTCCTTGTCGGGCACGCGGCGGGCGCCAGCGCAATCGATACGAAATTTTAATGCGGCGCCCCCGCGTCTCTGACACCGTCTTTACACGCTTTTGTCTAGGATTTCCCTGTCATCCCGACACGGAGAGATCCGCATGCAAACGCAGCAGGCCGCCGCCGGCGGCCAACCCGACCTTCCCTGCCGACACGGCGGCGCAACGTTCGCGACCCGGCTGGCCGACGCGTGCCCGCCGGACAACATCCTGCTCGACGTACCGGTCGAAAGCGCGATCCAGTTGTTCGACCTCGTCGCGCGCTATATCGAGCGCAGCAGCGGTGTGTCCGCGGAACGGATCAGGACCGAACTGACGAAGCGCGAGCAACTCGGCTCGACCGGCCTCGGCCAGGGCGTCGCGATTCCGCATGCGCGTGTCGCCGGCCTCCGCTCGGCCATCGCGCTGTTCGTTCGCGCGCAGTATCCGTTCCCCTTCAACGCGCCGGATCGCAAGCCCGTGCGCGAATTCATCGTGCTGGTGCTGCCGCAGGAAGACAACCGCGCGCACCTCGAACTGCTCGCCGACGCGGCGCGCTGTTTCAGCGAACGTCCGTTCCGGCAGTCGTCGCGCGACGCGCTGACGCCCGACGAGATTCACCGGCTGATGCAACGCACGTATTGATGCCGTCGTGGTGCCGCGTCGTGCGGCAACACGCACTCCCTTCATCCATTCGGATTCCCATGTTCCCAGACCCTGAAAGTCCCACCCCGACGTCGCGCCGCGTAGCCGGCCTGGCGCGCTCGCTGCCGTTCATGCAGGCCCTGCACGGGCAGACCGTCGTCATCGTCGAAGGCGGCGCCGCGAGCGACGCACGCGCCCGCCACGCATTCGCGCAGGATGTCGCGCTGCTCGCACTCACCGGCGTTCGCCCGATCGTCGTGCAGGGCGTGCCGGCCGCGTCCGGTACGCAATCGATCCACGCCGTTCATGCGGCGATGGCGGGCGTCAATCATGAACTGGTGCGCCTGATCGGCGGTCACGGCGCCAAGGCGATCGGCATCGACGGCCACGACGGCGGCCTGCTGGTGGCGAGCGCCCATTCCGACCGCACCGACACGAGCGCGGTCGCCCGCTTCGACGGCACGGCGCTGAACGCGTTGCTCGAGAACGGGCTGGTGCCCGTCGTGATGCCGGTCGCCCCGGACGACGCAGGCCATGATCACCTGCTGCGCGCGGAACAGCTCGGCAGCCTCTTCGCGCAGCGCACCGGCGCCGTCACGCTGGTGATGATGGTCGACAGCGCGCTGCTGCGCGAACTCGGCGAGCTCGCCGGGCTCTACGGCATCACGGAACTCGAGCAATGGCTGGCCGAGCATCCGGCCGCAACCGCAGCGCCTTGCGTGCGGGAAGCGCTCGATGCGCTCGCGCACGGCGTGCAGAACGTCCATCTCGCCGATATCGGGCAACCCGAATCGCTGATCGACGAACTGCTGACGGAGGAAGGATCGGGGGTCGTGTTCTGCCGGCGCGGCAACACCGACCTGCTGGCGGAAACCCGCCGCTACTTCGCGGATTCGGCGAGCGTGCTGCGCGACGGCTTCAACGTCGAGCAGAAGCAGGTCGTGCGGTTCTGAATTTTGCAGCAGAACCGCACGCGGCGCGGTGCGCAGTGCCGTCAGAACATCTGGCGCAGGCCGACGGCAGCCCCGACGTTGTTGGTCCTGCCGATCTGGTCGACCTTGCCGGTGAGCCGGTTGGTGGCACCCGGATAGTCGGCCGCGAACGCACCGTTGCCGCGCGAGAAATCGACCGTGCCGTAGACCTCCGTATGCTTGGACAGCGCATACTCGGCCAGCACGGTCGCCGAGTAGTTGATCCCCGAGCCGAGCGTGCCGTCGAGCCGCTGCGCGTTGCGTGCGTGGCCGTAGTAGCCGGCCACCGTGATCAGCAGCGGCGCGGTGGCCTGCCAGTTGGCGCCGACGTAGAACGTGTCGTCGATGCGGTTCGGGCTCCCGCCGCTCAACGCCGGTGCGCCGGCCTGCTGCATGTTGAAGTCGGTCGTGCCCGTCTTGTCCTGGCCGTGCAGCCAGCCGGCCAGCAGGCGGACGGAGGGCGTAACCTGATACGCGCCGCTCACGTGCAGAAAGTTCACCTTCGCGCCGTTGGTCGCACTGCCGTTCACGGACGATACCGAGGTCTGCTGGAAGCCTGCGTTGATCGACGCGGGCCCTTGCGCGTAGGTGAGCTCGACGCCGTACGTGCTGTCGAGGCCCATCGCACCGGCATGATTGCCGAAGCCGTAGATCGCATCGACGCTGAACCCGTTGTACGTGAATGCGTACTTCACCGAGTTCGGCACCGTCAGGTAGTTGCCAATGCCGTTGTACGCCCAGCTGTCCTGCCAGTAGTCGCCGACGGTCATCGGATCGAATACGTCGCCCATCGTGTCGTACACCGGCGCGTACTGGTTGCCGAACGTCAGCGTGCCATATCGGCTGTTCGACAGGCCCACGTAGGCCTGCCGGCTGAACAGCGTGTTCGCGACGTGCAGCTTGCCGTCGCCCAGCTCGAAACCGTTCTCGAGACGGAAAATCGCCGACAGCCCGCCGCCGAGATCCTCGCTGCCGCGCAAGCCCCAGCGGCTGTGCGTTTCCGGGCCGACCGTCATTCCGATCAGGTCCTTGCCGTCAGGGCCGGCATTCGTCTGATAACGGATCGCCGTATCGACGAGGCCATACAACGTAACCGAACTCTGCGCGAACGTGCACGATGCAGACATGGTGAAAGCGGCGCCGATACAACCGGTGACAACGGTGCGTCTCATGAAAGGCCTCCCTGGGCAATTGATTTTGTAAGCAGTCCGATAGCATTCGTGGACGGACGCCATTACTGCGAACGGGAGAATAATCGGCCATATTCGCGGCACCTATTACCGCTTCTGGATTGGACCTTTCCAGCGTCGTCAACAATCGCTGTCGTGCACGATGCGGCGGCCCGGCGCGATCGAGATCCGCTGTCGCGGCCTGCCGGACGGCGGGCAAATCACGTTCCGCCCCAATGATTCACATCGTGTCGAAGCGCGCCACCGATGGTTCGATGCCCGGCTGTCGGAGCATGGCCACGGCGCGCAGAGCGGCAACGAGCCCGACACGGTGCGTCCTTCGCGACCCGATGCGCCGGCGTCGAATCAGGCTCGGGCGGCATCGATCCGGAATACCGCGATCGTCGCTTCCAGCTGCCCCGCCTGCGCTTTCAGCGCCGCCGCCGCTGCCGATGCCTGCTGCACCAGCGCGGCATTCTGCTGCGTCACCTGATCCATCTGCGCGACGGCCTGATTGACTTGCTCGATGCCCCGCGACTGCTCGTCGGACGCGGCGGTAATCTCGCTCATCAGTACGTCGACCCGTCGCACCGACGCCAGTATTTCCGTCATCGTCCCCGTCGCGCGATCGACCTGCCGTGCGCCGGTGTCGACGCGCCTGAGCGAATCCGTGATCAGTTCCTTGATTTCACGCGATGCCGCGGCACTGCGCTGGGCCAGCGAGCGCACTTCGCCCGCCACGACCGCGAACCCGCGCCCCTGTTCGCCGGCCCGGGCCGCTTCGACCGCGGCGTTCAACGACAGGATGTTGGTCTGGAAGGCGATGCCTTCGATCACCGTGATGATCTCGGCGATCTTGCCTGACGATTCCGACAGCCCCCGCATCGTCCTGACGACCTCTTGCGCGGCCTGATTGCCCTGCTCGGTCAGCAGCGCCGCGTCGCTCACCACCTGGCTGGCCTGCTTCGCGTTCTCGGCGTTCTGGCGAACCGTCGACGTCAGCTGCTCCATGGACGCGGCCGTCTCCTCCAGCGACGCGGCCTGCTCCTCGGTCCGTTGGGACAGATCCATGTTGCCCTCCGCGATCTCCCGAGCGGCGGCGTCGATCGCGTGCGAGCCGTTCTGCACCGCCCGGATCGTCTGGAGCAGTTCGCCCTGCATCGTCTGCAAGCCGGTCAGCAGTTGCCCCATTTCGTCGGTCGAATGAACCTCCACCCGGGTCGTCAGGTCGCCTTCGGCGATGGCGCCGAAATGGCCCAGTGCGTTCGCCAGCGGCGTGCCGATCGCCCGTTGCAGCGACCACCATGTCAGCGTGGCCGCCCCGAGCGCGACCAGGCTCCCGGCAAACGCCATGGCGATGAACCAGTGGAAGCGTGCCTGCGCGGCATCGAACGTCGCCCGCGAAGCCGTGATCTGGAGCTGCCCGAGCGCATCCATGGCGTCGGACGCGTCGATGAACAGCGACGGCGGGATGCGTCGCCAGACTTCCGGAATTTTGGCCGCATCATGGGTGGCTATGGCCTCGAACATCGGCTCCAGCCCGTTGTCGACCAGCGCCTTGAACTTGCTGCCGGCGTCGGCCGCGCGGCGGGCCTCTTCGGGGCCGGAGAACGGCAGCGCACGATAGGCGTCCCATGCCTTCCTCGATGCGGCCAGCATGTCGCGGGCCACACCGGTTTCCTGCGGAACTTCGTCGCTGGCCGGATCGAGCGCGATGCGATACAGCCACAGGCGCGTCCTCGACAGCGCGACATTCGCCTGCCCGAGCGCCTCCGACGAAGCGAGCCGTTCGGAATAGAGCGTCTTCACGTCGTTGTTTCCGATTGCCATGCCGACCACGCCGATGATGCCGCCGACAACCAGCAATACTCCGAGAAAACCCATCGCCAGCGCCAGACGGGTGCGAATGCTGAAATTCTTGATCATGGTCAGGAGAGCGTTGAGCACGCCGCCGGTGCATGCGACGCATGCGCGTGAAACCAGTCGGGTACGGCACGTGCAAGGTCGACTTCCCGATAACGACCAAAGTGACGCCGGGATTAACGCAGAATCCGTAACGGACGTTTCCAGAAGCGGCGAGTTGTGATCCGCGCGAGTCCGTGATAGCAAGGTGTGCAACGCTTGCACACTGAATCATCCGATGAATATCCAGGTGCCCGGGCACTGGCGGGCGCACGTGTCGCGTGATGGCATGCCGATGCGCCCCTGCGCTCACGTCGGGCTGCTTTCGACCGTGCGCGCTGCGTACCGGCTTCCACGCAGATTGATCTGGATAACAAACCATTCAGCCGCCCTGCCCGAAGCGCGCCGATCATGCCTTAGCCGCTCGGCGAGCAATCAACCCGCAGGACCGCTGATCGCCAGCGTCCTGCTGCGCAGCTTGGCCGGGCCATGCCCGAACTTCGTGATCACCACTTCGACCGCAATCGCGCAACGCAGCGCCGGCGGAATGCCAGGCGCAACGCACGGCGCAATGGCGCTCCCGTCAATGCGCCGGTTGCCGATCCGGTGCCAGGCCGTGCCCGATACGACGGCCGGGCTGTGGAGGATGGGGCGCGACGGATGGATGCTCACGGAACGTCGAGCGGCGCGCCATGCCCGCATCGCCACGCAAATGAGGCCGCTTGCGACATCCCGTTGCCGGGCGCCACAAGCGGCCTCCTCGCAGACGGCATGCGTCAGCGTCGCGTCGCCAGCCTTCTCACGACGCTCACCAGCGCGTCGACTTCGTCGCACGTGTTGTAGAACGCGAGCGACGGCCGCACCGTTGCCTCGAGCCCGAACCGCCGCAGGATCGGCTGCGCGCAGTGGTGCCCCGAGCGCACCGCGATGCCCTCTTCGTTCAGCGCCTGCCCGACTTCCTCGGTCTCGTAGCCCTTCAGCACGAACGACAGCACGCTCGCCTTGTCGCGCGCGGTACCGACGAGGCGCACGCCCGGCACCGGTGCGAGCACGCTCGTCGCGTACGCGAGCAGGTCGTGCTCGTAGCGCGCGATGTTCTCGATGCCGACCCGGCTCACGTAGTCGAGCGCGGCACCCAGCCCCACCGCATCCGCGATGTTGCCGGTGCCGGCCTCGAACCGGTTCGGCGGCGGCTGGAACACCGTGCGCTCGAACGTCACGTCCGCGATCATGTTGCCGCCGCCCTGCCAGGGCGGCATGTCGTCGAGGATCGCGCGTTTGCCGTACACGACGCCGATCCCGGTCGGCCCGTAGATCTTGTGCCCGGAGAACACGAAGAAATCCGCATCGAGCGCCTGCACGTCCACGCGCATGTGCGAGATCGACTGTGCGCCGTCGACGAGCGCCTTCGCGCCCGCCCGATGCGCAAGCTCGACGATCTCCTTCACCGGCACAACCGTGCCCAGCGCGTTCGACACCTGCGTGACGGACACGATCTTCGTGCGGTCGTTGAGCAGCTTCCGGTATTCGTCGAGCAGCACCTGCCCCGAATCGTCGACCGGAATCACGCGCAGCTTCGCGCCCTTGAGCGCGGCAAGCTGCTGCCACGGCACGATGTTCGCGTGATGCTCGAGGTTCGACACGATGATCTCGTCGCCTTCGCCGACGTTCTGCACGCCCCACGACTTCGCGATCAGGTTGATCGCCTCGGTCGTGCCGCGCACGAACACGATCTCGTCCGGCGACGATGCGCCGATGAAGCGCCGCACCGTTTCCCGCGCATGCTCGTACGCATCCGTCGCGCGGCCGGCCAACGCATGTGCCGCGCGGTGAATGTTCGAGTTCTCGTGTGCGTAGAAGTATGCGAGACGGTCGATCACGGCCTGCGGCTTGTGCGTCGTCGCCGCATTGTCGAACCACACGAGCTGCTTGCCGTTCACGCGCTCCTGCAGGATCGGGAAATCGCGGCGGATCGCGTTCACGTCGAACGGCGGGTGCGCGCCGCGATACAGCTGACCTTGTGGCTCAGCTGCGTGCGTATCGTCGATGAAGTAACGCGGCACATCGGAGCCCGACGCGCGCGACGCCGGCACGTCGCGATGCACGGCGAGCAGCTCGCGCAGCGCGTCGTCGCCCGGCAGCCCGAACGCTTCCGGCGACGCGAGGCCGTTCGACGGCACGACGATGTCCTGCGGCGTCGCCTGCCAGCCCTGCAGCGAACCGTCGGTGAAGTAGTACGGCGATGCCTTCGCCGCGCCTTCCGGCGCCGGCGCATTCACTTGCGGCACGCCGAGCGCCGCGCCGCCGACGCGCGGTTCGAGCGCGGGCGCGATCGACACGGCGCTGTCGGGCAGCCCGTTCTGCGCGGCCGCATGCGGCGCGAGCGCCGGTGCGCGGTTGCCGAGCGACAGCACGTGGGTCGGTGCGGACGGCGCGAGGTTCGCGCCGGGCACCTTCCCTTGCGGGAGCGCGAGACCGGGCACGCCGGTGCCCGCGCCGCCCGGCCCCGCGAGCGGCGAGCCGCCCGGGACCGGGTTGCTCACCGACGCCAGGATCGGCGCGGCGGCCGGCAAGGCCGACGGCACGCCGCCGACCGCACCGCTGCCCGCCGACAACCCGGGCGCGGTGGCCTGCCCGGGCGGCGTCGAGAAGAACTCGGACGCGAGCCGCGCAAGCGTCGCGGGATCGGGCAAGCCGGCCGGCAACGGCGCGTGCGGCAGCGCGTGCGCGTCGCCGCCGGCCAGGCCGGGATTAACGGTAGGTGTCGGGATAGTCATGGAACTTGGCGATTTCGACGTCATCGAGGACAGCCAGCGCATCCGGCGAATGGACCGCGAGCGAGCAATACAGCGAGATCAGGTACGACGCGATCGCCTGGTTGTTGATCCCCATGAAGCGCACCGACAGGCCCGGACCCTGCTCGCCCGCGACACCCGGCTGATACAGGCCGACCACGCCCTGGCGCTTGTCGCCGACGCGCAGCAGCAGGATCTTGGTCTTGCCGTCCGCGACCGGCACTTTGTCCGACGGGATCAGCGGGATGCCGCGCCACGTCAGGAACTGCGAGCCGAACAGGCTGACCGTCGGCGGCGGCACGCCGCGCCGCGTGCATTCGCGGCCGAACGCGGCGATCGCGAGCGGGTGCGTGAGGAAGAACGCGGGCTCCTTCCACACCTTGGTCAGCAGCTCGTCGAGGTCGTCCGGCGTCGGCGCGCCCGTCAGCGGGAAGATCCGCTGGTCGTCGGTCACGTTCGCGAGCAGCCCGTAGTCGGGGTTGTTGATCAGCTGGCTTTCCTGCAGCTCCTTGATCGTCTCGATCGTCAGGCGCAGCTGTTCCTTGATCTGGTCATGAGGACTGCTGTAAAGATCGGAGATCCGCGTATGCACGTCGAGCACCGTGCTCACCGCGTTCAGGAAATACTCGCGCGGCTGTTCCTCGTACGGCACGAAGGTCTGCGGCAGCACGCTTTCGTCCTCGAGCTGCGTGCATGCGGCACGCACGGCTTCCGGGTTCTTCACCTGGTTCAGGCGATAGATGCCGGCCTCGACCGGTACCCATTGCAGCAGATGGGTCAGCCAGCGCGGCGTGATCGTGGAAAGCTGGGGGACGGTCTTGGTAGCGTTCGCTAGTTGGCGGGCGGCGTGATCGCTCAGCGCAGCCGCGCCGCTTGCAACGGTCGACATGTGTGGCTCCGGGTTCTTAAGATGAAAAACGGGATTGCTTATGACGCTGGGTGATTATCGGAAGCACGCACCTGCCGGCTCAACATGCTATAGCCGTCATGTCGCGTGCGACCGAAAGGGAAAGGTGACGAGGCGGCCTCAGGTGACGAACGTGCCCGGCAGCAGCGTCGAGATCGATACGTCGAACGCGCGCGCGATCTTGTCGGCCGTGACGATCGACGCGATCGCCTCGCCACGCTCGATCTCGCCGACATACGAACGGTTCAGCCCCGCATGCTCGGCCAGCTGTTCCTGCGACCACGTGCGCGCTTCGCGCAGCCTGCGCACGTTGGCGCCGAAGTGATGGATGAGGTCGCTCATCGCGCCTCCTAGGCGACACGCGCCGCCGCGCGCGGCGTGGCGTTCGTTTCGCTGCGCAGCACCGCCTGCGTGATGTTCTCGCCGGCCGGCACGTCCTGCGTGAGCCACACGTTGCCGCCGATCACCGCGCCGCGCCCGATCGTCACGCGGCCGAGGATCGTGGCGCCCGCGTAGATCACCACGTCGTCCTCGACGATCGGATGCCGTGCGAGCCCTTTCTCGAGATGGCCGGCCGCGTCGCGCGGAAAGCGTTTCGCGCCGAGCGTGACGGCCTGGTACACGCGCACGCGCTCGCCGATGATCGCCGTCTCGCCGATCACGACGCCGGTGCCGTGGTCGATGAAGAAGCCCGCGCCGATGCGCGCGCCCGGATGAATGTCGATGCCGGTCTCCGCATGCGCCTGTTCGGCGATGATCCGCGCGAGCAGCGGCAGGCCGAGCCCGTACAACTCGTGCGCGAGCCGGTGGTGGATCATCGCGAGGATGCCCGGATAGCACAGCAGCACCTCGTCGACGCTGCCGGCCGCCGGATCGCCGTGGAATGCGGCCAGCACGTCGCTGTCGAGCAGCCGGCGGATCTCGGGCAGGCGCGCGGCGAACGCCTGCACGGCCGTCGACGCGACTTCGTCGACATGATCGACCGGCCCGTCGGCATTGCGCTGCCGCGCCGCGTAGCGCAATTCCAGCTTCACCTGCGCGAGCAGCGCGTTCAGCGCCGCGTCGAGCGCGTGGGCCACGTGGAAGTTCTCGCTCTCCTGGCGCAGCTCGGGCGGCCCGAGCCGCATCGGGAACAGCACGCCCTTCAGCGCGCCGATGATCTGCGCGAGCGCTTCGCGCGCCGGCAGGTCGCGCCCGCCCGGTTCGAGCGAGCGCCGCTGCTTCTCGCGCCATGCGCGGCGTACGGTCTGCAGCGATTGAACGATGTCGTCGATGTCGAATGCGGCCATGCTGCGTTCTCCCTGTCTCGGCCGTGAATCAGTCCTGTGCCCACGGCAGGCCGCGGAAGCGCCAGCCGTTGCTGCCGCCGCGATGCTGCCGTTCGTCGAGGTCGCCCTCGAACCCTTCGAGCACGTTGAATACCTGCGTGAAGCCTCCCTTCGTCGCGGCCTCGGCCGCCTGCGCCGAGCGGTTGCCGCTACGGCACAACAGCAGCACGACGGCCGCCTTGCCCGTCTTCGCTTCCAGTTCGCGCACGAAGCGCGGATTGCGCGTCAGGCTCGTGCCGGTCGCCCACGGCACGTGCAGCGATTCCGGCACGTGGCCGACGAATTTCCGTTCCTCGGCCGTGCGCACGTCCACCAGCAGCGCATCGCCGGACGAGAACAGCGCCCACGCGACTTCCGGCGCGACACCGCCCGCATAGGGCGTACCGGCCGCCGCAGCGGCCGCGCGCGCGTCTTCGAGCGCCTGCTGCGCAGCAGTTCGTTCTTCCAGTTCAACCGTCATGACACTTCCTTGTTTTCGCGGATTCGTATGAACAAAAACACCGGGAATTCGGCCGTTGCAGCTTGCGTGCTGTCTATAGCCGTCAGCGCCACTATGCGAGGGCGGCCGGGGAAGCTGAACCAATAAAAATTCATTTCCTAATCAGCGTTGCGGGGAATGCAATAGCAGACGCGCGCTATCGGCGCGGGCTCGCGGGCGAGCAGGACAGGCGCAATGGTGGCCGTTCGATGTCGCGCATCGAAGGTGTTCGAAAGGAATCGCGGGAGACGATCAACGCGGCGGGTGGCGCGTTGGGATGGAAGCGGAAATGGAATGCAGGCGCTGGCGCGCCTGCATGGATGATGCAAGAAATCCGGCTGCCGGCAGGCGTCTGCACGATGCCTGACGGGCATCGCCGACGCATTCGCTTGTGCGTCTGCCGGTCACCGTACCGGGTCGACCGGCGCAACCGGCACGCCGCGCGCTTCGATGTCGCGCCCGGCGAGCAGGCACAGATCCTCGCGATGGTGCGCGGCGACCACCTGCACGCCGACCGGCACGCCATTCTCGAGCGACGTCGTCACGGCGAGCCCCGGCAGCCCCATCGCCGGCAGCGCGCGCAACGTGAGCTGCGCCTCCCACACGCGATCGAACCCGTCCTGCCCCTGCCGGTCGAGATCGTCCGGGAACGGCAGCTCCGACGACACCGGCAGCAACACGACCGCATATTCATCGAGAAACAGCCGCCACTGTCGCGTCAGCGTCGTACGCCGGACGAGCGCGCGGCTGATCACATCGGCCGGCAGGTCGCGCACCTTGCCGCGCACGGCCTCGACCACCGCCGCCGCGCCCGGATCGCCGTCGCCGGCAACCGCGTTCGCCAGTGCATCGAAACCGTCGCCGAGCCAGAGCTGCTCCTGCAACAGCGCGGCCTCACGCATCGGCGGCGTGTCGTCGATCTCGTCGACGGTCCAGCCCGCATCGACCAGACGTCGCGCGGCATCGCGCAACGCGGCCTCGACTTCGGGCACGACCTGCAGGCCGCCCGGCCGCACGCACAGTGCCGCGCGCTTCGGCACCTCGCATCCGTCGAACGGCACCGCCACGTGCCACGGGTCGCGTGGGTCGGGCGCGGCGAACGCCCGCAGCGCGAGCGCGAGATCGTCGATCGTGCGTGCGATCGGGCCCGCCGTCGACATCAACTGCGCACCGATCGCCCGCTCGGGCGACGACGCGTTGAACGCCGGCACGCGCCCGAGCGACGGCCGGATTCCGTGCACGCCGCATGCGTAGGCGGGGTAACGCACCGAGCCGCCGATGTCGGTGCCGACGGCAAGCGGGCCGATTCCCGCGGCCACGGCCGCCGCCGCGCCGCCGCTCGATCCGCCCGGCGTCAGCGACGGATGGCGCGGATTGCGCGTGTGGCCGTGCACGAGATTCGACGTGAACCAGCGCAGCGCGAACGTCGGCGAATTGGTGCGGCCGAGCAGGATCCCGCCGGCTTTTCTGAGGTTGCCGACCACCGGGCTGTCGGCATGCGCGATCAGGTTCTCCTGCAGGCGCGTGCCGTTCGTCGTCGCGAAACCCGCCTGGTCGACGTTGATCTTCACGGTGACGGGCACGCCCGCGAGCGGCCCCGGATCGTCGCCGCGCGCGATCGCGCGATCGACTTCGTCGGCCTGACGCCGCACGTCGTCGGGCCTGTGTTCGATCACCGCGTTGATCGCCGGATTCACCGCGTCGAGACGATCGAGCACGGCGTCCGCCACTTCGCGCGCGGACACGTCGCGATGCCGGACGCGTTTCGCGAGTTCGGTTGCCGGCAGTTGCCACAGTTGCGTCATGACTCCTCCTCGTGAAAAGACATCTCCGTCACTCGCGCCACCGCGCTTCCCTGCGAAAGCGCGGCGCCGCGCTCACTCACTGCGCATCCTGCTTCGCGCGTTCCGCCGCCGCGATGATCGCATCGGCCACGGCCTTCGGCTGGCTCAGCATCGACACATGGCTGCCGTTCACGCGCGCCACCGTCGCGCCGATCCGCTTCGCCATCGTTTCCTGCAGCGTCGGATCGATCATCCTGTCCTGCGTCGCGACGACGAACGTCGACGGCTTCACATGCCACGCGGCTTGCGTGACCTTCTCCGAAATGCACCCGCCGTACCACGGCCCCTGGGTCGCCGCGACGATGCGCTGCTGCGCGGGCGGCAGGTCCGGCGCGAAATCCTGCGCGATCGCCTTGTCCGACAACGTGGCGAAGCCGCCCGCGTCCTTGCGCAGTTCGCCGGCCCATGCGGGTGCCGGCAGCCCCTGCGTGACGTCCGCGATCGACTGGCCGTTGTCGGGTGCGAACGCGGCGACGTACACAAGCGACTTCACCTTGTCGTCGTTGCCCGCGTCGCTGATCACGACGCCGGCCCACGAATGGCCGACCAGCACGACCGGCCCCTTCTGTTCGTCGATCGCGCGCTTCGTCGCGGCTGCATCGTCGCCGAGCGAGCTCAGCGGATTCTGCACCGACACCACGTGCAGCCCGCGCGCCTCGAGCAGCGGAATCACGCGGTTCCAGCTCGACCCGTCGGCGAATGCGCCGTGCACGAGCACGACGTTCGTGCCCTTCAGGTCGTCCTTCTGCGCAGCCTGCACCGCGACCGCACCGAACAGTCCGCCGATCACGGCGGCGGACACCAGAACGCGTTTCATCAAACCGGCCATCGTTTTACTCCTTGCTCTGTTGTGTTGTTTGAACGTGCCGCGGTAGCGGCTGCGCCTGCGCACGAGGCAGGCGCGGCTCCGGATCACGAATGCGCGTACAGGTCGTCGTAAGCGTTCGGCGCGGAATGCGCTTGCGCCGCGCCGCGATGGCCGGCACGCGTCGATGCGTCGGCCACGTTGTCGCCTTGCGACTTCGACGGGCCGTTCTGGTCGGAACGCGCGACCTGCAGCGCGGCGGCGACGTCTTCCGGGTAATGCGGTTCGCTACGCGCCGGGTTGTAGCCGGCCTGTTCCAGGCGGACGAGTTCGGCGCGCACGTCGGCACGCGTGAGGCCGTGGCCGGTGTCGGCAAACGACAGGGCGGGGATGGCGGCGAGGACGGCAACGGCGAGGATGCGAGCGGCTTTCATGAGGGTTCTCCTTGAAGGAAGTAGGTCGGTCGATCATTCGGCATCCGATCCAGATCGTCTGGCATCGAACGTTTCCTGCATGTCGACAGTAGAACCCGCCCACGTATCCGGCATGTTTCCGGAACCGGGGCTTTCTGCATGCCAGTTTTTCAGGAACGGCCGCAGATACAGTGCGATACAAACCGGGCTACCGCATCGTTCATGGCCCGCTCCGCTGACGTTCTCCACGAAAGCACACCCACCATGAAAAAAAGGCGTGCCACGCATGGCACGCCTTTCCGTCGAACACATCGAACCGGGTACGTCACGGCGCCAGCCGCGTGAACACGTAGTCGTGATTCTTCACCCGCGCCTGATGGCACGCAAAGCACGTCTGATGCTGGCCGATATCGGCCGGCACGCCGTTGATGAAACGCCCGAAGCCCCAGCCGCCCGTCGACGCATAGCGGCGCGAGTCCTTCACCATCACCTGCACGGTCGTCGCCTGTCCGGGCACCGTCGCCGGCGCGAACTCGTCGGACTGCTTGCGCTTGTACGCGAGTTTCACCAGGATCGTGCCGTCCGGAAACGGCAGTGTCGCCTGCTCGAGCGCACGGATCGCGACGGGATTGCCGAGCACGACACGCAGTTCATCGAGCGGCGCGGCTTCTTCGGCCGGGGCGACCATTTCCCACTTCCGGTAGCCGGGCGGGATCGTCACGCCGTAAATCGGCGACGCGGCGGCGGCAGCCGGCTTCGGCTGCTCCGCGAACGCGGCCGGGCCGCTCGCCGACCACGCGCCGGCCAGCAGCACGCCCGCGACGAACCCGCGGCGCACTCCACCCATGCGCGCCCGCATCACAGGTGCTCCACTTGCAGGATCGCATCCGCGAACGCCTGCGGCGCTTCCTGCGGCAGGTTGTGGCCGATGCCGCCGGTGATCGTGCGGTGCTGGTACTTGCCGGTGAACTTCTTCGCGTACGCGGCCGGCTCCGGATGCGGCGCGCCGTTCGCATCGCCTTCCATCGTGATCGTCGGCACCGTAATCGCAGGGCCGGCCGCAAGGCGCCGCTCGAGGTCGTCGTATTGCGCCTCGCCCTTCGCGAGCCCGAGACGCCAGCGATAGTTGTGGATCACCACCGCCACGTGATCGGGGTTCTGGAACGACGCGGCCGTGCGCGCGTAGGTTTCGTCGGAGAACTGCCATTTCGGCGATGCGAGCTGCCAGATCAGCTTGTTGAACGCATCGCGGTTCGCCGCGTAGCCCAGCGCGCCGCGCTCGGTCGTGAAGTAGAACTGATACCACCACTGGAATTCGGCCTGCGGCGGCAGCGGCTTGCGGTTCGCCTCCTGGCTGCCGATCAGGTAGCCGCTCACCGACACCAGCGCTTTCACGCGCTGCGGCCACAGCGCCGCGATGATGTCGGCCGTGCGCGCGCCCCAGTCGTAGCCGCCGAACACCGCGCGGTCGATCTTCAGCGCATCCATCAGCGCAATGATGTCGACGGCCGTCACGGCCTGCTGGCCGTTGCGCACCGTGTCGGCCGAGCGGAACGTCGTCGACCCGTAGCCGCGCAGGTAAGGCACGATCACGCGGTAGCCGGCCGCGACGAGCAGCGGCGCGACTTCCGCATAGCTGTAGATGTCGTACGGCCAGCCGTGCAGCAGGAACACGACCGGGCCGTTCTTCGGCCCGAGGTCCGCATACCCGACGTTGAGCACGCCCGCGTCGATCTGGTGGATCGTGCCCAGCGACGCGACGCCGGCCGCGCGCTTCGCAGGCGCTGCATCGGGCGCCGACTGCGCGTGCGCCAGGGCGCTGAAGCCGAGGTCGGCGAGGCTGAGGCTCGCCAGCGTCGTACCCAGGATCAGGCGGCGGCGGGTGTTCACGGTTTCGGGCATGGCTCGTTCTCCAGTGTCGATCGCTAAGGAAGGTGACCCGCGGCACGTGCGGGCACTCGGGAATCTGCGTTCTCGGCAGCGGCGCATGGCATCGCGCCGCCGTGTGAATCGCTTCACCGGTTTTATACCCGAGCCCTGGCGAGGCTTTGTATCCCAACGTATCTGTCGGCGAACACGACACACGACGATTCAAAAATCGGGCGGGAATGCGGGTTCGCGGGGGGCCATGTGCCACGCGCCGGCCTGCCTCGGCGATGGCGTGGCCACGCACCGCCTCTCGCTTCGGCGCCGAAACGCGGCGATACTACGCCGCTTGCCGTGACAACCCGCCCGATTGCAGGTGACCGAATTGACCAATGCCGACGAACAAGACGCTCCCGTGCGCCAGGCGGGCACGAACGGGCCGCCGCTCTGGCTCGCGACCATCCTGACCGCGTTCGGGCTTGCGGCGCTCCTGCTCGCGTGGTTCTCCGGATACGCCACCGCCTACTGCGACACGCTTGGCGGTGCCGTCGTCTGGGTCGTGTTTGTCACGGCGGCTTTCGTTTTTGCCGCCTTCAGGGACAACTGGAACATTTTTCCGGTCGGGCTGGTTGCCTGCATCGCGCTCGCCGCGGTCGTCCGGCGGCTTCCGCGTTTCAAGGTCACGTGGCGTCGATTTTTGATCGTGCTGCCTTGTGTCTATGCCGCGATGACGCTTCTCACGTGGCTGAGGGACGTACACGGCACGTGCCGGATCATCTGAAGGTGACCGCCCCACCCCGCCGATGAACACAGGCCGCATGCCGGCCGGCCCGCATTCACCGCTCGAACCACGCCGCTGCACGCAGCCGTTCAGTCCTTCCGGTCCGGCAGGATATGCGCGCGAATCGAGCGGCCCCGCCACGAGATGTGATCGATCCGGGCGCGCAGCGTGTAAAGCGCCACCGACGACAGCGTGTCGAACCGAAGCAGTGCGATGGGGGTGCCGATCCCGGCCGGCACGCGCTCGATCGCATCGAACAGCGGGAATCCATGCCGCGCCAGGAACGCGCCGACCTCGTCGTCGCGCGCGTGTTCTTCGACATTGACCAGCAGTAGTTCAGCCATGAGGATTCCTTGCTCGTTCGCCCGTCACCCGATCAGCCGGTGCGTATGGCGCGCGATCATCAGTTCTTCGTCGGTCGGGATCACCCACGCCGATACGCGGCTCGATGCCGTCGTGATCAGCGGCCCGCCCGTGCCGTTCGCGTCGACATCGATCTCGACGCCGAGCCACGCCGCACGGCGCAACACCCCTTCGCGAACCGCCGCCGCGTGCTCGCCGATCCCCGCCGTGAACACGACGGCGTCGATGCCCTCCATCGCGGCCGCAAGCGAACCGAGTTCGCGCGCGATGCGGTAGACGTACAGCTCGATGGCGAAGCGCGCGTGCGGGTCGTCGCTCGCGAGCAGGGTGCGCATGTCGCTCGACATACCGGACACGCCGAGCAACCCGGAACGCCGATAGAGCAGATCCTCGACGGCACGCACGTCCATCCCGAGTGCTTCCATCAGGAAGATCACGACGCCCGGATCGAGGCTGCCGCAACGCGTGCCCATCGGCAGCCCGTCGAGCGCCGTGAACCCCATCGTGCTCGCGACGCTCTTGCCTGCCACGAGCGCGCACATGCTCGCGCCGTTGCCGAGATGGGCGACGACCGTGCGCCCGCGCGCCGCCGCCGGCGCGACGTCGGGCAGCACGCTCGCGATGTACTCGTACGAGAGCCCGTGGAAACCGTAACGGCGCACGCCCCGGCTGGTGATCGACGCGGGCAGCGCGAACGCCTGGGTCACCGCGGGCTGCGTGCAGTGAAACGCCGTGTCGAAGCAGGCCACCTGCTCGACGCCGGGCTGCATCGTTTCGAGGATACGAATCGGCGTCAGGTTGTGCGGCTGATGCAACGGCGCGAGCGGGGTCAGTTTCTCCAGCTCGGCCACGATCTCGGGCGTGACGCGCACCGGGCCGCTGAAGCGTTGTCCGCCGTGCACGACGCGATGGCCCACCGCCGCGAGACGGTGCCCTTCCTGATGCGCGCCCAGGAACGCGGCGATCTGCTCGAGCCCTTCCTGATGGCCGAACGTATCGCCGCCGGCCCATTGCCGTTCGTGACGCTCCGCGTGGCGGTCGACGGCGCTGAAGTGCGCCGTGGCCGTGTACAGGCCTTCGACCTGGCCATGCACGATCAGGCCGAGCGTGTCGCCGTGCACGTCGAATGCGGAAAACTTGATGCTCGACGAGCCGGCATTCAATACCAGAATCACGTCTGCCATGGCGTCACCCCGCGCGCCGGGCCGCTTCGCGCTGCACGTTCGCGACGAGCATCGCGACCGCGCAGGAAGCCAGCCGGGTAATCAACGAATCGGCACGACTCGTCAGGATGACCGGCACGCGCGCGCCGAGCACGATGCCCGCCGCATCCGCGCCGGCCAGGAACGACAGGCTCTTGGCGAGCATGTTGCCCGCTTCGAGGTTCGGCACCATCAGCACGTTCGCGTGCCCGGCCACCGGCGAATCGATCTGCTTGATGCGCGCGGCTTCGGGATCGATCGCGTTGTCGAGCGCCAGCGGGCCGTCGACGAGCGCGCCGGTGATCTGCCGCCGATCCACCATCTTGCACAGCGCGGCGGCTTCGAGCGTCGACGGCACTTTCGGGTTGACCGTCTCCATGGCCGAGAGGATCGCCACACGGACCTGCGGAAAATCCAGCGCATGCGCGAGATCGATCGCGTTCTGCAGGATGTCGACCTTTTCCTCGAGCGTCGGCGCGATATTGATCGCCGCGTCGGTCACGATCAGCGGATCGGCGTGCGCGGGCACGTCCATCACGAAGCAATGGCTGATGCGCCGGCCCGTGCGCAACCCGGAATCGTGCCGCACCACTTCGGCCATGAGTTCGTCGGTGTGAAGGCTGCCCTTCATCAGCGCGGACGCGCGGCCGTCACGTACGAGCCGCACCGCCGCCGCTGCCGACGCCTCGCTGTACGGCGCATCGACGATCTCGTAGTCGCCGATCGGTAGCTGCAACTCCGCGGCGGTCGCTTCGATACGCGCACGCGGGCCGACCAGGATCGGCTCGATCAGCCCCTTGCGCGCCGCCTCCAGCGCGCCCTCGAGCGAGCTTCGATCGCACGGATGCGCGACGGCCGTCGGCATCGGCGCGAGCGCCTGGCAGTGTTCGATGAGGCGGCGATATTTCTCGTGTCGGGTTTCCATTGCGGTTCCTCGCTGTCCGTCACTGCACGCGTTCGAGTGTCGCCAACGGCCCCCTGGCCGGTAGCGTGGCAGGCGGCGCGCCCAGTACCGCGCGAATGCGTTGCAGCGCCGCCCACTGTTGCTCGCTCACCGACGCGCTTTGCACGCGCGCGTCGCCCAGTAGCTTGTCCAGCAGCGTCAGCAGCCGCTGGCGGTCCTCCGGCCGGGCAAGCAGCACCGGCAGCGCGGCGACGGCCTGTTGGGGCGCGTAAGTCGCGATGATCTCCTGCTCGCCATAGATGCGCCGCCACTGGTCGGGCGGCAGGTTCGGCAGGTATTCGGCGTAGGTTTCGGCAAGCTCGCGCTCGGTCGCAAGCTGCGCCAGCGGAAACGGTTCGCCGCTGCGCTCGAGCAGAAACGCCGCGCGCGCAACCGCTTCGGTGTAGCCGCCACGCTCGATCGACGCGAGCGCCGCCTTCACGAACGGCAGGTCGCGAGGGTCCGCCGCCGCCGGCGCAGCAGCGTGACGGTCGCGATACTGCTCCCCGAAATGAAGCATGGCCGGCTGGGTGTACAGCGAGAAGAACAGCGACTCGATGCTTGCATCGCGCATCGCGCGGAAACAATCGAGCGACGCGCTGACGATATCCGAGCCACGCCGCTCGAGCTTGCGCCACGGCTCGATATCTTCGGCCGGCTGGCGGTGGGCCCTGACCGTGTCGGCGGCGGGCTTCAGCCAGCGAAGCCAGGGATTCAGTTCCGAAAACGCCCAGCGCTGGAAGCGCAGCGGATGAAAGTCGCGCAACAGGTGCGCCGTGGTCTCGTTCGATGCCTGCTGCACGTATGGCTGCATGAACAGTTCATACGCGCGCTGCGTGAACTCGGACAACGCGGCGACGGCCTCGAACGCTTGCTCGTCCTTGCGCCCGAAGCGGTTGAAGTATTGCGCGATCTCTTCCAGACGGTGCTCGGCGAAGGTGACGTCGTACGTGACCTTCCCGTCGGCGCCCTTTACCTCCTCGATCGACATCGCATAGAGGCCGGGCGGCAGCGTTTCGACGGCATCCAGCACGCTGACGATCTGCGCGTGCTCCTTCTTCGCGACCTTGCCGGACACGAAGATGCCGAGATGCCCCACGTCCTCTTCCACCAACCCGATGATGACCTGCCCGCGCGACTTGATCTCCTCCGTGCTGCCGTAGATGTCCGTGACCCAGTTGAACGCCTGCTGCGGCGGCGTGATGTTGTCGCCCATCGACGCGAACAGGATGATCGGCGAGCGGATCTCGCGCAGGTCGAACGCCTTGCCCGATCCGTCTTTCACTTCGCCGGACCAGAGCTTGTTGCCGATGAACAGGTTGCGCGTGATCCATTCGATCTCGTCGCGGTTCATCAGGTAGTAGCCGCCCCACCAGCGCTCGAACTCGAGGAAGCGCGGCGGCTCGGTGTCGATGTGGTCGTACACGTGGTAATACTTGTCCCACAACGTGTTCGCCGGGTTCAGGTTCTCGAAGTTCTGCACGAGATAGGCGCCGTCGAACTTGCCGTTGCCCAGGTCCGACGCGAACGACGCGAGCCACGTGCCGCCGAGTATGCCGCCGGCATAGCGCATCGGATTGTCGCCGGGCCCGTCGCTCCACGCGCCGCTCCAGTACGACATCGGGGCGCCGTTGATGACGATCGGGCCCGTATCGTCCGCCGACGAACTCGCGAGCATCATCGCGGCCCAGCCGCCCTGGCAGTTGCCGACGATGGCCGGCTTGAGGCTGTCCGGATGCAACTCCCGCACTTTCCGCACGAACACCTGTTCCGCGGCGCACACGTCGAGCAACGTCTGGCCGGGCTCGGGCTCCTGGAAGAACACGACGAAATACACGGGATGCCCCGCGCGCAACGCCACGCCGACTTGCGAATCGTCCTTGAAGCCGCCGATACCGGGGCCGTGCCCCGCGCGCGGATCGATGATCAGGTAAGGCCGCTTGCCGGCGTCGACGATCACGCCATCCGGCGGCTGGATGTGAACGAGCGCGTAATTGACGGGCCGTGCGAACTGCCGGCCGTCGAGCACGACGTCGTAGTCGAAATGCAGCACCGGCTTGAGCCCCTCGGCCATGCGCTCGACATATTGCGCGCCGCGCTCGCGCAGCGTGTCCCAGAACAGCAGCGCGCGCTGTGCAGCGTCGACCGCGTAATGCCACGCGCCCAGCGGCGAGAATGGCATGGCAAACGGGTCGGCGCCCGGCTCCTGGCCGGGGCCGTCGCGGCCGTCGAGTGCTTCGCCCAACCGTTTCCCGTACTGTTCCAGCGCGTGCTGCGTGCGCTTTTGCAGGACGTGGACAATCTCCGTGGCGATCTCATGACTGCGCGCCAGTTGCGTGGCAGCATCCATAACACTGTTCTCCAGAGGGGCAAGGTGAATCTCGACGCATTCCGGGAGCGGCCGCCTCGCGTCAGCCGAGCACGTGCATCCCCGCGTCGATGTAGTGAATACCGCCGGTCATCGCGCGTGCTGCATCGCTGGCGAGAAAGGTGCACAGTGCACCGACGTCGTCGATGTCGAGCGGACGGCGCAATGGCGCACGCCGGGCGGTGTCGTCAAGCAGGTGATCGAAGTTAGGCAGCCCGGAGGCCGCCCGCGTGGCCAGTGCGCCGGGCGACACCGCATGCACGCGAATGCCGGCCGGCCCCAGCTCGACAGCGAGGTATCGGACGGTGGCCTCCAGCGCCGCCTTGACCGGCCCCATCACGCCGTACTCCGCGATGACCTGGTCGGCACCGATATAGGTCATCGCCATCAGACTTCCACCGGACGTCATCAACGGCTCGGCCAGTTTCGCCATCCTGATGAACGAGTGGCAGGAGGTATCCATCGCGAGGGCGAACCCTTCCGGCGAACTGTCGACGACCCGCCCGTGCAGATCGGCCCTGGGGGCATAGGCAACGGCATGCAACAGAAAATCGAGGCCGCCCCACTGTTCGCCGATCGTGTCGAACACCTCGCGCATCTGGTCGGCCCGGCTCACGTCGAGCGGCATCGCAATCGCCGGCTTCAGCTGGTCGAGCAGCGGCTCGATGTACGGCAACGCCCGGTCGGATTGCCAGGTCACCGCCAGCTCGGCACCCGCTGCATGAAATGCGCGCGCACATCCCCACGCGATGCTCTGCTCGTTCGCCAGGCCGACGACGATGCCTCTTCGACCTTCAAGCGGGCGCATGCCATCGCAAGCCATGCGTGACTCGCGCACGTCGTTATTCGTCATCGCGAAACCTCGGGTCGTATTTTTTCACCGGGCGAAACCGTGAAAAAGCCGATTCGGCTTTTTGCCGCGTGCCAATAAACAGGATGATCCGTCCGCACTCAGGTGCAGTCGCGAATCATTGTATTGAGGGTTTCAATACATCAGGCAATTCACGCGATATATTTTGATTTTTATCAAAATCGCTTTTTAATCAAATAATTACGATGGAATGTTTCTTCCAGAAGGGGGCTGGTTCATCGATATGTCATTCAATCGTGAACGGAAGCGCCGTGCCGTTTCTGCTGTAAAACGGCCGCTTTGACGGGTGACGCCGGCAGCCATAACGACGCTACGGTGAATTCAGGAACGTGCACGACGGAAGCAAACGCCGGCCGCATCCGCGCCGGCCCGCGTTCGCCCGTCCTCCCTCGCTTACACGCGCCGCAACGGCCGGAACCCGGCACGCACTTCACGCGCGAACAACTCCGGCTCCTCCCATGCCGCGAAATGCCCGCCCTTGTCGACTTCGTTGAAGTAGATCAGGTTGTGATAGCTGCGCTCGGCCCAGCTGCGCGGCGCCTGGTAGATCTCGCCCGGAAACACCGTGATCGCGGCCGGCAACGCGATATCCACCGCGTTGAAGTTGTTCGAGTGATCCTCCCAGTAGATCTGCGCGGCGGACGTCGCGGTGTTGGTCAGCCAGTACAGCGAGATGTCGTCGAGAATCTCGTCGCGCGGGATCGAACGCTCGGGCACGCCACCGCTATAAGTCCACTGCGAAATCTTGTCGTACATCCACGCGGCCTGCCCGGACGGCGAATCGGCGAGTGCATAGCCGACCGTCTGCGGGCGCGTGACCATCATTGCCGAGTAACCGCAGTTGTCGCGATAGAACGTCGCGAGCTTCTCGTACGCGGCCTTCTCCTTCGGCGACAGCGACGCCGGCGCGGGTGCATCGGTCGCGAGCAGCGTCGCGATATCCGGCGGCACCGTCGCCGGCATGTTCACGTGAATCCCGGCCAGGCCCTGCACGCGCTGCATCGCCATCCGGTGCGAGATCACCGAGCCGCAGTCGCCGCCCTGCGACACGAAGCGCGTATAACCGAGCCGCGCCATCAGCTCGCCCCACGCGCGCGCGATGTGGTCGGAACCCCAGCCGGTCTGCGTCGGCCGGCCCGAGAAGCCGAAGCCCGGCAACGACGGCACGACGACATGGAACGCATCGTCGGCGCTCGCGCCGTGCGCGGTCGGGTCGGTCAGCGGGCCGATCGCCTTCAGCAGCTCGAAGATCGAACCCGGCCAGCCGTGCGTCATGATCATCGGCATCGCGTTCTCGTGCCGCGAGCGCACGTGGATGAAATGAATGTCGAGCCCGTCGATTTCCGTGATGAACATCGGGAAGCCGTTCAGGCGCGCCTCGCCCTTGCGCCAGTCGTAATCGGTGCCCCAGTAGCGCAGCAGCGCCTGCATGCGCGCCAGCCGCACACCCTGCGATTCGTCGGCGACGGTCTCGCGGCCCGGCCAGCGTGTTGCCGCGATGCGGCGGCGCAGGTCGGCGACGGCTTCGTCGGAAATGTGCGCGGTGAACGGGCGTATGCCGCTCGCGCCGGTCGCGGCATGCAGCGCCGTGGGCAGCATCGCCGAGACCCCTGCGGCCACGGACGTGGCAAGCAGGTGGCGACGCATCGGGGAAAACGGTGTGGAAGACATCGTTCGGCATCTCCTTTCGTGAAGTGGAAAGTGAACATGCCGCGCGCGGGGCCGCGCCTTCGCTTTCAATCCGGCGCGCCCGGCTCACGCGGCGTCGCCCATTTGAAAGGTCTGATGTATCCCGGATTTGTCTGATTTGTACGCGTTTGTAGCGGCGGCGCGGCGAGCGGCACGGCCGCTGCGGCCGCTCGCCCGCGCGACGCTTACAGCGCCTTGACGATCGCGCCGTCGACGCGAATGTTCTGCCCGGTGATGTAGCCCGCGCCGTCGGACAGCAGAAACGCGACCGTCTTCGCGATCTCGCCGGTCTTGCCGAAGCGGCCGGCCGGGATGCGCGCGACGATCTCCGGCGTTTCCGGCCAGCTGTCGATGAAGCCCGGCAGCACCGCGTTCATGCGGATGTGCTCGGCCGCGTAACGTTCCGCGTAAAGACGCGTCCATGCGCTCAGCGCCGCGCGCAGTGCCGACGAAACGGGCATCGGCTGCTCGGGCGCGTCCGCCGCGAAGCTCGAGATGTTCACCACCGCGCCGCCGCCCTGCTTCTGGAAGATCGGCGTCACACGGCGCATCACACGCACCACGTTCAGCAGGATCAGGTCGAGCCCCGCATGCCAGTTGTCGTCGGTGATCGCCAGCAGCTCGCCTTTCGGCGGATGCCCGGTGTTGTTCACGACCGCATCGATGCGGCCGTAGCGCGCGAGCGTTTCCTGCACGAGCCGGTCGATGTCGGCTTCTTCCGTCACCGAGCCCTGGATGCCGAACCCGCCCAGTTCCTCGCCGAGCGCCACCGCACTGCCCGACGGCGACATCAGCGCGACGCGATAGCCCGTCGCCGCCAGTTCGCGCGCGATCGCCGCGCCCATGCCCTTGCCCGCCGCCGTGATCAACGCCACTTTTTCTACAGTCACGATCTGCTCCTCATTCGAATCCTGCCGCCGCGCAACCGCCGTTCGGTGCGCCATGGTGGTAATGTAGGCGCATCGATACCCACTGTCGAACCAGTATTTCTGCCTCCAGCCGATAGTTTTTCTACAGCCTGACGATGCCGCCTCGCCCCTCCCGCCTGCCGCCGCTGAATGCGCTCCGCGCGTTCGAAGTGTCCGCGCGGCACCTCAATTTCCGCGCCGCCGCCGACGAGATCGGCGTCACGCAGGGCGCCGTCGCGCAGCAGGTGCGCCACCTCGAGGACGTGCTCGGCCTGAAGCTGTTCGAACGCCTGCCGCGCGGCCTCGCGCTGACGCACGACGGCGCCGCGTATTTCTCCGACGTCCAGCGCGCGCTGCACGCGATCGCCGACGCGACCGACAAGCTCGTGAAGCGGCGCGCCGCGCTGACCATCAGCACGACGCCGTCGTTCGCGTCGAAGTGGCTGATCCCGCGGCTCGCGCAGTTCACCGACGCACATCCCGACTACGACGTGCGCGTGATCGCCGACCCGCAGATCGCGACGTTCCGCCACGACGGCGTCGATCTCGCGATCCGTTACGGCAAGCCGCCGTTCGGCAAGCATCTCGCCACGCACGCGCTGTTCCCGCTCGACGTGTGTGCCGTGTGCAGCCCCGCGCTGCTGGCCGCGCCGGCGTCGCCGCGCGCGCTTGCAAGCCATGTGCTGCTGCACGACGCGCACGACCTGTGGCCCGAGTTCCTCGCCGCGATGCCGGAGCCCGTCGACCTCGATCCGCACAAGGGGCTGCGCTTCAACCAGACGTCGCTCGCGATCGATGCGGCCGTCGCCGGCCAGGGTATCGCGCTCGCCACCGATCCGCTCGTCGAGCGCGACATCGCCGCCGGCCGGCTGTGCAAGCCGTTCGATTTCGCGTTTCCGCTGTCGATGGGGTTCTATCTCGTGTATCCGGCCGAACGGCGCGATGACGACGCCATCGTCGTGATGCGCGAGTGGATGACCGCGCAGGCGGCGTCGGACGGGCGGCCGCCCGACTCGCCCGGTAGCCGCGGCGCGGGAAGCAGCGCTTAGGGCGATATGCCGCGAGGAGATGATCCAATGGGATGGGAAGAAAGATACGGCGGCATCTGGACGGGCGTGGTGATGCCCGGCGAGCAACCCGTTGCCGAAACGCATCTCGCCGATCGGCATCTGGTCACGCTGATTGTGCAACGGCCCGATGGCCTGTATCGGGCCGTCGTCCTCGGGCATCATCCCGATCCGCAGTGGCGTCTGCCGTTCTGGGGAGAAGTCATCGCGCCCGCGATCGTCGGGTCGATCGACGACGGGGAGCAGTACCTCGCCGCGGCATTGGCCCGTCACGTCGAAAGCGGTGCGTGAGCAGTCCGGCTCAGGGCGCGACCCACCGGCCTTCGTAGCCGCCTTCGTGCAGGTCGAACACCGCGCGGCGATGGCCGGCGCGCGCGAGTTCGAGCCAGTCGATGCGCGTCACGCTCACGTGAAGCAGGCAGAAGTTGTCGTAGCCGTCGTCGTCGGGATTGGCGCGCGGGCTCGCCGACACATGCGCGGCCTCAGGCGACTCGACCGGCGTACCCGGCGGCAACGGTGCGCGATACAGCAGCAGCGTATGCGGGCGGCTCGATTGCCAGATCGCGCGGCGTTGCGCTTCATCGTCGCAGATCGATGCAACGCCCTCCGCGCGAATCTGCACGAGCGCATCGAGATCGCTGGCGACGAACGCGATGCGCGGATCGCGGCGCAGCTCCGCGACCTTCTCCGAGCGCGCATCGGTATGAAACGACAGCACACGATCGGCACGGCTCGCCTGACGCAACACGATCGTGCGTACCTTCGGCGCGCCGTCGATACCGAGCGTCGCGGCCTGCAGCATCGTGAACGGCGAACGCTGCGCGCTCACGCCGGATTCGAGGCAGGACCAGAGACGCTCGTACGTTTGCGCGAGCGATTCGGAAGTTGAGTCGGACATGGCGAAGCGGCGATCGTGCGTGTTGCGGTCGCGCAAGCTTAACCGCTTGCGGCGGCGCCGGCACGCGTGCCGCACGCCGGCCGTCGCCGTGCGGCTCAGTTGTAGCCGAGGACGACCGGCGCCGCGTCGCCGATGTCGTCCGCCGGCTGTGCGCCGAAGCGGCCGAGCACGTCGGCCACATACTGCGGCCCTGCGCTGATCTGCGACGAGCGGTGCGCCACGGGCCGGTTCTCGCCCGCGCCGGGTGCTGCGCCCATCGATACGGTGTCGTTGACGGTGATATTCACGTTGTTGTCTCCTCACGCGGCGAGCGCCGCTCCATACGCGCGCACGAGGCGCGCGACGCCTTCCCGGATCGCATCGACGTCCGGCGCGGCGAACGACAGGCGCAGCGATGCGGCGTCGACGTTGTCCGCGAAGAACGCCTTGCCCGGCACGAACACGATCTTGTTCGCGATCGCCTGTTGCAGCAGCACGTCCGACGACACCGCGCCGATCCGCGCCCACACGAACATCCCGCCTTCGGGACGATGAAATTCGATCGCATCGCCGAGGCCGTCGCGCAATGCGTCGCACATCGCATCGCATTTGCGCTGGTACGCGGCCGTGATGCGCGGCAGGTGGCGTTCGAGCGCGCCGTCGGCCAGATATTCGGCGGCGGTGGCCTGCGTCCACGGCGTGCTGCACAGGTCGACCGTCTGCTTCGCGATCACGCAGCGGCGCGCGATCTCGGCCGGCGCGATCGTCCAGCCCACGCGCAGCCCCGGCGCGACGATCTTCGACAGGCTCGCGAAATGCACGATCCAGTCGCGTGCGCCGTCCACTTCGTCGGCCAGCGCAAGCATCGACGGCACGGCTTCGCCCGCGAAACGCAGGTCGCCGTACGGATCGTCCTCGACGATCAGGAAGCGGTATTGCACCGCGAGACGCAGCAGCTTCAGCCGTCGTTCGCGCGTGAGCGTCGCGCCCGTCGGGTTCGCGAAGGTCGGGACCGTGTAGAGCAGCTTCGGCTGCGCGATCGCGCCGGATGAAAGCTGTTCGCCGAGACGATCGACGTCGAGCCCCGCGCCGTCGACCGGAATCGTCACGATGCGCGCCTGCTGCAGACGCATCGCCTGCAGCGTCGCCGGATAGGCCGGCTGTTCGGTCAGCACGACGTCGCCGGGCGACACCATCACGCGCAGCAACAGGTCGAGCCCCTGCTGCGAACCGGTCGTGACGAGCAGCTCTGCCGCCGTGCACGCCACACCGCGACGCGCCATCAACGCGATCAGTTGCTGCTTCAGTTCGGCGAGGCCATCGGTCGGGCCGTATTGCAGGCAGCGCACCGGCTGCGCATACGAGCGCCCGGCGGCCGCGTTCAGGCCGTCGACGTCGAAGAGGTCGCTGGCCGGATAGCCGCCCGCGAAGGAAATCATGCCCGGTTCGGACAGGTACTTGAACAGCTCGCGGATCGGCGAGCCGGCGGGATTCTGGAATGAGGGGGTGAACGCGTACATGTCGTCGTGAGCTGGATGGTGCGGACGGCCGGGATAGCCGCCAGGTACCGGCCACCGCGGCGCTTCTGGCGCCACGGCGGCGAAATCGAGCCACGATTGTCGATAGTCATTAAGGCCGCGGCAAACGATATCTATGCACTAGGTCTTGCGGTTTGGTCATCAAATGGGGCGCGGGCGGGAGCAGCAAATCGACGGTCGGCCCCGTACGCCGGCGTGCCGGCACCGGGTGCCGGGCACGCGTTGCCGCCGGAAAACCAATCCGCCCGATTGTTTCGCCACCTGCTCCCTTGCCCCCGGTTCGCCGGAACCGGGCCGAATCAGTGCGCCGTGCCCACCGGCACGGCCGGCGGCGGCTTGGGCTTCCACGTCGAGAGCGTGCGCGTGAGGTCGTCCGACACATAGTGCGGACCATCGAACAGGTAGACCGGATAACCGCGATACGCCAGCAGTTGCTTGCCCAGCTCGTCGGCGCTGGCCGAACGGAATCCGCCCCGCTCGGCAGGCCTGAACGCCTCGGCGATGACACGCACGCGCTTTTTTCCCAACTTTGCAACCAGTTCGTCGAGGTAGGCGCGCGCGACATACGGCTCGCGGGCATAGACACCGCAGCCGTCCTGGAAGAACACGCCGACGTCCGCGGGCAGCCACGCCGCGAGCCAGTCCGCGAGCGCCTTTCCGCCGATGTTGGTCTGGTCGTACACGCTCACCCAGAGCGGCCGCGGCAGCCGTTGCAGGACGGCGGCGAGCTTTGGCGCGTCCTGCCAGGTCGGATCGATCTCGACCGGGAAGTAGTAGCCGGCGACATGCAGCGGAACCGGTGCGCGCGCCACTTCCAGCGACTGGTCGGCGAGCGTCGACAGATGGGTGCGCGCCCGTTTTTCATCCTGGTAGCCGGCCAGCCCCAGGATGACGTTCCTGGCCCACGGCTCACGACCGATGCGCTCCCAGTCGGGAAGATGCGCGGCGGGCTGGATCGAGGTGCTGGCGATGAACGCGGTATCGTCGACGACGGTCCATTGAATCAGCAGATCGTGAATGCCGAGCATCTGCCAGTTGCCGACCGGATTCGTCGTCGAGTTGTCCACCTGCCAGACGATGCCGTCCGCGTGCACGTCGTGCGCGGTCCAACTGCAGGCGGCCACGACGAGCGAGGCGCCGATCGCCGCGAGCGTCGCCGCCCGGGGCGAACGCGGCGCGACAGGGAGCGGGCCCGGTCGAACTGCGAGCCGAAGCCGGCCCATACGCCGTTGAATCCTGCGCCAGGCCGGGATCGCGTATGGGGTCATCGCTGGCTCTCCGGAAGCATGCCTGCGCGTCATCGTAGCCGATCGAACGCAAACGTGCGACCCGCCTTGTCAATGCGGGTCGCACGGGGCTGTCGCTCCGCCTGCGTCACTTGGCCGTCGTGCCGTCCACCCACTTGTAGCCGAGATTCGTAATGCCGGTAATCATGCTCTGGAAGTCCTGGAGCGCCGGCAATCCGAGATCCGGTTCAAGCCAGTACGGATGGAAGAAGAACGACGCGAAACCGTCGCGTACCGCCAGGCCATACTGGGCATTGGTCACGATTTGCTGCCACGTGTACGTGATGCACGAGAACGGGTCGACATTGCAGATGTTGTACTGCACGCTGCCCAGGTTCTCCGGAACGATCCGCTGCCCGTAGTAATCGGCGTTGATGATGTACGGGAAAAACTGTCCGGCCGAAAAATCCTGGTTGGCGGCACCCGTTCCGAGTTGCGGCTTGGTCGACGTGTAGTACACGGCCCGCTGGAACGTGGTCGGGAACGTGAGGGCTGTCGCCGACGACGCGGCCGGCGACATCTGGTACTGCGGCGCGGCCCAGCCGACGATCTTGTAGCCGTTGAGCGTGAACTCGAGCAGGCCGTCGGCCATCCTGCCTTCCGCCCACGGGATGGAGTCCTCATCAACCGGCCGGTTCTGCACCGCGTACCAGAACTCGTAGTCGCTGCCGCTGACTGCATTCAGCAGGTTCGGCGTCGAATCGTACTGGTGCGTGTAGCCGTGCATCACGATCGAGCCGCCGCGCGCGAGCGCGTAGTTCAGCGCCCTCTTGAGGCCGGTTGCCTGCGCCAGATGGATCGTCTCCGGCACGCCGCCGTTGTAATAGCCGTTCGGGTCCGTATACAACGGGATGGTTGCCATCGTGAACGGAATGTGCTTCGAGTACATGTAATTCGTCAGCTGCTGCATCGAACTCGTCGTCGTATACGCGTCGAGGTCTTCCAGACGGACGAGCGCACGGTGATTCACCGGTGCATTGGTCTGCAGGATGTCGTGCAGGATGTCGCAGATCACCAGGTAGCGATCCGTCGGGCCGATGTAGGAAAACGGCATGTCCGCGAAGTACCAGAAGTTGCCCGAGCGCATGATGTAGGGCGCGGTTGCCCCGCTCTGGCTGTTCTTGATGGTGACGAGCGCCTGCGCCTTGGTGGAATCGACGACCTGGGTCAATCCGATGTCCGGATCCGCGCTGATGACGCCCGTCGACGCGTTATAGGCGTAGTACTTGACCATCGACAGGTTCTTGTACGTGACCGTATCGTAGAAACCCGGATTCGGATTGCTCGCCGACGGCGTCGCGTTCATCCCCGCGAGGCCCACGAAGCTGAACCCGAAGGTCTGATTGAACGTGAAGGCCGTGTTCCAGGCCAGTTGCCACAAGTTGTACTTGAACCAGACCACCGTCTTCTTGGTGGTCATCACGTCGCTCATGAACGCCGTCGGAATCGGGTTGTTGTAGTAGTCGCCGATATAGAACGTGACGTCGTGGCTCCCGACCATGCCGGACGTGTAGTTCTGGATCGGAACCAGATCGATCGTCGCATTGAAATGGCCAAGCAGGTTTCTCAGCATGATGCTGTACATCAGGCCGAGCTTCGAATACGGGTTGTTGGCCGGGTTGTCGTACAGCACGAGCGTATGCGCTGTGGTGGCCTGCGCGTGCGCGGTGCCCGGCAATGTCATTTGCGCGAGCCCCGCTAGCAGGGCGATGACGAGCAAGATCTTTTTCATGGCCGTTTCTCCCTAGTCACGTTGCACATTGCCGTTGAGTTTCTTGACGGAATTCTTGCTGAACTTCGGGCGCCCCGTTTCCTTGTATGCCTTCTCCCAATCCTCGTCGGACATCCCTGCTTTCACGTTGACCTGGGCCGAGCCGTTCGGCAGCGGAGGCGGCTTGATGTTCGTGACGGAAGCGTTGCCTGTCGCCTGCGCATTCGCATCCTGAACGCCGACGGCGATGGCGAACGTGGTGATCAATGCGACGAGTGATCCGGCGATGCTCAACCCGTTTCGAAAAGATTCATTGCGATGCGAAGGCATGATTTTCATCCTTTGATATGCAAAATAAGTTCATCTCGCTCGCGAGACGAGCATCGAGAATCACCCTCCGGAATCGGGACGCCATGTCGTTAATTTTTGCTGCGCAATTGAAACCAGACAAATAAATCCGGGAGGAGATGGCTTTACTTTCAAGCTAGATCCGTACCATCGGTCGCAAATGGGCATGCGCCAAGGGAGTGAAATTCATGCATCGACGCCATTCGAAAATTGGGCCGATAAAACGTTTCAGGCATGCAACGCGGCGGTGTCATGAATTTAATCGGACAAACGCGCGAACCCTGTTCGTACGATTCAGGGAAAACCAGTCAATCGCCGAGCTTCTCTGAGCGCAACGCGAAGATTTCCTCCGGTGACACGCATGTGCAATGACGACTGAAGCACCGGCTTTCCGGTTCGACACCGGTTTATCCGGCTGGTCACCGCCGGAATCGTGCGGCGATTTCCCGAAAGCGACGATCGGAGCCCGGCAGAGGGTCGGAAAACGATGTGTCATCCGGTCGATCGACGGCGTGTTTCAGCACTGAAACATTTGGCTCGGATTCGGCAGGCCAATCCCGTGCGGCCCCCTGCGATGCACGTAACGTCAAGGGTCGCGCAGCGATGGCGCACGACTTGCTACATGAGCTGTGTGCTGCGGAGTCGGTGCGCGGGGGCACTGCGCAAGCGTCGGGTGGAGAGCGGCGGCAGGCGATCAGGAATGCAGGGACGGAGGCAGGCAGGCAAGCTGGAAACGGGCTGTCAAAAAGTCATCCACTGAACACGTTGCATCGTTCGCGATGCAACGTGACCACATCGAGAAAGCTCGCGTGCTGCCGGCTTTTTCGAGCGGCGGGAATTCGCGCGGCGCAAGCCACGGAGTGGACGTGACGGGGCCGGCGAGGACGGGGAACTTTCGTCTTTCGTCGATACGAGGGGAAATAATCAAATACAAGATAAAAGCGCGGAAAAAATGATGGATAACATGATTTGGAGTGCGTACTTATACGCACTTAACCTTGTCGCCATTGTGACCGCAATTGTCATCCTGGTAAGCACACTGGATGACCTCACGCTGGATGCCTGTTACTGGTCGTTTGAAATCCGGCGCATCCTGCGTCGTGAAAAATCGCAAACGATCGATATCGGCATGCTGCGCGCGCTGGAAGAACGGCATCTGGCGCTGATGGTACCGGCCTGGAAGGAATACGACGTGATCGCCAAGATGATCGAAAACACCTTGGCGACCCTCGAGTACGAGCGCTACGTGATATTCGTCGGCACCTATCACAACGATGCCGAAACCACGGCCGAGGTCGAACGCATGGTCCGCCGGTACCCGGGCAGGGTCACGCGCGCGACCGTCATGAACGACGGGCCGACCTGCAAGGCGGACTGCCTGAACTGGATCGTCGAGGCGATCCTGCGCTACGAAGCGGTCCACCGAATTCAATTCGCGGGCGTCGTCATGCACGACTGCGAGGACGTCATTCATCCGGTCGAACTCAAGTATCTCAACCACGCGGTCGCGGATAGCGACCTGGTCCAGCTTCCCGTGCTGTCCTTGCCGCGAAAATGGAACGAGTTCGTCGCCGGATGCTACCTGGACGACTTCAGCGAAACGCACCAGAAGGACGTGCCGGTTCGGGCCCGCCTGACCGGCATCGTCCCGGGCGCGGGCGTTGCATCGTGCTACAGCAGGCGCTCGATCGAAGCGGCGATGAAGGAACGCAACGGCGCGCCGTTCAACACCAGTTCGCTGACCGAGGATTACGACTTCAGCTTCCGGTTGAGAGACCTGGGGATGAAGGAAACCTTTGCATGCATTCCATTGACGGGCATCACGCGCGATGCAGCGGAAAGACGCGCAACGGGTAGCGTCGCCGATCGCAACCTGCTGGCCACGCGCGAGTATTTTCCGAAAACATTTCGTACCGCGTACCGTCAGCGCACGCGCTGGATCCTCGGCATCGCCTTTCAGGGCTGGGAGCAACTCGGCTGGAAAGGCAATCTTCTCACCCGATACATGTTCTTCCACGATCGCAAGGGCATCGTGACCTCGCTGTTTTCGGTCATTGCCTATGGCGTGCTGATCAACTTCCTGTTGCTCGGCGTACTTCAGCGATCCATCCATGTCATCCCCGTCGGCGCCCCGCTCGTCATGGCCAGCCACTGGGTCGCGCCGCTGCTGTGGATCAACACCGCCATGCTGTTCGCGCGGGCCGGGCAGCGTTTCCACTTCGTCAGCAAGCTGAACGGCCCGACCCAGGGGCTGCTGTCGATCCCGCGGATGTTCGTCAACAACCTGATCAATTTCTACGCGGTTTGCCGCGCGTGGCGCATCTATATCGGCCACCTGGTGACCGGCAAGCCCATCGCCTGGGACAAGACCAGCCATACCTATCTGTCGAACGAAGCGCTCGGGAAAGCACGCATGAAAGTGGGCGAGATCCTGGTCGGCTGGGGCGTGGTCACGCTGGAGCAATTGCAGGCGAGCCTCGACAAGCAGCTGACCTGCGGCAAACGGCTGGGTGAACTGCTGGTCGAAGGCTGCGCGATATCCGCCGAATCGCTCGCGGATGCGATCGCCGAGCAAGCCGAACTGCCCCGGGTGAGCCTCGGCAACGTCGCGGTGGGCCACTTCGCGGATTCGCTGGCATTCGAGCTCCAGTACGCATACCACGCCGTCCCGTTTTCTACCGCGGAAGACGGCACGTTGAACGTCGCGGTCGGGCGACCGCTCACGCCGGACGAACAGGACGTCGTGCGGCGCGGCGCCCGATCGAACGTGGCCTACTTCATCGCCTGCGACGCGGAGATTGCCGCCGAACTCTCCCGGCACTCGCGCTTCGTCGAACTCGCCCGCGTACGCGACGGCGACCCGGCGGCGCAGCAAGGCGCCCTCGTGGCGAAACCGTCGGGAGAACAGGCATGAAGCATTCGAAACCCCCGATCGCGGCCGGCCTCAAGCGCTGCGCACGGTTGAGCGCACTGGCGATCGCCGTGTCGCTGGCGTGGCAGGCGCCGGCCTTCGCCGCGCAGCCGCTGACGCCCAAAGCCTACCGGCTCGCCGACAGCGCCTACAAGGCGATCAATGTCGGCGACCTGCCCCTCGCGGAAGTGTACGCATCGCGCGCCATCAGGATTCAGCCCGGTAGCGAACAGCTCGGGCTGCTGCTCGTCGACGTATACAGGCGGGAAGGAAAGGTCGACGAAGCGGACGCCTTGGTGGAATCGCTGATGGTTCGTTTTCCGAAGAGTGCGGCGGTGCGTGCGCAGCATGGCTACCTGGCGCAGCGGCAGATGCACTACGACGTCGCCTGCAGCGATTTCTCGGCCGCCGTCGCAACCGGGAAATGGAGCAAGGAGCAGCAGCGCAACCTGCGTCTCGCCTGGTCGGACAGCGCGCTCGCGGCGAATCGTCCGCATGAAGCCGGCATTGCGCTGGCACCACTCGCCGATGAAAAATCGGCCGTGGTGCAGTTGCGCATCGCGCAGTTGAGCCTGCAGGCGGGCGACCGCGATACCGCGATCCGGATGGCGGATCTCGCGGCCGGCGATGCGACGACCGACGGCGAGCGCAACATGGCCGCGTCGATCGCGGCGCAGGCGCGGCAGGAAGACCAGCCCGCCCAGGCGCCGGTGGACAATACCGCGCAACAGAAGTTGCAGGAAGCCTATGACCTGCTGCGCGACCATAAGGATCGCGAGGCACTCGATGCATTCCAGGAGGGCTTCGCCGGCGGCGCCGGCAACGCGATGAACTACGCGGACGCGGGTTATGCCGCCAAGCGGATCGGGTTGAACGACGAGTCCATCGACCTGTTCGAGCACAGCCTCGACGCCGACGAGAACGAACACAAATTCGATGCGCAGCACAAGTTCGGCTATCGACGGGAAGTCGAGCAGCTTCAGCGCACCTGGGGGTTCGTGCTGAGCGCGCCGTACCAGTCGGCCGCATTCGGCCCGCAAGGCACGATCAGCGTGTTGCAGCCGGGTATCGAAGCGTATTGGCAGCCGCCGAAGATCGGCTACCAGAACGGCCGCATCTTCCAGTTCTTCGTGCGTGGATACGGCACGGCCTACGACGGGACGGGCAACGTGACCGGCATGCCGACCGTGCAGGGTTCGGTGGGCGCGCGCTACAAGCCGCTGCCCGACCAGAACGTCGTGCTGACCGCCGAGCGGCTGTTCCACGTCGGCAGCCTGTCGATGACGGACTGGCTGATGCGCGTGGGTTATTCGTCGGAGGCCGGGACCGACCTGAGGGTGACCGAACCGAGCTGGCGCAGCTGGCAGGCGTATGTCGAAGGCGCGTACTTCATCAGCGCGGGCCGGTACATCATTTATTCGGAGTTGCGTTACGGGCACACCTGGCGTTTGCCGATGATCAGCGATCGGCTGACCATCTACCCGCACGCCGCGGTGGCCGGCGATCACGACAATCGACAGCCGGAAAAGACGGCGATCGGCGCCGGGCCCGGCATCCAGTTGCGGTACTGGTTTCGCGAAGGGCGGTACAGCGCGCCGGCAAGCTATCTGGATGTCACGGTGCAATACCGGTTCGGATTGACGTCAGCGGCACGCGCACGTGGTCTCGTGGTACGCGCGACATTGTGGTTCTAACCAACGACGCTGACGCTTGCTCCTGGATGGCGCTTTTCGCTTAGTTGGGCGCCTTGAGCGTGATGATCGTCTGACGCAACAGCTGGAAGTACGAGCTCGTCGAATACGGGAGCATTTGCTCGGCGTAGTTCCACCAGAAGAATCCGCCGATGAAACGCGGATCGGTCATGCTGTTGACCATCGGGTAGTAGGTCTTGATCAGGTTCTGCTGCACCGATGCGGGCGCGGAGATATCCGAGGTGCCGATTTCGCCGAAGCCGACCTTCGCGTTCGGGAAGATGCTTTCCAGCGCCGCGAAATCGTTCTTCCACGTCGGGTTCAGCCCCGGGCAATCCTGATACGGGTAGTAGCTGAACAGCGCGTAGTCGGCCTGCTGGCGGACCGTCGAGGACAGGAACGCGGTCGGCCACGTCTTCCAGTAATCCTGCGGCTTCTCCCAGCAGTTGTTGCCCTTGCTGTCGTCGTTGTAGTACAGCGTGATGGCCGTCTTGCCGCCGTTCGATTTGACGATCTGGTTGGCCGCCGCAACCATCTGGCCGATCTGCTGCTCTTGCGAGTTGACCACGGAATTCGTGCCGCTCGGGTTGTTACGCAGCCATTCGCCGTTGATTTCGTTCGCGATCTCCCAGACGTCGACGGTGTTCTTCAGCTGCGACACCAGTTCCTGCGTTCTTGCCTTGTACGTGGTGAGGTCCGTCGGGAAATAGTAGGAATCGTAGACTTCGCCCATCACGTACGCGACTGCGTGCAGGCGCAGCAGAGGCGCGTAGTAGTCGGCGGCCGACGTATCCGGATCGAACACGACACGCACGGTGGGCTTATACGGCAGGTTCTGCAGCGACGCGACGATGGCGTCCAGTTTGGTCAGGTCGTCGAGGGTCACACCGTAGACGGGATTCTTCAGAGGTTCGACCTGGGCTTCGGCGGGCCGGGATAAAGGCATGAGCCCGGCATAAGCGACGCATGCGGCGATGGCCGTGCGCGAGAGATTTTTCGTCAGTCCTTTCAAAACGCTTTCCGTTATAAAGTAAGAGGAAGCGCGATTTTAGACGAAAATAAAAGATAATTATCGGACGATACGCGAAGTAGCGAGCCCTAAAACTTCGTTAGGATTGGTATCGAAAGCGAGCTATCCGGAGTGTCGCGACGGGTGATTGTTACGAAATACTGATTAAATCGGCGCGGGGTGCGGAGACGCGGCAGAGGCGTCCAAGGGTAAAGCCGATGTCCGGGTGGTTGCTTGCAAACGATTGCGGACATCCCGAGCCGGCAGCAACGGATTTCGACTGACAAGCACGGCAGCGTGAAGGGAGCCGCTCGCCAGGGTCGCGTCGGAACGTCCGTCGCCAGAGTCAGATCAGGCGAGTAAGTCAAAACCCTGATCTCTCGGCCAGCGTCGGATCAGGCCTGAGATTGCTTCGCCGTCACGCCATCACGGGCCGTGATCGACCCGAAGCCGACGTACGCCGGCACATTCGCCGATGCCGAGAGCAGAAGCTCAATTGAATATTCCGATCAGACCGTGCACCGAAGGGTTTCGGCGAATGGCCCGGACTTCAGGCGTCCGCTGAGCGTTTGACCGTGAACCGATCGCCGATCGAGGAGCCGACCGGGCCATTGGCGCCCGGCAGGCTTCGCAGACGCGGGCGACATCAAGCTCCCCAACGCTTGAAGACGAGGCTGGCGTTCACGCCGCCGAAGCCGAAACCGTTGGCCATCGCGTGAACGATCGGCATGTGCCGCGGCGCATCGTGCACGATGTCCAGGCCCTCGGCGAGTGCGTCCGGCTGTTCGAGGTTCAGCGTCATCGGGACGACCTGATCGCGCAAGGCCAGGGCGGTGAAGATCGCCGCTACGCCACCGGCCGCGCCCAGCAAGTGGCCCGTCGCCGACTTGGTGGAGGTGATGGCGAGCGGGACGTCGACGCCGAACAGGTCGCGCACCGCGGCCAATTCGCCCAGGTCGCCGACCGGCGTCGAGGTCGCGTGAGCGTTGAGATGCTGCAGGTCGGACGCGGTCAGGCCGGCCTGCGTCAGCGCCGCCTGCATCGAGCGTCGCGCGCCGCTGCCGTCTTCGGGGCCGGAGGTAATGTGAAACGCGTCGGCGCTGGTGCCATACCCAATGAGTTCGACCAAGGGGGCGGCGCCGCGCGCAAGCGCGTGCTCGAGCGATTCGATCACCAGCATGCCGGCGCCTTCGCCCATCACGAAACCGTCGCGAGTCCGGTCGAAGGGCCGCGATGCGCGGGTCGGCGTGTCATTGAAGCCGGTGGACAAGGTCTTCGCTGCGGCGAAGGCGCCCAGGCTGACGCGATCGATTGCGGCCTCGGCGCCACCGCACACCGCGATGTCGGCCTCGCCGCAGCGGATCAGCCGCGCCGCGTCGCCGATGGCCTGGATGCTCGCGGCACAAGCCGTCACCGGGGCGCCCATTGGCCCCTTCAGGCCGTGCCTGATCGACACGTGGCCTGCGGCAAGGTTGACGAGGAACGAGGGAATCGTGAATGGCGACAGACGCTTCGGTCCGCGCATCTCGGTCGTCCGCACCGCGCCCGCGATCGCCGGAAATCCACCGATGCCCGACGCGATGACCGTGGCTGTGCGCTGCTGGGACGCTTCGTCGGCCGGAGCCCATTGCGCCTGCGCGAGTGCCTCTTGCGCGGCGGCGAGCGCGAAGGCGATGAAGCGGTCAATCTTGCGCTGGTCCTTGGTCGACACGAAGCGGTCGATGTCGAAGCCGCCGCACGCATCCTCGTGCACATCGGGCACCACACCGCCCACGCGGGCCGCGATGTCCGCCGTCATCGCATCCGGCAGCAGGCGCAAGCCTGACTGGCCGGCCAGCAGCCGCTGCCACACCAGTTCGACTCCGCAACCCAGCGGCGAGACCATTCCCATGCCGGTGACGACGATTCGGCGGTTCGCAGTGGGCGTGATGTGCATGGATTCTGTCCTGGTCGATCTATTGATGATGATCGACATCATACAGTATTGAGTATGATTGTCATCAACACGCAATGCCATGCGCACGAAAGGATCTTCATGAAAGTCTCGAAAACGCAGGTGGCCGAAAACCGCCTGGCCATCCTGCAGGCCGCGGCCCGGCTGTACCGCGAGCGCGGTTTCACCGGCGTGGGGGTGGCCGACATCACACGCGAGGCCGGGCTCACCCACGGCGGGCTGTACCGGCACTTCGAATCGAAGGACGCGCTGGCGGCCGAGGCCGCGGAATACGCGTTCGAGTGGAAACTCTCCGAGCTGGAGACACCGGATGCCGATGCGAACACCGACGCCGACGGGTTCCTTCGAACTGGAGTCGCGAATTACTTGTCGCCGCAGCATCGCGACAGCATCGGCCAGGGCTGCCCGGTGGCCGCGCTCGCGGCAGACGCGGCACGCGAAACGGGTGCGATCGCGGACGCTTTCGCCCAAGGCATCGGGCGCTACATGACGCTATTCGCGCAGCGGAGGCCCGATGGCACCGAGGCTGCGCAGATCGAACCCGAGGACCGGGTTCGCGCAATTTCGATGCTGTCGACAATGGTGGGCGGGTTGATCCTCGCCCGAGCCACCGCGCGGGGATTGCCGGCGCTATCGGACGAGATTCTCGCGACCTTGCGCGATCATCTTGCGGCCACATGGGGCCTCGATGAAGTCAACGTCGACGGGCGCGACTAGAAATCAATCGCCGAAGGGGCGAATCCCCCCGAACCACACCCCGTCCGGTGAACTCGCCCCCTTCCGGTTTCCGCTCAAACGGACGCGTTCCGGTTCGCCTCGATCACCGTCAACGCCGTCATGTTGACGATCCGCCGCACCGTCGCACTGGACGTCAGAATATTCACCGGCGCGTTGACGCCCAGCAGGAACGGTCCCACCGCCACATTGCTGCCCGCCTCCGTCTTGAGCAGGTTGTAAGCGATATTCCCCGCGTCCACGTTCGGGCACACGAGCAGGTTCGCCGCCCCCTTCAGCGGCGACATCGGCAGCAGCCTCGACCGCAAGCCTTCGTCGAGCGCACAGTCGCCATGCATCTCGCCGTCCGCCTCGATATCGGGCGCCTGCTCCCGGATGATCTCCAGCGCCCGGCGCATCTTCACGCCCGACGCCGCACTCCCCGACCCGAAGTTCGACCGCGACAGCAACGCCGCCTTCGGCGTGAGGTTCAGCCATTCCATCTGACGAGCCGCCGCGATCGTGAATTCCGCGATCTGCTCGGCATCGGGATTGTCGTTGACGTGCGTGTCCACCAGCGCGACCGTCCGCTGATCGAGCAACAGGATGTTCATCGCCGCATACGTGGACGCACCCGGCTTCCTGCCGATCACCTCGTCGACGAACCGCAGGTGGTTGTGATATTCGCCGACCGTGCCGCAAATCATCCCGTCCGCATCGCCGAGCCGCACCATCATCGCGCCGATCAGCGTCAGGCGGCGCCGCATCTCGACCCGCGCCATTTCCTTCGAGATGCCGTCCCGGCAGCGCAGCTCCCAATACGTCGTCCAGTACTGCGGGAACCGCTCGTCGTACTCGGGGTTCGTCACCTCGACATCCTGGCCGAGCCGGATCCGCAAGCCGAACCGTTCGATGCGCGCCAGCAGCACTTCCGGGCGCCCGACCAGGATCGGACGCGCCAGCTTCTCGTCGACGATCACCTGCACCGCGCGGAGCACGCGTTCGTCCTCGCCTTCGGTGAAGACGATCCGTGCCTTGCCGCCGTCACGCACCAGCCGGCGCGCCGTCGCGAACAGCGGCTTCATGAACGCGCCGGAGTGGTAGACGAATTGCTGCAGTTGCTCGACATACGCGTCGAGATCCGTCAGCGGGCGCTTCGCCACGCCGCCCTCCATCGCCGCCTTCGCCACGGCCGGCGCGATACGGACGATCAGGCGCGGGTCGAACGGCTTCGGAATCAGGTATTGCGCGCCGAACGCCACGTCGTACGCGCCATAAGCCGCCGCGACGACTTCGTTCTGCTCTTCCTCGGCCAGCCCCGCGATCGCGTGCACCGCGGCGATCTCCATTTCGCGGGTGATCGTCGTCGCGCCCACGTCCAGCGCGCCGCGGAAGATGTACGGGAAGCAGAGGACGTTGTTCACCTGGTTCGGGTAGTCCGAGCGGCCCGTCGCGATGACGACGTCGTCGCGCGTCGCGTGCGCCAGTTCCGGGAAGATTTCCGGCGTGGGATTGGCCAGCGCCAGAATCAGCGGGCGCGGCGCCATCTCCTTCAGCATCTCGGCACTCAGGATGCCGCCGACCGACAGGCCCAGGAACACGTCCGCGCCGCCGATGACGTCGGCCAGCTTGCGCGCATCGGTTTCCTGCGCAAAGCGCGACTTCGCCGGGTCCATCAGCGCGGTGCGCCCGCGATAGACGACGCCTTCGATATCGGTCACCCAGACGTTCTCGACCGGCAGCCCGAGGTCGACCAGCAGGTCCAGGCAGGCCAGCGCGGCGGCCCCTGCGCCCGACGTCACGACCTTCACTTCGGAAATCGACTTCCCGACGACCTTCAGCCCGTTGATGAACGCGGCGGACACGGTGATGGCGGTGCCGTGCTGATCGTCATGGAAGACCGGGATCTTCATGCGTTCGCGCAGCTTCTGCTCGACCGTGAAGCATTCGGGCGCCTTGATGTCCTCGAGGTTGATGCCGCCGAAGGTGGGCTCGAGGCCCGCGATGATGTCGACCAGCTTGTCCGGATCGGTTTCGTTGATCTCGATGTCGAAGACGTCGATCCCCGCGAACTTCTTGAAGAGCACGGCCTTGCCTTCCATGACCGGCTTGGACGCGAGCGGGCCGATGTTGCCGAGACCCAGCACGGCCGTGCCGTTCGTGATCACGCCGACCAGGTTGCCGCGGCTGGTGAAGCGGTGCGCCTGCAGCGGATCGGCGGCGATGGCCTCGCACACGCCCGCCACGCCCGGCGTGTACGCCAGCGCGAGATCGCGCTGCGTCACGAGCGGCTTGCTGGCGACGACCGAGATCTTTCCCGGGGTCGGAAATTCGTGATAGTCGAACGCTGCCTGCTGCTGTGTCTCAGTCTGTTTCATGTTTTTCGATCCGGGCACGGGCGCCAGGCCAGTCCCGGCGCGATCCATGAAGGTGATTCTAGGGATCCGCCATAAGGTGATGATTCTGTTTTAATATCGCTCCATCACTTTTTCATGATGAATACGTGACCAGTCAATGACTTTTGACGCGAACGACGTGGTCAGGCGGCTGGGCGCGCGCCTGAAGATGCGGCACCTGGTGCTGTTGCTGCAGATTCAGCAGCACGGGTCGCTGACGCGCGTCGCGGAGCACATGGCCAGCAGCCAGCCGGCCGTGACGAACGCGCTGTCCGAGCTGGAGAGCATGTTCGGCACGCCGCTCTTCGAACGCTCGTCGCGCGGCATGCGGCCTACCGCGCTCGGCGCGGTCGTGCTCGAGCGGGCGAAGGCGATGATCAAGGATCTCGACCACCTCGCCCGAGAAATGGAGGCCGTCGCCGCCGGGCATGCGGCCCACCTGCACATCGGCGTGATTCCGTTCATTTCCGGGCAGATGCTGTCGGCGGCGCTCAAGCGGTTGCAGGCGCGCATGGAACGGCGCCTGACCGTGACGATTCACGAAGGCACCAGCGATCAGCTCCTGCTGCAACTCAAGGACCACAGCGTCGACATCGTGATCGGGCGGGCGTCGTCGGCGATCGACCTGGGGCAGGTTTCCTTCGAAGTGCTGTACCAGCAGCAGCCGCGCATGATCGCGAGCCGGCGTCTTGCCGCGAAACTGGCCCGCACCGCGCTGGACTGGCACAAGCTGCACGCGCTCGACTGGATTCTCGGCGCCCCGCATACGCCGATGCGGGAACAGGTCACCGACCTGTTCCTGTCGGCCGGCATCCCGCCGCCCGTGCCGATCGTCGAAAGCTACTCGTCCAAGCTGATCGGCGAGATGATCGCGTCGAGCGACGAGGCCGTATCGATCGTGCCCGCCGACATCGCGGAAGAACTGGTGCGGATCGCCGGCGTGGCGATCGTGCCGTACTCGCTGGTCTGGACGCTCCCGCCCATCGCGCTCTTTACCCGCGCCGCCGATTCGCGCTCGCCGGCGCGCGATCTCCTGGTCGACGCGTTGCGCGAGGTATGCAGGGAGACTTACGGGGAAGCGCAGCGATGAGGCTGCGGGCGGCCGCCTGAACGGCGGTTTGCCCCCGCCGGCAACCCACGCGCGTGGCGGCAGAGGCTCGCCGCACCGGCAGCGCGCTACTTGCTGGCGGCGAGGTGACGCAGAATGTCCGCACGCTCGGCGCTCAACACATGATCCGAGCCCTCGCCGCGGTCATAACGCTTCGCGGTGCGGTAGGAAAACCGCTTCCTGTACTGCCCGATGGCGGGATCGAACGTCCACGCGTCGACGACGAAAAAGTGCTTGCCGAAATGATCCTCGTCGTCGGCCCACACGAAGTCCGCCCGAACGAACACCGGATAGGGCGACACGTCCGGCACCTTCCACATCGCGCGATCGGCCGTCTCCGTCTGGGTGACTTCCGGCATCAGGTTCTCGATCTTGCCGTTCGCGCCATAACGCAATATCGCCACGCGCTCCAGCATCCCGCTGCCACCGCCGGAAAACATCCCCGAGAAGAACACCCACGAGCCGCCCGACGCAATCGGCAGCCGCTCGGACCGCGGCATCAGTCCGAACTGGTAAAGCTCCTTCGACGAATGGGGAACCGGCTCGGGCGGCATCTCGAAGCACGGCGCACGATCGGGGAGCACGCAGAGTTTCACGCCGGATAGCGGAAGCCCGTCCGAATCCTGCCGGCCCTCCGCCTGGGTGAAACGCGGGAATGCCGGTTCGCTCGGGGCGGCCTGCGCACCCGCGATGCCGGCGACGGAAATGCCCAGGATCACCCCGAGCGACTTGACGACCCTGCGCATGCACCTGCCCTCTCTCTCATGTTTTGATAGCCGCGAATTGTCGATGATCCGGCCGCTTCTGTCGAACGGGCGGTTGCGGCCGGCGCTGCGCCGATGTGCAGCCCGTCGGCGCGATTCGCGAGATAGCGCCGGTTCAACTCGTCCGGCGTCCATGTGTTGCTGTGGCTGAAGCCCAGCGCGGCGAGCCTCGCGGCCTCGTCGAGATACATCGTCACGCCGAGCCAGCTGATCAGCGCCGGTTTCATTCCCTGCGCCGCTTGCGGAGAACAACCTCCAGCATCTCGGCCGGCGAAAGCTCCCGCCCGTCGTATCCGGCGCCGAAGTAGGCCTCGGGCCAGAAGATGAGGTCCGAAATGCGGTCATCGCCGGTGTTGACCGACAGACATCGAACCCAGTAATCGACAAGCGCCTCGTCGCCTCGACATCCCCATACGGCATCCAGCAATTCCAGCAGCTCCGGTTCCGACAGATCGGTCGGCACGGTATGCCAGTCGATTGCCAGTCGCTTCGCAAATCCGTCGGCACTCGTCGAGCCAAACGCGCCGAGCACGTCGATTTGATCGACGTCCTCGCCAAGCAATCGGGAAATCTGCTGCAACTCCGCTACGTAACCGCGTCCGTTCTCGTGCAGTTGAAACACGGCTCTTGTCAGCGGCAGCAGGTGTCGAAGCTTGTCGTGGTCGACGGGGTCGCGCAGTTCGGCTCGCATGCGTGTTCTCGGGGTACGGCGGTTGGTTGAGGTATCCAGGTGGATTTGCCGAGGTTCCAGTTGAACGCTAAACAGCGGGTTTCTCGTACAGCGACCAGACAATCCCGTCCGATTTCAACCCCACGCGAATGAAGCCAAGCGACTCGTAGTAAGCGCAGAGCGTCACGTTTTCGACGGCGCAATCGAGCCGGACAAAATGCCGGTTCAAGCTGCTCACCTTGCGAGCGCACCAGTCGAGCATGAAACCGCCGAGCCCGAGCCCGTTGAAGCCTTGCCGCACGCAAAGCCCGTGCACGTAACCGGCGATCGGCGCCTGCGGCCCCCAGTGCCGGTCTTCGCCGAAGCCGAGCGAGAACGTTCCGGCCAACGCGCCGTCCAGCTCGACGACATACACGTCCTTTTCAGAAACGTTGCTCCGTACCCACTGCTCGGAAAATCCGTCACCTTCCTTGCCCCACGCATGGTCGCCGTACGTGAGCTTCTTCGCATGTGCGTCGTTCCGGATCCGGGTCAGCGCCGGTACGTCGTCTGCCGTTGCCCTGCGGATTTTTTTCGAAGTCATCGTCCGTTTCTCCGTGGCGTCTTCACGTCGCGGCTCGACAGCCGTCATCCCGCCAAGCCGTATTTTCGACCGCGGGCACTCGCCCGGTCAGCCGAAGGCACGACGCTCTCATGAAGCTGCCGCCTGGAACCAGCGCGTACACGGGCCCGTGTAAATGAGCACGGTCGCGATCGCATTGGCGAGAAAGCCCACTTCGATCAGGCTCAGCCTGAAAGGGAGCCCCATCACGAGAAGGGCCATCGTCGTGACGACCGTGAGCCCCAGTTCCAGCACACGCGCCAGTTTTTGTCGCTGGCACAGGCCCACGATCAGGCTCGCGTTCAGCAAAAGCCAGAAAGCCTGGATGATCCCGACCATCGCAGCGCCTTTGCGCATGAGCGCGGCTTTCGCCGCGGGGACTTCGCCAGCCTGGTCGAAACCCAGCATCGTGAGCCAGACGGCGAATCCGGCCTCGATGAGCCAGACGATCGTGAAGAGCGCGATGGCGTGACGGATCTGCAGCGGTGCGTCGGCGCGAAACGCCGGCATGGCCTTCAACTTGCCGATTGGCATCGTCTCTTTCAGGAAGCTTGCGCTCCCCGCCCCGGATTGTGTTCGTATCGTATTTGCCGCTTGTCGATTTCACGACGCAGCGAGTTTCGGCCGAGTGTAGTCCATCCGCAATCGCCACAGACGCGTACGCGCACGCACGCCGAACACGCCTCTAGTGCGAAGCATTCAAGCCCTGCCGGAGAGCCTCATAGATCCCCGCGCCGGCATCAACGATGAACAGGAGTGCAATGGCGACGCACGCAACGCGCCCGATACCGCGCAGGCGCGTCACGCCGCCATACAGCCCGACAGCGCCGACGCAAAGCGTCACGGGCCAGTAGATGGCCCCCATAAGAATCACGATGACGGGAAAAGGCAGGTCAATGGCGATGTCACTCATCCCGGAAAGCTCCGTTGCTCGCATGAAGCATGCGTTCGCTCATCGATTCGACGGCATCGGTCGACCGCCGTCCATCCGCACATGACCTTGCAAGCCGCCTCGCCGCCCCATGCTGCCCGACAGGGCATCACCCCTGCGCCTGATGACACACCACCTCGATATTGTGCCCATCCGGCCCGATGACAAACGCCGCGTAGTAGTTCGCGTGATAATGCGGCCGCAGCCCCGGCGCGCCATTGTCCTTCCCGCCCGCCTCCAGCGCCGCGCGATAGAACGCATCGACCTGCTGCCGGTCGTCGGCCACGAACGCGATGTGAAGATGCGCCGGCCTCTCCGACGTCTGGAACAGGCACAACGATGGTTTGCCAGGCGGGGACATCTCGATGCCGTACGACGGATCGCCCTCACCCACCACCACGACGCCAAGCGGTTCAAGTGCGCTGAGGAAAAACGTCTTGCTGGCTGCAAAGTCGCTCACGCCGAATTTGACATGGTCAAACATGACTCCCCCTTCGGATGGATGGGTCTGCCGGCACCCTGATCGGATGTGCAAATCACCGCGATGTTGCCACATGCAGCGATCGGTGGCACACCTGCCCGCCCTCGAACAAAAAAGCCCGACACGGTCGGGCCAACGAGCGAGATACAAGGAGAATCCCGCTCCCCCCTCATCGAGCGGTCATACCGCGCTGGCTGACGTCATGATGATCCGGGCAATAGCCGACGATCACACACGACGTTGCGACCGATTGTCGATCGTCAGGCTTCCATGAAAGGGTTCGGAAAGAATGACTATTGCGAAACGGGGGTGCCGGATGACGCATTCGCCGGCAGGGTCGGGAGCGGAACGGCCGGTGGCGCCCGCCCGAAAAAATTGGCCCGCACCTGAAAGCACGGGCCAAGCCGAGAACACACAACACCTTGGGGGGGTATCAAGGCGAGACCAGTCTAGCCCGAGTCGCCGGAAAGAAAATTTCAGGCCACATTACAGCTATTACTCCATATAACGAAGCATCGGCCGCCGCCGTGTGCGGGCCAAGGGGCGACACATCGTCCGCGAGCGCGTGCGGCATCGCGGCGTGCCGTTCGCCGGTGTTGCTTCGGGCGGGCGACGGATGTAGTCGTGCCTCGGAATGCCTTGCCGCCTTCCCCTCAAACGCGGGCACCATCGAAGCTGGCGGTATCGCCATTCGTGCAAGCCGCGGACACCGCACTCACGCGCTGCAACGGGTCAGCGCGCGCCGGACAGATGCAGCGTGAACCACTCCACCGCCGCCCGGCTCGTTTCGTCGAAATGCTCGATATACGGCGTGAAATGCCCGCCCTTGATCTGGAGCAGGCGCTTCGGCTCCAGCGCGTTTTCCCACGCCTTGAGGCACAGGTCGGTTGGCGTCAGCAGATCCTCGTTGGCCACGATCATCAGCAACGGGGTTGGCGAGATGCGATCGACATACTGGCCCGGTTCGTTCTCGCGCGACATCTCGGCGCTGCGCAGCGTCACTTCGTTTTTCCAGTTCGGCGCACACCGCGCCGCCGACTCGGTGAAGAACCGGTACGCATCCACGCCCGCCATCGCGCAGGCTGTCGCGGGGTCCGCGCTGACTGCCGGCAACATCGCCGGCACGCCGCCCGCGAATCGCTGCCGGCGATCTTCATCGAAGCGAGCCAGCGCCGCGGGCACCAGATCGGAACGCGTGCGGCGCAACGCCGACTGATATCCGCTGATCGTCGGCACCTGCGAAACCACGCATTTGACGCGCCGGTCGATGGCCGCGACTTCGAGCACGTGGCCGCCGCTGTAGCTGGTGCCCCAGATGCCGATGCGTGCGGCATCGACGTCCGGGCGCGTCAGCAGATAGCTGATCGCATCGCGATAGCCGCGCTTCTGCTGCACGGGGTCGATCTCCTGACGCGGATACCCGTCGCTCGCGCCGAAATTCCGGTGATCGTAGAGCAGCACGCCGAAACCGCCGGCGGCAAACACCTCGGCGTAGCGGTCCAGATACTGTTCCTTCACGCCGGAGAAGCCGTGCGCCATCACGATGGCCGGATACGCTTGCGTACCGGCGATGCGCTGCGCCGGTTCGTAATACCAGCCTCGCAGCGTGGCGGCTTCGGACAGGAATTCGATGTCGTGTCGCGTCATGTCGGCTTGCCTCGTTCGGTCAGTGGATTCGATGACCGACACGATAAGCGTGCACGCCGCGCCCCGCGTTTGCCGGAAGGACGTTTGCTACGCGGAATCGGACAGTTTCGCGTACGCGCTGGGCGTCATGCCGGCAAACCGGCGAAACACGGTCGAGAAGGCGCTCGTGGTTTCGTAGCCGAGTTCGGCCGCGACGGCGATCACGGAGCGTCCCGAGGCCAGCAGCGGGCGCGCGGCCGAAATCCTCGCCTGCTGGCGCCATTGGCTGAACGACAGCCCGGTTTCGGCGGTGAACAACCGGGCCAGTGTCCGGCTCGACGCACCGACTTCGTCGGCCCATTCCGTCAGCGTTCGCTGATCGGCCGGATTCGCGAGCATCGCGTCGCAGACCCGGGCAAGACGCCGGTCCCGGCCGGACGGAAGCCGCAACGGCTGCTCGGGAGACCACTCGATTTCGGCGAGCATGAGCTGGATGACGAGCGCGTCGCGTCCGTCGGGATCGACCTCGACCGGGAACGACGACGCACGCACGATCAACTCGCGCAGCAGCGGCGAAACGTTGACCAGGCTCGGCTGATCCGGGTACGCGGATCGGCAGGCTCGCGGGTCGACGTAGGCGGTGCGCATTTCGAGTTGCCCGTGTGCGCGCATCGCGTGCGGCAGGTCGGGCGGAATCCAGAGTGCGCGATGCGGCGGGATCATCCACAGCGACCGGCAGGCGATGACTTCGGCAATGCCTGTCGTGGTGTAGACGAGTTGCGCGCGCGTGTGCCGATGCTCCGCGACGACGAAGCCGTCGGGAAATGCTTTCGGCATGACGGCCGCGATAGCCGGTGCATTCTGGTAGTCGCGCGGGTCGGTACTCTTCGTGACGGGTGCGATGCCGGCCCGCTTCGGATCTGCCGCGTCGCCGTGCCCGATCGCTTTACCGTGGCCGCGCCTTTCGACCTTCATCGCTCGTCCTTTCATGTGTGCGGAATCGCCGGCGCGTGGGACCCGGCGAACCGGACGGATGATACGGGAATGTCGGAATGAAGCAGCAAATCGGCAACCCGATCTCACCGCTGTAGCGCAAACTCGACAAGCAGCGCCGGACTTCCGATGTCGGCAGTTTCAGCAGCATGCCGCACGACCTTGGAAGTTCGATTCCGTGCTGCTATCGTTGTGCACGCAATTAATTTTCCGGAGCAGCCGATCCATGCCCTTGATCTTGCGCCGAGCCGTGGCGGCTGATGCCGCGGCGGTGGCTGACGTGTATCTGCGGTCGCGCAACGCGCTCGCATCCTACGCGCCGCTCGCGCACTCCGAAGCCGCCGTCCGCGACTGGATTGCCAACGTACTTGTCCCGTCGGGCAACGTGACCGTTGCCATGTACGACGATCGCATCGTCGGCATGGCCGCACACGTCATCGCTGACGGTGCGGCATGGCTCGACCAGTTGTACGTGTGCCCCGAATTCAAACGACAAGGGATCGGTTCCGCCCTCCTGGAATCGGTGAAGTCGCAGACGGTTGGCAAGCTCCAGCTCTATACGTTCCAGATGAATCGCGATGCGGCCGCGTTTTATGAGCGGCATGGATTCGTTGCCATTGCATATAACGACGGAAGCAGGAACGAGGAAGGTTGTCCCGATGTGTTGTATTGCCTGACGCGGTAGCTTCCGTCCGCATGCTCCACGTCGCCGGTCCGTCAATTGCCGGCTGGCTTTCCTGGCATTTGCGTCGCATAAAGCGGCGCCCTGGCCATCGGCTCATGCGTCCCGCACACACAAGAACGAACCGGCTCCCGATGCGCCACAGGCCGCTGGTCCAATATATGATTCATCACCATTCAGCCGCTTCAGGTCGAACGAATGCCCAACTTCCCCCCGGATCTTCGCCAGTGGTATTACTTCGCGGCCGTTGCCGAGGAGCGGCACTTCGGCCGTGCGGCCGCACGCCTCTCGATGACCCAGCCGCCGCTGTCGCAGGCAATACGCTCCCTGGAACGCGAACTCGGCGTCGAGCTCTTCGCACGCACGAAGCGTGCGGTCGCGCTCACGGCAGTCGGCGAGGCGTTGCTTCCGACGGTGCTGAAACTGCTTGCCGCGGCCGAGGAGCTTCCCGCGCTGGCAAAGAGCCTCGCTCTCGGCGAGACCGGAAGATTGTCGCTCGCGTTCGTCTCGATTGCCGATTACGGGCTGCTGCCCTCGCTGCTGCGCGAATTCGGCATGCGTTATCCGCTGGTGCGATTGCAACTGACCGAAGCGACGAGCGACGTGCAAATCGAAGAGCTGGTCGCGGGCCACATCGACGCGGGCCTGATCATTCCGCCGTTGCCGCCACGCTACGTGGCCGAGCTGTCGTATCTGCCGCTCCTGAGCGAGCCGCTCGTGCTCGCGATGCCGAGCGCCGCGTCGACGGCACCCGACGACGTGCCGATTCACCTGAAGGAAGTGGCAGACCTTCCGCTCGTGATTTTTCCGCGCCGTCTCGCCCCGAGGTTTTACGACGCGATCATGGAGTGCTACAGCGACGTCGGTGTCGTCCCGCACATCGGCCAGGAAGCAATCCAGATGCAGACGATCGTCAGCCTTGTGTCCGCCGGCATGGGCGTCGCCCTGGTGCCGCAATCGTTGCGCAATCTGCGGCGTACGGGTGTCGTCTATCGCCCGCTCGCACACGGCTCGTTCGTCGTTGAAACCGGCCTCGTCTGGCGCAAAGGCGATATCGGGCACGTCCTTGCCAGCTTCATCAATATCGTGCGGACACTGGCCTCGGCATGACGCCGGCCGCAGGCGGATCCGCTTTGGCATGCCCGGCCGACGCTCACGCCTTGCCGTGCCCCTGCGATCCCGGGCCCGACGAGAATTCGCGGACACCATCGCGATTGATGCCGAAGCCGAGGCCCGGCGTGTCGGGTAGTGCCAGCGTCCCGTTCTGCTCGGCCGGCAGGCCGGTAAACAGGTTCCGGCAGATCTCGACCGCGACGACGTGCCACTCGACCGAGCCGCCATTCGCGAGCCCGCCGTGCAGATGCATGTTGTGGAACGGGAACGTGCCGCCATTGTCGATCGGCACGCCGAACGCCTGCGCGAGCGCGGCCGCGCGCGCCGCCATGGAGAACCCGCCGCACACGCACACGTTTGGCTGCAGGATGTCGACGGCGTCATTCACGAGGAAATCCCTGAACCGGAACAACTGCCCCTCGCTTTGCCCGGTGGCGACCGGAATGCCGCCGCGCTTTCTCAGGTCGGCGAGCTTCGCGGGGTCGTTCTCGGCGATCGGCTCCTCGAAGAAACCGATGTCGCAATCGGCCACGCGCTCGGCAAGCCGCAGCGCGTGATAGTGGTCGAGCCCGCAATTCGCGTCGATGTAAATCTCGGCGGCGTCGCCCACCGCATCGCGCACCGCGCGCACGCGCGCGACGTCGTCCGCGACGACCTGGTCGAGCGAGCGCCCTTCGTCGCGGCGCGCCAGCGCGTGATAGCCGACGATCATCTTGATGCGGCGATGTCCGGCGCCGACGAGCGCACGCGCGGCATGTATCAGCTCCGGGCGCTCGAGCGACGCGAAGCCGAACGTCGTGTACAGCGGCACGACCGGACGCGCGCCGCCGAGCATTTTCCATACCGGCAGCCCGGCGATCTTGCCGATCGCATCCCAGACCGCGATGTCGATCGCGGAAATCACGTGCCCCGCATAGCCGGTCTGCCCGCGCGGGCATAACAGCCAGTACAGCTTGTCGAGAATCCGCTCGCGCTCGACGACGTTCATCCCGACCAGGTTGGGTGCCGCGACGTGATCGATCGCCGCGGCCACGACCGCTTCGTCGGTGATCGCCGTGAAGCCGTGGCCGACCACGCCCTGCGACGTCTCGATTTCGACGACGACGCCCGACAGCTTGCCGGACAACCGCACGCCGGCGATCTCCGCGTCGCCGCGCGCGAACACCGGCGTCGCGGTCACTTTCACGATGTTGTGCTGCATCTCTTCTCCGTTTTTTTAAGGGAATGGCAGAACTGCGGGGGCCGCGTCGTCGCGCGGCATCACCGGCCCTTCTCGCGACGCAGCACGAACGTCAGCCCGATGCCGGTCAGCAGGCCCCAGAACGCGCCGCCGATGCCGAGAAACGCATGGCCCGCCATCGTCACGAGGAAGGTCAGGATCGCGGCCTCGCGCGCGTCCTTGTCGGTGAATGCGTTGAGCAGCGCGCCGCCGAGGGCGTTCATCAGCGCGAGGCCGGCAACCGCTTCGATGATGACCGGCGGCGCGACCGCGATGAACAGCGTCGCGGCGCTCGCCGCGAACCCGTACACGATGTACGCGGCGCCGCAGACGATGCCGGCCCAGTAGCGCCGCGATTCGTCGGGGCCGGCCTCCTCGCCGGCGCACAGTGCGGCGGTGATCGCGGCCAGCCCGATCGGCGGCGCGCCGAAAGGCGCCGCGAGCAGGCTGCACAGCCCCGTGGCCGTGAACAGCCGCGACGCTTCGGGCCGGTAGCCGTTGACGTTGAGCACCGCGACGCCCGGGATGTTCTGCGACGCCATCGTCACGATGAAGAGCGGCACCGCGACGCTCACCATCGTCGATGCCGAGAACACGGGCCCGACGAGCGCGAGGTGCGGCAACATCCCGGTCGCGCCGACGCCACCCGTCTTGGCGATGAACGCGATCACGATCAGCGTCGCGACCGCGGCGCAAGGCACCGCGAGAATCTTGCGAACCCGCATCATCACGACCCAGACGAGCAGGATCGGCGCGACGTACAGCGGATACTGCTCGAGTGCGTGCACCGGGGCGACGCAGAGGTTCAGGATGATCCCGGCGAGCATCGCGTTGGCGATCGGCAGAGGAATCCTCGAGATCGCGCGGCCGAGCGGCTTCCACAGCCCGGCCAGCGTGAGCAGCACGCCGGTCAGCACGAGCGCGCCGACCGCGGCCGGATAGCCGCCCTTCACGGCGCCCAGGCCGAGCAGCAGCGCGGCGCCGGGCGTCGACCACGCAGCGCTGACGGGCATCCGCGTCCGGTAGCTGAGCACGATGCCGGCCAGCCCCATCACGATCGAGACGGCCATCAGGCCGGACGCGGCCTGCGCACGCGTTGCACCGACGTTCGTCAGCGCATTCACGATCAGCGTGAACGTCGATGCAAAGCCGACGAACGACGCCAGCGCGCCCGCGCCGGCCGCCCGCGCCGAGAACCCGCGATCGGTCTTCATTTCCGCGATACTGCTCATCTGTCCTCCGTGAGATGGATTCGATACGGCGGCGACCGTATCAGTGCGCGCCATGTGTCGGCTCGCCGCACTCCTGGTTCAGCGTTCCCGCGTGATACGCGGCGAGAAACGCGTCGAAGTTGCCGATCTGCGTGCGCTCCAGGTCGGCCTGCCGGCTCAGCGAATCGGCCGCGATCGCGTCGAAGCGCGCCTGCACGTCGGCCGGCAGCGGACGCGCGCGGAACGCCCCGGTATGCGCGAGCGTCTGCCGCATCCCGAACGCGAAACACGCGCCGCCCGGATCGTCGCGCAGCGTGTGCAGTGCATCGAGCACACGCGCCGACGGCGTCGCCTGCGGATCGTCGAGCTTCGCGTATTGCGCGTCGAGCGCGGCGGTCGTGCGCGTGTCGCCGCGCTGCAGATCCAGCACGCCGGCCGCCTCGTTGATTCGCGCGAGCAACTCGTGCGCCCACGTGCGCAGCGCGACGCGCTCGCCGCCACGCTGCAACTCCAGCCCCGGGCGCCGCCCCTCCCGCGCGACCGCCGCGAAGTTGCGCCGGCACGCGTCCTGCTCGGCACCCGCGAGGCACGGGCTGTCGTCGAGCGCGCAGAACAGCAGGAACGCGTCGACAAAGCGCAGCGTCGTCTCGGCGACGCCGTGCGGCGCGAACGGATCGATGTCGAGACAGCGCACCTCGACGTATTCGACGCCGCGGCTGCGCAGTGCATCGAGCGGCCGCTCGCCGCTGCGCACCGTGCGCTTCGGGCGGATCGACGAGTAGAACTCGTTCTCCATCTGCAGCAAGTGCGTGCTGAGCTGCAGCCATTCCCCGTCGCGCTTCGCGCCGATCGCCTGGTACTCGGGGCACGGCTGCGCGACGGCTCGCGCGAGGCCGTCCAGGTACGCGGGCAGGTTGTCGAGGCACGGCGCGAACGCGCCCTGCACCCGGTTCTGGTAGCCGAGGTCGCTCATCCGCAAGCTCGTCGCGTGCGGCAGGTACAGCGTCTGCGCATCGAACGCGTCGAGCCCGTGCCGGTCGCCGGCGACGAAACCCGCGCATAGCGCCGGCGACGCGCCGAACAGATACAGCAGCAGCCAGCCGTAGCGATGGAAATTGCGGATCAGGGCGAGATAGCCTGCCGAGCGCATGTCGCGCGCGTCGCGGCCGGCCGGCTCGCATCCGTCGCGCACGTCGCGCAGCAGCGGCCACACGGCATCGGCGAGCGAATAGTTGTAGTGGATCCCGGCGATGCACTGCATCGCCTTGCCGTAGCGGAACGCCAGCCCGCGCCGGTACACGTGCTTCAGGATGCCGATGTTCGACGTGCCGTACCACGCGATCGGAATGCGGCGGTCGTCGTCGAGCGGGCACGGCATCGACTGGCTCCACAGCAGCTCGTCGCCGATCGCGCGGCACGCGAAGCGGTGCAGCTCGTCGAGCCGCTCGATCACGTCGGCCGCGTCGCGCTGCGGCGGCGTGACGAATTCGAGCAGCGGCTCCGCGTAGTCGGTCGTGATCGACGGGTGCGTGAGCGCCGCGCCGAGCGCGTGCGGGTGTTGCGTCAGCGCGAGCCGGCCGGCGGCATCGACGCGCAGCGTCTCGCGCTCGACGCCGCATAACCCGTCGCCGAGCAGCGGCAGGTGTGCGGCGTCGCTCAGCACGCCGAGCCGGCGGCGGTACGGCGTCGTCATCCATGTGGATCGGGGTGAATCGTGGGTCATTGCGGTCTCCCGGAACGAAATCTGGCGACGCGCCGCTCAGTCGAGCGGGCTCTTCGGCCGCGGCAGGCCGATGTGTTCGCGCAGCGTCGTGCCTTCGTAGCGGGTGCGAAACAGCCCGCGCCGCTGCAGCTCCGGCACAACCATCGTCACGAAGTCGTCGTAGCCGTCAGGCACCGTGTAGAACACGACGATGAAACCGTCGCACGCCTCCGTCATCAGCCACTCCTCCATCTGGTCGGCGATCTCTGACGCGGTGCCAACCATCTCGCCGGTGCCGGATTCGGCCGCCCGCTTCGCCAGCTCGCGCACCGTCAATCCCTCGCGGCGCGCGAGCGCCGCCCATTCGCGCTGGTTGCCCTGCCCCTGTTCCGTGTGCGGCAGCTCGGGCAACGGCTTGTCGGGATCGAACTTCGAGCAGTCGACGCCGAGCCGGATCGACAGGTTCGGGATGTTGCTGTCCACGTGGACGAGATCGTCCATGTAGCGCTTCTTCGCCAGCGCCTCCGCGCGCGTGCGGCCGACATACACCTGGTTGGCGGGCAGGATCTTCACGTGATCGGGGTTGCGCCCGGCCGCGACCGCGCGCGACTTCACGTCGCGGTAGAACGCACGCCCCGTCTCGATGCTGCGCGCGTTGCCGAACACCAGGTCGGCCGAACGCGCGGCCATGTCGCGCGCTTCCTCCGACGCACCGGCAAGCGCGATCACCGGCCAGCCCTGCACGGGCCGCGCGATGTTCAGCGGCCCCTTGACCGAGAAGAACTTGCCCTTGTGGTTGAGCGGCCGGATCTTGTCGAGATCGGAGAACACCCCCGCCTCCTTGTCCATCACGAGCGCGTGATCGGACCAGCCGTCCCACAGCCCCGTCACGACGTCGAAGAACTCCTCGGCGCGCTCGTAGCGTTCGGCGTGGCGCAGCGCGGTCTCGAGACCGAAGTTGAGCGCAGCCTCCGGGTTCACCGTCGTGACGATGTTCCAGCCCGCGCGGCCGCCGCTCAGGTGGTCGAGCGACGCGAAGCGGCGCGCAAGCAGGTACGGATCCTCGTAGCTCGTCGTGCCGGTCGCGATCAGGCCGATGCGGTCGGTGCATGCGGCGATCGCCGACAGCATCACGAGCGGGTCGTACGACGTGATCGTGCCGCTGCGCTTGAGCGCATTCGGCGGCATCGGCATCACCGCGAGGTGGTCGGCGGTGAAGACCGCGTCGAAGCACGCGTGCTCGAGCTTCTGCGCGAGCGACCGGATCACCGGCCAGTTGAAGTTCGCGAGCGTCGGCGCGCTCGGGTGCCGCCACCACGCCGTGTGCAGGCAGATGGGGCGCATGAATCCACCCAGGCAGAGTTGCTTCGTCATACGGGGCTCCTCGTCATTGGAATGCGGCGCGAAACGTGCGGGCCGCGCGCGTGCTGCTCGTGTCGGCGTCAGCGCGCGGCGTTGAAGCGGGCGAAGCCGGCCTCGAGGTCGCCGATCAGGTCGTCGGCGTTTTCGAGACCGATGTGAAAGCGCACGCACGGGCCGCCCGGGTCCCAGTGCGACGCGGTGCGGTACGCACTGCAGTCGAACGGCATCGCGAGGCTTTCATAGCCGCCCCATGAATAGCCGAGCCCGAAATATGCGAGCCCCTCGAGCAGCGCGGCGACGGCCTGCGCGGGCGCCGGGCGCAGCACGACGGAGAACAGCCCCGTCGCGCCGCCGAAGTCGCGCACCCACAGCGCATGGCCGGGATCGTCCTCGAGCGCCGGATAGCACACGCGCCGCACTTCCGGACGCGCGGCGAGCCAGCGCGCGACGCGCAGCGCGTTCGCCTGGTGCTGGCGAAGCCGCACGCCGAGTGTCCGGATGCCGCGCAGCGTGAGAAACGCGTCGTCCGAGCCGACGCACTGCCCCGTGTCGCGCTGATACTGTTCGAGCGCCGGCAGCGCGCGCGCGGACGCCGACACCATGCCGATCATCACGTCCGCATGACCGGCGAGGTACTTGGTGCCGGCCTGGATCACGAGATCGGCGCCGTGCGCGAACGCGTCGAAGAACAGCGGCGTCGCCCACGTGTTGTCGAACAGCACCACAAGCCCGCGGTCGCGCGCGAGCGCGGCGAACGCCGGCACGTCGCACAGCTCCATGCTCTGCGACGCGGGCGCTTCGAGATACAGCGCACGCGTGTTCGGCCGGATCAGCGCGGCGAGCGCGTCAACCGACGCGAGCGGATCGAAGTACGTCGTCTCGATGCCCGCGCGCCGCAGCACGCCGTCGCACAGCTGGCGCGCGGGCTTGTACACCGCATCCGTCATCAGCAGATGGTCGCCGGCCGACAGGCACGACGACAGCGCGGTCGTGATCGCGGCAAGCCCCGACGGGCACAGCACGACGCCCGCGCCGTGATCGAGCGCGCGCACCGCGTCCTGCAGCGCGGCCGTGGTCGGCGTGCCGCGCCGGCCGTACACGTACGGCTGCGTGTAGCCCAGCAGGTCGGCCACGCTCGGCGCGAGCACCGTCGAGCCGCGATACACCGGCGGGTTGACGAAGCCGTGATGCGCGGCCGGCGCGCGGCCGCCCGTGACGAGCACGGTGTCGACCTGCGCATCGGCCGCCGGATGGTTCGGGGCGGGCCGCACGGTCAGCCCTTCACGATCCGCACGGCGCCGCGCGCCGCGCTCGTCGTCATCGCCGCATATGCGCGCAGCGCGCCCGACACGCGGCGCTGCCGCTTCTCGGGCTGCCACGCGCGCTCGCCGCGCTCCTCCATCGCCGCGCGGCGGCGCCGCAGTTCGTCGTCGGACACGAGGACGTTGATCGAGCGGTTCGGGATGTCGATCTCGATCGCGTCGCCGTTCTCGAGCAGCCCGATCTCGCCGCCCTCCGCCGCCTCGGGCGATACGTGCCCGATCGACAGCCCCGAGGAGCCGCCGGAGAAGCGACCGTCGGTGATCAGCGCGCACTGCTTCGCGAGCCCCTTCGATTTCAGGTAGCTGGTCGGATAGAGCATCTCCTGCATGCCCGGGCCGCCCCGCGGCCCCTCGTAGCGGACGATCACGATGTCGCCCGGGCCGACCGCACCGCCGAGGATGCCTTCGACCGCCTCCTCCTGCCCTTCGAACACGCGCGCGGTGCCGGTGAACTTCAGCATCCCGCCGTCGACGCCCGCGGTCTTCACGATGCAGCCGTCGCGCGCGATGTTGCCGAACAGCACCGCGAGCCCGCCGTCGCGCGAGAACGCGTGCTCGGCATCGCGGATGCAGCCGTTCGCGCGGTCGAGATCGAGTTCGTCGTAGCGGTTGTCCTGGCTGAACGCGACATGCGTGCGCACGCCGCCGGGCGCCGCGCGATAGAAGCGCGACACCGAATCGACGCGATTGCGCATCACGTCCCAGCGCGCGAGCACGTGCGCGACGCTCGGCGCATGGACGGTCGGCAGCGTCGTGTTCAGCAGCCCCGCGCGATCGAGTTCGCCCATGATCCCGATCACGCCGCCGGCCCGGTGCACGTCCTCCATGTGGACGTCCTGCACCGACGGCGCGACCTTGCACAGCACCGGCACGCGGCGCGACAGCCGGTCGATGTCGGCCATCGTGAAGTGCACCTCGCCTTCGTGCGCGGCGGCGAGCAGGTGCAACACCGTATTGGTCGAGCCGCCCATCGCGATGTCGAGCGTCATCGCGTTCTCGAACGCATCGCGCGTCGCGATCGAGCGCGGCAGCACGCTCGCGTCGTCCTGCTCGTAGTAGCGGCGCGCGAGATCGACGATCGTGCGCCCGGCGTCGATGAACAGGCGCTTGCGCTCGGCATGCGTCGCAAGCACCGAGCCGTTGCCGGGCAGCGCGAGCCCGAGCGCCTCGGCGAGGCAGTTCATCGAGTTCGCGGTAAACATCCCGGAACACGAGCCGCAGGTCGGGCACGCGACGTTCTCGACCGCGCGCACCTCGTCGTCCGTCACCTGGGAGTCGGCCGCCACCACCATTGCGTCGATCAGGTCGAACGCGCGGCGCTTGCCGCGGAACGTCAGCTTGCCGGACTCCATCGGGCCGCCCGACACGAAGATCACCGGGATGTTCAGGCGCATCGCGGCCATCAGCATCCCCGGCGTGATCTTGTCGCAGTTCGAGATGCAGACCATCGCGTCCGCGCAGTGCGCGTTGACCATGTACTCGACGCTGTCGGCGATCAGCTCGCGCGACGGCAGGCTGTACAGCATGCCGTCGTGGCCCATCGCGATGCCGTCGTCGATCGCGATCGTGTTGAACTCCTTCGCGACCGCGCCGGCCGCTTCGATCTCGCGCGCGACGAGCTGGCCGAGATCCTTCAGGTGCACGTGACCGGGCACGAACTGCGTGAACGAATTGACGACCGCGATGATCGGCTTGTCGAAATCGGCGTCGGTCATCCCGGTGGCGCGCCACAGGCTGCGCGCGCCCGCCATGTTGCGGCCGTGCGTGGAAGTGCGTGAACGATAGGTGGGCATCGTGATCCTCGGTTGATTCGTTGCGAAATGGGGCGGGCGGCGGGCTTCCGTCAATGCGGCCTGCCGGCCGCGCCCCAGTTGTTGTCGTTCTTCGCGAGCGTCGGCAGCACGAACGACAGGATCTTTCTCCGGTCGAGATCGGACGACACGCTGAGCTTGTATTCGAGCGCCGTCAGCTTGATCACGATGGACCTGAGCGCCTGGGTCAGGCGTTCGTAGCCCCCTTCGAAATAGAGTGAGCCGCCACGCTGCGCGATCACGCCGTGACGGGACAGGTAATGAAACAGCGCGACCGACGAGCGCGCGTCGTAGTTGTCGAGCGGCGGCGCCTGCAGCGGGTAGCGGATCAGGCGCTCGGCCAGGATGTACTGGATCGAAGCGCGCAGCACGCGGTCGTCCGAGCGCAGCCGGAACAGCGCGAGGATCGACAGGATGTCGACCCGCAACTCCTCCGCGCCCGCACCGTTGCGCGTGCTCTTCGCATCGAGGTACTCCGGGATCGGCAGGAAGCCCGTGCGATGGTGGTACTCGTGCAGGTGGACCCAGATCGCACTCGCCTGCGTCAGCAGCTCGTCGTCCGCCGCGAGCAGATCCGGGAACGCGGTGGGCGACCAGTTCGCTTCGATTGCCGGGCGCGTATGGCGCTTGAAGCGCTCGACGAACTTGTCGATGAAGTAATACGCCTTGTGATACGCGCGCAGGTCGGCGTCGATGAAGTTCTCGCCGAATACCGCGACCGCGAGCGGATTGAGAAAGCCGTCCGTGCACATGCGGATCTGCACCGGCAGCGCGTTGCCGTCCGGCGCGATCGCGAGCACGCTCGGCGGAATCGGCACGGGCGCGATCGCGGCTGCCTCGAGGAACGCGTCGGCGTTGTAGGGCACGTCGAAGAACCCGAGGATGAAGCTCGGGTCCACCGAGTACGTGAGATCGAGCAGGCGCCCCGATGCGAGGCAGCGGTTCTCCAGCGCCACGAGCAGCGCACGCACATGCGGGTTGTCGGCGTAGTCGCCGAGATGCGCGCGTGCGCACTGCGCGATGCGCGCGACGTCGGTGCGAAAACCGCCGGCGAGGATCTCGCCGCGGCAGCGGTTGGTGGCTAGTACGATTTCGCGTTTCATGTCGGTCATCCTGTCGGCACGCGTCGTCACACGACGCGGAACTCCCGCTGCAGATAGACGAGCGTGTCGTCGTCGGGCGCCGCACAGTGCAGCGCCACCACTTCGCCGACCAGCAGCTCATGCGTCGCCGCGCTCATCGACGCGACGAGCCGGCAGTCGAGCGCGATGCGCGCGCTCGCCAGCACCGGCGCGCGCGTCGCGAGCTCGCCCCACTCGCCCACCGTGAAGCGCGCATCGCGCGCGTGCGCGGTCCGGCCCGCGAACACGTCGGCGAGAAACCGGTCGGCGGCGCCGAGCGTGTTCACGCAGAACACCTCGTTCGCGATCAGCCGCTGCGCCGATACGCTGCCGCGATTGACGGACACGAGCACCGTCGGCGGCGCATCGGACACCGACAGCACGGCGGTCGCCGTCATGCCGCAGCGCCCGGCAGGTCCGTCGCTCGTGAGTACGTGAACGGCCGACGCCACGCGGCACATCGCGTCGCGAAAGCGCTGCGGCGAGGCGCCCATCGACTGGTCGGGGAACAGTGCGGGTTCGTTGTGGATCATGTCCTGTCTCCGTGCATGGGGGAAAAGCCGCGCATCGCTACCGGTTCACCAGCGCTTTCGGCAGCGACAGCGCGAGCAGTCCGCCCAGCGCCATGCAGCCGGCCATCATGTAGAGGCCCGCGTCGTTCGATGCGGTCAGTTGCTTGAGCAGCCCCATCAGGTAAGGGCCGAGGAAGCCTGCGAGATTGCCGACGGAATTGATCATCGCGATCCCGGCGGCGGCCGCGGTGCCGCCGAGGAACGCGGTCGGCAGGCTCCAGAACAGCGGAATCGCGGTGAGGATGCCCATCGTCGCGAGCGTCAGCGCCGCGATCGCAAGCCCCGTCTGATGCGCCCAGCCGACCGCGAGCACGAGCCCCACCGTGCCCATCGCACCGGGCACCGCGAGGTGCCAGCGGCGCTCGCGAAGGCGATCCGAACTGCGTGCGATCGCGATCATCGCGACCACCGCAAGCGCATACGGCACCGTCGACAGCAGCCCGATCGTCAGCGGATCGGCCACGCCCGTCGCATGGATGAGCGTCGGCAGCCAGAAGCCGACGCCGTACAGGCCGATCACGAACGAGAAGTAGATCGCGCACATCAGCCACACACGCGGATTCGCGAGCACCGCACCGAGCGACAGGTGAGACTTGACCGCGTCCTCGGCATTCACGTTGCGTTCGAGCAGCGCGCGCTCTTCGTCGTTCAGCCACTTCGCCTGCGCGATCCGGTCGTCGAGCAGCGCGTAGACGAGCAATCCCGCGACGATCGACGGCAACCCTTCGAGCAGATACAGCCACTGCCAGCCGTGCCACCCGTTGATGCCGTCGAACGCCTTCAGGATGTAGCCGGAAATCGGGCCGCCGACGACGCCCGACAGCGCGACGGCCGTCATGAACACCGTCGTGATCCGCCCCCGCCGATGGGCCGGATACCAGTAGGTCAGGTACAGGATCACGCCCGGGAAGAAGCCGGCCTCGGCGGCGCCGAGCAGGAATCGCATCGCGTAGAACGCCGTCGGCGTCGTGACGAACATCGTCAGCGCGGACACCGCGCCCCACGTCACCATGATTCGCGCGATCCAGACGCGTGCGCCGATGCGGTGGAGGATCAGGTTGCTCGGCACCTCGAAGATGAAATAGCCGAAGAAGAAGATGCCGGCGCCGAGCCCGTAGGCCGCGTCGGACAGCCCGAGATCGCCCGCCATCTGCAGCTTCGCGAAGCCCACGTTCACGCGGTCGAGATACGACACCAGGTAACAGAACAGCAGCAACGGCATCAGCCGCCACGCGACCTTGCGATAGGCGGCGTCTTCCGACACCCGCGCTGCGGGCAATACGGTCGATACGAGCGTCTCCATGATTTTTTTCCTTGTTTGCGATCGATTGTCATTCGTTGCGCACGGCGTCCCGCACGCGTCGCCCGACGGCGGCACCCGCGATCCGGCGCACAAGGCGGCGAGCCGTCCTCCTCCGGTCGGGTCGTTCTCGCATGCGGGGTGCCGCGTGCCGCACGCATGTGTGCGGCACGCCGGGCGGGTGTCGATCCGGCTCGCGGGCGCGGATCAGGTGCGCATCGGCCTCGCGAGGTCCGTTCGTGGCGTTGCCGCGGTTCCGGGGGCTCGTTGTACGTCGTTGTGCCCGGGCGCTGCGTCGCAGGCAACGCGCAAGGTGCGCAAAACGCGCGGATGGTCGAAAGCCTTGTTCATGTTCAACCTTTTGCTCACATGCCCGCTTAGGGCGCCTTTAAAACGCTCGTCGACGTTCGAAGTCGCGAACGCACCGCTGGATCGGGCGCTCTTGTGGAGCGCACGATGCCTTGATTCCGTCATGCCGCACGCGGCGGCCGATCGCGCAGCCCCGCCATGTAGGCGACCGTGCGGTCGCGATACGCCGCCGACACGCCCGCGTCGGCCAGCCCGCGAACCAGCAGGTCGCGGTAGCGCGCGCTCGGCGCGGCGTCGCAATCGAGCGTGACCGCACCGCGATACGTCAGCGCATGTACGCGCCGCCCGCCGGGCGCCAGCACCTCGACCGCGTAGCGGACGTAGCGGCCGAGATGCACGCCTTCACGACGCTCGAGCGCGTCGAGCATGCGCATCGGCAACCGGTACAGCGCGCCCTCGACGATCGCACCGGCAGCCGGCTCGATGTTCGCGCAGCAGACCGGCTCGTTGAGCGACGCGTAATTGAACGCGAGGCGATGGCCGTCGAGGCGCGCCGCGCCTGCGAAGTACGTCGCCGCGTCGCAGCCGAGCGACGTCGACAGGCTCGCGAGGTTCATGCACGAGCCGTATGCGAAATACGCGAACGGCTCGTCACGAAGCAGGTCGTCCGGCGTCATCGCGACGCGCTCGCGGCATGCGACGTGCCCAGCACGTAGTGGTCGTAGATCGCCGCGACCGACGCGATCGAGTCGAGCACGAAGTCGCCGATCGGGATGTCGATCCTGAGCGTCTGCTCGATGAACAGCACGAAGTGCACAAGCGACAGCGAATCGAGCAGGTTGGCGTCGAGCAGGTTCGTCTGCGCGGTCACGCGCGCCGGCGCGCCCGGGTCGATCCCGGCCAGAAACGTCTTCACGCTGTCGATCAATTCGTCGAGGCTCATCATCCGCATCACGATCACGCTCCAGAAACGCACGTTCATCCCGGCCCGCGCGTATCGCAGTGGCCGGCTTCGTCTTCACCGAACCGCAAGATCCTTTACATCGCCTTTCGCTTTTGACTTTCGATCGGGCGTCATGCACCATGCGACGCGTCGACACGACAAACCCGGTCAGCATCTCCACCAGAGATAAATAGGAGACTTAATCAATATGACAACTCATACGCTGTTCTACTGCCCCGGCCATCTTTCGTTTGCACCGCACGTCATCCTGTGCGAGCTGGGCGAACCATTCGAACTCGCACTCGTCTCGATCAAGGACGGTGCGACGCAGAGCGCCGAATTCCGGCAGCTCAACCCGAAAGGCAAGGTGCCCGTACTGCATACCGGCGACGAAGTGCTGACGGAGTCGTCGGCGATCCTGCTCTATCTCGCGCTGCGCTTTCCGCAGGCGCGGCTCGTGCCCGATACCTCGATGGGCCTCGCACGTGCCGTCGAGTGGATGAACTGGCTGGCGTCAGTGTTGCCCGGAACGGTCGCGCTCAACTTCCATCCGTCGCGTTTCAGCGAAGACCCGGCTGCGCACGACGGCATTCGCGCGAAAGGCCGCGCGGGCATCCTCGCTGCGTATGCGCAGATTGACGAACGGCTCGCGGCGCGCGACTGGGCGCTCGGCGAGCACTACTCGATCGTCGATCCGATGCTGCTGATATTTTTCAAATGGGGGAACATGCTGAAGCTCGACATGCGCGGGTTCGAACATTGGGCCGCGCATACGGAGCGCATGCTCCGCCGCCCTGCCGTCGCGACCGCGTTGTCGGTCGAACAGATCTCGATCTGGGCGTAGCGGCGAAGCCGGGTCGGGTTTGCGCCCGATCCGGAATGCCGCCCGCGTCCGTCGCGTCTCCTTCATCTTCTCAGGTCCTTTTCGCCGCTTTTCTTTGTCTGTTGCGCCGATCCTGCTACACGCGCGCGCACATGCGTCGCGCACGCCGCGGATCGTCCAGGCCACGACTCCGGGAACAGGAGCCACGACCGCAATCGCATATGACGTTCTCTGCTTTCGCGGCGCTACACCGCTCAGCTCATTTTCTGCGATCGCATCGAATGCGTGAACAATGCAACATCCATTTCGTGACGTCCAATATATTTTTCGTCTTCCACTAAGTCGCCACGCATATTAGTCATCGATTGGCCGGCGAGTCCGATATTGCCAATCCTTGCGAATTGATTGCGGCGAATGGAGCGGGATTGGCGTGCATTGCCGGGGCAAAATCGGCTTCGACTGGCGACCAACCTCGAGCGGTTTCGATATAGCACGTCGGCAGCGCAATCCAACTTCCGGATTTCGTTGATTGCGGTCACTGAATGCTTCTGCCGCCGGCGTCGTGCCGACTTGTTCCGCCGAGGTCGTTGGAAGCGCAACGAAAGCCACGGTGGCCGCGCGGAACGGCGGCCCGCCGCTCGCGAACGACAAAGTCGAGCCCGGCTGCATATAACCGAACGCATGGCGCCAGCCAGCCTGTGGGCCATTCGGATCGCCGATGCCGACGCGGCGGCGCAGGTGCGCCGCGCCGCCGAACAAAAGGAAATTGACCGGCTCGCCATCGGCAGCAAACGCGTCGCCGCCTGGGGCCGTGAGCATGACAATGAGAAGCAGGCGCGCTCAATGCAAACGCGTGTCGACAAACTCAAGAAAGACCGGACCGTCGCCGCGATGAGCGGCGGTGAGCGCGCACGTCTGCCGTTTCCGGCACGGTCGACGGCCAGCGATCACCCGCGATGATCGGCCTCCCGCACACTACGCAATCCGCAGGAACATCCCCGCCTTCTCCGGCAGCGACGACGGCTGGAAACCATAGCGTTCATAGAACTTCGGTGTGCCGTGATCGGCCATCAGGCTGACATACGCGGTCGGCGGCGCATTCTCGTGAACGTAGCCCATCAGCGCCCGCATGATCAGGTCACCTACGCCTTTCTTCTGGTGAGCGGGCAACACCGCGATGTCCACGATCTCGAAGAAGCAGCCGCCGTCGCCGATGACCCTGCCGATTCCGACCGGCACACCGTCGCAGTAAGCCACGACGCTGAAGAGCCCGTTCTTCAACCCGATCGTCGCGGCCTGCTCCGACTTCCTGCTCAACCCTGCGGCAAGACGAATGTCGATGTAGGTGGATACCGGCGGAACTTCGTGTCGAACGATGTATGCCATGCGAGCCTTTCAGGTAAGCCGTACAGGCGGATGGATCGGCCCCGCCGCGGATGACTCCGTCGAACCCGGCGCCCGAGCGCGCACATCAAACGAGACCATGACGACGAATCGGGCGAGGCAGCAGGCCGCGGGTACAACCACTCACCGCCCACGGCCTCGCCCAGGTCCGCCAAGCGGCTTAGAGAATCCGCTCCAGCGCGTCGGCAAACCGCGCAACCGCACCGTCGACATCATGCAGTTTGTCCAAACCGAACAACCCCAGACGGAAGGTCTTGAAATCCTCCGGCTCGTCGCATTGCAGCGGCACGCCGGCCGCGATCTGCAAGCCCACGTCGGCGAACTTCTTCCCCGATCGAATCCCGTCGTCGTCCGTGTAGCTGACCACGACGCCCGGCGCCTCGAAGCCCTCAGCCGCCACGCTCCGGAAACCCTTGTCGGCCAGCAGCGCGCGAATGCGCTTGCCGAGCTCGAGCTGCTCCGCCTTCACCTTGTCGAACCCGTATGCCTCGGTTTCCTTCATCACGTCGCGCAGCGTCGTGAGGCTGTCCGTGGGCATCGTCGCGTGGTACGCGAACCCGCCGCCCTCGTAGGCTTCCATGATCTGCAGCCACTTGCGGAGATCGCACGCGAAGCTGGTGCTGGTCGTGCCATCGATGCGCTCGCGGGCGAGCGGGCTCAGCATGACCATCGCGCAGCACGGCGACGCGCTCCAGCCCTTCTGCGGCGCGCTGATCAGGATGTCCACGCCGCTCGCCTGCATGTCGACCCACACCGTGCCGGACGCGATGCAATCCAGCACGAACATGCCGCCGACCGCATGCACGGCGTCGGCCACCGCGCGCAGATACGCATCGGGCAGCATCATCCCGGACGCGGTTTCGACATGCGGCGCAAAGACCAGATCCGGCTTGTGTTCCCTGATCGCGGCGACCACTTCGTCGAGCGGGGCCGGCGCATACGCGGCCTGCCGCCCCGCTTCGACCGGGCGCGCCTTCAGCACCGTCGTTTCGGACGGAATGCTGCCCATGTCGAAAATCTGCGACCAGCGGAAACTGAACCAGCCGTTGCGGATGACCAGGCACTTCTTGTTCGTTGCAAACTGCCGCGCGACGGCTTCCATGCCGAACGTCCCGCTGCCCGGGACGATCACGACCGACTTCGCGTTGTAGACTTTTTTCAGTGTGCCGGAGATGTCGCGCATGACGCCCTGAAAGCGTTGCGACATATGGTTGACCGAGCGATCGGTGTACACCACCGAATATTCGAGGAGCCCCTCGCGGTCAACATCGGGAAGTAAACCTGGCATGCTCGCCTCCGGTGAAAATGAACGATGAATTCCGGGCAAGCAGTGTCCGTGACGCGATACCGCCCTGCCCCAATGCAATTGCGCTGTTTCCTCGACGAAAGCAGATTCTAACGAACGCCGCCCGCCGCTTGGGGCATATTTTGGCAGCCGCCCGGCGCAGGTCCGGCGTGACGCACCGCAACGCGGCTGCCGTGGCGCCCGGTCGAATCCCCCGCCCCGTGGCCGCCCGCGTCTGCCGGTGCGGCGCACGAAGCCCTGTTCGACGTATGGATAAACGCCACTTCCCGGGCATGCCGCCTACCATGTCGGCTCACCTTTCACGACAGAGTCTTCGATGATCCCCAACCGCGCATCATCCCGGCAGCCGTCGACCGATCCCGCACTCGCCGAGCGCGTCGATGCGGTACTGTCCCGTCAACTCGAAACACATCGCCTCGTTGGTGCGGTCGTCCTGATCGCACGCGACGGCGAACTCGTCTATCGCCGCGCGGCCGGGTTCGCCGATCGCGAAGCGCGCACGCCGATGCGCGAGGACACGCAGTTCAGGCTCGCATCGGTGACGAAGCCGATCGTCTCGACGGCCGCGATGGCGCTCGTCGCGCAACACAAGCTGTCGCTCGACGACGACGTCACGCGCTGGCTGCCCGGGTTCCGCCCGGCGCTGCACGACGGCAGCGTGCCGGTGATCAGGGTGCGCCACCTGCTCACGCATACGGCCGGCCTCGGCTATCGCTTCACGGAAGCCGACGCGACCGGCCCCTATGCGCGCGCGGGCGCCTCCGACGGGCTCGATGCCGCATCGATCACGCTCGCCGAAAACCTGCGCAGGATCGCGAGCGTGCCGCTGCAGTTCGCGCCGGGAACCGGCTGGAACTATTCGCTTTCCATCGACGTGGTCGGCGCGCTGATCGAGGCCGTCAGCGGGCTGCCGCTCGCCGACGCCGTCGATACGCTCGTGCTCCGCCCGCTCGGCGCCCGCGACACGGGATTCGTCGCACGCGATCCCGCGCGGCTCGCGACGCCCTACGTCAACGACACGCCGCAACCGCACCGGCTCGCCGAAAACGAAACCGTGCCGATCTTCGACGGAACCGTCGGCGTGACGTATTCGCCGTCGCGCGCGCTCGACGCGGATGCCTTCCCGTCGGGCGGCGCCGGGATGGTCGGCACCGCCGGCGACGTGCTGAACCTGCTGGACACGCTGCGCGCGGGTGGCGGCACGCTCTTGCCGGCCGACCTGGTCGACGAGATGGGCCGCGCCCACACCGGCAACCTCGAATTGCCCGACCTGCCCGGCGCGGGGTTCGGCATCGGGTTCTCCGTATTGCGCGACCCGCTCGCGGCGGCATCGCCGGAGTCCGTGGGCACGTGGCGCTGGGGCGGGGTCTACGGGCATTCGTGGTTCGTCGACCGCGCCCGCGGGCTCACCGTCGTGTCGCTGTCGAACACGCTTTACGAAGGGATGAACGGCCAGTACACGATCGATCTGCGCGACGCGATCTACGGCGCCGGCTGACACGCGCAACAAAAAAGGCCCGACACGGTCGGGCCAATGAGTCGAGACACAAGGAGAATCCCGCCCACCACACCGGGCGGGGTACGCCGCGCTACACGACGTTCTTTTCGACGATCGGCCGGTTTTCCAGCACCCGCGCCCAGCCGAGCGACGACAGGTCGAGCGTGTCGTAACGCCCACCCAGAATGAGTTCGCTGACCCCGCGCCCCGTCGCCGGCCCTTGCTGCAGCCCGTGGCCGCTGTAGCCGTTCGCGAACACGACGTTGTCGAGGTCCGGGTGATACCCGATGATCGCGTTGTGGTCGAACACGTTGTACTCGTAGTACCCGGACCAGCAGTTCTCCACGCGCAGCGCCTCGAACTCCGGCACGCGGTTCGCGAGCGTCGGCCAGATCACCTCGTCGAACAGGTCGTGGTCGACTTCGTCGAGCGGCAGGTCGTCCGGATCGCGATCCGGGCTCGGCGACGTCCCGCAGATGTACGTGCGCCCTTCCGGCCGGAAATACACGCCGGTCGGGTCGATCAGCAGCGGGCAATCCGTGAGCCTGGCAGGCGACGACACGTTGAAGATGCTGCGGCGCCGCGCATGGACGGGGATGTCGATGCCCATCATCGACGACAGCGTGCGGGCCCACGCACCGGCCGCGTTGACGAGCGTGTCGCACGCATGGCGTTCGCCGTCGGCCGTGACCACATGCGTCACCTTGCGGCCGTCGCGCACCACCGCGGTCACGTCGGACGGCACGTAGCGCGCGCCCAGCGCCTGCGCCTTCTTGCGCAATGCCTGCACGAGCCCGTAGCCGTCGAACCAGCCTTCGCCGCTCACGCCATATGCGCCCGAGACGAGATCGTCGACGTTCAGCCACGGAAACTTCGCGCGCAGCGCATCGCGGTCCATCAGCCGGATATCCGCGCCGAGGCTCGTCTGCAGCGCATGGTTCTCGCGCAGCGTCGCGTCGCCGGCCGGCGTCGCGAGGAACAGGTAGCCGCCTTCGTGCAGGTCGATCGACGGCTGGTGGCCGTCCACTTCGAGCCGTTCGCCGATCGTGCGCAGGAAGTCGATGCCGAAAAGCGACATCTGGATCGACAGCGGCGTCGAGAACTGCTGGCGAATCGACGCGGCCGACAACGCCGACGACGATCTCGCATAGGTGGGGTCGCGCTCGATGACGGTCACGGATACCGTGGGATCGGTGGCGCGCAGGAAATAGGCGATCGAGCTGCCGATCACACCACCGCCGACAATGACGACTTGAGAACTCACGACTGACTCCAGTTGCACATGAAGGGCGCGGCCACCCGGCCGCGCCCGTGGGTTGTTCGTGCCGCGTCGCACGCGGCGTCGCGCGGGCGGACTCGTGCGGCTGCCGCACCGGCGTGCGCCGCGATCGCAACCGATCGCCGATGGCATTTCAGCACGTCCGGCAGCGCCGCGAAAGTCCGCGCGCGCCTGTTGCGTTCAATCCGCCGATTTCGTCGTGACGGGCTGCCACGCGGCGTTCTTCACCTCGTACAGCGTCGAGCTCGGGCTCTTCAGGTCGCCCGTGTTCGTGAACGCGATCGTGCCCGTGATGCCGTCGTAGCGCGTGCCCTTCAGCGCGCCGTTGAAATCGGCCGGCTTCGTCGAGTTCGCCTTCTGCATCGCGTTGATCGCGATCCACGTCGCGTCGTAGGCGAACGGCGCATACGCGAGCATGTCGACACCGTACTTCTGCCGGAATTTCGTTTCGAACGCCTTGCCCTTCGCGAGACGCGACAGCGGCTGCCCGTATTCCCACACGGCCGCGCCTTCCGCCGCATTGCCGGCCAGCTTGATGAAGTTCGCGTTCATCACGCCGCCGCCCGCGAGGAACTGCGCGCGGATGCCGAGCTGGCGCATGCGTTTCACGAGCATCGCGGCCTGCGCGTCGAGGCCGCCGAAGAACACGAGATCAGCGTTGGTGCTCTTGATCTTCGTGAGCTGCGCGCTGAAATCCACCGCCTTGTCGTTCGTGAATTCGCGCGCGACGATCGTGCCGCCGTTCGCCTTCACGGCCTTCTCGAATTCGTCGGCTTCGCCCTGGCCGAACGCGGTGCGGTCGTCGATGATCGCGATGCGCTTCGCCTTGGTCACGCTCGCCGCATAGGCGCCCGCGTTGCCGGCGTTCTGCGTATCGGTCGCGATCACGCGATACACGGTGCCGAGCCCGGCACGCGTGATGTCGGGATTGGTCGCCGACGGCGTGATCATCGGAATGCCGGCCTTCGCGTAGATCTTCGACGCGGGCAGCGTCGTGCCCGAATTGAAGTGGCCGATCACGACGGCCACCTGCGCGTCGGCGAGCTGCTGCGCGGCCTGCACGCCGGTGCGCGGATCGCTCTGGTCGTCCTGCGACGCGACGACGAACTTCACGGGCTTGCCGCCCACCGTCGGATGCGCGGCATTCGCCTCGTCGACGGCCATGCGCACGCCGTTCTCGATGTCCTTGCCGTAGGCGGCGCCGCCCCCCGTCAGCGGGCCGGCGACGCCGACCTTGACGACCGTCTCCTGCGCGTGGGCCGCGCTCGTCTGGAGCGCGAGAATCGCGGCGGTCAATGCGACGCCGGAAAGCGAACGAATGCGGAACGTCATGACAATCCTTGTTCTGGGGGCCGGGATGCAACGCGCGACCACCGCGCGTCGACACTCTCTCGCGTGCCGGTCGTCTCGTCCGCTACCGGGGCGTCGTGCGACGCACCTGGCCGGTCGATCGCCGCGGCTCCGTCTCCGAAGAGCCTTTCATCGCGAAAGAGGTGAATGGATTGTGGGTAGCCAATACCCGTGCAGCAAACGAAATATCGGAACTATGTAGTGAGGATTTGTCATCAAGTTCCGCATGCGCGGCCGGCCCGCGGCCCGCGCAGCCGTGAACCGCGGGCCGGCAGTTTTCATGGGAAGCTGCGCCGGCGCCCGTCCATCAAGGCCGGCCGTGGTCATGCCGGCAGCGCATCATCGTTGCGATGACGGCCCGGCCGGCCACCGCGACGCCCGTGGCGCCGCGTTATCGGTCAGTGCCGATCGGCGCCCGTCTGCTTGCGCGCCGCATCCGCCGCCTCGCCGGCCTGCTCCTGAAGCTTGCCGGCCTGCTGTTCGGCGACGCCTTCCGCTTCCGTCTTGCGGTCGCCCGTGACCTTGCCGAGCGCTTCCTTGACCGAACCCTTGACCTGCTTGAGCTTGCCTTCGATCCGATTCCTGTCCATGGTCGTCTCCTGCGATGGTTGGGGAGAACCGGCGGCATGACGGCCAGCGCCGCGCCGCCGAATGGACAGGATCGCAAGCGGGCGCCGCGCGCGGCAGATGCGGATGCACCAGCGCGCATGGTGCATTCGTACCGACGGCGTCAGTCCCTGCCGTTCTCGCCCGCCTTCGCGCCGCGCGTGCCGTTCGCGTCGGCCGCGCCGACGATTCCGCGTTCGCGCGCCCATACGATCGCCTCGCCGCGGCTGTGCACGTCGAGCTTCGCGTAGATCGTCGCGACGTGATTGCGCACGGTGTTCGGCGCGAGCCCGAGGCGGCCGGCGATTTCCTTGTCGGCGAGACCGTGGCACAGCAGGTCGAACACGTCGCGCTCGCGCGCGGTCAGGTCCGACAGTTGCGCGCCCGCATCCGGCGCGTTCGCGCGCCGCACGTTCGCCAGCTTCTCGATCAGCGTGCGGCTGAACCACGACGCATCCTGCATCGCCGTTTCGATCGCGTACACGAGTTCCATCTCCGTGCGCTTGCGATCGCTGATGTCGAGCAACGCGACGAGCAGGCAGTCGCGCCCGTGTATCGCGACGGGGTCGGCCGACACGACGCAATCGCGCACGTCACCATCGCGCGTGCGAATCTGCACGTCGGCGTTGCGCACGCTGCCGTCGCGCGCGAGCCGGCCTTCGATGCGCTGCCATGCGCCGCGTTCGGCCCACAACCCGATTTCCTCCGCGGATTTGCCGAGCAGGTCGTCCTGCGCATGGCCCGTCATCGCGGCGAACGCGCCGTTCACGTCGAGCAATTCGAAGCGGTCGGCCGTGACGATCGCGGTGGCGACCGGCGCCATCCGGAATGCCGTCGCGAAGCGTTCCTCGCTCTGCCGCAGCGCGCGCTCGGCCTGCTTGCGCGGCTCGAGATCCATGAACGTAAACAGCATGCATGCCTCGTCGTTCATGTCGATCGGCTGCCCGGCGACGACCACGGCCTTCGTGCTGCCGTCCGCGAGTTTCAGCACGGCCTCCATCTGCGGAATCGTCGCGCCTTCGCCGAGCCGCTCGATCGCGAGCTCGCGCCGTTCGGCCTGTTCGAGCACGTCGAGCTCGTACACCGAGCGGCCGAGCACGTCGTCGCGCGCGTGGCCGGTCATGTCCAGAAAACCCTGGTTGACCTTCACGTAGCGCAGGTCGTCGAGCCGGCAGATCACGGCCGGCGCCGGGTTCGCGTTGAAGGTGCGCTCGAAGCGCTCCTCGGCGCTCGCCCATTCGGTCGCGTCGTGCAGCACCAGCGCGAGGCAGTCGGGTTCGCCGGCCGCGTTCGTCAGCACGAGGCTGCGGATGCGGTGAACCCAGCTCACGGATTCGTCGGCGGCCGATTCCACTTCGACCGTCACGTCGCTGAACTCCTCGCCCGCGATCACGCGATCCATCGGATAGTGGCCGTCACGCACCGGATGGTTGTTCCGGTAGCGCAGCCGGAAGCGCTCGCGGTAATCGGTGACGGTCTCGCCGAGCGCCTTCAGCTCGGTCACGCCGTGCATCGCGAGCGCGGCCTCGTTCGCCCAGACGATCCGCTGGTCGGGTTCGACCAGGATCACGCCCTCGGTGAGCCCCGCGATGATCTGGTGCAGCTGGCGCCGGTCGGTATGCGACTTCAGCACCTGTTCGTTTACCTGTTCGTTCATCGAATGCTTGTCCATGTCGTCAGCATGACCGCCGGCCCGGTTGCCGCTTCGTCGACACGCGCCGGCCGGCGCGTGTGGCGATGATCGCGCGCCGCATCCGTGCGCGACAGGCGCGGATGCACTAACCGCCATAGTACATTCGCACCGCGTGCCGCCACCGTGCGGCATCCCGCCGATCCCGGAAGCATTCTCCGCGCCTGCTTTGCGCGCGCCGCACCCCGCGAGCGCACCACCTCCCCTTCACGACACCCCCGTGCAAACGCACTAGCCGATCAGGTGAATTTGCGCGATGCCCGTGCACGTTCGACCCGGTACGCTGGTTCTGCATCGGCGCTCATGCGCTGCCATCCGAACCGCAGAGGAGAAGCACGATGAAGCTGCATCAGACACCCGATCCGACGCGGCCCGAACCGCCGCCGGACAACCCGCCCGAACCGCCGCCCGGCACCGATCCGCCGGTTCCACTGCCGCCCGACGTGCCGCGCCCGGACATGCCGCCGCGCGAGCCCGGCTACGACACGCCGATCGCCGGGTAATGGAGTAACGCGGGAGTAACGCGCGGCACGATCCGTGCTCGACGATCGGTCCACTCACCCCATCAATCGAAGGAGAACATCAATGAACAAAATCTCGCACCTTTCGACACTGCTCGCCGTCAGCGCGGCTTTCCTGCTCGGCGCCGCGCCGCTCACGAACGCGGTTGCGCAGGACGCATCCACCGACAACGGCATGAAGACCGAATCGAACCAGCCCGTCACCGATACATGGATCACGACCAAGGTGAAGGGCGAGCTGGCCGCCACCGACGGCCTGAAGAGCGTCGACATCAGCGTGAAGACCGTCGACGGCGTCGTCACGCTGACCGGCGTGCTGCCGACGAAGACCGCCGTGAAGAAGGCGATCGCCGTGTCGCGCGCGGTCAAGGGCGTGAAGCACGTCGACGCATCCGGCCTGAAGGCGAAGGCCTGACCTCCCGGCGCGGCACGCCGCCGCGCTTTTTATCCCTGCACGACAAGGAGCACACGATGAACGAGGACAAGATCAAGGGCCAGTGGAAGCAGCTCACCGGCAAGCTGAAGGCCAAGTGGGGCAAGCTGACCGACGACGATCTGGCCGTCGCGGACGGCAATCGCGAGTATCTCGCCGGGAAGATCCAGGAACGGTACGGGATCGCCCGCGACGCGGCCGAGAAGCAGTTGAAGGAATTCGACCGCGAGCTGTGACGCGACAGCACATTCATGCAACCGCCGCGGCGCCGACGGCGTCGCGGCCACCAGGACCTACGACATGGGCAAATACCTGATCGCCTGGCTGCTCGGCGTGCCGGTCGGGCTGCTGGTGCTGTTCTTTCTGATCACGCACGTGTTCTGACGGCACGGGGCGCGGCATGGGCCGGCCGCTTTGCCGCTTTCCACTTTCCCCAACCACATCGATGACCGTGACGCCGCGATCCGGCATTCGCCCGATCGCGCGTATTGCGTTGCATCGCGGGCCGCCGCCCAACGCAAATCGGGCAGGACGCCCTTGCGCCCTGCCCGATCGGCTCATTTCTTCCGAAAGCGGCGTACCCCGCTTTCGCTTCGTTACTTCGCCGCGTTCGCCGTCATCTTGAAGATGCCCTGCGCGTTGCCCGCATCGAAACGCAGGTCGGTCACCCAGCGTCGCGCCGCCTGGTCGAACGTGCGCTTGCGCGTGATGAACTCGTAGAACGAGCCCGGCACGTTGCGCTTCACCGTGCCGCCGTCGCGTGTGCGGAACTCGCGCTCGACGGTGTCGGCACGATACGCGGTCTGGAACACGCGGCCCGAGCGCGAGCGCTCGACTTCCGGCTTCATCGGCCGGCCCTTCGCCTTCTCGTCGTCGGACAGCTTGAACACGTCGGCCACGCGATCGGTCGCATGGTTGAACGCGTTGCCTTCGGTCGCGATCCACGCCATTTCCGCCGATTCCATCAGCAGCGTTTCGTAGTCGAGTTCGTTCGGCACATCGTGCTGGCGCGCGAACGCACCGACGATCTCCGGCAGCAGTGCGTGCGCGGCGTCGAGCGACAACCAGCCTTCGCGCTCGACTTCCCACAGCAGCGCGACGGCCGCCGGCGACAGCGGATCGCGCGACGAGCTGACGACGTTCGTCACGGCCTGCTGGAATTCCTTCGAGAAACGTTCCGGATGCAGTTCGCTGACGAAGAACTGCGCGATTTCGTCCGGCGCGTCGTCATGCGCATACGCGCGGCCCGTCATGCCGAGCTTGTCGAGCGGGTAACGACCGTTCAGGCGGAAGCCGAGCGGACGCAGGATGCGCGTGAACGCGGCCTCGCCCGGCGGCAGCGCGCCCGTGTGCGGCCAGCGCACCGTGCGCAGCGCACCGTGGTCGAAATAGACCGAGCCGCCGCTTTCGATCGCGTCGGCCGTATACGCGCGGCCGTTCGCGGAACGCTCGAGCAGCCCTTCGAACAGCGCCATGTTCATCGCCTGCGCGATTTCCGCGCGCGTCACGACGCCGTCCTCCCATTCTTCGAGGATGGCCGGCATGTTCAGGGTCGAGAACAGGGCGTCGGTCTTCGCCTGTCCCAGCAGCTTCGTCAGCAAGCTCTCGATATTCGGATTGCGCATCAGGATTCTCGTCTCGGGGGACCGCCGGCAAACGTGCCGGCAACTCGTCGGCCGGCTGCCCAGCGGGCGCCTGACCTTGCGTGGGGAGCATTATTCAAAGGGTTGCAGCCGGGCGTAAAGCGAGATTAAATTGATACGTGATGAGTTTTTGGAATTATCAGCCGTTCCTCGGCCCCGCCTTCCGCCCGACGCCGCGCGGGCCTGACCGTCAGACGAATCGAACATCATGCGCAAATTCAAGATCCCCAACATGGGCGCGCTCGTGGCTTTCGAAGCCGCCGCCCGCCACGAGAGCTTCACGCACGCGGCCAAGGAGCTGTTCCTGACGGAAAGCGCGGTATCGCGCCAGATCGCGACGCTGGAAGCCAGCCTCGGCGTGCGGCTGTTCGCACGCGTGAAGCAGCGCGTCGTGCTGACGCGCGCCGGCAAGCTGTACGGCACGCAGGTGCGCCGCGCGCTGGAGGCGCTCGACCGCGACACGCTGTCGATCATCGCGCACGGCAGCGGCGGCGGCTACCTGGAGCTGGCGGTGCTGCCGACCTTCGCGTCGCACTGGCTGATCCCGCGCATCAAGAGCTTCTACGACCGCACGCCCGACGTGCGCGTGAACATGGGCAGCCGCACCGACCTGTTCTCGTTCGAGGACACGCACTTCGAGGCCGCGATCCACTACGGCAAGCCGACCTGGCCCGGTACGTCGTCCGACTACCTGTTCGGCGAGGAAGTCGTGCCGATCTGCTCGCCCGCGCTGCTCGACCGGCCCGTCGAGCGCGTCGAGGATCTGCTCGCCTACCCGCTGCTGCACTCGACGACGCGCCCCGGCGCGTGGGCGCAGTGGTTCGAGACGCACGGCGTCGAGGACATCCGCACGATGCAAGGCGTGCGCTACGAGCTGCACACGATGCTGATCAGCGCAGCGGCGGCCGGGCTCGGCGTCGCGCTCGTGCCGAAATTCTTCGTCGAGGAACAGTTGCAGCAGCTCGGCCTGGTGGTGCCGTGCGACGCGGCGACGGTCGGCGACTCCGCGTACTACCTCGTGTATCCGACGGAGTTCAGCCACAGCAAGCCGCTGGAGCTGTTTCGCGGCTGGCTGCTCGAGCAGGCGAGCGCGTATGCGGCGCCGGAGCGCGTGGAGGAGGATGCCGATCTGGAGGATGACGAGGACGTCGAGTAACGGCGCGGTGGCGTCAGCGTGCGGTGGCGTTGCAGGCATGCCGCGCCGGCACGCTGGCCTTGACGACTTTCACCAGCCGCGCGCTATCGGGCGTTTCCAGCCCCGGGCACGCGGTATACAGATCGCGGATCACGAGCGTCGCGCGCCCGTCGAGCAGGCAAACGCCGTGCGGCTGCGCGGCGGGCAGCCGCAGCCCGCGCCGCGCAACGTCCTGGTTCGTGAAAACGATCATGCCCGCACGTTGCGAGCGGTCGGGCAAGCGCATCGCCGACGCATCGTCGTCCTCGAACCACACGTCCGGCCCGATCGCTTCATCGTCGTAATCGACCGCGTAACGCCCCGACAGCGTGATCGTCCGGTCGACATGCACGGCATGGCATTCCGGCTCGGCATCGGCCAGGATCGGCTGCTCGCCCGCCGCGGCCGGGCCGCACGCCAGCAACAATACGGCGCACAACGTACGGGCGCGGCCGGTCAGGTTCGATACATCAAGCGCTTGGCGGATCATGGGGAGCGAAAGGCGGGCCATCGTGACGAGTGACGACGACCCGCATTGTCGCGCAACGCCCGCGTGATGCGCGTGACGAGCGTCACATATGCCACTTCACCGTCGCGGTGAGCGTGCGCGGGTCGCCGGGCATGTTGTACAGGTCGGCATTGCCGTGCGCGGCAATGAAGTAGCGACGATCGAACAGGTTGTCGAGCGTGAGTGTCACGTCGACCTTCTTGCTGCGATAGCCGGCGCCGAGATTGAACGTGGTGAACGACGGCAGCGTGACGAGATCGCTCGCCGACGTATAACGCGCCGACTGGAACTGCATGCCGGCCGCCGCATAGAAGCCGTACGGCAGCTCGCGCTTGATCCACAGGTTCGCGCTGTGGCGCGGCATCAGCCCGGGCGTGTTGCTCGCCACCGTGACGCCCGCTGCCGTCGATTGCGCCGAGCCGTCGACCGTCCCGTTCAGGTACGCGTAACCCGCATACACCGACCACTTCGGCGCGATCTCGCCGGTGAAGCCCAGCTCCATCCCGTGCACGTGCTGCGTGCCGATCGGCAGCGCGTAGCCGGGATTGTTCGGGTCGCCGATCTGCTGGTTGGTCTGGCGCATGTCGAACAGCGCGACGCTCGCCGTCGCCTTGCCGCCGAGGTCGAAGCGCGAGCCGACTTCATACGCGGTGGTCTTCTGCGGCGCGAGCGCGGCGCCGTTCGCGAACGCGCCGGCACTGATCAGCGTATCGGCGAGCGGCGAGAACGACTGGCTGAACGACCCGTACAGCGTCAGCCAGTCGAGCGGTTCGTAGATCAGGCCGACGCGCGGGCTCCACGCGTGATCGGTACGGTCGAGGTTGACGTTCGACGACGTGTAGTCGTGGCGGATCTGGTTCAGGTAGTCGAAACGCAGCCCCGCGAGCACCTTCCAGTGCTCGGTCAGCGAGATCAGGTCCTGCGCATAGACGCCCGCGAGCCCGATGACGGTCGACGCATTCGTCTTCGCCCGCGCGCCGGTCGGCACGCCGGGCAGGATCACCTGCTGCGGATTGAACAGATCGTAGGTCGCGACCTTCGACACGCTGTAGATCGTGTCGAACTTCTGCTGCTGCGACAGCTCGAGCCCGTACAGCAGTTCGTGGCGCATGCCGAACAGCGAGGTCTTCTGCGTGAGCTCGAACAGGCCGTCGATGCCGTGGTCGGTGCGCTGGCGCGTCGACTGGTCGAGCGTCACGACCGGGTGCGCGGCGATCTTGATCGGCTCGTACGTCACGTAGTTCTTGCGTTCGAGCGAGAAGTCGTACGCGCGGATCGCGCCGTGAAACGACAGCGAATCGCTGAAGCGGTGATCGAGCGACACCGTCGCGCTCTTCGCGGAGATGTCGTTGTACGAGCTGTTCGCCGCGTCGGCCGAGCCGTAATACGTGTTGATCGGCACGTCGACCGGCCGGCCGCGATACGCTGGCAGGCCCTGGTCGGACGTGCGGCGGTCGTGCAGGTAGTCGAATTCGACGTTCAGCACCGTGTCGCGGTCGAGCTTGAACTGCGCGGACGGCGCGATCGCCTGGCGGTTGAGCTGGAATTGGTCGCGGAAACTGTTCGAGTTCTCGGCCGCGCCGGTCATGCGAAAACGCGCCGCATCGTTCGCGTTCCAGCCGAGGTCGAATTCGCCGCGCCGCTCGCCGCGCGTGCCGAGCGTCACGCCGACGTCGCGCACCGGGTTCGCTTCCGGCCGCTTCAGCACGCGATTCACGATGCCGCCCGCCGAGCCGCGCCCGTACAGCACGGCCACCGGCCCCTTCAGCACCTCGACGCGATCGACGTTCGACAGGTCGCGGTAGTACAGCGCGTCGTCGCGGATGCCGTCGACGTACTGGTCCGTGATGCTGTTGAAGCCGCGGATCGTGATCTGGTCGCGCTGGCCGTCGCCGACCGAAAAACCGATGCCCGGCACGTTGCGCAGCGCATCCTGCATCGACGTCGCGTTCTGGTCCTCGATCACTGCGTGCGGAACGACGTTCACCGTCTGCGGCACGTCCATCAGCGACATGTCGGTCTTGGTCGCCGCGCGCGAGCGGCCGCCGTCGTACGACGCATGCTCGGCAGCCGCATTGACGGAGATCGCGGGCAGGGTCGCCGCGGTGTCGCTCGCCTGCGCGAACGAGGTGCGTGCGCCGGCCAGCGACGTGGCGATCAGAAGCGCATGGCAGGCGCTCTTGTTGAGTTTCATCGTGAACGTAGGGGCTGAAGGAAAAACGGCGAACGAAAACGCATCCGGCCGACGCGCGCATCACGCGGCGAATCGACCGACGAAGCGTTCCGTGAAGGAGACGATGCGCGGGGGATCTCCCCGTCGCATCCGCCGGCCGACGCACAGCCGGCGCGGGTGGCTGCCGGCCGGCGGAACCGGCTCGAAACGAGCCGCGACGTTCTGTCGCGACTTGTAACGGAGCGAAATATTAAACGAGAATGATTCGTGTTTTTAGTAATTTTTCGACGTGTCGCCTGCCCGCAACGTGCATGCGCCCGGCGCTCCGTATTCCTGACGAATACCTTTCCGCTTCAAGCTTTTGTGCGGCCCGAACGTAATTGAAACGAAAGAATTCCATCTCCCCCATCGGGCGATGAAGGACCGGGTGCCAGGCGGGATTCGGGATTTGACGACGAAGAGACTGGAGAGGATCACGAAGCATCCGTCGAAGCAGACGGCATGCATTCGAAGTCCGGTGCGCGCCGGACCGGGCAACCCCGACCCGGCGCTCCGGGCAGCCGACCTCGCATCGGCAGTGCGGCGGATTTTCTTCTGTTCTTCACTCCGTGTGCTCTCAGGTTCACTTCATTTTTTTCTTCGCCGCGCCGAGCCATTATCCGCGCAATCCGGCCACAGGGAAACGTTTGCGGGTGCCTGTGGCGTCTTATACCAAGCATTCGGCAACAGTCTTTCCGGATGCTTTCAATGCATGCGGCACGATTCGGCAAATCTTGCATTCATGCCGGCGTTCCTTTTTAATGGAACTGGTTCCATTCGCTGATTCGGCCATGTTTCCCCGTGACGCTTCGTCGTGCGCGCGTCATCATGCCGATTCAGGATCGAGGATCGCTCAGCTCAGGATTCGCATCGCCCGTCCTTCCCGGACACCCCGTCAAACGAGACCGTCATGCCCGATTCCGCTTCCCTGCAACAGCTGTTTCCCGCCTTTCAGGACATTCCCGCCGAGTACCGGCTCGCTTCGCCGATCCACCAGCGCGTGTCGCTCGTCGACGGCGAATTGCGCCCGTGGGACGGCGCGACCAAGACCGTGCTGTCGCCCGTGTGCGTGCGACAGGCGGACGGCAGCGTCGAGCAGGTCGATATCGGCAGCTATCCCGTGATGGGCGAGCCGGAAAGCGACGCGGCGCTCGACGCCGCGGTGCGCGCATACGACTCGGGCCGCGGCGAGTGGCCGACGATGAAGGTCGAGCAGCGCATCGCGTGCATGCAGGACTTCATCAAGCGGATGGTCGCGCAGCGCGAGCTGGTGGTGAACCTAATCATGTGGGAGATCGGCAAGAGCCTCGCCGATTCGCAGAAGGAGTTCGACCGCACCGTCACATACATGACGCAGACGATCGACGCGCTGAAGGAGCTCGACAACGCGAACTCGCGCTTCGTGATCGCGGAAGGCACGATCGGCCAGATCCGCCGCACGCCGCTCGGCGTCGTGCTGTGCATGGGCCCGTACAACTATCCGCTGAACGAGACCTTCGCGACGCTGATTCCCGCGCTGCTGATGGGCAACACCGTGGTGTTCAAGCCGCCGCAATACGGCACGCTGCTGTTCGAGCCGCTGCTCGAGGCGTTCCGCGACGCGTTCCCGAAGGGCGTGATCAACACGATCTACGCGCCCGGCGCGGTGGTCGTGCCGCACATGCTCGCGTCGGGCAAGATCAACGTGCTCGCGCTGATCGGCTCGAGCAAGGTGGCCGACCACCTGAAGAAGCAGCACCCGAAGTCGCACCGCCTGCGCGCGATCCTCGGCCTCGACGCGAAGAACGCGGCGATCGTGCTGCCCGACGCCGATCTCGACCTCACCGTGAAGGAGTGCCTGCTCGGTGCGCTGTCGTTCAACGGCCAGCGCTGCACCGCGCTGAAGATGCTGCTCGTGCACCGCTCGATCGTCGACGAATTCCTGAAGCGCTTCACCGCCGCGCTCGAGCAGTTGAAGATCGGCATGCCGTGGGAGAAGGGTGTCAGCATCACGCCGCTGCCCGGCATGCATCGCACGGCCTACATGACGGACGCGATCGACGACGCGAAGGCGAAGGGCGCACAGGTCGTCAACCATTCGGGCGGCGAGTTCAGCAAGACGCTGTTCTATCCGGCCGTCGTGTACCCGGTGTCGGAAGGGATGAAACTGTACCGCGAGGAACAGTTCGGGCCGATCATTCCGGTCGCGCCGTTCGACGACGTCGAGACGGCGCTCGACTACGTGACGACGTCGGATCACGGCCAGCAGGTCAGCATCTTCGGCTCCGATCCGGTGCAGATCGGCGCGCTCGTCGATCCGCTCGTGAACCAGGTGTGCCGCGTGAACCTCAACTGCCAGTGCCAGCGCGGGCCGGACGTGTTCCCGTTCGCGGGCCGCAAGGATTCGGCGGAAGGCACGCTGTCGGTGAGCGACGCGCTGCGCGCGTTCTCGATCCGCTCGATGGTCGCGGCGAAGCAGACCGACAGCAGCAAGCAGCTGCTCGATTCGATCGTGTCGGATCACACGTCGAAGTTCATCAACACGGGCTTCATTTTCTGAGTACGGCGGCCGCGCGGCACGGCTCGCTCACCCGCGAGCCGCTTGCGCCGGCCGTGCGCCCGCATGGCCGTCGCATGCGCTACACGTTCGACACCAGCAGCCGAATCCCCGCCACGCCGAACACGACGGCGAGACACGCTTCCATCGCGCGCCGGCCGCGCACGTACAGCCGGCGCGCGCCGTTCATCGAGAACACGAGCGCATAACCGCCGAATACCAGGCACCCGATCACGAGGCAACCCGGCACGACGGCGCCGTGCGACGCGCCCGCGCCATTCGACGACAGCGCGACGATCGACACCCACACAAGGATCGCCTTGGGATTGGTCAGGTGCAGCATTGCGCCGCGTACGTAGAAACGCGACAGCCGTTGCTCGCCCGCTGCGTTCAGCGACGTCGCCGCCTTGCCCGACCATGCCGTGCGCCCCGACTTGAATGCCAGCCACATCAGGTACAACCCGCCGAAGATCTTGATCGCGACCAGCAGCTTCGACCACGCCAGCAGCGCGGCCGACACGCCGAGCGCCGCCACCGTCGCCCAGACCATCGACCCTGAAATCACGCCGAGCGCAAACGCGAGCGCCGCCTTGCGGCCCTGGTTCGCGGCGACCGACATGATCGCGAGATTGCTCGGCCCGGGGCTGGCCGTCCCGATGAAATAGGCCGTGTAGGCCAACAGCAGGTTGGCCGAGAAAAAAGCGTGGACGCTCATGTCGAACCTCGCAGGGATGATCAGCGCATTGTTGGCAAACGCGTGCCGTCTGCCCATGGACAATTGGCCGGCAATTCGCTGGGCCAGTTGGACAGGTCGTGCAGCCGGCTCGCCGTGGGCGAATCCGTCTCGGTTTTGAAACACCCGTCACATTCGCCGCCGGTTTTCGCCGGCCGCGGCGGCCATCCCGCAGCGCCGCCTCCGGCCGGCCGAACGCCTGACAGGCGCAGGCGGCAGGCGCGCGGCTGCCCGTTTCGTCGGCCCGCCATGGAACGCGCGACGCAATTTATCCCCGCGTTACGTTACATCCGTGAAGCATTTCGCTTCGCCGGACCGCCCCGCGCACCCGACATGCATCGCGCCGCGCAGGTAGATGGCCTCCTCGATCGCCGCCACGATCCAGTACCGGCGGGACTCGCCGCCCTGCATCGCCCCGTCGCTCGACATTGCTCGACAATCGCCCCGCCGAGCTGGTACGGAACCTGCGTTCCATTCGGGCGAGACAGCCGCGCCGGTCATCGCGCGGACACAAACCCACCCTCGGGCGCGTCCAGCGGATACGCCCGAACGATTCGCGCAAGCAACGAGGCCCTTCATGGATGCGCTGCCCAATTCGTCCGACACGTCGTTCCAGCTCTTTCTCGCGAAACTGCTCGAACAGCCGTTGCCCGACTGGACCGAAAAACAGCAGATGGAACTCGAGATGGCGCGCTCGCTGTCGACCGAAATGGTCCACCTCGCCGAGGACATGCGCGGCCGCACGCCCGATCTCGCACGCTGCCTCGTGCTGCTCCGCTACGCGAAGGTGCTCGACTTCATGCTGACGTCGCTCGCCGCGCATCGCGACATTCATCCGCAGACGCTGCGCACGCTGTTCCGCCTCGCGAACCTGAAAGTCGACGATGCGTATCCGGCCTGAGCCGGCGCGACGCAGCGGCTGCCGCCGGCGGCAAGCACGGCCACGGCGGCCATTCCCGATCCGCGCGCATGCCCGATAATCTCGCCGCATGAGCATCAGGAACCGGACATCCCGGCTGGCCGGCGCGCTCGGCGTGTTCGTGAAACGCTACGGGCGCAAGGCTCAAAAACATCTCGACCCGAACGATCGCCGCTACGATCGCGACGTCGAGCGGGCGATGCGGCGCATGTCGCCCGCCGACCTGTCCGATCTGCTCGCCGGCGATGACGACACCGCGAACGACACCCGGGCCGGTTTCGCCGACCCGAGACACACGCCGTGAACGCCGCCGACTTCGACCGGATCTGGCCGGCCATCTGCGACACCCCGGCCTGGTCGGTGACGAAAGGCCAGGGCAGCTTTCTCACGTTCGAATTCGGGCAGCCCGCGCTGCATGTCAGGGAGCCGCTCGCCGGCTCGCCCGGCCTGTCCGCGGCATCCCGGGACAGGCTCGCGTCGCGGCACGTGACGGTCGCCGGCAGCGGGCATCTGTGGATCTGCTACTGCCACTGGTCGATCGCGCTCGACGGTCTCGAACTCGCGCACAGCGAATCCCGCTCCGGCGACATCGCCGCCGCCGCGCAACGTCTCGACGGACAGATCCTGCAATCGATCGCGCCGCGCGCCCAGCCGGGCTCGTGGGCGTTCGACTTCGACCTCGGCGGCAAGCTGACGACCTGGCCGTACGGCGACGACCCGGCCGACGAACAGTGGCATCTCTACGACCGGCGCTCGGGCAACGTGCTCACTGCCCGCGCGGACGGCACCTGGTCGTACGGCCCGGCGAACGCGCCGCCGGAAAGCGGATCGCCCGGTTCCGGATAGCCGCCGCGCGCGCGCCGCATCCGCTTCCGGCAGCACGCCGGGCTGATGCCGTGCATCAGCGTGACGAGCGGCCCCGCACCGCAAACGGAGGTACAATCGCGCGCCATGAACGCACTTCGCCGCTTCCTGCTCCGGCCAGGCGTCGCGCGACAGCTTCTGTGGGGGTTCCTCCTCGTGACGCTGCTGTCCCGCGCGCTGATGTCGGGCGCCGTGATGCTCGATCCGGACGGTCCGGATGCGGGCTCGGTGGTGCTGTGTTCGGGCCGCGGCCCGCTGATCGTCGACGTGGCCGCGCTGGCTGCCCGTTTCGATGCCGGCGCGCCGATCACGCCGGCCAACGATGCGCTCGCGCTCGCCGATGCGCTCAAGCATGACGCGCACGCCGACAACCCGGCTTCTGCCGGAGGCGGCGACAGCCTGTGCGCATTCGGCGCCGCGCTGTTCACGGCGCTCGCGTCGTTCGTGCTGCTGGTGCTGCTGTTTCCGGCCGCCGTACCGCGGCGCTTCCGGATTCACGTCGCCTCTCTTCCGTTCGTGCGATCGATCTTCGACGATCGCCCGCCTTCCCGCGCGCCTCCCCTGTTCTGCTGACGGTTCCGCCTCGCGGCCCGCGCACATCGATATGCACGGGCCTGCACGCCGTTCGTCTCATACGACCTGATTCAAGCGTTCATCCGCCTGCCCGCACCGCGCGGGCGACGCCGTCATGCGCACCGTCCGCGCATGGCGCCGCGCCGCCCGCTCCGTCGCTGCGCGCAGGCGGGCGCAATGCACGTTGACGTCCGCCGGCACGCGCCGGCGTGGCCGCTCAACGAACACGAGGAGCTGACACCATGTCGACCACCGTCGAGCGGGCCCTCTCGCCCGCCCATTCCGCCCACGCGGGTTACCGGACGCTCTGGCGCTGGCACTTCTATGCCGGCCTGTTCGTCATGCCTTTCCTGGTGATCCTCGCGATCACGGGCACGCTGTATTGCTTCCAGCCGCAGATCGAGCCGCTGCTGTATCCGCACCGGCTCGTCGTCGAGCCGCGTGCCACGCCGCGCCTCGATCCCGACGCGCTGCTCGCTCGCGCGCGCACCGCGATGCCGGCCGGCGCGACGCCGGTTTCCGTCCAGGTCTCGACGGCGCCGGACCGCAGCGCCGAATACGTGTTCCGGCTGCGCGACGGCAGCCGCGAGAGCGTGTACGTGAACCCGTACGACGGCAACGTGCTCGGCACGCTGAGCGTCGAGAACCGCTTCATGCAGATCGACCGGATGCTGCATCGCAAGCTGCTGCTCGGCAAGACGGGCGAACTGCTGATGGAGCTCGCCGCGTGCTGGACCTTCGTGATGATCGGCACCGGCATCGCACTGTGGTGGCCGCGCGGCACGGCGCGCGTCGGGCGCGCATTGCGGCCCGACCTGTCGCTGCGCGGCCGGCCGCTGTGGAAAAACCTCCACGCGACGGCCGGCATCTGGCTCGCGGCCGGCACGGTGGCATTCATCCTGACGGGGCTGCCGTGGTCGGGTTCGTGGGGCAAGAACTTCAAGGCGCTGGCCGCGACCGTGAACCTCGGCGCGCCGGAAGGCGCATGGGGCGGCGCGTCGGTGCGCTCGACGCGCCCGGGTGCCGCTGCGGCGCTCGAGCGTGCGCCTGCGCAGGCCGCCGCGCCGTCCGGCCATCACCACGAATCCGGCGAGTCGATGCCGGGGATGGTGATGGACGACCTGCCGTTGCCGCAAACGCCCTGGGCGGTCGGCAACGTGCCCGTCCCGCATTCGCCGTCGGCGCCGACCCCGGCCCCGCTGCCGCTGGCCCGCGCGATCGCGATCGTCGCGGGCCTCGGCGTGACGAGCGGCTACACGCTCGCGCTGCCGTCCGGCGCGGACGGCGTGTTCACCGCGTCGTACTTCCCCGACGACCCGCAGGCCGAGCGGACGATCTACCTCGACCAGTACAGCGGCGCCGTGTTGAAGGACATCCGCTACGACGACTACGGCGCGGTATCGCGCGCCGTGTCGTATGGCACGTCGCTGCACATGGGCCGCTACTTCGGGCTCGCGAACCAGATCGTCTGCGCTGTGTTGTCGCTCGGGCTGGCCGCGATGGCCGTCACCGGCACCGTGATGTGGTGGAAACGGCGCCCGGCCGGCAAGCTCGGCGCGCCGTCGCGCGAACGCGGCACGCCGCCGATGCGCGGCTGGATCGCGGGGCTCGTGCTGCTCGGCATCGTCTTTCCGCTGATGGGCGCGACGATCGTCGCGGTCTGGTTGATCGACCGTCTGCTGTTCGGCCGTGCGGCACGCGCGGCAGCCTGATTCGTCGCGCGCCGGCGCACGCCGCGCGCCGACACGGCAAGCCCGGGCCACGGCGTGGCTCGGGCTGTTCGCGCTCGTGCTCGCGCTCGTCGCGCCGCTGATCTCGCAACTGCGGGCGAGCGCATCCGAATCCGTTAGCGGCCTGCCGGCCGCGCCGATCTGCTCGGCAACCGGCAATACGCTCGTGACGCACGCGGAACCGCATGCGCCCGCCGATGCGCATTTCGAACGCTGCGGCTATTGCGGCCTGCTCGCCGGCCATCCGCCGTTGCAGTACGCGGCGTTCCTGTCCGCCGCCCCGGCCGTGCGGCATGCGCCGCCCGCGCCGCCGATCCCCGCCGGCCGCGCCCCGTCGAAGCGCTACGCGCTCGCCGCCCGCGGGCCGCCCTCCTCCCGCGCCTGACGCACCTCGCGACCGCGTCGCCGCACATCGCGCGGCGCCGTCCGCTTCGCCTGCCCGCCCTGCCGGTGTCCGATGCCGAGCCTGCGCGCGTGACCACGCGCGGCGGCCGACGCCGCGCATGGGGCGCATCGTGTCCGTTTCATCATCGTCACCCCAACCATACGTACAACGACATGTTTCCCTTGACCCGTATTGCCGTCGCGCTGTCCGGCGCGATCTCCGTGCTCTCCGCGTCAGCCGCATGCGCACAAGGCGTCGCGCCGACCGACGCGCCGACCGCATCGACGCTGCCCGCGATCAACGTCAACGCGACTCGCGCGGCGGACTCGCTGACGTCGAAATCGACCGTCGACCTGAAGCGCACGCTCGACCAGACGGTCGGCTCGGTGGGCTTCGTCGATGCCGACAGCTACCAGAACACCTACGCCTTCACGCTGCGCGACGTGCTGAAGGACGTGCCCGGCGTGTTCGTCGAGAACCGCTACGGCCAGGAGTTGCGCCTGTCGATCCGCGGCTCGGGGATTGCCCGCTCGTATCACACGCGCGGCCTCGAGATCCTGCAGGACGGCATCCCGACCAACCTCGCGGACGGCAGCGGCGACTACTACCAGATCGATCCGCTCGCGCTGCAGGCGGTGCAGGTCTACAAGGGCGGCAACGGCCTCGCGTACGGCGCATCGACCCTCGGCGGCGCGATCGACTTCATCACGCCGACCGCCCACACCGCCGACGCGCCGAACATCGTGCGCGTGGAAGGCGGCAGCTACGGCACGGTGCGCACGAGCGCGCAGATCTCGCGCGTGATCGGCCCGCTCGACTTCCTCGCGAACTTCAGCGTCAATCATTCGGACGGTTATCGCGATCACGCGAAGGGGCAATACGAGCAGTTCAATGCGAACGTCGGCTACCGGTTCAGCCCGGCCGTCGAAACGCGCTTCTACGTCGGCGTGTACGTCGTCGACCAGCTGCTGCCGGGCACGCTGTCGCTGTCCGACGCGCTGAACAATCCGACCAGGGCGGCGCCGAACGCGATATCGGGCGATCAGGCGCGCAACACGCGCACCGAGCGGATCGCCAATCGCACGACGGTGAAGCTCGATTCGGGCGAACTGCAATTCGACACGTGGGCGATTCACAAGAGCCTCTATCACCCGATCTTCCAGGCGCTCGACCAGGACGGCTGGACCTACGGTTTCGCGCCGCGCTACACCGGCCGCCTGACGCTCGGCGGGATGCGCAACGACCTGATCGTCGGCGCGCGCTTCTTCGGCGGCCGCACGCAGGCGAACCAGTACGTGAACGTCAACGGCAACAAGGGCGCGCAGACGCTCGACTCGACGCAGACGGCGCTCAACTATGAAGCGTACGTCGAGAACCGGCTGTTCTTCATGCCGACCGTCGCGCTGATGACCGGCGTGAAGGCGCTGCACTCGGTGCGCGAGTACATCGACAACGGCGGGCTGCCGCGCGACCCGAACTACCGGTCGACGAACGCGAGCTACAGCGGCGTCAATCCGAAGCTCGGGCTGCTGTGGCAGCCGGACGCGAACACCCAGGCCTACGTCGACATCACGCGCAGCCAGGACGTGCCCGACTTCACCGACCTCACGCAGACCTTCTCGAACACGACGCGCTTCACGCCGCTCGCGGCGCAGCACGCATGGACGATCGAGTTCGGCACGCGCGGCTCGCGCGAGCGCGTGAGCTGGGACGTGACCGCCTATCGCTCGCTCGTGCGCGACCAGTTGCTGCAGTACACGACGAACCCGGACGTGCCGGCGGCGACGTTCAACGCGAACAAGACGGTGCTGCAGGGGATCGAGGCCGGTGCGTCGGTCGAACTGTTGCGCAACGTCACCGGCCGCGGCGTGGGCGACAAGGTCACGCTGTCCGGCATCTGGAACCTGAACGACTTCCGCTTCAAGAACGACCCGCAGTACGGCAACAACCGGATCGCGGGCGTGCCGCTGAACGTGCTGCGCGCGACGCTGGGTTACACGCGCCCGAGCGGCTTCCACATCGCGGCCACGCTCGATTGGGTGCCGTCGGGCGCGTGGGCCGACGATGCGAACACGTTGCGCGTGCCGAGCTACGCGCTGCTCGGGCTGCAGGCCGGCTACGACTTCCGCAACGGACTGTCGCTGTTCGTCGACGCGCGCAACCTGACCAACAAGCGCTACGTCAGCGACGTCAGCACCGTCGCGGATGCCCGCACCGCGAATACCGCGATCTTCTATCCGGGCGAAGGACGCAGCGTGTTCGCCGGCATGCGGTACGCGTTCTGATGCGCCGCCTGCCGCATGGCTCGTTACACAGATTCAAAGGAAACCGAAACATGAAGTTCAGTTCGATGCTGCCCGCCGCCTTGCTCGCGGCCTTCGCGCCGGCCGGGCAGGCCCAGGAAAGCGACGCCGCGAACATCGGCGCCACGCTTGCGCCGATTCGCGTCAACGCGCAGAAGGCAACGCCGCTCACGCGACCGCTCGACACCGGCAGCCGTCTCGGCCTGTCGTCGCTCGAAACGCCCGCGAGCGTCGAACAGATCGATCGCAAGACGCTCGACACGCGCGGCGACAGTTCGATCGTTGACGCCGTGAGCCGCGCCGCCGGCATCAGCGCATCGCCGCATCCCGGCAACGGCGGCTCGGAGCTCGGCGCGCGCGGCTTCGTCGGCGCGTCGTCGGTCACGCAGCTCTATGACGGCGTGCGCCCGTACGGCGCGATCGGCATCACCTTTCCGTTCGATACGTGGTCGGTCGACCATATCGACGTGCTGCGCGGCCCGGCTTCGGTGATCTACGGCGAAGGGGCGATCGGCGGTGTCGTCAACATCGTCCCGAAGAAGCCGACGCGCGGCCCGATCCGCAACGAGCTGCAGGCGGGCGGCGGCACCGAGGGCACGGCGCGGGTCGCGTTCGGCAGCGGCGGCGCGATCAACGACAAGCTGTCGTACCGCTTCGACATCAGCGGCAACCGTTCGTCGAACTGGGTGGACCGCGGCAACTCCCGCAACCTGTCGATCTCCGGTGCGCTGCGCTACGACGTGACGTCCGACCTGTACGTGACGGCGTCGTATGCGCAGGGCTTCCAGCATCCGATGCAGTATTTCGGCGTGCCGCTCGTCAACGGCGCGCGCGATCGCGCGCTCGACAAGAAGAACTACAACGTCGGCGACAGCGACATCGCGTTCCACGACAGCTGGGCGACGGTATCGGCGAACTGGCAGCCGAGCGACAGCCTGAACGTGACGAGCACGCTGTACCGGATGAAGAGCAACCGTCACTGGAAGGATGCGGAGTACTACACGTACCTGCCGTCGACCGCGCAGGTCCGGCGCAGCAGCTACACGGAAATCTTCCACGACCAGGAGCAGTACGGGAACGTGACGGCGGCCACCGTGACCACCGCGCTGCTCGGCATGCGCAACACGTTCTCGACGGGTGTCGAGTTCAATCACACGACGTTCCAGCACGACAACAACGCGCCCTATTCGGGCACGTCGACGGTCGACCCGTTCAGCTTCGATCCGGGCAGCTTCATCAACACGGCCGGCACCTATCCGAAGTACCGCAGCCAGGCGAACCAGTACGCACTGTTCGCCGAGAACCGGCTGGCAATCACGCCGCGCTGGTCGGTGATCGGCGGGCTGCGTTACGACCACGCGAGCGTGAATCGCGACGATCTCGTGAACGGCGGCGCGTTCACGAAGGTGTTCGCGAACACGGGCTGGCGCATCGGCACCGTGTACGACGTGCAACCCGGCCTCGCCGTGTACGGCCAGTATTCGGTCGCGGCCGACCCGATCAGCTCGCTGCTGTCGCTGAATGCGTCGAAGGCGAACTTCACGCTCGCGACCGGCCGGCAGATCGAAATCGGCGTGAAGCAGTCGTTCCTGGACGGCAAGGCGGAATGGACGCTCGCGGCATACCGGATCGTCAAGAGCAATCTGCTGACGGCCGATCCGCTGAACCCGAACCAGTCGATCCAGGTCGGCCGGCAGTCGTCGCGCGGGCTCGAGGCGACGGTCGGCGCGGAGATCGCGAAGGACTGGCGCGTCGACGCGAACGTGTCGATCCTGCGCGCGAAATACGACGACTTCCAGCAGACGTCCGGCGGCACGACGGTCTCGCGCGCGGGCAACGTGCCGGTGTCGGTGCCGCAGCGGCTCGCGAACCTGTGGGTGAGCTGGCGCTTCGCGCCGGACTGGACGGGCATCGCGGGCGTCAAGTACGTCGGCAAGCGCTTCGCCGATACCGCGAACCAGCTCGTGATGCCGTCGTACACCACCGTCGACCTCGGACTCGCGTGGAAGCCGCGCAAGGACACGACGATCACGGCGCGCGCGTACAACGTGTTCAATCGCCGCTTCGTGCAGTCCGCGTACTACAACGAGACGCAGTACCTGCTCGGCAACGACCGGCGGCTCGAAGTGCTCGCGAACTACCGGTTCTGACGCGGCGCGCGTGCCGCCGGCACAGGCACGGCGGCGCACATCACCGCGTGCCTGCCGCGCGCCCCGCCATCCACTTGCGGTAGCGCCGCGTCTGGCACTGCGCGGCCAGTTGCTGCCTGACCAGCGCACGCAGCGGCGACACCTGCGGGTGCGTGCGCCGGCCTTCGCTGAGCCGCGTCAGCTGGAACTTGACGACGGCCATGTTGGCCAGCGCACCCAGTGCCTTGTTCTTCCACCGGATCGGCTGCAGCACCGGCGCGCTGTCCTTGCCGGCCCGCCAGTCGCGCGGCAGGTTCGGGTCGATCGACAAAGCGGTCGCGATGCCGACCATCGCCACGCCGCTGTCCACCACCTGCTCGGCCACCGCGCGGCGCCGGATGCCGCCCGTGACCATCAGCGGCATCTGCGCGACCGCCGTGATGTCGCGCGCGAATTCGAGGAAATACGCTTCGCGGGCCAACGTGCGCCCGTCGCGCGCCTCGCCCTGCATCGCCGGCACTTCATAGCTGCCGCCCGACAGTTCGACGAGATCGACACCCAGTGGATTCAGCAGTTCGACCACGCGCTTCGCATCGTCGGCGCTGAAGCCGCCGCGCTGGAAATCGGCCGAGTTCAGCTTGACCGCGACCGCAAATTCCGGCGGCACCGTCGCACGCACGTCCCGCACGATATCGAGCAGCAGGCGTGCGCGATTCTCGATGCTGCCGCCCCACCGGTCCTGCCGGCGATTCGTCAGCGGCGACAGGAACTGGCTCAGCAGATAGCCGTGCGCCGCGTGAATCTCCACGCCGGTGAAGCCGCTCTGCTGCGCAAGCTGCGCGGCGCGCACGAAGCGCCGCTGCACATCGGCGATATCGGCTTGCGTCATCTCCTTCGGCACCGGGAACTGCTTCGACAGCGCACCGAGCTCGAGCGGTATGGCCGACGGCGCGAGCGTCGTCTGGCCGAGCGCCGCCTGCATCTGGCGCCCCGGGTGATTGATCTGCATCCATGCGTGCGCGCCGCCCGAGCGCGCCACCTCCGCCCAGCGACGGAAGCGGCCGAGATGCGCGTCGCTCTCGAGCACAACCCCGTTCGGCCCCGTCATCGCGCGGCCGTCCACCATCACGTTGCCGGTCAGGATCAGGCCGACCTCGCCGTCGGCCCACGCCTGGTACAGGCGCAGCAATGCGTCGGATGGCGCGTGGTTCGCATCGGCCATGTTCTCTTCCATCGCGGCCTTGGCCAGACGGTTCGGAATCACCGCCCCGTTGGGCAGTGTCAGCGGCGTAAACAGGTTCATGGAGGGCACCCTCGATTGACGATGCCCAACGATAACTTTAAAGTCAACTTCAAGGTCAAGCCCCCTCGGAGCACCGCATGAAAATCGGCGAACTGGCACGCGCCAGCGGCATCGCGGCGTCGCGCATCCGCTTCTACGAAGCGAGCGGCCTGCTCGAACCGGCCCGACGCCAGGCAAACGGTTATCGGGAATACGGGTCGGAAGCGTTGACGCGGCTCGCGATCATCGACCGCGCGCAGCGCGCGGGTTTTGCGCTCGACGAAATCCGCGCGCTGCTGCCGCCCGATCTCGGCGCGTGGCCGCGCGACGAACTGCTCGTCGCGCTGCGCCACAAGGTCGACGAAATCGTGCTGCTCGAACAGCGTCTCGCGCAGAACCGGCAACATCTAGAGACACTGATCGACGAGATCGAGAACAAGCCGGCGGGCGAGGATTGCGCGGGCACCGCGCAACGGATGCTCGACCGGCTGTGCGCGCAGGCCGACGCACCGCCGGCGCCCGCGTCCGTGCCGGTCCCGAGGCCGACGCGCAAGCGCGCATGACCGGTTACACTGCGCCCCCCCCGACGAACAATCAACCCGCGCTGCGGCGAGACGAGTCGGCGCGTGTGCGCCGGCTTTCGCGGCGCGACCTCCAGACCCGATCCGCATGACGATCTCCCGCATCACCGGATTCCTCGTCGCCGCGCTGCTGACGTTCGGCATCGGCGGCACCTACGCCGCGACGTGCGGCGACACGCCTTCTTCGATCCGTTGCCCGGATACAGCCGATCTTCCGGACGACATCGTCGCGCAGCTTCCCGCCGGCTACGAAGCGCTGGATGCCGCGTCGGGGCGCCTGACCGACAGCCCCCGCATCGGCTATGTCGTCGTCGCGCACCAGCCCGACGATTCGATGCGCAACGCATCGCTGCGTCCGCTGATGATCTTCCTGCCGGGCAAGGACGGGCACTACCGGCTCGCGGCGCGCAACGACACCGTGATCATGAAAGCCGACGAAGGCGGGATGGGCGACCCGTATCTCGATGGCGTTGCCGAGAACGCGCTCACGATCGAACCCCGCACCTTCACGGTCGAACAGGGCGTATTCGCGGGGCCGAGCCACTGGCGCGACCGCGTGACGTTTCGCTACGACGCCGCGCACCGCACGTGGGTGTTCCATCGCGAAGTCATGCGGAACTGGCGGCTCAACGACGACCCGAACGGCGATGCGCTGAAAGCCGACCCGGTGCGCGTCACGCGCGCCGATGCGGCTAAAGCCGTCACGTTCGAAGCGTGGCGGCCGGGTTACTGGTGCGATTCGGCCGAGCGGCGCGGAACCGATCCGGCATGCGGCAAGCAGCATTGATGGCTGCGTTGCCGCGCGGCTGACGATACGTGCGTGCTTGCTTGCGGGCAAGCGATATGCGTGGATGCTGCCGCACCACACGGGCGGCGTGTCTGCCGGCACGCGCCATCGTAAGCGGCCGTGCGGATTTCCTTACGTCGCAGGTAATCGACGCGCGCCGCCCGCGCCGCGACCATGGCTCCATCGACTCACCTCACGCCACGGAGCCCGCCATGACCGCCTACGCCATCGCCCACCTGCACGACGTCGAGATGTGCGACGACATCGTCGAGTACCTCGAGCGCATCGACGGCACGCTCGCGCCGTATGACGGCCATTTCGTGATTCACGGCGCACGGCCGGAGATACGCGAAGGCGTGTGGCGCGGCGACCTGGTCGCGATCGCGTTCCCCGATCTCGCCACCGCGCGTGCATGGTACGAATCGGATGCGTACCGCCAGATCCAGCCGCTGCGCGCACGTCACGCGAGCGGCCCGTTGATCCTGATCGACGGCGTCGACGCGCGGCACCGCGCGACCGACATCCTGCGCTGAACCGCGACCGCAGCGACGCCGGCGGCACTTACGACGCGTTGCGCTCCATCGGCTCGCCGACGACGAACCCGCCGCCCTGGAAACGCTGGGCGGGATCGTCGTAGTCGGCGGTCGGCGCCGCCACCGGGAACAACCCGGCGAACTGCTCCGAACTGTCGCGCGGGCGGAAGCCGAGGAAGCCGGCCTTCGTGTTGTCCCACCACTTCACCGGGTTGTCCGACGCGCCGTACACGATCGCATGCCCGACGCGGTTCGTCAGCAGCGAGCAGCGCACGAGCTCGATGAAGTCGCGATAGCTGAGGAACGTCACCAGCATGCGCGGATTCTTCGGTACTTCGAACGACGAGCCGATCCGCAGGCATACCGTCTCGATCCCGAAGCGGTCGAAGTAATAGCGCGACAGCGATTCGCCGAAGCACTTCGTCACGCCATACAGGCTGTCGGGGCGCAGCGGCGAATCGGCATCGAGCACTTCCGTGACCGGATGGAAACCGATCGCATGGTTCGAGCTCGCGAACACGACGCGCTTCACGCCATGCTTGCGCGCAGCTTCGTACAGGTTGTACGTGCCGGTGATGTTCGCACCGACGAGATCGTCGAACGGCGCATCGACCGAAATGCCGCCGAGGTGGACGATCGCGTCCACGCCGTCGACGAGCTGCATCACGGCCGGGCGATCGGCCAGGTCGACGACGCGGGTTTCTTCATGCGCGGCCGCGTCGCCGAGCGTCGCGATGTCGCTGACGCGCACGACGTCGGCCCAGTCGGCGAGCGCGCCGCGCAACTGGCGGCCGAGGTTGCCGGCCGCGCCCGTCAGCAGCAGGCGCCCGAACGGTTTGCGCGCGCCGGTGGATGAGGCGTTCATCGAATCTCCTTGAATCTGACCTGAAATCTGACTGGATCGGAAAACGTTTTCCAACTATACGCGGGAGCGCAGCAGAACGTCAATGGCCGAACCCGCTCGCAGCCATCCGCACTTTCCCGATATCGGCGCGTGGCCGCACGGCCCCGTTTTCTGCCACAATCCGGCGTTATCGAACGAAAACGTTACCCTCCGCATGAAAAAAGTTTCCCCGACGATCCGCGACGTGGCGGCGGAAGCCGGCGTGTCGGTCGCGACGGTATCGAAGTACGTGAACGGCACGCAGCGCTTTTCGCCGACCGTCGAAGCCCGGCTCAAGGAGGCGATCGACCGGCTCGGCTACCGTTCGAACCCGCTCGCGCGCTCGATGATCACCGGCCGCACGCGCACCATCGGCCTCGTGATCCTCGACATCAGCAACCCGCACTTCACGAACGTGGTGAAGGGAGCGAACCGCGTCGCGCTGCAGCACGACTACACGCTGCTGCTCGTCGATACCGAGGAGAGCCAGGCACGCGAACGCTCGCTGATCGAGGCGCTCGCGCAGCGCGTCGACGGGCTGATCGTCAGCACGCGGATGCCCGACGACGAAGCCGGCTGGATGCTCGACCTCAACAAGCCGCTCGTGCTGCTGCGCCGCAGCCCCGGCCTGCCGATTCCGAGCGTCGGCATCGACAATCGGCTGTCGACCTACATGCTCGCGCGCCATCTGCTCAATCTCGGCCACACGCGCATCGCGTATCTCGGCTTCGGCACCGCGCGCGTGAACGACGAGCGGATCCAGGGCGCGCGCGACTGCCTCGCCGAAGCCGGGCTCACGCTCGACGTGCACGATGCGCATGCGCCGACCGCCGAGGCCGGCGAGCGCGCGTGTTCGCGCGTGATGCTCGGGCCGCAGCGTCCGCAAGCCGTGATCTGCTACAACGACCTGATCGCGCTCGGCTTCATGAAGGAAGCCGCGTCGCTCGGCTTCCGGCTGCCGCAGGACGTGTCGGTCGCAGGCATCGACAACGTGCCGTACGGCGAATACGCGGCGCCCGCGCTGACGACCGTCGACATCCAGAGCGAGAACATGGGTGAGCTCGCGATGCAGAAGCTGATCGACGCGCTCGCGGGGCGCACCGACGCGAGTTATTCGACGTTCGAGCCGCGGCTGATCATGCGCGCGTCGACGGCCGCGGCCGGTTGAGCGCCCTGCCCCGCGCCTCCAAAAGAAAACGCGCCGCCCAAGGGCGGCGCGTTCGTTTGCGGACATGCGATGAAGTGACTACGTGATGACGTGATGACGTGATGACGTGACTACGCGATCACCCCGTCACGCGTCGAGTTGCGCCGGCTTCATCTTCGGCGTGAGCATGTGCATCACGGCCAGCGCGAGCAGGTAGGCCGACGCACCGATCGCGAACAGCACCCAGTAGTGGCCCGTGCGCTGCAGCACCTGGCCGATCACTTCCGAGAACAGCACGCCGCCGATCGAACCGGCCATCCCGCCGATCCCGACCACCGATGCAACCGCGCGGCGCGGAAACAGGTCGGACGCCGTCGTGAACAGGTTCGCCGACCAGCCCTGGTGCGCGGCGGCGGCGAGGCCGACGATCAGCACCGCGACCCACAGGCTCTGCACCTGCGACACGAACGCGATCGGCAACACGCAGCACGCGCAGATCAGCATCGCCGTCTTGCGCGCGCGGTTCACGCTCCAGCCCGCGCGCAGCAGCATCGACGACAGCCAGCCGCCGCCGATGCTGCCGACCGTCGTCAACGCATAGATGCAGACGAGCGGCAGGCCGATGTGCTGCATGTCCATCCCGCGCGATTCGTTGAGCCACTTCGGCAGCCAGAACAGGTAGAACCACCACACCGGGTCGGTCAGGAACTTGCCGATCAGGAACGCCCACGTTTCGCGCTTGCGGATCAGTTCGCCCCAGCGCGGCGCGCCGGCGTTCGCGTTCGCCGCGTCGAGCGCTTCCGCTTCGTCGCGCGGCTCGTCGTATTCCGCGGCGAGCGCGCGCGTATCGGCCTGGCGATAGAGCACGAGCCACACCGCGAGCCACACGATGCCGATCGCGCCGATGATTACGAACGCCGCACGCCAGCCGTAGGCCACCGCGATGGCCGGGATGATCGCCGGCGCGAACACCGCGCCGATGTTCGCGCCCGAGTTGAAGATGCCGGTGGCGAGCGCACGTTCGCGGCGCGGAAACCATTCGGCCGTCGTCTTGATCGCGGCCGGGAAGTTGCCGCCCTCGCCGATCCCGAGCAACGCACGCACGAACGCGAAGCCCATGACCGAGCCGACCGCCGCGTGCAGCATCGCGGCGATGCTCCACACCAGCATCGCGACCGCGTACGAGACGCGTGTGCCGAGCCAGTCGACGATCCGACCGAAGCCGAGCAGGCCGAGGGCATAGAACGCGGAAAACGCCATCACGATGCGACCGTACTGCACCTGGGTCCAGCCGATGTCGTGCTGGAGCATCGGTGCGAGCAGGCCGAGGATCTGCCGGTCCATGTAGTTGATCACGGTCGCGAAAAACAGCAGCGCACAGACGGTCCAGCGGTAGCGGCTGGCGGCCGCGCGCACGGCGCCGACGACGGCAGATTGCATGAATGTCTCCGATGCGCGGCCGCGCCCGTCGCGCCGCACAGTATTCGTTGACCGGCGACCGGCGCCGGGGCGGACGGCGGCACGCTGTCGCGCACGGCCGAATCCGCCGATCAATCTGGAAAACGTTTTTCAAAGGATAGGTCGTCAGCCGGCGCCCTGTCAGTCGGGGATTTCGATGAGTCATCTCAAATTGGTCGCGGCAAAAGAGACGACTGTTTTGCAATGTGGCATTAACCGTTTTTCCCGGATTTTCCCGCCATCAGGGTGAGCGCACGGTCACGGATGCACATGTCCGAATCCGGCCAGGATCGGGGCCGGGATGGTTTACAGTCGCCCCATGCGCGTCGATTCCCCTCGCCTGCCGCGACGCCGCGCAGCACAACCCCAACCGTGAGCCACATGAAACGCCCTGCCATCGCTTTTGCTCTCGTCGCCGGATGCCTGGCGGGCTGCGCCACGCACGATCTCGCCCCCGCGTCGGGAGAAGAAAGTGCCGAACCGCCGCCGCGCCGCATGCGGCGCGCCGGGCGCCGTGGCGCGCGTCTGCCGCACGTGCGGCCCCTTCACGGAGAGATGTTGCGATGACTCCCGCTCACCTGATTCCGAGCCCGCTGGGCGACATCGCGGTACGTATCGAGGACGATGCGCTGACGGGCCTCTACTTCGTCGGCCAGAAATACTTCCCGCCGGTTGCGATCGTGACCGGAGCGGACGCGCTCGCGACGCCACCGATCGCGCGCAAGGTCGCGGATGAAATCGCCGAGTATTTCACCGGCACGCGCGAAACGTTCTCGGTGCCGATTCAACTGCGCGGCACCGCGTTTCAGCGGCGTGTATGGAAGGAACTGCTCGCGATTCCGTTCGGCGAACTCGTGACGTATGGCGACATCACCGAGCGCGTCGGGTTGCCGATGAGCGGCGCGCGCGCCGTGGGCGGCGCGGTCGGGCGGAACCCGGTGTCGATCATGGTGCCGTGCCATCGCGTGGTCGGCGCATCGGGCAGCCTGACCGGTTATGCGGGCGGCATCGACCGCAAGCGTGCGCTGCTGTCGCTCGAAGGCGCGGGGTTCGAGCGCGGCGCCCGCCATCCGGCGCAGCAGGCGCTCGCGTTCTGAGTAAGGGCGGCCAGCCGCGTCACGCGCTCAGCACGGGCCGGCGCGCTTCACGCTTCGCATACGCGCCGGGCGTCACGCGGAATTTCGCCTGGAACAGCGCGATGAACGACGACGTCGAGTCGTAGCCCAGTTGCGCGGCCACCGCGCCGATCGGCTCGCCCGCATCGAGCAGCGGCAGCGACGCCAGCAGCCGCACCGCCTGCCGCCATTCGGTGAACGACAGCCCCGTGTCCTGCCGGAACAGCCGCGACAGCGTCCGTCGCGTCGCACCGACCTGATGCCCCCATTCGTCGAGATTGCGCGTATCGCCCGGATACGCATGCAACGCACGCGCGATTTTCAGCAGACGCGGATCGCGCGGCAGCGGCACCGTCAGCGGCGCCGCCCGCATCCGTGCGATCCGGTCGGCGATCAGGCAGACGAGCGCGCCGTCCGGCCCCGCTTCGTCGTAATTCACCGGCAATTCGGCCGTGGCGATCACCAGCTCTCGCAGCAGCGGCGTCATGCAGAGGATCGCGCAATCGTCGTGCACGTCGTCGCGCGCGATCGCCGCATCGAGATACAGGCTGTGGAACGCGACACAATCGCGCGTCGACACCGCGTGCGGCACGTGCGGCGGTATCCACATCGCATAGTGCGGCGGCAACAGCTGCCGGCCCGACGGCGTCGACACCTCGAGCACGCCGCTCGTCGCATACATCAGCTGCGCCCACGGATGACTGTGCGCGTCGACGCTCGCGTTGCCGGGAATCTCGAACGCACGCACATACAGCGGCCTCGGCAGGCGCGCCATCGGCGGCACCGCGTAAGGGTCACCCGATTGTCCCGCCAGCAACATAAGACGTCCTCCGAAGGTCATTGCACGAACGAGCGCGATGCTAACGTGGCGGCTCTTCTTTCACACGGCTTCAGCCCATGAGCGCTCATACCCGCACCACCCGCAAGACCGTCACCGCGATCCGTTCGACCAAGGGCGTCGGCAGCCTCGTCTCGCTGACCGCCTACTCCGCGCCGATGGCGAAACTCGTCGACGAAGTGGCCGACGTGATCATCGTCGGCGACTCCGTCGGCATGGTGCTGTACGGGATGCCCGATACGCTGCGCGTCACGCTCGACATGATGATTGCACATGGCGCGGCCGTCGTACGCGGCGCCGCGCAGGCGTGCGTCGTCGTCGACCTGCCGTTCTCGACTTATCAGGAATCGCCTGCGCAAGCGTATCGCTCCGCCGCGCGCCTGCTCGCCGAAACCGGTGCGCAGGCCGTGAAGCTCGAGGGCGGCAGCGAGATGGCCGACACGATCCGCTTCCTGACCGAGCGCGGCATCCCGGTGATGGCGCACGTCGGCCTCATGCCGCAGCAGGCCAACGCGACGGGCGGCTTCCGCGCGCAGGGGATGGACCCGCGCTCGGCCGCGCAGGTGTTCGACGCCGCGTGCTCGGCCGAACGGGCCGGCGCGTTCGGCGTCGTCATCGAAGGCACCGCCGAAGCGCTCGCGCGCCACCTGACCGAAACGCTGACGATCCCGACGATCGGCATCGGCGCATCGCCGGCGTGCGACGGACAGGTGCTCGTAACCGAGGACATGATCGGCGCTTTCGATGCGTACACGCCGCGCTTCGTGAAGCGTTACGCCGATGCGAACGCCGTGATGCGCGACGCGATCCGCCAGTATGCGCACGACGTGCGGCAGCACGTGTTCCCGGAGCCCGCGCATTGCTTCGGGTATGGCAAGCCGCTGCAGCTGATCGAAACGGCCGGCGCGGCCGCGTAATCGCATCGCCGGCGCATCGCGGACGCAAGGCGAACCGTGCGATCGCTTCACGCGCGCTTGCGCATCGCATGCGTGACCCGCGCGTTCGCCTCGAATTTCGCGCGATGCGTCGAGAAGAACGTCCGCACGTTGCGGACGTTCGATGCGCCGGTGAACAGCCGGCGCGCGAATTCGTCGTATTCGGCGACGTCGGCCAGATCGGCCACCACGACGAAATCAGGCCCCGGCGACACGCGGTAGCACTGCGTGACAGCCGGCTCCGCGCATACGTACGCTTCGAACGCGTCGTAGTCTTCCGCCGTCTGCCGGTCGAGACTGATCTCGATCAGCGCGGTGACGGCCGTGCCGATCGCCACCGGGTCGAGCACCGCGACCTGCCGGCGGATCACGCCCGCCTCCGTCAGCCGCCGCACGCGGCGCATGCAGGTGGGCGGCGACGACAGCGCGCGCTCGGCGAGTTGCAGGTTCGACACCGACGCGTCGTCCTGCAGGATCGCGAGAATGCGCAGGTCAAGATCGTCGAGGGTGATGCCGGCCATCGGCGGCTCCTTGCGGTCAGGATGTGAAATTTAATTTCAACATGATAGACGATCAACCATCCATTTCATTTGTTCTTGTATTTTGAAATTTAATTCCATCAAACGGCTTCTACCATCGCTCTCACTGATCCAGACAGGACATTTACGGAGCGCGATATGTGTGGAATTGTCGGGGCGGTCGCCCAGCGGGACATCCTGCCGAACCTGGTCGACGGCCTGAAGCGGCTCGAATACCGCGGTTACGATTCATGCGGCGTGGTGGTCTACCGCGACCGGGCGCTGGCGCGCGCCCGCAGCGTCGACCGCGTCGCGAACCTGCAGCGCGAGATCGCCGGGCAAGCGCTGTCGGGCTACACCGGCATCGCGCACACGCGCTGGGCCACGCATGGCGCGCCCGTCACGCTCAACGCGCATCCTCACTTTTCGCCGAGCGACGCGAACGCGCGCATCGCGCTGTCGCATAACGGGATCATCGAGAACTGCGATCAACTGCGCGCCGAACTGCAGGCGCAAGGCTACGTGTTCGCGAGCCAGACCGACAGCGAGGCGATCGCGCACCTGGTCGACCACCTGTATGACGGCGATCTGTTCGATGCGGTACGGCGCGCGGTCGCGCGACTGCGCGGCAGCTATGCGATCGCGGTGATGTGCCGCGACGAGCCGCACCGGATCGTCGGCGCGCGCGACGGGATGCCGCTCGTCGTCGGCGTCGGTGAAGGCGAGAATTTTCTGGCGTCCGACGCGATTGCGCTGTCGGGGATCACCGATCGGATCGCGTACCTCGAGAACGGCGACGTTGCCGATATCCAGCTGCATCGCTACTGGATCGTCGATGCCGCCGGCCAGCGCGTCGAGCGCGCGGTGCAGCGGGTCGCCGCGCATAGCGGCGCGGCCGATCTCGGGTCGTATCGCTACTACATGCAGAAGGAGATCTTCGAGCAGCCGCAGGCGGTGGCCGATACGTTGCTCGATGTGTCTTCGATCATGCCGGAGCTGTTCGGCGATGGTGCGTGGCGGGTTTTCAACGACGTCGATTCGGTGTTGTTGCTCGCATGCGGCGGGAGTTATCACGCGGCGCTCACGGCGAAGTATTGGATCGAGAGCATCGCGAAGCTGCCGGCCAGCGTGGAAATTGCGAGCGAGTTTCGTTATCGCGACAGTGTGCCGAACCCGCGCACGCTCGTCGTCGCGGTGTCGCAAAGCGGCGAGACGGCCGACGTGCTCGGCGCCGTGCATGTCGCGAAGCAAAGCGGGATGATGCATACGCTCGCGATCTGCAACGTTGCGACGAGCGCGTTGATGCGGGAATGCGCGCTGCAGTTCGTCACGCGCGCGGGGGTCGAGATCGGGGTGGCTTCGACGAAGGCTTTTACGACGCAGCTCGTCGCGCTGTTTCTGCTCACGCTATCGCTTGCGCAAATGCGTGGGCGGTTGAGCGACGACGCGGAGAAGGAACATCTGCGGGCGCTGCGGCATCTGCCTGATGCAATGTCGAAAGTGCTCGCGCTGGAACCGCAGATCATGGCGTGGTCGGAACTACTCGCGAGGCGCGACAACATGCTGTTTCTCGGGCGCGGGATGCATTATCCGATCGCGCTCGAGGGTGCGCTGAAGATGAAGGAGATTTCTTATATTCATGCGGAGGCTTATCCGGCCGGGGAGCTGAAGCATGGGCCGCTGGCGCTCGTCAGCAACGAGATGCCGGTGATTGCGGTGGCGCCGAATGACATGCTGCTCGAGAAACTCCGGTCGAACATGCATGAGGTCAGTGCGCGAAACGGCCGTCTTTTTGTGTTCGCTGATGTGGACTGCGGGTTGGTGCCGGGCGACGGGATCGAGGTCATTCGGCTCAACGAATACTACGGGCCGCTTTCGCCGATTCTGCATACGGTGCCGATGCAACTGCTGGCGTATCACGCTGCGTTGGCGCGGGGGACGGATATCGACAAGCCGCGGAATCTGGCGAAGTCGGTGACGGTGGAGTGAGGTGAGCCGAGTGTGCTGAGATGCATTAATTTCAGTTACAGACACCCGATTCAGGTTTGGTTACGAGGGTCTTTTGTGCCGCCGCGCCAAGCCGTTGTCGACACGCGAGCGTCCTTGCCGGCGCTCGCTTCTACCGACGAAATAACCGTCCACGGTCTCATCCGGACGACGGCAATGTGCCTGCTCAGGCACTGCCCACTTAATGTCGAGCTTCTGAACTCATATCACGGCGGGGGCACTCGAGAGGTCATCGCGTCGCGGGTCTTGAAGCGGAAAGTGCTTTTGCAGCAGTACTGTGACTTGCTCGATACCGTGCAGCACACCGGACCGATAATCGCCTTGCTGGAAATGAGCTTCCATGGCCTGGCAAATCGCCTCCCATTCGCGGCTGTCCACCCTGGCGTGTATGCCCCGGTCGACGACAATTTCGACGTCCCGGTCCGCAAGAAGCAGATAGATGAGAATGCCGTTGTTGTGCTCGGTGTCCCAGACCCTCAGGTCCGAGAAAACCTCGATGGCACGGTCCCTCGCAGAGATGCCTCTCAGCACGGCTCCGATGTGCAGCGCCCCCTCTACAGCAAACCTGACTTGACCGACATGCGCGCGATGACTTGCACGGACAGCCTCTTCGATCGAGATTAGCGTCTGACGAGGAAATGCCTTGTCGACCCGCCAGTGGGTCGCGAAAAGATGCCGGAACAGACGTTTCAGGTCCATGCTCACCACCGTCCCGATGCGCCGCCGCCGCCGAAGCCCCCACCGCCTCCGCGAAAGATGTCGCGATTCGAATCACGACCGAAACGCCCACCGCTGCCGCCGATGAAGCGCCCGCCAGCGGCTCTCGTACCGCCACCCAGCAGCGTGAAGAGCAGCGCCATCAAGCCCGCCGCGATGGCGACAAGAAGCGCCTGCGACAAAATCCATGCGAGTACCCCAACGACGCCGCCTGTCACGACGGCGCCTGGCAGTCGGCCAAACATGGCGCGCAGCAGCCCGCCTGCCATGACCGTCAGGAGGAAGAGGACGGGAAGCAACCGCCCGGCGCCGTCGCCTGACAGAGGTCGCGGCTGCGGCGGAGATAACGGTTCGCCGCTGGTTACGCGCATGATGGCGTCGAGGCCAGCCGTGATGCCACCATAGAAGTCCCCGTTTCGGAAACGCGGAACTATCGCCTCGTTGATGATGCGACTGCTCGTCGCATCGGTGAGCACGCCTTCGAGGCCGTATCCGACCTCGATTCGAAGCGCTCGGTCGTTCTTGGCGACAATCAGCAGCACACCGTCGTCGATGTTCTTGCGCCCAAGCTTCCATTGCTCGACGACTCGCATCGAATACTGTTCGATGGTTTCGGGCTCCGTGGTCGAAACGATGAGAACAGAAATCTGCGTTCCCCGTTTCGCCTCGAACGCTCTCAACATCGTCTCGAGGCTGACCAACTGGTCACCGGTCAGCGTTCCAGTCACATCGGTGACTCTCGATGTGAGCGGCGGGATAACGGCGTCCGCGCGGGCGCACGATCCTCCCAAGACGAAGAGGGCCAAGGCGAAGGCCATCGCCAGTCGGAACATGTTCAATTGGAGGCCTTGCCCGCAGATGCCGGCGTCGAGCCGAAGTCGACCCGAGGCGGTTTCGAAATCTCGGCTTCGTTGCTCACCGAGAAGTTGGGGCGCTCCAGATAGCCAAATGCCTTCGCAGTCAAATTTTCCGGGAACGAACGTATCGTCGTGTTGTACGCCTGGACGGACCGAATGTATCGGTTTCGGGCTACAGCAATGCGATTTTCCGTACCCTCGAGCTGCGCCTGCAGATCCCGGAAGTTCGCGTCCGACTTCAATTGCGGATAGTTCTCCGATACCACGAGCAGACGCGACAGAGACGACGTGAGCTGCCCCTGCGCCGCTTCAAACTTTGCAAACGCCTGCGGGTCGGCAATGATTTCCGGCGTGGCGCGAATCGAGCCGACTTGGGCACGGGCCTCCGTCACGCTTACGAGCACTTCCTTTTCCTGATTCGCATACCCCTTCACCGTGCTGACGAGATTGGGAACCAGGTCAGCACGCCGTTGATATTGATTTAGAACTTCCGACCAACTGGCCTTCACCTGCTCGTCTTCGCTCTGGATGGCGTTATAGCCACACCCTGAGAGCGACAGCACGCTCAGCGCCAACGCGCCCGTCAGAAGTGCACGGGCCAAACGGCGCCGTGCGGAGATTGCTGCTGAGTTTGTCAACATGCACGCGCCTCTGTCCGATATTCCCCGGCATTGCGCCGCTCACCGGTGCACTGCCTATCGTAAGTAGCCGGACGGTCGCAGGGTTGACGCACGTCAACGCTGCACTGTCGAGCGTGCCGGGAACGATGTACCACCTCGGTCGCGTGTCGGCTCCGGGGGCTTGCTACGTATGAACAATTCGGCACGTGGTTCGTTGAGCCACATCAAGCCATCGAAGGGGCGTCAGCATAGAGTGGTTTCAGGGCTCGACCGGCTCTCGAGAACCATGCTCATGGAGAACAAGATGGCATTCCCGCGAAAACTCGCAATCGCAATTACGGCGCTCGGCATGGCCAGTGCCGTTGCAATCGCCGGTACGCCGGCGGCCGGCGACAGTGCAGCTCACGACGCCCATCATCCGAATAAGGCGGCAGCAAAAGCGCCGGGCAAGTCAAACCGCGAGGCGAACGACCAAATGCAGGCGATGCGCGCCATGCACGAAAAGATGATGAATGCGAAGACGCCTGAAGAGCGCGCTGCCCTGATGGACGAGCAAATGAAAGTCATGCAAAACGGCATGGGCATGATGGAAATGATGGGCGCTCACTCGTCCGGTATGCCGATGTCGTCGCGGCAGGGCAGTATGGAAATGCGCATGGACATGATGCAAATGATGATGCAGGCAATGATGGACCGTCAGGCTGCTCGGGAGCATCCGGCGGAGAAGTGACGATACGAAACAGGAGGCAGCCATGGATGACAGCCCGCATGCTGGTCGGTCGTTCTGGAAATCGCGGTCGGCCATCGCGCTCGCAGGCTTCGCTGCAATCGCACTCTTCCTGTTACTCACGGAACATCGCGCCCATTTCCTTGGCGTGTTGCCCTATTTGCTGTTGCTCTCGTGCCCGCTGATGCATCTGTTTATGCACCATGGGCACGGGCATCATGGGACAAAATCGACCGATGGGCGCCCCGATTCGGGAGACAGTCATGACCAGCATCGGTGACGGTTACGGGCTGTGGAGCCTCGTTGCTATCAATTCTCTCGTCTTCATCATCTTCGCGTTCAGCTTCTTCAAGCCGGCAACAAAGCGGGACTGGAGAACGTTCGGTGGATTCTCCGCTTTCATCGTCGCGCTATTCGCGGAGATGTACGGGTTTCCGCTCACCATCTATTTGCTGTCGGGTTGGTTGCAGACGCGCTTTCCACAGGCCAATTTGCTGTCGCACGACGCTGGACACCTCTGGTGGACCCTGACCGGCAGACACGGCGACCCGCATGGCGGACTTCCGCATCTCCTCAGTTTCTTCCTGATATTGGGCGGCTTCTACTTGTTGTCCACCGCATGGCACGTACTGTATGAAGCTCAGCGTAACAACGAGTTGGCCACCACCGGGCCCTACTCGAAGATCCGACATCCCCAGTACGTCGGATTCGTCGTCATCATGCTGGGCTTCCTGCTCCAATGGCCCACGCTCGTGACCTTGGCCATGTTTCCTGTTCTGGTTTTCATGTACGTTCGACTAGCCAGACAAGAGGAGCGCGATTCGGAGGCACGGTTCGGCACTGCGTGGCGTGAATACGCGGCACACACGCCGCGCTTCGTGCCGAACTTGTTCGGAAAACGCCCGGCTCAAGTACATTGATTTCAGACGGCTCTCCGCAGCTGGCGCTGCCGCCGAACTCAATCGCACTCTTCCGGGATGAGGAGGCTGGCATGAAGCCCTTCAAGACTGGCGTGACGCTCTCGGCCACGGTTGTGCTCTTCTATGTCCTATGCACGCTCGTATGGATGGCACTTCCCGAACCGTTCATGAACTTCATGAACGCACTTTTTCACGGACTCGATTTCCGGCGTCTCCAGACGGGCGAGCCATTGTCCTGGTGGTTTGTTGTCTACCCGGCCTTTGTGTTCGCGGTCTGGTTCTTTGCAGCCGGCGTCTTCTTCGCGTGGTTACACAACCGCTTGAGTGAACCCAATTGACGCAATTCCGTACACCTACCCATCTCCCTGCAACGGAAAAGCATGGAATGAACGTTGCTCCGCGCTATCGCTCAACACATCGAAGCGTCGTCGCCGGCGTGCCCCGATTTGACAATAGGGCCTCACCGTTCGCGGCACCGCCGTTACGTCAATATCGAACGCGCGGGGCAACGGCCCCCAGCGGAAGTGGAACGGGTACTCAAAGGAGCATCAAATGAGCGGCCAATCCGGCGAAGACAAGCTGTATCACCCACGGATTTCCGAGCACGGGGCATCGGGCGAATCTCACGCTCGTGAGACGGACAAGCATGCCCATTCCACCGAGCATAGGCGCGACGCGCATACTCATCACCATCAGGTTCAGGTAGAACACGTTCATCGCGCAGATTCACTTCGCGACCCGGTCTGTGGAATGACGGTGACCGATGCGTCACGCTTCCGCTGCGAACACCATGCCAAGTGGTACACGTTCTGCAGCGAGGCTTGCCTGGAGAAATTCCAGGCTGCGCCGTCCAAGTACGCCGAGCCCTCGACCATTGAGCAACCGCAAGCAGTTCCCGGGGGCACCCTCTACACGTGCCCGATGCACCCGGAAATTCGCCAGGACCATCCCGGGCAATGTCCGAAGTGCGGCATGACACTGGAACCGATTCTGCCCAGCGTTGACGAAGGCGAAAATCCCGAATTGGTCGATTTCCGACGTCGATTCTGGTGGACGCTGCCACTGACCATCGTAGTGTTCGTCCTGGCGATGTTCGGCCATCGTTTCGAATTGATGGATGTTCGCAGCGAGAGCTGGGTCGAATTCATTCTGTCGACACCGGTCGTCTTGTGGGCAGGCCTACCGTTTTTCGCGCGATGCGCGCGTTCGTTCATGAACCGCAGCCCCAACATGTGGACCCTCATCGGGCTCGGAACAGGTGCGGCGTATATCTACAGTGTCATCGCCACCATCTTCCCCGGCGTGTTTCCTGAAACGTACAGCATGCACGGCCGAGTCAGCGTGTATTTTGAAGCTGCGGCAGTCATCATTTCGCTGACGCTACTCGGACAATTGCTCGAACTTAAGGCCCGCTCGCAAACGTCCGCAGCCATCAAGGCGCTGCTAGGGCTCGCACCCAAGACGGCGCGCCGCATTAACCCGAACGGCTCAGAGGAAGACATTCCGTTGTCCCACGTGCATGTGGGCGACCAGCTTCGGGTGCGGCCAGGCGAGAAAGTCCCTGTGGATGGTGTCGTGACTGACGGCACGAGTTCGTTGGACGAGTCCATGATTACAGGCGAGCCCATTCCGGTCACGAAGCGTGTCGGCGACCACGTCATTGGCGCGACGATGAACGCAACGGGCAGTCTGGTCATTCGCTCGGAGAAGGTCGGCTCGCAGACTGTGCTCTCGCAAATCGTGCAGATGGTCGCGCAGGCTCAGCGGTCTCGCGCGCCCATGCAGCGGATGGCGGATAAGGTTGCGGGAGTATTCGTCGTCGGGGTCGTCAGCGTCGCGTTTCTGACATTCCTCCTGTGGGGCATATTCGGGCCGGAGCCCAGCTGGGTGTTTGGCCTTATCAACGCTGTCGCAGTGCTCATCATCGCGTGTCCATGCGCGTTGGGGCTCGCGACGCCGATGTCCATCATGGTGGCGAGCGGCAAAGGTGCTACCACGGGGGTTCTCTTTCGGGACGCCGCTGCCATCGAGAATTTTCGAAAGGTCGATGTCCTGATTGTGGACAAGACCGGGACGCTGACCGAAGGGCGTCCTGCGTTCGAGCGGGCTGTCGGAACGAACGGACACTCGGCCGATGAAGTGCTTCACCTGGCCGCCAGTCTCGACCAAGGCAGCGAACATCCGCTCGCGGCTGCAATCGTCTCCGCGGCACGCGAGAAAGGGGTGCAGCTGGACCGAGCGGAAAAATTCGAATCCGTGACGGGCATCGGCGTGCGCGGGCTGGTCGCCGGTCGACGGCTGGCGTTGGGCAATACCGCGCTCATGCAGACTGACCGGGTGTCCGTCGAGTCGCTAGCGAAGGAAGCAGACCGTATGCGAGCGCAAGGTGCGAGCGTCATGTACCTGTCAGTCGATGGCCGTTTGGCCGGTTTGCTTGCGGTTGCCGACCCAATCAAGACCACCACGCCGGAGGCGCTTGCGACGTTGAAGGAGAACGGCATCCGAGTCGTTATGGCGACCGGCGATGGGGTGGTAACGGCCAAGGCCGTTGCCGAGAGACTCGGTATCGACGAATATCACGGCGAGGTCAAGCCGGCCGACAAGCTCGACTTGGTGACGAAGCTCCAGCAGGCCCGGCATGTTGTGGCGATGGCTGGCGACGGCATCAACGACGCCCCGGCGCTCGCGAAAGCCGATGTCGGCGTCGCCATGGGAACAGGCACGGACGTGGCGATGAGCAGCGCGCAAGTGACGCTCGTCAAAGGCGACTTGCGCGGCATCGCACGAGCGCGAGAGCTGTCCGAGGCAACTGTCGCGAACATGAAGCAAAACCTCGGCTTCGCGTTCGTGTACAACGCGCTTGGGGTTCCGTTGGCGGCCGGGGTACTTTACCCGTTCACAGGATTGCTGCTCTCGCCGATGATCGCGGCGCTTGCGATGAGTTTGAGTTCCGCGTCTGTCATCTCGAACGCGCTGAGGTTGCGTAACGCCAAAGTTTGAGCAGCGATACCGCATGCGAGCCTTTCGGACTGTTTCCTCGATGAAACCTTGCCACCGCTCGCTTTGTGAATCTCGTACGGACCGAAGATAGATGTCAGGGGTGTTGGAATTAAACAGCGTCTCTATGGCCTCGACCAGGCAGATCGCCAGCAGTCTCTCCGGAGAATCCGCAGCCGGACCCTAAAGCAAACCTCCTCTACACGACGGTCGATTCCACGATGGCGCATCACCATACGCGATTGAAGCACCACCGGCCCTTGCAAGCAGTTTCTCATCCGGTTCTCCCGCACCTCGGGAGGCGCGCCGGTTTGAACGACACCGAACCGGAACAGCAGGTCGGGTAGCGCTCGCTACAGCACTGACCGCTGCCACTTGTCCTTAAAATTGACGAATTCCTTTTTTCTCACACTCCACTCGCCCGCGTCGTTCTTCATGGTGATTCGGAATATCGCCAACATCCCGACGGTTTGACGAATGATGAAAACCACCTCTCCGTCGGCGGATTCCACGCCGTCTTCAATGTCAGTTTCAGGGTTGTATGTCGGCGGATCCGAGCAACCCAAGTCAATCAGACGACCTTGGTTTGTCTTATCCTGCAATGTCCATCTCTCGAAAATTCCCGAAAGCGCCTTCCGAGCACACTCGTCAACTTCCGATACGTCGAGCCCGCCCTCCAAGGCATTGCGCTTCTGCTTATAAAAATCCTTTTCCCAATGATTCATTTCCGACATGAATGATCTCAATGCCGTTCGCGCCCGCACAAAATCATCATCCGTCATCTTCAATCTCTCATGATTGAGAATATCGCCCACAACCAACCAGGGAGCCGGCAGCAGGCCCGTCGATATCTTACCGTGCAAGGTCGGCGGGCCTTTGAGTCGGTCGCATGCTTGCGGAATGGGACGCGCGCAACGAGCAGCAGGCGGCTCGACTTCGCTCCGCACAAGTCTCTCGGAAATGTTCAATGAATTGGCACTGGCCGCGCGGCGATCAACGGGCGGCCGTGGGAAAAAATACCGGTGACGTCCAATGTGCACGCGACGCAGAGCGCTTTCATTTGGCACCAACATCAGCCGAACGGCGACAACGACCATGCATCGCCTGACAGCCACCCTCCGCTCAATTCCCGGAGGCAGCCGAACCAGCCCGAACGAAATGATGCTCCATCCTCGTGCGCAGCACGCCATCGAGCGCGGCAAGTCGATCGCGCAGCCGAACCGCTTGCCCTTCCGTCATTTCCCCGAGAACGATCTTCTGCTCGAGAACGTCGCCACAGCGGGCGATGGCCCACCGGTCGACCGTGGCGGTTTCGCCTTCGAGTACGGCAGCCGCTGTCGACACGATGCCCGGATTCAATCCCGAAACGAGATGAACCGTATGCGTGAGCGTGAAACCGGGAAGGAGGTGCGACCAGTCTTCACAGACGGTCTGGCGGGAAGCAGCGGTATCCTGGCGCATGATTGCTCCGGTTGAGTGGTTATCGAACCGGTGCCAGCCATGCTGCTCCCGTTTCGTTGCCGTAAATCGGCCGCATCGCCTCAAGGGCGTCCACCTTGCCCGGGAGGGCAGGTTGGCGTCGGATAACCCGACTCTGGATGCTTGATTTCTCTCGTTCGACATTCCGAACGATGGTTCATTATATCGAAAAGCACGCGTAGCGCAAGAAGTGTCGGGAGAGCGGCACTTTAGCCGGACGACCTCACCGATCCAGCCCTTGTAAGCGACTCGACAGGAAGAGCTGTGTCAGTCCTCCTCACCGCCCTCCAACCACCCCGAAACCTACGCCCTCACGCGATATACCTGTTCTTGATCCGGATATCCCGCCCCTGGAACGGCCCCGTATCGTGCTCATGCAGATGCACGACCACCTGCTTCGGATCGAACAGCCTCGACACTTCGCGGAAATCCTGATTCACGCGCTTCATACCCTCGACCATCTCGCCATGCAGCGCCGCATCGTCGAGCGGCATCGGCGCACTGCCCAACGCCCGTTCGAGATGGAGGTGCAGGAAACTCGTCAACTGCGCATCCTCGGTCGTCGCGAGCTGGAACGTGCTGATCGCGTCATGCAGCACCGGCGAAGCGGACAGAACCTGCTCGATGTCGGACGGGAACACTTTCGCGCCATAGAACGGCACGCTCGAATCGTTGCGGCCGTACACGAACAGGAACGGGAAATGGCTGGTCCGCGCGGCAAAATCCTGCAGGCGCATGCCATGCGCCGACAGGCGCCTGTTCAGCTCGCGGAATCGATACGTCCCACCCGAATCGCGAATGTTGTACCGGATCTTCGGCGCCGCGCCCGACTGCCGCCCGATGGTCACCAGCAGTTCGCCATCGTCATTCGTTTCGATCACATAATCGAGCGCGTTGTACTGGAAAATCATCGGCGGCGTATCGCGGCCGAACAGCTCGCGGCACAGCTCGGGCCGCGTGAGCAACGCACGCCGCAGGCCGATCGTCGTCGGCGTCTCGACGCCGATGTTGATCTCGAGGTCCGACGCGCCATACGACGAGATCACCGTGCTCGCCTTGCGCAGCAGATGGTCGCGCAACGCTTCCGACAACCCTTCCCCGCCGACGATGAAATCGATGTGGTACGCGCTCAGGTCGAGATCGCATTCGTCGACCACCGAACGGATGAACGGCGGGTAGCCGAATATCAGGTACTGGTATTTCGGCCCGAACAGCTTCAGCGTGTTGATCAGCTTGGCCTTGTCCGGGCCGATCGACTTCATGATGCCGACGTCGACGAGCGACATCGACACGTTCATGCCGGTCGCCCACGGCCCGAGCGCAAAGCAGTTCAGCAGCATCTTGCCGGAGTCGCGGAACACCAGCTGATAGTTCAGTTGCAGGATGCGCTTGACGTCGCTGCGTTCGGCCGCGCTGCGCACCCAGTTGTTCGGCTGCCCCGTCGACCCCGACGATTCGTCGATGACGACACCCGACTTCGGAATGGCGCCACCGTAGCAGCGCTGCTCGATCGAATAGCGCTTGATGTAATTCTCCTTGGTCATGGCGGGCAGGTCCGCCAGCCGCCATTTGCCGCCGGCCTTGTAGCCTTCGGCCTTCAGGAACTCGATGTAGGCCGGGCACGACGTGCTCGCCTTGAGGAACGCGACGCGGGCGCGCATGCGGCCGACATAAGCCAGATACGGCTGAAAAATCGGCGCGTTGAGGAACACATAGAGACGTCCGTCGACGCTGATCACGCGGCGAAGGAACCAGAGCGTCCAGAGAACGGCTTCGAGAAAGAGGCGAATGAGCGTGTTCATGCGGATTGCGGCGAATGGGATGGAACCGGCGCATCGACGAGGATGTCGGCAAGCGCCCTGCGCTGGCTTTGCGGCGGCGTACGCGAGTAGCCGACCTTGAACACGAGCCATGCGCGGTCGACCCCGGCATGCGTGCTGAACCACGCGGCGGCGTCGGGGTTCGTGACCAGGTTGCCGTACGGATGCAGGTACAGGCTGAGGCTCGTCAGCGCCAGCCAGAAGCGCAGCAGGAAGCGGCCCGACTCGATCGCCTTCTCCGGATTGAAGAAATCGCCGCTCAACACGCCGATCACCGGCACATGGCCGAGCTGCGACCGGTACCGGCGCTTGAAATAGAAGCGCGTCGGCTTGAACATCAGGATCTTCGACAGACGCGCGGACATCCAGAACTCGGCGCGCGACAGGTTCATGCAGCGCCAGTCGAGACCGTCGCGATGTCGGGCAGTCGAGCGTTCCGTGAACCGGAACCAGGCCGTGATTTCATCGTGGTAGTCCGCGACGTTCATGTCATGAAACACGGCGTCGATGTTCGCCGCGATGATCGGCTCGATCAGTTCCGCACCCGACAGATGCGTATATCGATGCCCCCATTCGTCGGCCAGCGCCGCCAGTTGCGTGACGGCGGCATCCGGCACCGGTGTCGGGTCCATCGAAATGCGCGACGTGCGGCGCGCCAGCATCAGCGCAGACGGATCGTCGCGCGGCGCATCCGCGTTGGTGTTGGCGACAAGCCGCAGCGCAGCGAACGGAATCAGCCCCGGCGGCGTCGGCCGGGACAGGATCGCCGCGAATTCCTGCACCGGGCGATGCAGTTGCCATTCGACGCGCAAGCCATGCGGTGCCGCGAGCAGATCGATCGCGTCGATGAACATGCCCATCGCGGACAACAGGAACGCGCCGGTCGTGTCTTCTTTCGGCAGCGTGCGCGTGCCGTCGATGAACAGCTCGGCGCAATCGTCCGAGATCAGTTGCACCCGCCACGGCTGAACGTTGTGCGGCGACGGTGCGTGTCGGGCCACGGACAGGATCGTGTGCCAGACAGTAAAGGTTTCAGCGGGAATCCCCGGCATTTCTCGTGGCTTCCTTGTTGTTGTGCGGCTGATTGCCGTTGTGGCGCGAGAACCGGCCCCTCTCAAGACCGGGTGAAGCTGTGCGCATCTTACATGAGGGCCGAGGCAGCCTCACGGATGCCCGGACGGCAGATCGGCTGCGACACAACCGTCCGCGCCCCGTAGCATCGTCCGCCTTCACATGCGGAGCTTCGTGGCCGGTCGAAGCCCCGTTCGAGAACCCCGCTACTTCGACAAGTGCAGCTTCTTCGACACGACGATGCCGCTCGACTCACTCACCAGCGAGATGTCATGGATATCCATGTGTAGCGTGGAGATCCTCGTCGTGATGTCGGTCGGCTCGTCGATACTCGGATCGACATGCTCGGTTTGTTCCGTCAGGTAAGGCCGAACCAGCCGCCCGGAGAAAACGAGTGCGAATTCGCCGCTCGCTCGTGCGTGCTCGGCGGGCGATAGCCGCATGCGGCTACGAATCGCGGTCTTTTTTCCTTGGCCGGAATCGAGTTCGATGATGTCGACGTGCTGGATGTACCCTTTCGCCTTCGCTTCCGGTGCAATCACGAGCCCGCGCCCTCGCGGCCCCGTCGTGACTTTTCTGAGCAGGATGCCCGTCCGGTCGTTGCGCTCTGCGTCGAACAGGTCGACGTCCAGCGTCAACAGGTGCCGGCGTGACGAGTACCTCAGCCCGTACCGCACCGGTACTACGAACGTCACGTCACGATCCAGATCGACGGACGCCAGGTCGGGATTCGGGCCACGCCGGTCGACCGCGCTGGACACCAGGCCGCGAACCCGGTCGCGCAACGAAGGTGAGAGGGTAGTGATGTGCAGCTTCTTCAGTGCGTCCCGGATTGCAACCGGGTCGTCGCCGGCAATCGGTCGTGCCGGCGACGTGTCGGGATGGACAGCCGACGCGACGCGCGCCGTGCCGTCCGCAGCCTCCGCCGCTGCATGCGCCGCGACCGGCGCCAGCATCATCGTCAGGGCGACGATGCACGCGTAGTTCGAGCGACCCAATGTGGATTTCCGGTAAAACACGACGAACTCCTGAGTTTCTTGCAGATCGATCAACGACGTGCACTATAGGGTGGAATGATCGGCAACGCACCCGCCGTTTGATATTCACGGACGGCCGGCGCGCCCATCATAGGTTCGTCGTCGGCACGGCGGCAGGCCAACGGACACACTACCGTGTTGCCCGGGCGGCAACAACCGGTGGGAAACGCGCAGCGCCCCCCGTCAGGAATCCGCACACTCATCCCCGCCCGTCCTCGCGCCGATACTCCGCCGGCGCCTTCCCCACCAGCTTCCGGAAGTCGCGCGTGAAGTGCGCCTGATCGAAATACCCCAACGCCTGGGCCAGCTCCGCGAGATCGACCGCCTCGCCGCCCGCGAGCTTGTCCGCGGCTTCGTGCAGGCGATAACGACAGATCACCCATTTGGGCGTCACCCCGACATGGCTGGAAAAGAGCTGCTGCAACGTGCGTTCGCTCAACCCCGCACGCTCGGCCAGGTCGCGCACCTGCGTAAGCCCGATGTCCTGCTGCAGCATCTGCAAGATGGCATGAATACGCTCGACCTGCGGATCGGGCGGCGGCAGCACCCGCAACAGCAGCGCCTCGGCCGCCGCCACCATCCCGGCATCGTCCCCGGCGCCGAGCACGGCCGCTTCGGCTTCCGCATCGCCGCAGCCGAACAGCGTCGACACCGGCAGCACCTTGTCGGTCGTCAGATGCACCGGTTTGCCGAAAAACGCCCGGAACGCGCCCGGCCGGAACCGCAAGCCGATCACCCTGCCGGCGCCCGCGAGCGTCGTCTCGAACGCCCCCGACACCACACCGAAGATCCCCGTCTGCCGCCGGTCGAACACCACATTCACGCACGGATACGGCAGTGTGCGCTGCACGTAAGGCGGCTGGCCGCGCAGATCCCATTCGACGATCCAGTGGTGATCCAGCACGCCGGCCAGTTCGGCTCGCGGGTGATAACGATTGAGACGGAAGCGCTGATTGATCGCCTTCGGGCCGACCACGCCCTTGGGCGTGTCGGTCACGTTACGCAGGTCGGCCATGGTCGGGAACCGGTGAGGTGAAGGCGCAATGATGCACCGCCGCAGCGGGTTTTTCCAAGACGAGGGGGCGCAACCGTCCTACATTCGAACCCCTGCCGACGAACGCACCCACCGGAGCCCGCCATGCCGCAAGACCGTCACCTGACCCTGTTCCACTCTCCGCGCAGCCGCTCGGCCGGCGTGCGGATGCTGCTCGAGGAACTGAGCGCCGACCATGAACTGCACGCGTTCGATCTCTCCACCGGAAAACACCGCGACGCCGAATACCTGCGCATCAATCCGCTGGGCAAGGTTCCCGCGCTGCGTCACGGCGACGTGATCGTCACCGAGCAGGCGGCCGTCTACCTGTATGCGGCGGAACTGTATCCGGAAGCCGGCCTGTCGCCGGCGCCGGGCGATTCGCTGCGCGGCCCCTATCTGCGCTGGATGACGTTCTACGGTTCGTGTTTCGAGCCGGCCCTCGTCGACCGATCGATGAATCGCCCGCCCGCGGCCTACTCGACGTCGCCCTATGGCGACTTCGATACCGTCGTCGACACGATCGATGCGCAACTGGCGCAGGGGCCTTACCTGCTGGGCGAGCGCTTTACCGCGGTCGACGTGCTGTGGGGCTCGGCGCTGAACTGGACCACGATGTTCAAGCTGGTGCCCGAGACGCCGCGCATTCGCGCCTACATCGATCGCGTGCTTGCGCGCCCGGCCATCCAGCGCGCGCAGGCGGCAGATGCCGCGCTGGCGGCGGAACAGGACAAGGCCAAAGAGGCGGCGGCCGCAGCAGAGTAGTCCATTGGCGGGCCGACCTTGGCCCCGGATCCGCCCGCCGCCCCGTCAAAACACCGTATGCAGCCCCACCCGCGCCACCGTCTGGTTCGCCGAACCTGAAGCCCCGTTCGGATCCAGCACGCCGTTGACCTGCGCATTCGCGCCGCTGTTCGAGCGTTGGTAGTCGGCCGATACATAAACCATCGTCCGCTTCGAAAACAGGTACTGAAGCGCCACACTGACCTGATGCGCGTGGTTGTCGTTCACCGCTTCGTTGCCCTTCATGTACATGTACTTCGCGCCCAGCACGACATCCGGCCTGATGTGCCACAGCCCGCCGGTCTCCGCCATCCACACGCCGGCATCGTTGAACGCGTTGTGCACGGTCGTCACCAGCGCACTCGCGGTCACGGCACCGAAGTCGTAATGCATCCCGACACCCCAGTTGCGCACGCTGGTGGTCGGCACGCCAGGCGCGGGACCGTACTTCTCGTTCGTGTAGGCCGCACCGATCCCGAACGCCCCCATCTCGTAGCTCACCCCGGCGCTGACCGCATTGTCCGCGCCGACCGAGCCGGCCACCCCGCCGAACGCGTACATCACGCCGCCGGAAAAACCCGCGACCGTCGGCGAACTGTACTTGACGGAATTCGCGATCGGCTTGCTGCCTGCCGTGCGATCCCAATCGAACGCACCAGTCGGATTGCCCGGTAGCGCGAGACGCTGGAACGGGCCATTGCGAAAGCCGTACAGCCCCGAGATATCGCGCGCGATCGCATTGCCCTTCGAAAAGAGCGAATCCACCATGAAGTCGTACTGGTTGCCCAGCGTGATGCGGCCGAACCGGTTGCTTTCGAGGCCCACATACGCGTTGCGGCCGAAAATCCCCGTCCCGACGATGCTGCCGTTCGCCATCGAGAACTGGTTCACGAGCGCGAACGTCGCGCGATACCCGCCACCGAGGTCTTCAGTCCCGCGAAAGCCGAAGAGATTGGGCGCGAATATGCCGTCGTCGAACTTGACGTTCTTTCCGCCGCCCTCGTTGCTGACATAAGAAATGCCTGCATCGATCAGACCGAACATCGTCACGCTGCTCTGTGCCCATGCGCCGTGCGCCACGGCAAGCATCACCACTGCTCCAAACCTGAGTTTCATGTCGTCTCCGTCTTTTTTATGAAAATGCGAGGCCGCCACCCGCTACGTGGCGGGTGCTCGCTCGGTGCTTCAAAGGAAATTGCGTTCATTCAGGCGGAATCGAACAACGCCTGAACCATGGTTAGCTCGACTGATTGATCAATTCGATGACCGCCGCATCGACCCGCCCCGCTCGTACTCGTCGAAGCGCCCGAATCAAGCGCCCCGATGGACGATCCACGCGGTGGAATCCACCTCGACCGTCACGGCCTCCAGCGCAGAACCCGAGCAAGGCCCGTCGATACACACGCCATCGTCGAACCGGAACAGCGCGCTGTGATGGGCACACATCAACACCTGCGACCGGTAACAGGAAACGCTGCCCGGGACGAAATCGAGCGGCACCGAGAAGTGCGGGCAGCGATTCACGTACGCCCACACCTGCCCGCCGCGTCTCACGACGATCACGGGACGTCCGATGCAGGCCTCGTCGACGACCCGCGCGCCGCCGTCGGGCACATCGGAAAAACGGCAGAGTTGTCGGGCTTCCATGTCTCACACCCGCTGCTCGGGATTGCCGAGGCTCCAGTCCCACGGCCGCACTTCGACGTGCGAAAACAGCCCTTCCTTCACGTACGGATCGTTGCCGACGAACTGCATCACCGTGTGAATGTCGTCCGCCTCCACGACGAGCAGCGTGCCGTTCATCGCGTCGCCGTGCGGGTCCAGCGTCGGGCCGCCGAGCCGCACGACCACGCCGTGCTGGTCGGCCGAGCGCAGGTAGGTTCGATGAATCGGCCGCATGCGATCGCGCACGTCGCGCATGCCCGGCTGATCCGTCGCAAACACCGCAAAAAATCGCGCCATGTCGATCAACTCCGGTCGAGGACGAACGCGCGAAGAGGCCGTACGAGGCACCGTACGCGCAGGCGCGCGCCTGGCGTGCCGTCGAAGCCGGCGGCGACCTGCCCGGTCAGTCCGGCATTGCCGTCATGGTGGTCATCGCTCATGTCTGTCTCCATTGACGCGCGAGCCGCTCACCGCGGTGCGCGTCCTTCCCATGCGTGCTGAAGCAGCGCGCGAATCGCCGCGCGTTCGATCGGCCGCGGGTTCGCGTACGGGTTGCGACAGGCGAGGTCGGCCGCTTCGTCGAGACCGCTCTCCGGCATCCCGAGGTCGGCGAGCGCCGGTGCGATGCCGAGCCGCGCATTCAGCGCGAACAGCAGCGGGCCGGCTTCGGCTGCGTCGTTCCCGCCCAAGGCGCGCGCCACGCGGCGCAGCGCATCGGGCGCGGCGGCATGGTTGTAGTGCGCGGTATGCGGCAGCATCGCCGCGTGCGTCTGTGCGTGCGGCAGGTTGAAGGTGCCGCCGAGCGTGTGGCACAGCTTGTGGTGCAGCGCCATGCCGACCGCGCCCAGGCAGGTTCCGGCGAGCCACGCGCCGTACAACGCGCGGCTGCGCATCGCGCGATGTTCCGGATCGCGCACGATCACGGGCAACGCTTCACCGAGCGCGCGGATCGACTCTTCCGCCATCAGGCTGATCACCGGGTTCGCGTCTTCCGCATAGAGCGCCTCGACGGCGTGCGCCATCGCATTGATGCCCGACGCCGCGGAAATGTCCGGCGGCAGCGACACCGTCAGCGACGGGTCGTAGAGCACCGTACGCGGCAGCACGCGCGCGTCGCGCCCGGTGCGCTTCAGTCGGCCTTCCGTGAGCCCGAAGATCGGCGTCATTTCCGAACCGGCGTACGTCGTCGGCACGGCCAGGATCGGCAACACCGACTCGAGCGCAATGGCCTTGCCGAGCCCGATCGTCGAGCCGCCGCCGATCGCGACGCAGCAGTCCGCGTCCAGCTCGCCGGCCATCTCGCGGGCGGCATGCGCGACCTCGACCGGCACGTGCATGACCGCCTGCGCACAGATGCCGGCCGCACGCTCGCCCAGGATCGCCTCCACGCGCTCGGCGAGCGGCCGCTGCTCGGGCGTGGACAAGACAAGCGCGCGGCGGGCGCCGAGCGTCGACAGCTCGTCCGGCAGCCTCGCGAGTGCGCCCCATTCGAACACCACGCGGGAAGGCGTGCCCTGATAGACGAAGCGATCCATGGAAAACCTCAGCGCTTGAAGTGCGGCGGCACGTTGCCGTCGACGTTGACCCACACCGATCGCGCTTCCGTGTAGTCGTGCATGGCCTCGAAGCCCATCTCGCGGCCATAACCCGACTTGCCGACGCCGCCGAACGGGCTGCCCGGATTGACGCGCTTGTAGCAGTTGATCCAGCACATGCCTGCGTTGATCCGCGATGCCATCCGGTGCGCGCGCGAGAGGTCCTTCGTCCAGAGGCCGCTGCCCAGCCCGTATTCCGTCGCGTTGGCGATGGCCAGCGCTTCGTCGTCGCTGCCGAAGCGCAGCACCGTGACGAACGGGCCGAACACTTCCTCCTGCGCGACGCGATCGGCCGCGCTCCTCGCTTCGATGACCGTCGGGCGCACGTAGTAGCCGCCGGCGAGCGCCGGGTCCTGCGGCGCGCTGCCGCCCGTGAGCACGCGGCCGCCCTGCTCGCGCGCGACGTCGACGTACGACAGCACGCGATCGAGGTGCTGCTTCGAGGTCAGCGGCCCCATCTCGGTATCGGCGTCGAGCGGGTTGCCGATGCGGATCGACGACGCGAGCGCGACAAATCGCTCGAGGAATTCATCCGCGATGCGTTCGTGCAGCACGAGACGCGAACCGGCGATGCACGCCTGCCCCTGGTTGTGGAAGATCGCCCATGCGGCGCCGTTGATGGCCGCGTCGAGGTCGGCATCGTCGAAGACGAGGTTGGCGCCCTTGCCGCCCAGTTCGAGCTGCACGCGCTTCAGGTTGCCCTGCGACGCTTCGACGATCCGGCGGCCGGTGGCCGTCGACCCCGTGAACGCGATCTTGCCGACCCCCGGATGTTCGGCGAGCCGCTGGCCGGCCGTATGCCCGTAGCCCGGGACGATATTGACGACACCGGCGGGAAACCCGACCTCGGCCATCAGCTCGACGATGCGCAACGTCGACAGCGGCGTGATTTCCGACGGCTTGAGCACGACGGTGTTGCCGGCGGCGAGTGCCGGGCCCATCTTCCAGCTCGTGAACATCAGCGGAAAATTCCACGGCACGATCTGGCCGACCACGCCGATCGGCGCACGCTGCACGTAGTTCAGGAAGCCGGTTTCGACCGGAATCACCGAGCCTTGCAGCTTGTCGGCCATGCCGCCGAAGTAGCGGAAGCAGGCGGCCGTGCGCGGCACGTCGAGCGCACGCGAATCGCGGATCGGGTGGCCGGTGTCCAGCGATTCGAGCCGCGCCAGTTCGTCGGCGTTGGCCTCGATTGCGTCGGCGAGGCGCAGCAGCAACCGGCCGCGTTCGGCGGCCGGCAGGGCCGACCATTTGGGAAACGCGCGCGCGGCGGCTTCGACGGCGAGATCGACATCCGCCGCGTCGGCTGCCGCGATCTTCGTGATGACGGAGCCGTCGTGCGGGTTCAGCACGTCGATCGTGCCGCGGTCGACGGCGTCAACGAAACGCCCGTCGATGAAGAGTTGGGTTTGCATGAATCGTCCTCGGTACAGGGCTGAAGCGGAAGCGGCTGCGTTGCTCAGAACGCGATCGGATACGGCGCGAGCTCGCCGCTCTCGTAGCGTTGCGGCAGGTCCGGCGTCGCGTTTTCCCAGACGAGCAGCATCGACCGCTTCGTCGAATAACCCTGATGCCGGATGTCGGCGGGCATCGCGCAGATGTCGCCTGCGCGCATCGTGACGCGTGCGCGCGGTGCGCCGGTGTTCTTGTCGCCGATGTCCCACACGATTTCGTCGGACAGTTGCAGGAACCATTCGACGCGGTCGTTGCCATGGAACACCGGCAGGATGAATTCCTCGGTGGTCGGGCAGAACAGGCTGCGCCCGCAGACCGACGTGACCGACGGATTCCACGTGACGTCCGAGCGCGACAGGTACTTGAACAGATTGAACGCGTGCAGTTCGCCTTCGAAGCCCGGCTCGACATGCACTTCCGGTTCGTCCTGCGCGACGTCGAGGAACGCGCGGTTGACCGGCAGGTCGTCGCGCAGCGGCGAGTCGCCTTCGAGGCCCGGCATGCGGCGCGTCGCGATGCGCGTGCGCTCGATCGCCGCGCCGTTGTCGCCGTGCTTGCGCCCGAACGCCGTGCCCGTTTCCTCGGGCGCCGCGAACGGATCGAAGCCTTCGTTCGTCCAGTCGTGCAGCATCGCCTTGAAGGTCGCCATGATCGTGGGCGTTTCGAATGTCTCGGTGTAGTCGACGCCGGCGTCCTTCAGGATGCCGTTGAACGTGCCCGCATACACGTCCACCTTGCCGTAGTGATTGCGTGTGCCGAACACGTGGTCGAAATTCACCCAGCCGTAGAAGAAGCCCCACGCCACGTCGCGCATCATCGCGCGCAGGAATGCGTCCGCCGGCATCGCATGCGTGCGGGTCCGGCCTTTCGCGGGCCAGCTGATCTTCACAAAGTATTCGTCGCGCTGGAACGCGAATTCGCCGAGCTGGAAGCGGCGGTAGCCGGTGACGGCATCGGCTTCGGTCGATCGCACCAGATCGGCGGCAAAGCCCGTGGAAAGGTCGAGGGTGTCGAGGGTGGCCATAACGTGTCTCCTGGGAATGTCGAATGAGGTCGGACGAATCAGTGCAGGCAGATTTCGGCCCACTTCTCCACGGACAGCTCGCCAAGGACGGTCTGCACCAGCGCGACGCCCGGCCGGCTCGCGGTGAAGCGGTATGCACAACCGGCCGGCAGCAGCGCCTGATGGCCCTTGCGCAGCACGACATACCCCATCTTGCGGCCGGCCGGCTGGGCGCCGGCGCTCACGGTGCCGCGCCCCGACTTCGGCGGCGAATCGAGCTTGATGAAGTCGATCCGGACTTCGCCGTCCATCTGGATCACGAACTCGTCGTGCGGGCACGCGAACCACGGCGACTGGCCGTCGGTCCGCAGCACTTCGATCACGTATTCGAGGTTCTTGCCGGCGACGACCTTTTCATACGGAGCCGATTTCGATGCGACCTCGAACACGTTCGAGAACGCGTAGTGGCGGGCGCTGCCGCTGGTGATTTCGATCTCGCCCTTCCGGTAATGGTCGAGCGAGCCAAAGACGGTGTGGAATGCCGTGTCGGTCATTGCTGTCTCCTGAGTTGAACTGCTTGTTGGATTCAACTCTAGGGGCAACGCACAGCAGCAACAAGGCAACGGACGGCGATTACGGCATTTGCGTTTCGCGAATAATCCGTGCGGTTCAACGCACCCAGCCGCGCTCCAGGAGGGGACGATCCCACGGGGATTCGTCGCCGATATGGTCCGCGAGGAATTCGACCAGCGCCTTCACCTTCAGCGCCTGTCGCTGCGTCGCGGGATAAACGGCCGCAAAGCTCAGCGGCGCGAGCTGATAGTCGGTCAGGATCGGTACCAGGCGGCCCGCGACGAGCGCATCGCTCGCCACGAGCGTGGGCAGGCAGACGACGCCGCCCCCGGTCAGCGCGTACTCGCGCAGCAGGTGCACGGAGTTCGAGCGGATCATGCCCGGCAGCTCCATTTCGACGACCTCGTCGCCGCGCGTCATCGTCCAGCGGTTGCGCGACGGGTAGCCGGAATACAGCGCGGTCGTGTGCTGCAGCAGGTCGCGCGGATGTTGTGGCGCATCATGCGCGGCGAGGTAGGCGGGCGACGCGCAAAAGAGGCGCCTGACGGTGAACAGCCGCCGTTCGATCAGCGACTCGGAGATCGGCGGAAAGATCTGGAACGCGATGTCGAACCCTTCTTCGACGGGGTCGACCACACGGTCGTTGACGATGACGTCGATCTGGATGCCCGGGTAGCGCCGGTTGAATTCCATCAGCGGCGCGCCGAAGTGATCGAGGGCGAAACCGGGCAGCATCTGGATGCGCAGCCGCCCGGTGGGCGTGGCGCGCAGCTCGCGCATCTGGTCCGTCAGCTCGTTGACGCGCCCCACGACCTCCGCGCACTCGCGATAAAACGCCTCGCCCACTTCCGACAGGCGCACGTGGCGGGTGCTGCGATGGAACAGCGGCGCGTTGACGAACTTCTCGAGCTGCTGGATGCGGTTCGTCACGACCGAGCTGGTCACGCCGAGCTGCCGCGCCGCCTCGGCGAAGCTGCTCGCCTCCGCCACCCTGACGAATGCCTCGATGCTCAGAAACCGGTCCATGCCGCGCCCTTTTTCGACAGCGAAACCGGCAGTCTACCCGTGCGGATATCGGGCTGTGTCATGCGGAAGGCGTCACTGTGTCACCCAATCGATGTCAATCGCCGGCGGCGCCGCCCGCCGCATGCACCGCCCTGCCTTGCCCTGCCCGCACAGGCCTTACCGCGACTGCTCGCCGGCCGCCAGTTCCGGCTGCACGGCTACGCGGCGCTGCAGCACGGCCGGCGCGGTTTCCTTCAGCAGCAGGCTGACCAGGATGCCCAGCACGACCGCACACATCGGCAGCCACAGAATGTTCTGGATGCCAAAGTGTGCGGCGACATAGCCGCCCAGCGCCGGCGCGATGCCGCCGCCGAAGATCTCGCCGACGCCCACCACCACGCCGATCGACGTCGACACGAGCCCGACGGGCGCAGCCTCCGTCGCCACCGGCCCGGACAACAGCGACACCAGGCCGAGCGTGAAGAACGACGCGACGAACAGCACCCCGAACAACGCGAACGGCTCCGGGCCAAGGCCGCGGAACAGATAGAGCATCACGGCCGTCCCCGCGAAACCGACGATGCTCGCGAGACGGCGGCCGACCAGGTCGGACAGGCCCGGCAGCCCGAACTGCCCGAGAAAGCCGCCGAAGCCGATCGCCAACACGACGAGGCCCATCTTCTGCGTGCCGAGTGCCAGGTAGTCGGTCAGGTACAGCGGCAGCAGCGCACCGAGCACGAATACGCCCGTCATCGCGCAGCACAGCGCGGCCATCGCCACGAGAATGTTGCGGCTCCTGAGCACATGGCCGAGCGATGCCGGTGCATGCTCCGACGCGACGGCCGGCGTGACCTTCGGCTCGCGGATGACGAAGAACATGATCGCGCCGAGGATCAGGCCGGGAATGGCCACGAGCGCAAACACCCAGCGCCACGACACGAAACCGAGCAGCTGCGTCGCGATGATCGGCGACAGCGCGAGCCCGAACAGCGCGAAGCCGCTTTGCTGCAGGCCGAGATTCAGCCCGCGCCGCCGCGGATGCGATGCGTCGGCAGTCGCGGCAAAGCTCGTCGGGCAGAACGAGCCCTCCGCGACACCCATCAGGCCGCGAATCGCCATCAGCCCGAGCAGCCCGCCCGCGAGCCCCGAGAAGCCCGACAGCAGCGAGAACGCGATGATGGCCGGAATCAGCACCTTCCTGCGGCCGACCTTGTCGGAGATGCCGCCCATCAGCGCCGCGAAGATGCCCCACGACAGGCCGAGCACGCCGATGCAGTTGCCGACGTCCTGCGCGTTCAGGTTGAGGTCCTTCATGATCGAAGGAAACAGCGGCGCGATCAGCCAGCGGTCGAGGCCGACCAGCCCGAAGCCGAGCGCCAGCAGCGTGACCGCCTTCCACTCATAGGAGGTATCCCACTCGTTTGCTTTCATTTCCGTCTCCGTGGACACAGGTTCGCCTGCGCGCGACGGAGCGCCTGCGCATCAGCCAGGTCCGATGGTTTTTGTGTGCGATGTGAATCGCCGGGAAGCGCCGGCTTCCGTTCCGGTTCGACATATCGAATCCGGCCAGCCGACGGCACAACGATAGGTGCAACGCCGGGGATCGGGTATCGAACGCGCGGCGAACGCGCCATTCGCGATATGCAAATAATCGGCGGCGGTGGGCGGAAGTGACGGTGGGAAGGCGGGGAGAGATCGGTCGTGGGGTTGAAGTGACGCGCGATTGTGCGTCTCGGGGGAAATCCCTCATGGACATCCGGGTGACCGGGGACTGGCCCGCTCACGCCCGGCATGCACCCGATCCGGCGAGGCCGGACGATACGTGCGGGTAACGTATTTCGTATGACAAAAGATGCGTTTTCGATCTTCGATCGCGGTGGACTTTGACTCGCGCTCCAGGATCTTCGCGCTTATGCAGTTGCGCCATGGCGAGCCGTGACGGAAACCGCCTTCCACACTATCAAACTGAAAACGGCAAAACTGCTGTCAAGCGGACACGCATACCGGATGCACGAGCGCGATCCTGCTCACATCGATTTTTATATTTCAAATCCGCCTTACCCATATTCGAATTAGGACAAGTCGAATTTCGAATTACCAACATCCAATCCGGTTCGGCATAGTTGCCCGCAACCTCAACCTCCTAACCGCCCAGAAATGGATAGTGACAAATACCAACCCTGACGACCCGATATAGGATTTTTCCAATTAAAACAAAACGCCCCACCAAATCATAAAAATGTAGAACACCGTTTCATAGCGAATTGATTTTCATCTCAAAATACCAATAAACCTTTAAAACCCCCATTGTTTGATATTCTGCGTACCGAAATCACGATCACCACTGCTTTACCGCACTGAAAGTCCGATTCAAAGAAGACGAAGCCAGAAAAGCAACGAGATTGCCGTTATGTCGATAGCAACAGCATTACGAAACTTTGCGTCCGGTCTGGTCGACTGGAACAACCGGCCCGTCGCCCTGCATTTCGGGCAGGCGCAACATGCGGTCGGCCATCTGCTGGCGCTTCATCACGCCGATATTCGCGAAGGACTGATGTCGGGAATCGACGGGCAGCTGACCTGCATATCCACCCACGCTCATCTGGCGCCCACGCTGTTTCTCGGCCTGCCGGTGTCGGTCCGGCTGACGACCGACCGGGGCGACGTGCGAGCGATCAATGCGATCGTGCACGACGTGCAGGCCGGTCAATCCGACGGCGAGTTGACCGTGTATCAGCTGCGCATCTGCGATGCGCTGTCGTTGATGGACCGCCGCATCAATTCCCGCGTCTTCCGGTCGCGGAACATCATCGACATCCTCGGCACGCTGCTGAACGAATGGCGGCAACGCAGCCCCGCCCTCGCGCGCGCGTTCGATTTCGACCTGTCGGGATTGCGAGCCGAACGTTATCCGGCACGCGAGCTGACGCGGCAGGTCAACGAGTCGGACGCCCGTTTCGTGCGCCGGCTGTTGCGACGCGAAGGCATCACCGTCTTTGCAAAGGCGTGGGCGGTCGGCAATGCGCGCGGCACGGCCGACGAGCGGCCGATCCACACGCTCGTGTTCTGCGACGACCCGCTGCGATTGCCGGAATCGCCTGCCGGCACCGTGCGCCTTCATCCACGCGATTCGGGAACCGCGCAACGCGATACGGTGACGTTGTTTGCGCATCATCAGCGCCTGTCCCCCGGCAAAGCCGGCCGTCCGTCGTGGGACTACAAGAAGGCGCGCATGGACGATTCCGCGATCGCGACGAGCATCGATCAGGGCGACGCCGGCAACGACCTGGCCCGGCTGCTGACCGATGTCGCGATCGACATTCCGCACGTCGGCGACTCGTGGAACGATCACGACCGCATCACGCATGACCGGATACTCGCCCACCAGTTCGCGGCGGAGCGCTACGACGGTATCGGCCACGTTCGCGACATGCCGGTCGGCTGCTGGTTCACGCTGACCGGCGACCCCGAACTCGACATGAAGCCGGCCGAGCAGCGGCAGTTCGTCGTGACGTCGGTACGGCACGACATCCGGAACAATCTTCCCAAAGACCTGGCCGGCCGCGTGATCGCGCTGTACGCAGCCAGCCGGAACCTCGCGCAAGCCGCCCCACCCGCGCCGGCCGATGCGTCGGAACAGGCGGATACGCGCTACGAGAACCATTTCACGTGCGTGCGTCGCGGCGTGCCGCTCACGCCGTCCTACGATCCGACAATCGACCTCCCGCCGGCTCACCTGCTGACCGGCACGATCGTCGGCACGCAGGGCGAGGAAGTATTCTGCGACGCGGCCGGCCGCGTGCGCGTACGGATTCATGGCTTCGATCCCGCCGATCACGAACACGCGCAAGGCGCCGGAACGAACGGGTCGGCCGGCGACAGCGCACCGATACGCGTCGGCGCGAGTCTGGCGGGCGCAAACTTCGGCACGCTCTTTCTGCCCCGCGTCGGGATGGAAGTCTTGCTGGGCTGCCTGTCGGGCGATCCGGACCGCCTGGTCATCATCGGCGTGCTGAGCAACGGCGCGAACCCGCCCGCGACGTTCACGCATACCGGTGCGCTGCCCGGCAACCGTTACGTGTCCGGGATCAAGACGAAGGAAATCAAGGGCGCTCGGTACAACCAGCTTCGCCTGGACGATACGCCGTCGCAAATATCCGCGCAGTTGGCGAGCGAGCATGCGCATACCCAGTTGAACCTGGGTTATCTGACGCAGCCCCGCAAGGATGGACACGGTGCCGATCGGGGCGAAGGCGCGGAGTTGCGCACCGATGCAGCGGCGGCCTTGCGCGCGGCCCAGGGCATCCTGTTCTCGACCTATGCGCGCACATGCGCGACCGGTGGTCAGCTCGATCGTGACGAACTGATTCAGTTGCTCGACCAGTGCATGATGCTGTTCAACTCGCTCGGCGACTATGCCGGCCAGCACGGCGGACGAGCCGCGGATACCGCCGGGCAGGAGAAGATCGTCGATGCGTTCCGTCACTGGAAGCCCGACCTTGCGGATGCCGGTTCCGCCGGCGACACGTCCGCCTTGATGGCGTTCGGCGCACAGGCAGGATCGCTGCACGTCACGCCCAGGACGCATGTCATGTATGCGGGCGAGAACATCGACCAGATTGCCCAGCGGCACGTGCAGATCGCGAGCGGCGAGCGCATCAACCTGCACGGCGGCCATGGCGTCGCGATGTTCGCGCACAGCGGCGGCGTGTCGGCCATCGCAAATCGCGGGAAGGTGACGATCCAGTCGCAGGACGACGACACGCAGGTGGATTCCGCGAAGAACATCCAGTTGACCGCGGCCGGCGGCAAGCTCGCCGGCATGGCGAACGATCAGGTCGTGTTCGTCACGTCGGGCGGTGCGTACCTGAAGCTGAACGGCGGCGACATCGAACTCGGGTGCCCCGGCACGTTCACCGTGAAGTCGGCAGGCCATGCGTGGAGCGGCCCGGCCAGCATGAGCACCGATATGCCGACGTTCGACCACGCCCCGCTCGGCCGTGTGCCGAAACTCGTTCGCGCGACCGACGGCGATGCGGTGGCGGGGTTCGACGGGCACCTGCAGCGGGCATCCGAAGCGCTGTCGAACCTGACCACCGACGCGGCCGGCGAGCTGCCCGCAGTGCATGGCGACCAGTTCGAAACGCTGTCGGTGCAGTTCGTCAAGAAGAACGGCTAAGACCATGACCGATTCGATTCTCGACCATCGGCCAGTAGCGGGCGCGCGCGCCGACGCGCCCGACACGGCGACCGACGCACCCGCCACCGCTGCATCGCACTCTGAACCGCCTCCTGTCGTCGTCGGCAGAGCCGAGGGGCCGATGCTGTTCGACAACGACAAGCGGCTCATCTGCGTCAAGCAACTGCCGTTGCCCGGCGTCGTCATCTTCGTCCACGGCGTCAACTCCGAGGGCGAATGGTACAAGGCGTCCGAAGAGGGATTGTGCAAGGGCCTTAATCGTCGGCTGGGACGCCTGGACGACCAGATGACGTATCACGGGGTCGACGCCGGGCAGTTGACGCCTGCGAAGTACACCGAGAGCGTGACGCCGGAGGGGTTTCTGAATCCGGACTTGCTGCCGGACAATTACGTCATCCCCGATCCGTCGTTCTCACCCGTCATCCATTTTCGGTGGGGCTACCGCGCGACACTGGAAGAACTGAAGGAATACGGTGACAAGATCTTTCTCAACGAGAAGGATTATTGGGGAGGCGGCCCGTTCACCAATGGCTGTTCGAGCTTGCCCGATCTCTGGCACGGTGGCCTCGACGACCGAGCCGTGGGGTGGATAACCGTGCAGGGCATCAACCCGACCAACCGGCCGCTGTATCGCGCGCCGCCGCGTGCCTATGGCGTGCTTGCCGCGTTGCGGCTTGCCAAACTGATCGAGTCGATCCGGAAGATGCGCGCCGACGTGCCGATCACCGTCGTGTGTCACAGCCAGGGGAATATCGTCGGCCTCACGGGCGCGTTCTTCGGTGACGCGTTTCCGGAAGTGGAAGATCCGTGGGGCCGCAAGGGACGCTGCGTCGCGGATGCCTACGTACTGGCGAATGCCCCGTACAGCCTGGCGAACAGCGAAGGCCCGCACAAATCCGACACGTTCATGGATACCTGGTCGCAACGTGCGACGAAGGATGCCGAGGGCAAGCGCGGCCGGCAGACCTACGCAGCGCGCACTCAGACGCTCCGCACTTTCTTGTCGATGATTGGCGATCGCGCTGCCCATGAACCGTCGCCAGACACAGTCGACGCCGACATGGCGAACAACCGGGTATCGCCGACGAGCAACAAGTCGTACACCGCACTGGCCGACCGTGCACGCCACGGCCTGAACGGATCGACATATGGGCGCGTCACCGCGTATTGCTGTCCGCACGATCAGGTGATTTCGGCGATCACCGTGCAGGGTATCGGCTGGCGCGGCATCGACAAGCACGAACTGACGGATATCGGCGTACACGGCGTCCTGACACAGCGCGTGTTCGCGTCCGGCTTCGATGTCGGTGTGCAGAAGCGCTATCGCTATTGGGAAGACGACTGGCGGTACGGCAAGAAAGGCACGAAGAGGGGCTTCTGGTATCCGCCCTCGCCGCCGGCGAAATTCAATCTGATCGGTGCGCTCAAGGGGAATGAGTCGGTGTGGGGAATGGCGGCAACGCTGTTCTCGGCGCCGATCATGTTCGTCGCGACCGCGGTCAGTTCGGCAATGAACATGTTTCGTGTGAATGCCGATCCGCCGAAGGGTTGGGAGGTATTGGCAGACGCACCGGCCCTGGACGAGACGTTTCCGCCGCAGGCGTTGAGGTTCGACAAGCCGATTCTGACCGAGGACGGCGAAGCAACGAGCGCCTTCAACGAAGACAACGATCCGCCATCCGCATGGCGCGATGCCGGCAAGATCGATGCGGCCAAACGGGCCGACGATCCTTACGACCAGTACAAGGCGAAGAACAAGGACGGTGACGCGCACGGTACGGCCGCGAGTGAAGCCGGGCAACGTTACGAAGACCGCGCCCTGATGCGGATGGAAGCGCGCCGCACGTTGAACACGGAGTGGCTCGACAGCGACGGTCACGTCATCGGTGAAGATGGCAAAAGCGCTCTACCGGATGGCTACAAAGAGTGGCGAGACAAGCAGATCGTTGACTGGCTCGATCGCGGTACGACGAATAGCCCGACGAACCACTCGACGACGATGACCAATCCGGAACATGCGGAAAAAGCGCTTGCGTATGACGTCGCGATCGGTCCGTGTTATCTGACGCCTGATCAGATGTACGACTTGCGAATTGAAGCAGATTGGCGGATGGGTGATGGCATTCCAGACGGCCATCCAAATAAAAAGTACACGCAGTATTTCATGCTCGGCGTGATTGATGACGTGTCGATGCAAGAGTGGGTACATGCCGACAACAGTGAAGGAAAGATACCGACAAAGATCGTAGACGAGCGCGAGGGCCAGATCTATCTGAACGCCGGAGGGCCGCTATGAAGGCCGTGATCGGTACTTGGCCTCGACGCGTCGCCATCGCCGTTATGGTTTGGATAGTCGCGGCTCTATTGATGGCCACACTGATGGCACATGTGGAACAACCAGACCCGGCACACTTGGGAATAGGAGATTGGATGAAACGATTCGTAGCTGTGCCCGGCTTGCTGGCGCTCATGATCTTTCTGTTCACCACAGCCTTGACGCGGCCGGTGCTAGCCGAGACGCCCCTCAATCCAACCATTCGCGCAGCTTCCCATACGGAAGAACCGGCCAAGCCCCTCGTAGCACAAGTCGTCGGCCTGATTTGGTTGAATCCATTGCAGCGTATGGACTACCCAACAGAGTGGCAGCTGTTGTGGGCGCAAGGACTTGTTACCCCGAACAAGAACGACGACATGGTGAGAACAAAGCCTGAAAAATTCTCTTCACTTCGGTCAATTGGCGCACTGGTCTACGGCAACCGAGGGGCAGAGACGTTCAGGGGCTTCTATCGCAAGTACATGACCAAGTTTCCGCTACTGCTTTTCAAGCGATATGGGACAAACTCAAAGTACTTCTACACAGTGAGTCCTGACGATCGAAAAGACTGGCGTGAACTGGCGGGTATTCGTGTCGAGCTTGCCATTCCCGATCGGCTGGACGCAGCTGAATCTCAAAGTTACTTGCAAGACTCGATTCGAAAAACGTTTTTCATCGGCAACCCACATTTTCCGAAGGTATGGAGCCGCAGTACGCCCCCTGACGTGCAGATCACGCAAGGCGGTGCAAACGCCGGCTTCACGTCGTTGAACAACGCGCTGGACTACCTGCAAGCGAACCCCGACAAGAGCGTGTGGGTGATGAATTGGGACGCACCGAATTTCCCGCCCACCGACGCCCAGATCAACGAAAACCTCGTCGTGCTGTTCCTCGCCGGTCCAACCTTCAACACCGAGCGCGAACCGCTCGCGTGGATCGGCAAGGCAGCGACCGGCAACACCGCCGAGTTTTCGCAGAAGGCCGGCACGACACGAACGGTGCAAGCGTGGAAGGCAACCATCGATCAGGCAGCACGCAACGCCGGGATTGCCGTTCCGGATATCAAGTACATCGTTCACGATGCCGGTGCCGGTAGCGACGCCGCATCGGCGCGACTTGTCGGCCTATCGCAGACACTCACCGAAATCCTGCCGGAGTACGACCACAAGAATCAGGCGTTCAACACCGCGGCCTTGCTCGGCGACATGGGAACCGGCAGCGCCTTGACCGACGTTGCGCTGGCGATCGGCCGGATCAATCACTACGGCGGCAACGCGCTCGTCGCAGGCACGACCGACCCGAGACACCCCGCGGCCGTCGTGGTCATGCCGCCGGCCAATCTCACGCCGATCGATCCGAACGAGGACTGGTTCCGTGCGCGTGGCGGGAACAACGCTTACCTGCCGTGGTGGGGGCGTCGTCACGACACCAACTACGGGATGCAGGGCTATTCATGGTGATGCAAGCCGACACACCGCGCGTTGAGCACGAACTCGACCGCCACACCGAAGCACACAGGAAAGGGGTTATATGCGAGGCATCATTCGAACAGGCGACCTGCACACTCACGGCGGCCGGGTCGAATCCGGGGCGGCGACGAGCAAGGTGATGGGACGCGCGGTCGCCCGCGTCGGCGATGCATGTTCGTGCCCGCTTCACGGCGCCTGCGTGATTGCTGAAGGAGACATGGCATTCGATGTCGAAGGCCGCCCCGCCGCATTCCACAATCACAAGACGTCCTGCGGAGCGGCATTGATTTCTACCCTGCAAACTTCCGGGCGCATCTGAATGGCACAGATTCGACGCATGACAGCCGAACAGTTTCAGTTGTTGAGGCTGCACGATACCCGGATCAAGCCGGTGAACCGGTGGGCCTTGTTTGAAATCTTCGTCAGGGGCCGGTCGCAGCGCAAGCTCGCCGCCGAACTCGGCATCACCAATTCCGCCATGTCGCAGCTGGTACGGAGAGCGTGGCAGCGATATCTGGCATTGCCGGGCAACGACACGCGCCTGACCACCCTGACGATCACGATCCCTGCCAGGTACGAAAGCGCCTTGCATGCATGGGTGCGCGACACTCACCGACGGGCCACGCCAATCGATCCGCTGTGACCACCCGATCGAGCCGCGGGAAACGCCGCGCCCCCTTCCCCGTTTCGCAAACGTCGCGGGGCATCGTTTCCCCCGCAACCCAGAGACGGGGCCATCTCGCGCGGCGCCATTGATCAAGAAACAAATTCCCCCAATCGCCACAAAAACAAAACCACATTCCACGTTAGCCCCAAACACCAACCCATTTTGGATCCTTTTTCCCTTCTGTCCCCCGTATCATTTCTCCCATTCTGAAAGAACAGAGCAAGAGACGGACATGAGCGAACCCACCACGCTGCACTACCTCGACTACGCAGCCACGACGCCCGCCGATCCCCGCGTGATCGAAGCGATGACGGCCTGCCTCGGCTTCGACGGCATCTTCGGCAATCCCGCATCGAGCTCGCACGCCGCCGGCCGGCTGGCGAAAGACAAGGTCGAGCAGGCCCGCGCGCAAGTCGCCGCGTTGATCGGCGCGGATGCCGACGAGATCGTCTGGACGTCGGGCGCCACCGAATCGAACAACCTCGCGCTGAAGGGTTACGCGGAAAACGCGACCGACAAGCGCCACCTGATCACGAGCCGCATCGAGCACAAGGCGATCCTCGACACGATGGCGAACCTGTCGAAGCACGGCATGTCGGTCACGTTCGTGGCGCCCACGCGCGACGGCGAGATCACCGCCGACGCAGTCGCCGCCGCCATCGGCCCCGATACGGGCCTCGTGTCGCTGATGCTGGTGAACAACGAGCTCGGCACGCTGACCGATATCGCCGCCATCTCCCGCATCGTGCACGCCGCCGGCGCGCTGCTCCACGTCGACGCCGCACAGGCGCTCGGCAAGACGCCGATCGACGTGCGCACGCTCGGCATCGACATGCTGTCGATGTCCGCGCACAAGGTGTACGGCCCGAAGGGTATCGGCGCGCTGTTCGTGCGCCGCGACATCGCCAACCGGATCGCCCCGCAAATCCACGGCGGCGGCCACGAGCGCGGCCTGCGCTCAGGGACGCTCGCGACGCATCAGATCGTCGGCATGGGCGTTGCATGTGAACTGGCCGCGGAAAAGCTCGACGGCGAAGCCGCGCGGATTGCGGCGCTCGGCGCGCGCCTGACGAACGCGCTGGCCGCGCTCGGCGACGTCACGCAAAACGCGGCCACCGCACGCCGCATCCCGCACACGCTGAGCCTGACGGTGAATGCGCCCGGCTTCTTCCCGTTCATGCTCGACGAAGCGCTCGCCGTGTCGTCGACCTCCGCGTGCAACTCGGCCAGCGGCGCACCGTCGCACGTGCTGACCGCGATCGGCCTCGACGCGGAGACGGCGGGCCGCACCGTGCGCGTGAGCTTCGGCCGCTTTACGACGGAGCAGGACGTCGATTTCGCGATCGCCTGTTTCCGCCGCGCGATCGAGCAGTGTCGTGCGACGGCCGCGAACGGGTTTTCCGCTTCGCGGCAGATCACGCCGGCCGACCTGAAGGCGATCCGCAACGCCGGCTTCCGCTCGGTGATCTGCAACCGTCCCGACGGCGAAGGCGTCGACCAGCCGGCATTCGACGAGATCGCCGCGGCGGCTCGCGAACTGGGCCTCGACGCGCGCTACCTGCCGGTCGAGCGCGACCGCATCGGCGAGGCGGACATCGACGCATTCGGCGCGCTGGTCGATACGCTGCCGAAACCGGTGCTCGCATACTGCGGAAGCGGCAACCGGGCCGGCATGCTGTGGAATCGTTTGTGCGCCCGGCGTACGGCCCCGGTCTCGGCCTGACCCCTCACACCGCCGCGTGACGCGAACATGCGGCGCGCTCGGGCGTCTCGGGCAAGCCCGGGCGCCAGTGAATTCCGGCACAATGCCCGTCGTGTCCGTCACCCGAAACCCGCATGCCCTGCCCGTCAAATTCTCGCGCGCGGAAGCGCGCTGGCGCCGACGCCCTTTCCCCCGACAGCCCCTGCAACCGGCAGCATGCCGGCCGGGCCGCCGCGCTGCTGCTTGCCGTGAGCCTCGCCGCGTGCGACGCGACGCCCGTCCCTGACCGGCTCTCGGACTTCGATGCGACCTACGCGATGCAGGAGCGGTTCGGCCTCGGCGACGTGTTGGTATTTCTCGGGTCCTGCATCGGCGCCAAAAACCCGACTTATCCGGGCCAGGCCGCCTGCACCGCTGTCATCTACTCGAACGGCCACGGGTCGGAAACGCAGGCCGATTTCCACTGGAACGGGAAGAAATGGGTGGCCGAGCCCACCGCGTCGCAGGATCTCCTGCCTCACCCCGATCCCAAGCTCGCAGAGTGGGTGAAGTAAGCGCGCGCGACGCGCCGCTACTTCGGATACTCCAGTTGCAATGCGACCCAGCCCGATGTCGCGTCACCGTAGCGTGCCGCGATGTCTCCGAGCACACCCGGAAGCACCGATTCGCCACGCCGTCCGGCCGGCATCGCCACGCGCGCGTGCCCGGCAGTCGCCGGCTGCGCCAGCAACCGCAGCCCGTGCCTCGACTCGATCACGCGCGCGCCTGCCGTCGCGACGACGTCGCTGCGCCAGGTCCGCGCCCACGCATCGGCCGTCAGCGCAACCGGAAGCTCGTCGAACCCGTCTTCGACCGGAAGATCGAACGTCTCGTGCCGCCAGAACGCGAGGCGGTTCGTCAATGCGACCGCCACTGCCGGCGCGGTCAACACGAACCGGCTGCCGTCATGAACGTCGCTCCATGCCTGCGCACCGACGCGCCGCGCAGTCTCGCGCGCCGCGGCCGGCCCCGCCAGCGCACTCACCAATGCCAGCGAAGCGGGAATCGACGCCGACACGCCGGTCGTCGTCATGACGTCGCCGTCCATCACATAGCGGCGATCGTCGACCCACGTCGTCCCGGTAAAGCGGCGACGCAGGCGGTCGCGCGAATACCAGTGCGACGTCGCCGTGCGATGCTGGAGCAGGCCCGCGTTCGCGAGGACTTCCGCGCCATCGCAGATCGCCACCATCGTCGCGCCGCCGACGGCCTGCTTGCGCAACCACGCCAGCACCGCCGGCCGGTCGGCACCGTGCAGCGCGGGGACGATCACGACATCCGCCCCGGCTGGAACGGTCGCGTCGAACCGGTCGAACGTGGTGTCGGCCAGCATGCGCAACGCGGGCATCAGTTCGACCTCGCCTTCGTCGGCCGATACGGCGACGACATCGGCCGCACCGGACGTCTTCAGAATCGCGTACGGAACGATGAAATCGGTCGTCTCCGTTCCTGCATTGTCCGCGACGATCGCCACGAGCGGTCGCACGCGGCCCGCCTTCGGCGCGCCGACCGTGAGCGCTCGCGCGACCGGCGGTGCGTCCTCCGCCCACACCGGTGCCGGCCACCCCGCCGCACACGCGCCCAGCACCGCGCACACGAGCAGCACTGCCCCGCCTGTCTTCCCTGACCGCATCGTCCACCCGTATCCGTCGATTGCACGTCCGGAAAATTACAAGGATCATGCTCGCGGTCACAAGGACAACTCCACCGCACTTTCCGCCATGTCCCAGTCAACCTGTTCGGCACGCGACATCGTTGTCGTCGGCTTCGAAGGCGTCCAGTCGCTCGACATCACGGGCCCGATGGAAGTGTTCGCGGTCGCGAACCGTCATCTTCCCGACCATGCGCTGCCGTACCGGCTCACGCTCGCGTCGCAACACGGCGACGACATCGTCACGCACGCGGGCCTGCGCCTCGCCGGTACGGCCCCGCTGGCGGCACTGCCGGGGCAGATCGACACGATCGTCGTCGCCGGCGGCAATGAAGCGGCACTGCGACACGCCGCGTCGGAAGCCGGCGTGCTGCCGTGGCTGCGCACGCGAATCGCGGACACGCGGCGCATCGCGAGCATCTGCACGGGTGCGTTCGTGCTCGCCGCGGGCGGATGGCTGGACGGCAAGCGCGCGACCACGCACTGGAACCAGTGTGCGACGCTGCAGGCGCTGTGCCCCGACGCGCGAATCGAACCAGACGCGATCTACGTGAGCGATCCGCCGTTTCATACGTCGGCCGGTGTGACGGCCGGCATCGATCTGTGTCTTGCACTCGTCGAGGCAGACTGCGGCCCGCCGACCGCGCTCGCGGTCGCGCGCGAACTCGTGCTGTTCGTGCACCGTCCCGGCGGGCAGGCGCAGTTCAGCGTCGGGCTCGATATCCAGGCCAACGCGACGCCGCGCATGCGGACGCTGCTCACCGGGATCGCCGACGATCCGACCGGCGATCTCGGCGTCGCCGCGCTGGCCGCACGGATGCACATGAGCGAACGCTCGTTTGCGCGCAACTTCCTCAAGGAAACCGGACAATCGCCCGCGCAGTTCGTCCTTGCGGCACGCGTCGAGCGCGCGAAGGCGCTGCTGGAGCGGGCCGACTGGCCGCTCGAGCGGATCGCCGAGCGGTCGGGATTCGGCAGCGTCGACGCGTTGCAGCGCGCATTCGCGAAGCAGGTCGGCGTCTCGCCGCGCGACTATCGCGCTCGCTTCGGCGTGAGGCGCGACCGGCAGCGGATCGCGTAGGCCGGCGCACCGCGCAATACGCGTTCCAGGATACGTTGAACCTGAACCCCGTCGCGTACCTGCGGGCCGTGCGCCTGAATCACGTACGCCGCGAGCTTCGGCTCGGCGATTCCGAGACGTCCGCGGCCACCAAATGGGGCTTCCGGCACCTGAGCAGTTTCGCGCGGGACTATCGCGCGATGTCCGGCGAGTTGCCGTCGGCCATCGCGAAGCGCTACGCGCGCCACGCAACCTGAACGCCTGCCACCTTCCGGCGGCCGGTGCGAACGATCCCGCACCGGCCGCCGCCCTGCCCGCTACGTCACTCGTCCTGCTGATCCTGCTGCGCCTGCACCTGCCGCTGCTGGATGAACTGCCGCACATCGCTCATCGTCACGCGGCCGGTGTGCTTCGCATCGATCTCGTCGAAGTGCTTCGACACGAAGCCCAGGCCGCTGCTCTGCGCCTGCGCCTTCGTCACGGCTGCGCCGTTGCTCAGCACCGTATTGGCGCCGAGCCGCGCATCGACACGCTGCTGCGCCTGCTGCTGCAACGTCGCGCCGGTCGACGGCAGCACCGGCGCCGCCCGCGTGGCAGGAAAGAACGGACCGTCGACACCGTGCCCGCCGTGCGGCAGCTTCACCGGCGCCACCGACTGCGGCGGCAACGCGTGGGCACTGCTCATCACGGCACCGAGGACGATCAACGGGGACATACGCCGCATCAAATTGATTAGGGACATGATCACTCGCATTCAATGGATGAATAGAGGGTTCCTTTGACAAGGAGTCCGTCGCTCAAGGGGCCGCCGCCAGCGTCGTCGCGGCCGCCGCGCCCGGGACGCTGCCGGTCGGCACGCCCGGCGGGTTTTCATCCGGCCACGGCGGCGGCAGCGTGTGCAGCGTCAGTGCCGTCGGAATCCGCGCGCCCTTGTAGAACGTCTTCAGGTCCCGCTTCATCTGCGGACGGGCGACGTCGTCCAGGTAGATCATGTGGCCGCCCTGGAAGAAGTTCACCTGCAGCTTCGGATTCAGGCCCTTCACCGTCTGCAGCCGCGCGAGCTGCTTCTCGGTGTTGAAGAACGGCGTCGCGAGATCGTGGAAACCGTTCTCCGCGAGCACGCGAAGCTTCGGGTTGAGCTGCAGCGCACCGAGCAGATCGGGGATCGTGTCGGGCATCGGCTGGCCGTCGTGCGAGAAGTCCCAGACGCCGATGATGTTGTCGTTCAGCGGCAGGTACGTCGCGTTCGGGGCGGTATAGCCGAGGTAATCCGGCATCTGCGTCGCAAGCGCGTTCGTAAACGGCTGCGAAATCAGGATGTCGGACGGGTCGCCGTCGTTCTGCAGCCGCGGATCGGAGTTCGGCAACGACACGCGTCCGTCATACCGGCCGATCGTCGTCCCGGGCAGCAGGCTCGTGCCGAACGGATTCGCGTTGAAGTAGCCACGCAGCGCCTGTTGCGTGAGGCTCGACGGGATCGACCACAGCTTGAGCGTCGCGTCGCTCGGGAACACCGGCGTGCCGAGCGCATCCGGAATGCCGAGCTGGCTCAACACCCACGACTGCGAATACTTCTGCAGCTGGTTGTAGATCAGCGTCGTGAACAGTTCCGTCTGCAGTGCGTACAGATCCTGGTTCACCGGTGCCGGTGAAACCTGGTTGAAGTACGCCGCGACCGCCGCATAACCGGGCAGGTAACCGGCCACGGTATCGGTTTCGAGCAGCAGCCCCTCGGTCGACTGCGTGATCGCCACGGCTTCCACCGCATCCGCGAAGTAGTTCAGGATCGCCGACTGCAGCACGATGCCCGTCAGGTGCACGCCGGCCGATTCGAGCGCCAGCGCGAGCATGTCGGTACGCGGCGTGCCGTACGATTCGCCGTACAGGTAGATCGGCGACGTGCCGCGGCTGTTGACGTTCAGGTAGCGCTGGATGAAGTCGCGCATGATGTTCACGTCCGCGTCGGAACTCCAGTATTTCTGGTTGGTGTTCGGCAACACGGCTTCCGACAGCCCGGTGCCGGGCGGGTCGATGAACACGAGGTCGGTGGTGTCGATCAGGCTGTCGGCGTTGTCGACGAGCGGATAGTTCGGCCAGTTGCTGCCGAACCCCGGATCGGGCGTGGCCACGCGGGTCGGCGCGAACGAGCCGAGACGCAGCCAGATCGACGACGAGCCGGGGCCGCCGTTATAGACGAACGTGACGGGGCGCGGCTTGCCGTTCGTGCTCGGCGCGGTGTACGCGACGTACGACATCGACGCCTCCGCATTGCCGTTCGCGTCCTGCGCGGTCAGGTGGCCGGTGGTCGTTGTGTAGTTGACGGTCGTGCCGCCGTTTTTCCACTGGTAATGCATGACGGCCGCTTTCTCGGACACCTGGGCGGGCGCGAGGCCGTCGCCCGCGTTCAACGAATAGGCGACCTGGTCGACGTAAGGCTGGTTGGCCGCCGGTGTCTGGCTGCTGGCCGCTTGCGCGCTGGCCTGCTGACTGGCCGTTGTTTGCGCGAGGCTCGACGCGCCGACGGACGACGAATCGTCGCCGCCGCACGCCGCGAGCGCGAGTGTCATCGCGGTCAATGCGCCTAGCCCGGCCATCCGGCCGCGACGGGCACGGCGGCTGCCGGTACTGCTCCTGTCTGGTTTCATCTCGTTCCTTGTGGCTGGTTCGGATACCGCTTCACAAAGGCCGCCCTCACTGGCGAGACGCGCAGCAACACCCGCCACTCGCGCAAAGGCGGTTGGGATCGGACTGCTTCAAGAGACTGAACGTGATACAGACACAGCAAACTGCTGGCGAGAATCGTGCTTGAACCGCCCCCTGCAGTTTGGACTTCTTTTCTGATTACCGAAATTTACGACATCGACAAAATAGGCGGTGCTGCGCCGCGTTGTCAAAGATCATTCCGATATTAAAAATCCCGCAATGATGCGAAGGGCCGCCAGTGTCTGGCATTTGAAAGAAAATGGGATTATTCGTGCAAGGTGCGTCTTGTCGGCAATGCCGCGCCGGATATTTTACTTTTTCGCGAACAACGACGAAGCCTTTACTGCATTGATGCAGCACGCCCAATACCTTCAGATCGACAGGATTTTTCTTTCATTTTTATTATCTCCAATCGATTAATGCATTGCGGCGAAATGCAGGCTTGATTCGAAGATTCGATTCACTTCAATCATTCTTCAATCCGCGGTTTAGCCTCCCCGTCATCCATAAAATACCGATTTCGCGGAATTGCCTCGGTTCCAGTGGAATTATTTACCCGATATCCGGCCGGGTTTGTCGATGCGCGAGCGGCGTGCGATTCATCCGCCGCCGCCCGCGCGACGACGTGCGCACGTGCCGCACGTCGTCCATCGCGAAGCCGGTTCAAACCGCGCTCAATGCCCGCCGCCCGGCAGCGCGATATCGATCAGCACCGGGTCGTGATCCGACGAACGATACGCATCCGGCGCGTAGAACGTCTTCTGCTGCTCCGCCGATTTGTAGGCGAGCGTGTACTGCAGCGCGAGCGGCTCGTCCGCGTTGATGTGCCATTCGTGCACGGCCTTCACGTGCGACGCGAGCGGCAGTGTCGCGAGCGCGTGATCGAGATAACCGGCTTCGCCGTTGTACACGTAGCTGTACGCATCCGCGCCGATCCAGCGCGCGACGAGGTTGCGGTAGCCGCGCGATTCGAGCGTGCGGATCGGGTCTTCGTACGTGTAGCTGTTGAAATCACCGATCAGCAGCACGCCCTGGCCCGCGACGCCCGTCGGGTTGCCGGCGAGCCAGTCGGCCACCTTCGCCGCCGCGCGCGTGCGCGTCGGGTTCCAGCAACCCTGGCCGTCACCCTGGTCGAGATCGTCGTTCGTGGCGTCCGGGCAGTTCTTCGACTTCAGGTGGTTGACCGCGACCGTCAGCGACTGCTTGTTGCCGCCGACCAGCCGGAACGACTGCGCGAGCGGCTGGCGGTTCTTGTCGTCGATCGCGAGCGTGGCTGCGCGGCCGACCGGCTCGACCTTGCGGCTGTCGTAGATCAGCGCGACCGCGATCGCATCGCCGCCGAGGCGCGACACGCCCGGATCGACCACGCGCCAGTGGTTGCCGAGCTTCGCCGCGAGCTGGCGTACCGCGCTCAGTTCGCCGTAGCCGTTGTTCTGGATTTCCATCAGGCCGATCACGTCGGCGTCGATCGCCTTCAGCGCGCTGACGATCTTCGCTTCCTGGCGCTGGAATTCCTGGAAGTTCTTCGCGCCGCGGTTGTTCGGATCGTCGAAGCCGCCGCCGAGACCGTTGCCGTTGAAGTAGTTGAGGACGTTGAACGACGCGACGCGCAGGTTCGATTTCGGATCGCGCGCGGGTGCATTGGTGCGCGGGTTCGTGCGCGCGTCGAATGCCGGCACGGCCGCGCCGGGCAGCGGCTGCACGCGCCATGCGCCGTAACGCACTTCGAGCACGCCTTCGACATCGCGCACCGTGTAGCCCGCACGCAGCGTGTTCGCGGCCGACAGGCCCGGCGCCGGATACGGCACGGTCGCGGGGTTCTGCTTGTTCGAGCCGTCGTCGAGGACGAGACGGTTGCGTGCGTTCGCATCGATCTGCGTCTGTGCCTGCGCGGGCGGCACGACACTCGTCGGCGTGCGCAGGCGACCGTTGCTGAGCATCACGCTGCCGTAACGGCCGAGTTCGTAGTTGTCGGTGACGTTCAGCGTCTGCGGCAGGCGCACCAGCATCCCTTCATACGCGGCGAACGCGTTCGGGCTGTCGACCGGCAGCGTGAGCGTCGCGGGCGTGACGGCCTGGCCGTTCGCGCACACCGCGATCGCGCCCGACTGCGTGAGCTGCGTCTGCCCGTACTTCTCCTCGACCTTGCCCGTCACGTGCACGAGGTCGCCGGCCTTCGCGCGCACTTTCGGCGCATAGACGAACAGGCCCTCGGACACGCCCGGCTGGTTGCGGCGCTGCGCGTCGGCCTGCTGGACGAAGAAGCCGCCGAAGCCGTCCGTGCCGCCGAAATCGGCGGTGACGACGGCTTCGATCGACACGTTCTGGCCGGCGAGCGGCGACGGCGCGCCCGGCCCCTGGATGTCGGCGATCGGCGTCGTGCTGCCGCCGCAGTTCGGGCTGACGGGCGCGGCGGTGGCGGCGAAAACCGGCGCGGCGAGCGTCGGGAGCAGCAATAGCGGGGTGAAGAGGCGGATTGTCGAGCGCATGACGGGGAATCCCGGTTGTGAGGGTGGCGAAAGCTTAGCGGCGCTCAATGACAGTTTTTGGTAATCGAAAGACAGGCCGATGTAATTATCGTCATCACGCTGCGATCGCCACCGTTCGCATGTTCTGGCCTGAAAATGCGGGGAAATCGTCCGGCAATAAATTCGTCGTGCTCGCGACGATTCCCCCGCGTGCCTTCGCGCATGGTCCGCCGCGCTATACCGTCCCCGGCAACGCGCTCGACACGAGCACGGCCGCCACCATCAGCACGCCGCCGAGCACGACCGCCTCGATCCGCAGCACCGCACCGAATTGCCGCAGCGGGCCGGCCGGCATCGCGGCGGCCGGATCCTTCAGCGCGGCCAACAGCTTCGGCATCTCGAAGAAGCGGTTGTGCCCGCCGAGCGCTGCGGCGATCAACACCAGCGCGAGCTTCAGCAGCAGGATCTGCCCGTACGTCGACGCGAGCAGGTTGGCGGGCGTGTCGACGCCGCGCCAGCCGTTGTACGCGCCGGTTGCGAACAGCACGATCAGCGCATATGTCGATGCATCGGACAGCGACTGCACGAACGATGCGCCCGTCGTGCGTTCGCTCGCGGGCAGGCCGATGAGCCGCGGCATCACGCCGAACGCCGTCACGAGCACGAGCCCGACCCACGCGCTGATCGCCAGAAGATGCAGCCAGTCGACCCATACCGGCACGCTGAACAGCCCCGCGTCGACCGGATGTCCGCCGTTGCTGCGCGCAAGCGCGACGCAGGCGAGCGCGGCCCAGATCGCGAACGGAAAGCGCGAATCGTGCGCTCGCCTGACGAACGACAGCAGCACGACGACGAGCATGAATACGGCGCCGGCCAGCCACGCGTGGCCGAAACCCGTGCCCGCGAGCATCGCGCGGACGGCCGGCCCGGCGTCGAGCATCGACACGTCGCTCATCAGCGCGCAGTGCGCCCAGAACGCGGTGAGGCTGGCAAGCAGCGACACGACGGACGCGATGCGCAGCGTCGCGACGAGCCGCCGCCCGATGCCGTGCTGCCACGCCGACGCGCCGCGCGCGAGCCAGTGGCTGCCGAGCAGCGCGCCGACGACGACGGCGAACCCGGCATTCTGGATCGCCACCGACACGAGCCGCAGGAGACCGACGAAGCCGTCGTTCACCCTTTCACCTTGAACGTATAGGCGCCCTTGGTGCGATGCGCATCGGCCGTCATCGCGACCCACTGCACCGTGTACGCGCCCGGCGCGAGCTTCGGCATCACAATGGTCATCACGCGCGGGTTCGACGCATCGACCTTCGCCTTTTCCTGCGTGACGGCGTTGCCGTTCGCGTCCGACACCTTCACCGAACTGAACGTCGGTTCGAGGTCTTCGTTGAATGCAAGCCGCAACGTGTCGGGCGCCGTGTCGACCGTGCTGCCCGTCGCCGGTGCGGCGCTTTCCAGCTTGCCGTGCGCCGATGCGGCGACCGGCGCGGCCGCGACGATCGTGCCGGCCGCGGCGACGGCGGCCAGCCGCCTGAGAGTCGTGATCTTCATGTTCATGCCTCGCGTCACGGCTTCTTCAGCTCGACGACGGTCAGCGCGCCGCCCACGTCCTCGGCGACGAAGTCGATCTTGTCGCCCACCTTCACCTGCGACAGCATCGCCGGGTCCTTCACCTTGAACACCATCGTCATCGCGTCCATCCCGAGGTTCTCGAGCGGGCCGTGCTTGATCGTCAGCTTGGCCGCAGCCGTGTCGACCTTGCGGATTTCGCCGTGCGACATGCTCCGCTTTGCCGCGGCTTCCTGCTTCGCACCACCGCTCATGTCCATGCCGGCCATGTCGCCCGCCGCGTACGACGCGGCGGAAAACGCCAGCGCCCAACCCGTTGCCATCAAAACCAGTCCCTGCTTCATCGTGTCGACTCCCGTGTGAGTGAATGGAAACCGGCGGCCGCATCGGTACGGCCGCCGCATGCTGCTGCTCAACCGTCCGACAGTTCGCCGGTGTACTCGTACGCGACGGTGCCCTTCGGATGCCTGAACCAGCCCGGATCGCGATAGTCGTTGCGGCCGAGGCCCTGCCGCACCTTGCAGACCGTGAACATGCCGCCCATCTCCAGCGGCCCGAACGGGCCCGTGCCCGTCATCATCGGCAGCGTGTTGTCGGGCAGCGGCATCTCCATGCCGCCCATCGCGCCGCCCGTGCTGCCCATCGCCATGTAGTCGGGCACGAGCTTGCCGATGCGCTGCGCGAGATCCTTCTGCGGCACGCCGATCAAATTCGGCACCTGGTGGCCCATCGCATTCATCGTGTGATGCGACTTGTGGCAGTGGAATGCCCAGTCGCCCGGGCGATCGGCGGTGAACTCGATCGCGCGCATCTGGCCCACCGCGACATCGGCCGTCACTTCCGGCCAGCGCGCCGCCGGCGGAATCCAGCCGCCGTCGGTGCCCGCGACTTCGAAGCTGTAGCCGTGCAGGTGGATCGGATGGTTCGTCATCGTCAGGTTGCCGAAACGAATCCGCACGCGGTCGCCCGCACGCACGGGCAGCGGATCGATGCCCGGGAACACGCGCGAATTGAACGTCCACATGTTGAAGTCCGTCATCTCGTTCACGCGCGGCGTGTAGCTGCCCGGATCGATGTCGTACGCGGCGAGCAGGAACACGAAGTCGCGATCGACCGGCATCGTGCCGCGATCCTTCGGGTGCACGATGAACATGCCCATCATCCCCATCGCCATCTGCACCATCTCGTCGGCGTGCGGGTGATACATGAACGTGCCGTGCGCCTCGAGCTGGAACTCGTAGACGAAGGTCTTGCCGGGCGGGATATGCGGCTGCGTGAGGCCGCCGACGCCGTCCATCCCGTTCGGCAGCCGCAGCCCGTGCCAGTGGATCGTCGTGTGCTCGGGCAGCCGGTTGGTCACGAAGATGCGCACCTTGTCGCCTTCGACGGCCTCGATCGTCGGCCCGGGCGACTGGCCGTTGTAGCCCCACAGGTTCGCGTTCATGCCGGGCGCCATCTCGCGCACGACGGGCTCGGCCGTCAGGTGGAACTCCTTCCAGCCGTTCTTCATCCGCCACGGCAGCGTCCAGCCGTTCAGCGTCGCGACGGGCGTGTACGGCCGGCCGTTCGGCGGCACGAGCGGCGGCTGCGTGCCGGTTTTCGCCATCGTGGGCGCTTCCGGCAACGACGCGGCGCCGGCCTTGCTGACCATCGCCGCGCCGAGCAGCGCGGCGCCCGAGTGGCTGAGAAATTGTCGACGGGACACCATGTCAATGACCTTCAGGATGCGTTTGCGTCGCGGGCGCCGATTGCGCCGCGGAGGTGGAAGCCGGCTGCGGCGCAGCGTCGGCGATTGAAGCGGATTCCGGCCGGGCAGATGGCGTTGCATGCGGCACGTCGCCCGGCGTCGGCAGCCGCCCCCCGACGGCCATCTGCAGATCGGTTTCGGCGAGCCAGTAGTCCTTCAGCGCATCGATGTAGCCGTTCACCGCGCCGACCTGTTCGCGCGCATCGGCCAGCAGCTCGAACACGCTCGCGAGCATCCCGTTGTAGCGCAGCAGCAGCTCGTCCGAGATCGTCTTGCGCAGCGGCACGACTTCGTCGCGATAGTGGGTGGCGACGTCGTAGCTCGTCATGTAGGCCGCATACGACTCGCGCACTTCGGAACGCGCGTCGATGGCCGTTTTCGCGAGCCGGTTCGCCGACTGCATGTAGACGGCCTCCGCCCGCGCGACCTTCGCGCCGCCCCAGTCGAACAGCGGAATCTCGACGCTGATCTCGAAGCCGTGCTCGTGCCCCTTGCCGGTCTCGTAGTCGTTCACGTAGCCGAGATCCACCGCATTGACGAAGCGCGTGGCCTTGCTCAGGCCGAGCGACGACGCGACACCCTGCGTCTGCAGCTTCGCGGCCTGGATGTCGAGGCGGTTGCGCATCGCGAAGCGTTCGAGATCGGGCAGGTTCGGCCGCGTTTTCGGCAGGTCGGGCAAGCGCTCGGGCAGCGCGTATTGCGTGCGTTCGCCCCACAGCCCCATCGCGCGCGTGAGCTTCTCGCGCGCGGCCACGGCCTGCTGGCGCGCCTTCGCGTGCTGCGCGACCGCATCGGCGTGGAACGCCTGTTCCCGCGCGTAATCGAGGCGGCTGAAGTTGCCGGCCTGCCGCATGCGCTGCGCCAGCTCGGCGGCCGCACTCGCGGCATCGCGCACCTGCCCTGCATAGTTCGCGGCCTGTTCGGCCGCGACGGCCTCGACATACGCGCGGCGCGCGTCGGCGGCCACCTTCAGCATCGCGTCGGCGGTTTCGAGCTTGGTCTGCTCGAAGCGGCGGCGTTCGATGTTCGTCGCGAGCGGCAGGGTCAGCAGCGCGAACACGTTCGCCGAGAACGTGCGGCCGAGGGTCAGCTCGCCGTCGCCCGCGCGCGTGCGGCTGAACGCGAAACGCGGGTTCGGCAGCCGGCCGGCCTGGACGAGATCGGCCTCCGACAGCCCCAGTTCCGCGTACGACGCCTGCAGGCCGCGGTTGTTCAGCAGCGCGACCTGCACCGCATCGTCGATCGACAGCGGCTTGGCGAGCAGTTCCTTCGTGCGCGTGTCGACGGCTTCACGGTCGGCGTCGGTCCTGACCACGACCGCGTCCTTGCCGATGCGCTCCGACGCGACGGACGACACCGCGTCGAAACCGCCGTCCTTCGAAAACGTCGTGCAGCCGGCGAGGAAGGCCAGCACGGCCGCGGCCGCGCCGATCCTCGGCGAGATCGACAGCATCGTCATCGCGCGGCCTCCTCGTGCATCGAACGGGTAGCGCCGCCAGCCGCACGACCGGTCGTGCGCCCCTTCGCGGGCCGTTCCGTCACGTCGCGGTTCAGCTGTTTCCAGCCCGGGCCTTCGTCGTCACGATACGGCCGGTAGCCGTCGAATGCGGACGTCACGGTGACGTCCGGCACCGCCGCGGCGGCGTCCGCCGGATCGGGCAGCGGGGTTTGCGCAGGCGCGAGCGACGGCACGATGGCCGCCGCGCCAAGCAGCGCCGCAGTAATCAATCGCATGAATGGGTCTCGTCGTGAGTCGTCCGGCGGACGGGATGCCGCCGCCGGAGCGGATTGCGGAGCACGGCCGGTCGGGGCCGCGGGCGGGGTCTAGACGAGAAGCCGGCGCGGCGGCCTGTCGATGCCGCCGGTCAGGAACGACACGACCCCGGCCGCGGGCGGTGGCGAGACGATCGCCGCGCGAACGCCGGCCGCGGCGGGGACGGCGGGCGCGCCCGACATGCCGGCGCCGACGCAGCAGGACACGCACGCGGAACACGCCGGCGCATGCCGGGCGTGGCTGTCGGCATCGTGATGGCCGTCCTGCGCGGCCGGCATTGTGTGCGACGCCGCTTCCATCGGCGCGACGGCAACGCGTTCGCACTGCATCGAAACAGTCGCGAACGACTGGATCGGCAGGCTCAGCGCCAGCAGCACGACAAGGAGGAATTTGCGCCAGTACGACATGGATGCGGAATCAGGCAGGCAACGACCGGATGGGCCGGCGCGGCGCCGTGACAGCGCGTGCCGGGGGACAAGACGGCCGCAGCTTATCGCCGTCGCGGTGACGACGACATGGCCGAAACATGACCGGATTTTCATGAAACGCGGGCGACGCGCCGCAAGCGCTTCATGACAATTCCGTCATCCGGCGGTCATTCTTCGCGCACGCTCGGCGCCCTATGCTCACGCGTTACACTGACCGGCTGGAATCACGGACAGCCTGCCTCACCATGCGGATACTGATAGTCGAAGACGAACCCAAGATGGCGTCGTACCTCCGGAAAGGGCTGATGGAGGCGAGTTACACGGTCGACATCGCGGAAACCGGCAAGGACGGGCTGTTCCTTGCGCTGCACGAGGATTTCGATCTCGTCGTGCTCGACGTGATGCTGCCGGAAATGGATGGCTTCGAGGTGCTCCGGCGCCTGCGCGCGCAGAAGCAGACGCCCGTGCTGCTGCTCACGGCGCGCGAGGCGATCGAGGACAAGGTCGCCGGGCTCGAGCTGGGTGCCGACGACTACCTGCTCAAGCCGTTCGCGTATGCCGAGTTTCTCGCGCGCATCCGCTCGCTGCTGCGACGCGCACCGCGCAACGTGCGCGACATCCTGCATGTCGCCGATCTCGAAGTCGACCTGATCCGCCGCCGCGTGCGGCGCGCCGACACCCGCATCGACCTGACCGCGCAGGAATTCGCGCTGCTGCAGCTGCTCGCCGAACGCGAAGGCGAAGTGCTGACGCGCACCTTCATCACGTCGCAGATCTGGGACATGAATTTCGACAGCGACACGAACGTCGTCGATGCCGCGATCAAGCGCCTGCGCGCGAAGATCGACAACGCCCATGAGAAGAAGCTGATCCACACGATCCGCGGGATGGGCTACGTGCTCGAGGATCGTTCGTGACGCGCAGCAGCCCGGCCTCGTATTCGCTGCTGCGGCGCCTGACGCTGGCGTTCGCCGTCGTCGCCGCGCTCGTGTTCGCGCTGACCGGCGCGTACCTGTATCGCTCGTTGTCCGCCGAGCTGACGCGGCGCGACGACATCGAGATCTCCGGCAAGCTCAACCAGTTCCTGCAGCTTGCGCACGCGAGCGGCTCGGCTGCCGCGCTGCGCGCCGATCCGGCCGTGTTTCATGAAGTGCTGCTGTCGCATCCGGGCGTCTATCTCGGCATCTACGACGCGCGGAACCGCGCGCTCGTCGAGCATTCCGACGAAGCCGGCCACACGCTGGCGTCGGTGATCGCCGCGCCCCATCCGGCCAGCGCAACCGGCACCCCGTTCACGTGCGCGCCGCCCGGCATCGGCACGTCGCGCTGCGTGTATGCGCGCGCCACGCTGCCGTCCGGCGATGCGATCCAGGTTGCGCTTGCGCGCACGGCGACCGATCGCCAGTCGTTGCTCGAAAGCTATCGCGTCGACATCTGGCTCGCGGCGGCCGCCGGCGCGCTGCTGGTCGGCGCGCTCGGTTACGCGGTCGCGTCGCGCGGCCTGCGCCCGGTCGAGAGCCTCGGCCGGCAGACGTCACGCATCGAGGCGCACAACCTGAACGCGCGGCTCGACGCGCGGGGCGGCCCGGTCGAGCTGCGTGAGCTCGCGACGTCGGTCAACCGGATGCTCGACCGCCTCGAACGCGCGTTCGTGCGGCTCTCCCAGTTCTCGTCCGATCTCGCGCACGACATGCGCACGCCGCTCGCCAACGTGATCAGTTCGTCGCAGGTCACGCTGTCGCGCGCGCGCACGACCGAGGAATACGAAGCGCTGATCGATTCGAACATCGAGGAATGCGAACGGCTGCAGCGGATGATCGAGAACATGCTGTTTCTCGCGCGCACCGACAATGCGCGTCAGCACCTGAAGACCAGCGAACTTGACGCGGGCGGCGAGTTGCGCCGGCTCGCGTCGTATTTCCAGGCGCTTGCCGATGAAGCCGGCGTGCGCATCGACGTTCGAGGCGAAGCGACTGTCGTCGCCGATGCGACGCTGTTCCGGCGCGCCGTCAGCAATCTCGCGTCGAACGCGCTCGAACACGCGCAAGCCGGGTCGACGATCGAGCTGGCGGTGTCCACGCAAGGCGGGTATGCGGTCGTCGAAGTCACCAATCGCGGCGCCGCGATTCCGCCCGAACAGGTCGAACGGATCTTCGAGCGCTTCTACCGCATCGATTCGTCGCGGCACGGCGCGGCGCGCAACGCGGGCCTCGGGCTCGCGATCGTGAAATCGATCATGGAGCTGCATCGCGGCAAGGTCGAGGTCGCAAGCCGTGACGGGCGCACGACGTTTGCGCTGCATTTTCCGCGCGGCGTCGAGGGGTAAGGCGTTTCCCGCGCGTGTCGCGTCGGCATGACGGCCGGCGCGACACCAGGCGAAGCACGACGACGACGCCCCTTCACTCTCCCGGTTCGCGCCGGATTTTCGCCTGGCGGCGATTGCGATCGTTCAGTATCTGGTGCCGGCGATGGTCGGTCAGCTTCTTCCAGTCACGCGCCTCGTCGCGCGTGCGCAGGCAGCCGACACAAAAGCCCGTCCGGCCGTCGAACGCGCACAGTTCGATACAGGGTGATTTCACGGCCACGGTCAGGCCGCCTTCGCAGGCGTCATCACTTCGACGGTCACGTGCGACACGCCGTCGAAACCCTCGATCAGCGCGTGGTAGAAACGCGCGTCGCGCACCGTCTCGACGGTCTCGACCGACACGATCGCACTCATGTGGCCCGGGCCGACACGCCACACGTGAAGATCGTTGACCTTGTCGCCCAGCGCCTCGATCGCATCACGTATGCGCGCCGCCAGTTTGCGATCCACGTTGACGTCGAGCAGGATGCCGCCGGTATCGCGCATCAGCCCGTACGACCAGTTCGTGATCACGAGCGCGCCGACAATGCCCGCGACGGGGTCCATCCAGACCCAGCCGAATGCACGTGCGAGCAGCAGGCCGACGATGGCCAGCACCGACACGGCCGCGTCGGCGATCACGTGAACGTAGGCCGACCGGATGTTGTGGTCGCGATGGGCTGCCGTGTGCGAACCGTGACCGTGATGCGCATGATGATCATCGTCGTGATCATGGTCGTGGTCGTGCCCATGATGATGACCGTGCCCATGACCATGCCCGTGGTGATGGCCGCCGCTCAGCAGCCACACGCTGGCGAGGTTCACCGCGAGCCCCAGCACGGCAATCGGAATCGCTTCGCCGAAATGAATGGGAACGGGCGCCAGCAGACGCGCAACGGCCTCGTAGCCGATCAGGATCGCGATCATCGCGAGCACGATCGCGCTCGTGAACCCGGCCAGGTCGCCCAGCTTGCCGGTGCCGAACACGAAGCGCGGATCATCGGCATGCTTGCGCGCATAGGTATAGGCCAGCGCGGCGATCAGCATCGCGCCCGCGTGCGTCGACATGTGCAACCCGTCGGCGACGAGCGCGAGCGACCCGAACAGCGTGCCGCCGACGATCTCGGCCACCATCATTGCCGAGCACAGGCCGATGACCATCCACGTCCTGCGTTCGTTCTGCTCGTGCGCCGCACCGAGGAAGATATGGTCGTGCCCCGCGCCGAACGCGTCATCCCGGAAAGCGTTCATGTCCTGCCTCGATTACTTGAAATAGCTGTGCACCACGTCGATCAGCTGCTCGGTCGCGCTGCCTTCGTGTGCGTCAGGTTCGTGCGCATCGACCAGATGCTCGCGAATGTGGTCTTCCAGCACGACGGCCAGCAGCCCGTTCATCGCGCCGCGACAACTCGTGATCAATTGCAGGACCTCGTTGCAGCCGCGCTCCTCCCCGAGCGCGCGCTCGATGGCCTCGACCTGGCCCTTGATCCGGCGCACGCGGTTCAGCAGCTTCTGTTTTTCACGAACGGTATGGCTCATCGACGACGGGCTCCTGAATAGGGAGGGGGAGTATATATCCGGAAGGGTTCCCGTATAGGAGAGAGGGGTATATTTTTCGAGATGAAGGCTTGTCGAAAGGTATCCGCTCGGCTAGATGCGAAGCGTCAAGGCTGTTTCTCGGCGCGGGAAGTCTGGTCATCGGTGCATCGACGCCGATGGCGCCATGAGCACGATGCTTGCCGGCGCGTGCCGCCGTTCAGTATCTTGTGCCGGCGACGATCGGTCCCCCTCTTCCAGTCATGCACCTCGTCGCGCGTCCGCAGGCAGCCCACGCAGAATCCGATACGGTCGTCGAACACACACGGCTCGACGCACGGTGATTTCACAGCCACGGTCAGGCCGCCTTCGCAGGCGTCATCACTTCGACGGTCACGTGGGACACACCGTCGAATCGCACGTCACGCGCTGCATCGGCAGTCTCGACCGACACGATCGGGCACACGTGGCTCGTGCCGACGCGTGGCACAGGGACTGCGACGCGTTTCAGCACCCGGATCAGCGCAGCGAAATCGGAATTCTCGCCGCGACCCAATCTATCGTGGTCGGCGGCATCGAGATCGTCCGCGTGCTGTCGTACGCATCCGATGCGTCGAAGTAGATCAGCTTGCCGTCGTGGATCTCGATCGGATCGTTTCCAGGCCGGCCGCCCCAGAAGACGAAAAACAGCCGGGTAGCAAGTGTCGACCCGTGCTCATCGGCCACGACGATTTTGATCTGTTCGTTTTGATCAGCAAAAAGGACATTGCCGCGGTGGCCACTTCCGCAGATGTTGACGATATAGGTTGTGCCATCGACCTGCTTGATGCCGCCGTTCAGTTTCGCGTTGTAGTTGTATCGCTGGCAGTCGGTTTCGTCGGTCGTGATCCCGCGAACGCCGACGAGATAGAAGAATGCCAGGAAGCCCAGCGTGACGATCGCCAGTCCTGCGCGCATCGCTCTGCTGAAATGGCCGATATTTCTGACAAGCCGGTAGAAGTAGAGCACGAAGATGATCGACGTGATGGCGAAGATCGTGCTCTTCGCATGCTTGAGCGAGAAAAGCACGATCGCATTCCTGACGTCCACTGGCACGAACATCCATGCAATGGCGACAACCAGGCATGTGACGACAACGGTCGAGACCGCTTTGAGAATGACGGCGGTCGCCTTCATTGCTCGGCCGGGACGGTTCTGCATACGGTGTCGAATTTCAGAATGATCGGTTTGTCCAGCTTGATGAGTTTAGGGCGACTGTAGACCATGAAGTCGCCACCACGATTATGCGCCGACCTCCAGTCGCGGTACGTCTTGTTATGAACTGGCCAGTAGACATCCTTCGCCAGGAACTTCCGAAAAAAGCTGGTGCGTTTGTCGATCGGCTTGTTGACCTCCTCGCCCGCGGGGAGATACCGCCATTCTTCAATAGTCGAGTTCCCGACGTTCAAGTTGCTGCTTTTGAAAAAATCGTTGACCGCCGCGGCATAGGACAGAACCATCCCGTTCCTGTTCCAGTGCCCGAGGTATTGGCTCTTGGAAAGCGAATCGTCGTTGAACGAATAGCTGTCTTTGATGTAGACATAGACGTGAGTGATCCGCGCGACAGGCTCGAGACAGAAGATCTTGTTCTCGCCTTCGTATTGATAAAAGCGTTCGCCGGTAACGGCCGCCTTCCCTACGGCAGCGTAGAAGTTGAAGTTCGCCAGGGCGCCGGTCAAATCCGTCATCGCGGTACCGTCGAGCGTGTCGAGGGATGATACTGGCTGGTACTGAAATCCCCAGGCGATGTGAAACTGGAGCGGAGCAGTCAGAAACGGGGAGGTGTCGATAGCAATACCTCCCGCGCTCACTTGTCCGGCCGAAAAACTCCGCTCGACCACGGGCGCCAGGACTTTCGTTACTGCGCGTGCGGCATTCGGCGTGTAAATCGCTTGCCGGACAAGCTGATTGAATCGTTCCGTTGCACCGCGAAATTTCAGTGCCCAATCCAGGGAAACCGTCGTGTCATCGAGCGGCTGTACAGAGTTGAGGTCGTTGTTATAGACATGTCTTGGGCTCGCAAACCATTTCCGCGCCAGCTTGGCCGAGATTGGCCAGCCCATCTTGTCCATCGCTTTGGGGATGTCCTGCAGATCGAACTCGGGCAGTTTGTCGGCTTGCTCCGCGTCCCGAGGCTTGTCGTTCGGCTGCGGTTTGGCAGGCGGTTCGGTGGGCGCTGGCGCAGGGGTGGACGTGTGATGCCGCTTGACCGGTGCAGGTGCCTTGGGCGGCGATGGCGGCTCGTTCGGCGCACGCCTGTCGAACGAGATTTTTTGCTGCGTGTCGATGGGAATGCATCCGCCCCCTCCAGCGTGACATTTCCAACGTTTGCCGGAATAGAAGACTCCGGATTCCAGCTGGTAATACGGGACTTTTTTGACGTTGGGCATAGCGCTTGAATGACGATTCGCGAGAGAACCGGTCTCAGCGTAATCAAAACCCCGGCATTTCCAACGTCGATAACGAAGACAACTTGTCAGATCCAGCCGAACCTACGTAGGACATAGCGGTACGGGCAGTCTTCCGACGGCACGACTGTTACAGAAGGTTTCGTCGCCACACGGCTCAACATCGCATCCTCGAGTTCCGCAGCCCCCTCGTCTGCCATTATGGCGACCGTGTCAGCCTCCACGGGGGCCGGGCGCGTGGAGTGAACAGATTCGCATCGACGGGCTGCGGTGGTATGTGTCTCGCATCCCGCCACGAACGTCCTCGACGAAATCGCACCCCGATCACACGAAGATGGTCACCAACCACCCATCGATACCGTCGCAGATTGCCGGTCCATGCCAGTCGCTCCGGCATGGTTAGCCTGCCGGCCTCAAAGGGCATTTGCAGCACGTCACCGACGAGATGCGCGTGTACTGCAGCGACGGGTTCTGCCGGGCGGTCAACCTCGTCTTTGACAAGGAGCACTTCCGCCTCTTTTGTGTCCGCATCCGTCGGCCCCACGATCGACACAGCACATCGGCCAGGTCATTGCGTGCCCAGTCATTCAGCATCTCCCTATACCCACCCGACAATGCCGTTCGAAATGAATGCTTGTCGAAAGCAACCCGCTCGGCTAGACTGCCCTTCGTCTTTGGGGAGTAGCCTGCTTTCCGTCTCCGGAAAGCGAACGCGTCAACACACTCGGCCTGCGGCCGTGGCGCGTTCAGCCTGATCGGCCTGGCGAGACCATCGGCACATCGCGTCGTTCCTGGTCGGACGTCGGCGGATGTGCCATGGTTCGTCAACGTCCGACCACGGAGTCCCCATGTTCCCCGCCGCCCTCTCCCCGCGTTTCGCCGCCGTCCGCACGCATGCCCGCGGAGGTGCCGCATGACGTTCATGTTCGTCGAACTGGCGGTCATGCTGATCGTCATCCTCGTCGCCGCCGAGGTCTTCACCAATGCGCTCGAGCATCTCGGCGAACGCCTGAAGATTTCCGAAGGCGTCACCGGCTCGCTGTTCGCCGCCGTCGGCACCGCGCTGCCCGAAACGATGGTGCCGCTGCTCGCGCTCGCCGGCGGCACGGCGAACCCGGCCGTGAACGAGGAGATCGGTGTCGGCGCGATTCTCGGCGCGCCGCTGATGCTCGCCACGCTCACCACGTTCCTGATGACGCTCGCGGTGATCCGCTCGCGCGGGCCGCGCGGCACGATCGCGCCCGAACGGACGGGTTTCGTGCGCGACCTGAACTACTTTCTCGCCGCGTTCTCGCTGGCCACCGCCGCGATGTTCGTCCCGCATCACAACAGCGCCGTGCGCGCGCTGCTCGCCGCGATGCTGGTCGGGATCTACGTGATGTATGTCGTGATGACGTTCCGTGCGTCGAACCAGCTCGTCGATGCCGGGCATGGCACCGAGGCGCCGCACAAGATGTTCCTGTCGCGCCTGGGCGTGCCGACCAATCTTGCGACTATCGCGCTGCAGCTGCTCATCGGCGTCGCGCTGCTGGTCGGCGGGGCGAAGGGTTTCATTCACGGCGTGGAAGGCGTGTCGCACGTGCTCGGCGTATCGGCCCTGCTGCTGTCGCTGATCATCGTGCCGATCGCGACGGAGCTGCCCGAGAAGGTCAACAGCGTGCTGTGGATCCGCCGCGGGAAGGACACGCTCGCGTTCGGCAACATCACCGGCGCGATGGTGTTCCAGGGCACGCTGCTGCCGGCGATCGGCATCATGCTGACGCCGTGGGAACCGCGCCTCGAAGTGCTGACCGGCGTGATCGTCACGCTCGCGGCGGCCGCATGGCTGCGCGTCAACGCGCGCACGCGCGGGCTCGCGATCTGGGCGTTGCTGGCGAACGGCGCGGGTTACGCAGCCTATCTGTTCCTGACACTGGCCCGGTAACCCGGCTCACCCGGTACGGGCACGCTGCCTCGGTGCGAACGATGCACCGCCGCGCCGCGTGCCCGCGAGCGGTTCAGATGCGCGTCTGGTTCACACGCTGCGACAGCTGTTCGGCGCTTTCCTTGCGCTCGCTGTACCGGTCCGTCAGGTACGCGCCGACGTCGCGCGTGAGCAGCGTGAACTTGACCAGTTCCTCCATGACGTCGACGACCCGGTCGAAATACGCGGACGGCTTCATCCTGTCGTCGTCGCCGAACTCCATGAACGCCTTCGCGACGGACGACTGGTTCGGAATGGTCAGCATGCGCATCCAGCGCCCGAGCACCCGCATCTGGTTGACCGCGTTGAACGATTGCGATCCGCCGCTGACCTGCATGACCGCCAGCGTCTTGCCCTGCGTCGGCCGTACCGCGCCGACCGACAGCGGAATCCAGTCGATCTGCGCTTTCATCACGCCGGTCATCGCGCCGTGCCGCTCGGGGGAGCACCACACCATGCCCTCCGACCATTGCACGAGCTCGCGCAACTCCGCCACCTTCGGGTGATGCTCGGGTGCATCGTCGGGCAACGGCAAGCCGGACGGATTGAAGATCCGGACATCGGCGCCCATGGCCGTCAGCAGCCGCGCCGCCTCCTCGACCAGCAGCCGGCTGAACGAACGCGCGCGCAACGAACCGTAGAGCAGCACGATGCGTGGCGGATGCGTCGACGGGCGCACGGGTTGCAGCAGGCTCGCGTCCGGCACGCGAAACAGCGCGGCGTCGAGTTGCGGCAGATCGTTCAGGCGGTCAGACACGCTTGCCCTCCGCATCGATCACGATTTCGCCGTCTTCCTTCGCAAACGGCCCGTTCTGCGGATCGGGCAGGATGTCGAGCACTCGTTCGGACGGGCGGCACAGCCGCGTGCCGAGCGGGGTGACGACGATCGGGCGATTGATCAGGAGCGGATGCGCGACCATGAAGCCGATCAGATCGTCGTCGCTCCATTTCGGATTGTCGAGATCGAGCGCGTCATACGGTGTGCCCTTGCGACGCAGCACGTCACGAACGGGGATGCCCATCGCCGCGATCAGCGCGCGCAATTCATCTTCCCCGGGCGGCGTGTCGAGGTACAGCACGACACGCGGTTCGACGCCGCTGTTGCGTATCATCGCCAGCGTATTGCGAGACGTGCCGCAATCGGGGTTGTGATAGATCGTGATGTCGGTCATTTCCGGAATCCTGATTGATTTCACGTGCGCTCGTACCAGCCCTTCGAACGGTTGACGACGCGCACGACGAGCAGCATGACCGGCACCTCGATGAGCACGCCGACGACGGTCGCGAGCGCCGCGCCCGAGTGGAAGCCGAACAGGCTGATGGCAGCCGCCACGGCCAGCTCGAAAAAGTTGGACGCGCCGATCAGCGCCGACGGGCACGCGATGCTGTGTTTCTCGCCGACGACGCGATTGAGCCCATAGGCGAGCGCCGCGTTGAAGAACACCTGGATCAGGATCGGCACCGCGAGGAGCGCGATCACCAGCGGCTGCTTCAGGATCGCCTCGCCCTGGAACGCGAACAGCAGCACCAGCGTGGCCAGCAGCGCGGCGATGGACCAGGGGCCGATCTTCGCCATCGCGCGGTCGAACGCCGCCTGCCCCCTGGCGAGCAACAGCCTGCGCCACGCTTGCGCGAGGATCACCGGGATGACGATATAGAGCACGACCGACGTGAGCAGCGTCGCCCATGGCACCGTGATGGCGGACATCCCCAGCAGCAGGCCGACCAGCGGCGCGAAAGCGATCACCATGATGCTGTCGTTCAGCGCGACCTGCGACAGCGTGAACAGCGGATCGCCGCCGGTCAGCCGGCTCCACACGAACACCATCGCCGTGCACGGCGCGGCGGCCAGCAGGATCAGGCCGGCGATATAACTGTCGATCTGGTCGGCCGGCAGCATCGGCGCGAACAGCTGCCGGATGAACAGCCAGCCGAGCAAGGCCATCGAAAACGGCTTGACGAGCCAGTTCACGACGAGCGTGACGCCGATCCCCCGCACGTGCTGGCGAACCTCATGCAACGCGCCGAAGTCGACCTTGACGAGCATCGGCACGATCATCACCCAGATCAACAACCCGACGGGCAGGTTGACCTGAGCGTATTCCAGGCGGCCGATGCGCTGAAAGAGCCCCGGCAGTGCCAGCCCCAGCGCGATGCCGAGCACGATGCACAGCGCCACCCAGACGGTCAGGTAGCGCTCGAATGATCCGATGGCGGGCCTGGCCGCCGCGGCTTGCGACGGGGCCGCGTTCGAGCCGCTCATGTGCGGTCCCCGCAGCAGGCCGGCGCCGCCGGCACGCCGCACGCAGCGCCGGCGCAGCAGTTTTCGGTCAGGAACCCGATGAGGCCGCTCATCGATTCGAAGTTCGCCGCGTAATAGATGAACCGGCCGTCCTGACGCGCGGTGACCAGCTCCGCATGCGACAAATCCTTCAGATGAAACGACAGGCTCGATGGCGACAGCCCGATCTGCTGGGCGATCGCACCGGCCGGCAGCCCTTGCGGCCCGGCGACGACCAGCGCGCGAAAGATGGCCAGGCGCGCTTCATGAGCAAGCGCGCCCAGGGCGCGCACGACGAGATTGGAGTCCATGGCGCGAAGGATAGCGTCTTCATTTCCATATTTCAAGAATTGTTGAAATAAAGGTGCCGAGCCCCCGTCGAACGGCATAACCGGGCTGCACCCGACCCGCCGCGCATCGTCGGACGCCGCCGCGCGAGCCGCATCCGGCCCGACATGCGCGGCGCCGGTGCGGCCGCCGCCCCGGTTCACGGATCGGCGAGGCACCGGCGTGCCGTCAGGTCAGGACGCCTTCACGAGCTTGACGATCGTCAGCGTGCCGTCGACCTTCTCGATCCGCACCTTGACCTTGTCGCCCGCATGCGCGTGCTCGAGCATCGCCGCGTCCTTCGCCTTGAACGCCATCGTCATCGGGGGCATCCCGACGTTGTCGAGCGCGCCGTGCTTCAGCGTGATCCTGCCGCTCGCGGCATCGACCTTCTTCACTTCGGCATCGGTCAGCGCGGCGTTCGACTCGGCCGCACTGCCCGACGACATCTTCATGCCCGACATGTCCATGCCGGCCATGTCGCCGGCGGCGAAGGCCGGCGCGGTGAAAGCGCCGGTCGCAAGAACGGCTGCGGTGGTGGTGACAGTGATCCACTTCTTCATCGTGATTCTCCGGTTGGGATGGATGGCACGTTCGTGCCGTGAGGTACTGCATCGGAATGCCGCACGCGGCCCGTGCTTCGCGCATGACGGCGCTGAAGCAGGAGCCAGGCGGCGGGAATGACGAACATCGACAGCAGCGGCGCCGTGACCATGCCGCCGACCATCGGCGCGGCAATGCGCTGCATCACTTCGGAGCCGGCGCCGTGGCCGACCATGATCGGCACGAGGCCGGCGAGCACGACGGCGACCGTCATCGCCTTCGGCCGCACGCGCAGCACCGCGCCTTCGCGGATCGCGTCGAGCAGCAGCGCGTCGGTCAGCGGTTCGCCGGCATCGAGCCGGCGCTGCAGCGCGCTCTTCAGGTACAGCAGCATCACGACGCCGAATTCGGCGGCCACGCCCGCGAGCGCGATGAAACCCACCGACGTCGCGACGGACACCGCATGGCCGAGCGCCCACACGAGCCAGAAGCCGCCGACCAGCGCGAACGGCACCGTCGACATCAGCAGCAGCGCATCGGCCGCCGAGCCGAACGTGAGAAACAGCAGCACGAAGATCACCACGAGCGTGACCGGCACGACGGTGCGCAGCCTGGCCGCCGCGCGTTCGAGATACTCGAACTGCCCCGACCACGCGATCGAATAGCCGGGCGGCAACGCGACCTGTTGCGCGACGGCCTGCTGCATCGCGCGCACGGCGCTCCGCAGATCGGTGCCGCGAATGTCGACGTACACGTAGCCGGACAGTCGCGCGTTCTCGCTGCGGATCATCGGCGGCCCGTCGGCGATCGCGATGCGCGCGACGTCGCCGAGGCGGATCTGCGCGCCGCGCGCGGTAACGACCGGCAGCTGCCGCAGGTTCTCGACCGAATCGCGGATCTCGCGCGGGTAGCGGAGGTTGATCGGAAAGCGCTCGCGCCCCGCGATCACTTCGCCGACATCGTCGCCGCCGACTGCCGAAGACACGACCGACTGGATGTCGGCCACCGACAATCCGTAGCGCGCGGCCGCGAGCCGGTCGATATCGACGTCGATGTAGCGGCCGCCGTTCAGCCGTTCCGCAAGCGCGGACGTCACGCCCGGCACGCGCTTCACCGCGGCCTCGACCTGCTTCGCGATCGCGTCGATCCCGGCCAGGTCCGGCCCGGAAATCTTCACGCCGACCGGTGTCTTGATGCCGGTAGACAGCATGTCGAGCCGGTTGCGGATCGGCGGCACCCACACGTTCGACAGGCCCGGCACCTTCACCGTGCGGTCGAGTTCGTCGACGAGCTTCTCCGGCGTCATGCCGGGCCGCCATGCGCTGCGCGGCTTGAACCGGATCGTCGTTTCGAACATCTCGAGCGGCGCGGGATCGGTCGCGGTATCGGCGCGGCCCGACTTGCCGAACACCGTGTCGACCTCGGGCACGGTCTTGATCAGCCGGTCGGTCTGCTGCAGCAGCTCGCTCGCCTTGTCGGCGGAGAGGCCCGGCAGCGCGGTCGGCATGTACAGCAGGTCGCCTTCGTCGAGCGGCGGCATGAATTCGCCGCCGAGCCGCGACAACGGTACGGCCGTCAGTCCGAGCGCGACGACCGCGACGCCGATCGCGACCCACGGCCGCCGGAGCGTCGCTTCGAGCAGCGGCCGGTACACGCGGATCAGCACGCGGTTGATCGGGTTCGCGTGCTCGTGCGGAATGCGGCCGCGCACGAGATAGCCCATCAGCACCGGCACCAGCGTCACCGACAGCCCGGCGGCGGCGGCGATCGTGTAGGTCTTCGTGAACGCCAGCGGCGCGAACAGCTTGCCTTCCTGCCCTTCCAGCGAAAACACCGGGATGAACGACAACGTGATGATCAGCAGCGAGAAGAACAGCGCGGGCCCGACCTCCGCGGCCGACGACGCGACGAGCTCCCATCGTCGCGCGGCCGTGACCGGTTCGCCGGGATGCGCGTGGTCGTACGCCTCGAGATGCTTGTGCGCGTTCTCGATCATCACGATCGCCGCGTCGATCATCGCGCCGATCGCGATCGCGATCCCGCCGAGCGACATCAGGTTCGCGTTGACGCCCTGGTAGCGCATCACGATGAACGCGGCCAGCACGCCGAGCGGCAGCGACAGGATCGCGACGAGCGCGCTGCGCAGATGGAACAGGAACACCGCGCAGACGATGCCGACGATGACGAATTCCTCGATCAGCTTGTCCTTCAGGTTGCCCACCGCGCGCTCGATCAGTTGCGAGCGATCGTAGGTCGTGACGATCTCGACGCCGGGCGGCAGCGAACGCTTCAGGTCGGCCAGCTTCGCCTTCACCGCGTCGATCGTCGTGAGCGCGTTCTTGCCCGAGCGCATCACGACGACGCCACCCGTCACCTCGCCCTGCCCGTTCAGCTCCGCGATCCCGCGCCGCATCGCGGGGCCGACCTGGATGCGCGCGACGTCGCCGAGCAGCACGGGCGTGCCGGCGTCGTTCGTGCGCAGCACCACGTGCCGGAAATCGTCGAGCGTGCGCAGGTAGCCGGTCGAGCGCACCATGTACTCCGACTCGGCCAGCTCGACGACCGAGCCGCCGGACGCCTGGTTCGCGTTGCCGAGCGCAGTCGCGATTTCCGCCTGCGTGATGCCGTATGCGCGCAGCCTGTCCGGATCGAGCACGACCTGGTACTGCTGCACCATCCCGCCGATGCTCGCGACTTCCGAGACGTCCGGCACGGCCTTCAGCTCGAACTTCAGGAACCAGTCGTTGAGCGCGCGCAGTTGCCCGGGATCGTGACGGCCGGTGCGATCGACGAGCGCGTACTCGTACACCCAGCCGACGCCGGTCGCATCCGGCCCGAGCGACACGGTCGCGCCGGCCGGCAGCCGGCTCTGCACCTGGCTCAGGTATTCGAGCACGCGCGAGCGCGCCCAGTACGGATCGGTGCGGTCGTCGAACAGCACGTAGACGAACGCGTCGCCGAACGACGAGTACGCGCGGACGGTTTTCGCACCGGGCACGCCGAGCAGCGTGGTCGTCAACGGATAGGTCACCTGGTCCTCGACGATCTGCGGCGCCTTGCCCGGATACGACGCCTTCACGATCACCTGCGTGTCCGACAGATCGGGCAACGCGTCGAGCGGCGTCTGCCCGACGGAGTGGACGCCCCATGCGGCGATCAGCACGGTGGCCAGCAGCACGAGGAAGCGGTTGTGGACCGACCAGCGAATGATGCGCGCGATCATCGTTCGCCTCCCTGCGGTTCGACCTTCGTCAGGCGATAACCGTCGTCGGTCTGCGTGAACGCGAAACGCACCGTCTGGCCCGGCTTCACGCCAGGGAACGCGGCGGCCGACGGCTTGCCGAACGTCATCGTCATCGCGCCCCAGCCGAGCGCCGGCACGGGCTGATGCGAGAACGTGATGTCGTCGGCCGTGACCTGTTCGACCTTGCCGGTGGTTTCGTAGATCGGGGCCGCTGCTTTCGGCGCCGGCTCGGCAGTCACCGCCGCCCCGCTTGCGCCGGGGTCGCTCCGCAGCCTCGGCAGCACGCTCTTCAGGCTCGCCTCCGAATCGATCAGGAACTGCCCCGATGCAACGACCGTATCGCCTTCGTTCAGCCCGTCGAGCACTTCCGTGTCGCCGCCGATGTCGTTGCCGGTCGTCACCTGCACCGGCTGGAGCCGGCCGTCGCCGTTCTTCACGATGACGATCGTGCGCTTGCCGGTCGCGATCACCGCTTCGGACGGCACGAGCAGGCGCGACACGCTCGCCTTCCCGGCAACCCGCACGCGCATCAGCATGCCGGGCGTGAGCTTCAGCGCGGCGTTGTCGATCTCCACACGCGCCTGCAGCGTGCGGCTGCTCGTGCTGATGCCGGGCAGCACTTCGCGGATGCGGCCGGTGAAACGCTGCGCCGGGTCACCCGCGAACGTCGCATCGACCGGCATCCCCGGCTGCACGTTCAGCGCGAGCGCTTCCGGCACCTCGACGATGAGCCACAGCGTCGACAGCCCCGCAATCTTCGCCAGCGTCTGTCCGGGCGCGACCATCGCGCCGTCCCGCACGTTCAGCTCGCTGACGACGCCGGTTTCCGGCGCGGTCAGCACCACGTGCGTCTGCGCGCGGCCGGTGCGATCGAGGCTCGCGATCATGCCGTCGGGAATCGACAGCGCCCGCATCCGTGCGCGCGATGCATCGAGCAGGCTGCCGTCCATCCCGCCGCGCTTGAGTGCGAGGTATTCCTCCTGCGGCGCGAGCCAGTCAGGCACGAACAGCGACGCCACCGGCGCGCCCTTCGCGATGCGCTGCATCGGTGCGCGTGCATAAAGGCGATCGATGTAGCCGGTGACGCGCGACTGGACGACCTCCGCGCGCGATTCGTCGAACTGCGTGGTGCCCACCGCGTCGAATCCGGCCGCCGTCTGCTGACGGCGCACGGTCGCATAACGGATGCCGAGATTCTGCTGCAGGCCCGGATCGATCCGGATACCGGACGCGCCGCCGCCCTCGTCCGCATAGACGGGCTGCAACTGCATGTCCATGAATGGCGACTTGCCCGGTTTGTCGAAATGCTGGTTCGGCACCATCGGGTCGTGCCAGTACAGCACCTTGCGGCCCGTGTTCGGGTCGGTCTTGCCGGCAGGTGCGGCGCCGGGCGCTACGGACGATGCGGCCGATACGCCGCCCGCCGCATGGCGCATGCCTGCGACGTAACCGGCACCGAGCAGCGCCGCGGCGGCAAACGTCAACAGCACCGCGCGCGCCAGGGATGGCTTTTTCATGAGGTTCTCCTTCACTGCGCGGCGGCCATCGTCGACGGCACGACCTGATATTCGAGCTGCGCCCAGGTCTGCGACACGTCGCGCCTGAGATCGAGCACCTGCAACTGCGCGTCGAGTTGCGCGCGCCGCGCGGCGAACGTGTCGGCGAGTGAACCCGTGCCCGCCCGGTAGGCGGCATCGGCCAGCTGCACGCGCTGGTCGGCGGCGGGCAACAGCGACGTACTCAGGTTCGCGATGCGTTCGCGGCCGCTCGCGAGCGTTTCGGACTGCGTGCGGATATCGGCCTGTACCTGGCGCAGCGTGTCCTCGTACATCAGGCGCGCCTTCGTCGCCAGTTCGGCCTTCTCGGCGACATCACGGTTCTGGCGGTTCTTGCGATTGAGCGGTAACGGAATCGTGACGCCGAAGGACACCATGTTCGAATACGCGCCGCCGCGTTGCTGGTACGCAACCTCCCACGTCCAGTTCGGGCGGCGTTCGCTGTTCGCAACGGCGGTATCGGCTTCGGCGACGGCGATATCGTCGGCGGCCGTGATCAGCGCCGGCTGCGCTACGCGCAGTTCGTCCGGCGGCAACGACGACACGAACGATTCCGGCGCGGGCGGCGTGCCCGTGACGTCCGACGCCGGCACGGCGGTCCAGCGCGACAACGCGATGAGCGCGGTCTGGTAGACCTGCCGCGCTTTCAGCCATTGATCCTGCGTCTGCGCGAGCATGGCCCGCGCCTGGACGACATCGGCCGCACTCGCCTTCGCGCCGCGATACGACGCCTTCGTCGCGTCGAGTTCATGGTTCATGTGATCGAGCAGCGCCTGCTGCAGCGCGAGCGCCTGCTTCGCGTAGACGGCATTCAGCCACGCCGTTGCGGTTTGCTGGCGTACGCTCGCGAGCTGCGCGAGATAGCCGGCGCGCTCGCGCCCGACCTGCTCGTTGGCCAGTGCCGAGCGCAGGCGCCGCTTGTCGCCGGACACCCACTCCTGCTCGATGCCGATGCGGCGCATCGTCATGAAGTCCTGGCCGACGGTGAAGCGCTGGCCGCCATTGACCGGCAGGTTGTCGATGCCGGCCTTGAGCATCGGGTCGGGCAGTTGGCCGGCCTTCACGGCCGCCTCAGAGCTGGCGCGCACCGAAGCCTGGGCGGCCTGCATCGACGCGGAATGATCGGTGGCGGACTGCAGCGCGGCGTCCAGCGTAAAAGGCGGTTGCTGCGCGTGAGCCGCGCCCGCAACCAGCAGCGCCGCCCAAAGCATGGGCGCGCGCTGGCGCGCACGCCGCGCAAGCGGCGTGCCGAAATGGAATGACATGGTTTAACCCCAACGGTGGAACCCCCACGGGGATTCCACGTCCTGCGCACAGGACGAACCTCACCGCGAATGCGGCGAACCTATCGGATCGGGATCAGCTGATGCGTGGAGGGCGCCACAACCCGTTCGGATCGCGGACCGGGAGGATTTGCGCGTAGTGAAAGGCAACGATGCTGGCGAATGCAGCGGGACGACCGACTTCGGCGCGAGCGGCCGGATGATAGAGACTGCCGAACTGGCATTGCGCCGTCAGCTTGCAGGACAGGCCCTTCGCTTTCGCGTGGGCCTTGCCGGTGGACGACGACCGCATCGAATCGCAGCCCGGCATGTCGGCGGACATGCCGGCGTCCATGTCCATCGACATCGACATGCCCTGCTGCATCATCGGGCATTCCCCGGCCAGGCCGCTGGCTGCCAGCCCGCTGATGGGCAGCACCGCGCAGAGCAGCAGCAGGATGACGGTCCGGAGGAATTTCATGCGGGCGATTATAGCGCGGGGTTTTGCTGTGTGGCGGCGCATCGATACGGCGGAACGACGCGCCCTAGCCCCACCCATCGCGCCCATCGCACGCTACCGCGCCAACGCGTCGGCCTCCAGCACGGCGCGCACCGCCGGCCGCGCACGCACCCGCTCGTACCATGCACGCAGATGCGCATACCGGGTCAGGTCGATATCCGCGTTGTACACCGACCGCATCCAGTCGGCCTTGCCCCAGCCGGTCAGCGCGAACAGGTAGGCATCGGCAACGGTGAACGTGTCGCCGGTCAGGAATGCCTTGCCGTCGAGCTGGCGGTCGATCCATGCAAAACGGCTGTCGAGCTTCGTTCTCGCCGGATCGACATATTTCCCCGCCTGCACCGCGTACAGCAGCGGAATGAACCCCTTGTGGATCTCGGTGCCGAGAAAATTGAGCCATTCCATCAGCCGGTAGCGCGCGAGCGTGCCGTACGCAGGCGCGAGCGCGGCTTCCGGGCGCAGATCCGCGAGATACTGCGCGATCACAGGGCCTTCGCGCAGCAGCGTGCCGTCGTCGAGTTCGAGCAGCGGCACGTAGCCGAGTTCGGTCACATCGTAGTAATTGCGCCCGTCTTCAATGACGTGCTTGCGTGCGTCGACCTTGATGACCTCCGCGTCGATGCCGCCTTCGCGCAGCACGATGCAGATGGCCTGCGAACAGCTTCCGGGAGCGTGATAGAGCTTCATGCGTTTCCTTCGTGGGTTGTCCATGTATCGATTCGCCGCGACGCGGGCGCTAATATCTCGCATCGGCGCATCGCCGGGAAGACGGCAGTCGTTTGTGCCGTAGTCACAAAAAATTTACCGACCAGGATTCAGCACGATGAAAACGAGTGCGACCGGATGTTCCGTTGAAGAAGCGATGCGCCTGCTCGGCGGCCGCTGGCGGCTGCTGCTGGTGTCGTATCTGCTCGACGGGCCGCGACGCTTCAGCGACCTGCGCCGCGACATGCCCGGCATCTCGCAGCGCATGCTGACGCTCGACCTGCGCGCACTCGAAGATGCAGGGCTCGTGCGGCGCACCGTCTATCCGGAAGTGCCGGTGCGGGTCGAGTACGACCTGACCGCCGACGGCGACCGGCTGCGGCCCGTCGTCGAGGTCATGCGCGAATTCGGGCTGTGGCTGAAGGCGCGCGATGCCGCTGCGTCGTGCGACACCGGCGCGACGCCCGGCGCGGCGGCAGCGATCGGAACGGTCCTTCATTCGAACCGATAACCCCTACCACCCTTACGCAGGAACCCGTTCATGGAACTTCACGCCACCGTCGGCGCGGCGACGTCCGATCTCGACGACGACGAAAGCTTCGCCAACATCTACTGTCACGACGCCGAGCAGGACTATTGCTTCGCGCTGTCGCGCTTTCCGGACGACACGCTGATCGAAGTGATGGTGCGCGACCAGATCACCTGGCGCGTCAAGGATCTGTCGGTGAGGCTGACGGACGACACGATCGACATCGAGATCGAACCCGGCATCGCCGCGCGACTCGACGGCCAGACGCGCTACGTGATCCATCTCGCGCCCGGCCAGTACGATCCGGTCACGCTGCGCGCCGCGCTGAAGGAGATCTTCGCGGGGAAGAGCGGGTTTCAGGACGACAGCACGCGCGGTTAACGGCTCAACCGCACCGTCATCGTCGCCTTCGCGAGGGCCTGGTAGTGAGCGGTATAGCCGACGACCGCGGGCGTCGCGTCGTGCTCGACCGGCAGCTTCGCCACCTTGAGCGCGGTCAGCGTAATGACGTAGCGATGGGTGTCGCCCTGCGGCGGGCACGGGCCCAGATAGCCGACATGGCCGGTGTCGTTCTTCATCGGGACGGCACCCGCCGGCAGTCCGGCAACGTCATTGCCCGAACCGGGCGCGATGCCATGCGCCGACGCCGGTATGTCGGCGACGACCCAGTGCCAGAAGCCGGAGCCCGTCGGTGCGTCGGCATCGAACATCGTCAGCAGGTAGCTTTGCGTGCCTTCCGGAACACCGCTCCACCGTATGGAGGGCGAAATGTTCTGACCGTGACAGCCGAAGCTGTCCGATACCTGCGCGCGACCAAACGCGCCGCCGGCAAGCTCCGCGCTTTCGATCGAGAAATCGCCCGCCCGTGCCGTACCGGCAGCGAGCATCGCAACGCAAAGGGCGAAACCGGGCTTGAATATCGTCATCGTCAACCTCACCAGCAAGCAGGAATGGAACGGACATTCTTGCAATCGCGCCGGCCCCGAACAAGGCAAGCAAACGTACCGGTATGGCGACTACCCGGCAACGTCCCGCCATGCCGGCCCCGCTCGCGGAAAGCGCCGGATGCCGGTACATTGGCGGCAAACGGAAGTCCGGGCCGGCCGCTTCCATCCTCATTCACGCCATTCACGCCATTCATGCCCTTCATGCCTGATCCGACCATGACGCGCCCTTCACGACTCCGCTCGCTGCTCCACGGCTCCATGCTGTTCGTTGCCTGCGCATCGATCGCGCCCGCCGCGCAGGCGGCCAAACCGCTGCTCACGTTCAAGGTCGACGACACCGTCACGGCCCGCGTCGAACGGGCGGACGGCGATCACATTACCGTGCGCTTCCTGCCGAGCGGCAAGACGCAGACGCTCGACGTGACCGCCGCCGACGAGGAAGGCCGCTATCACCTCGCATCGGACGACTACAACTTCGACGGCCACCGCGATCTCGCGATGCACGCGACGCTCGGCATGGTGAACGATGGCTACGGCATCTACCTGTACGACGCCGCGCGCCAGCAGTTCGAGCCGTTGCGGATGCCCGCGAGCGACATGCCGCACGGCAATTGCGACGGGCTGGTCAACGTGCAGGCGAAGCCGAAGGAGCGCACGCTGTACAGCTCGTGCCGCGGCGGCCCGATCTGGTACACCGATGCGTATCGCTTCGACGGCAGCGGCAGGATGTACCTGTACCAGTCGAGCGAAGCGATACCGGACGACCTGCGCGACCTGCTCGACACCGACAACGGCCCGTCGTCGATGCTGTTGACCTACGACGCGCAAGGCAAGCGCGTCGCGCGCCGCCCCGACGCCTATGGCGGCGGCACCGTCGCGTTCAAGGTGCGCCCGGCTCGCCTGCCGCTGCACGATGCGATGACTGATGCGCCCACGCGCCGCTATGTCGTCGCGGGCGACACGGTGGAGGTGATCGACGCGAGCGCCGATTTCCAGTGGCTGAAGGTGCGGTATCGCAACCCGCATGCAGGGGCGGTGCAGGGCTGGGTCAGTGCGAAGGAGGCGGTGGGCAACTGATGCAAGCGGCGGCCTATTCGCCACGCCTTCCCACATATTGAACGCAGAACATCCCATTAATAGGGATACCTGCCCAAATGTTGACGCGCTTCCCGCCGCGGCTCTAACGTTCGCCCCAACGCCATTCGATTCGGTCGCCCCGCTCGCGGGCGACGGCCGGGCACAGAACACAGGAGACAACCGTGGCCCAATCTGCGTCACGCACCCACTCGAACCCGCCGGATCAATTGCCCGCCCACGCCGGCATCGCATCCGGTTCAACCGCCCGCGCGGCCGCCGCGCAGGCGGCGCCGCCCAGCCGCAAGCGCCTGCTGATCCTCGCGCTGCTGTTCATCACGGTCGTGATCAACTATCTCGACCGCAGCAACCTGTCGATCGCCGCGCCCGCGCTGTTCAAGGAACTGAACATCGATCCCGTGCGCGCGGGCCTCGTGTTTTCCGCGTTCGGCTGGACCTACGCGCTGATGCAAGTGCCGGGCGGCTGGCTCGTCGACAAGGTGTCGCCGCGCGTGCTGTATGCCGGCGCGCTCGCGCTGTGGTCGGCCGCGACGTTGCTGCTCGGCTTCGCCGGTTCGTTCGTCGGGCTGGTCGTGCTGCGTCTCGCGGTGGGCGCGCTCGAAGCGCCGGCCTACCCGATCAACAACCGCGTGGTGACGACGTGGTTCCCGACCCGCGAGCGCGCGAGCGCGATCGGCGGCTACACGTCGGGCCAGTTCGTCGGCCTCGCGTTCCTCACGCCGGTGCTCGCGTGGCTGCAGGTGCATCTGGGCTGGCACATGGTGTTCGTCGCGACCGGCCTCGCCGGCATCGCATGGGCCGCGATCTGGTATGCGGTGTATCGCGAGCCGCGCGCGTTTCGCGGCGTCAACGCGGCCGAGATCGCGCTGATCCGCGACGGCGGCGGCCTCGTCGATCTCGAAGACCGCATCGCGGCGCGCACCGAGCGCGCACCGTCGACGTGGCGCGACCTCGGCGTCGTGCTCGGCCGGCGCAAGCTGTGGGGCATCTATCTCGGCCAGTTCGCGCTGAACTCGACGCTGTGGTTCTTCCTCACGTGGTTCCCGACCTACCTCGTCAGGTATCGCGGAATGGACTTCATCAAGTCGGGCTTTCTCGCGTCGCTGCCGTTCCTCGCCGCGTTCGTCGGCGTGCTGTGCTCGGGCGTGCTGTCGGACTGGCTGATGCGTCGCGGCGCGTCACAGGGCTTCGCGCGCAAGCTGCCGATCATCTCGGGGCTGCTGATCTCGACCTGCATCATCGGCGCGAACTACGTCACGTCGACCGGCTGGGTGATCGCGTTCATGACGATCGCGTTCTTCGGCAACGGCTTCGCGTCGATCACGTGGTCGCTCGTGTCGGGGCTCGCGCCCGCGCGGCTGATCGGCCTCACGGGCGGCGTGTTCAACCTGATCGGCAACCTGTCCGCGATCGCGACGCCGATCGTGATCGGGCTGCTCGTGAACGGCGCGGACTTCTCGCGCGCGATCACCTATATCGCCGCGATGGCACTCGCGGGCAGCCTGTCATACGGGTTGCTCGTCGGCAAGGTCGAACGCATCGACGCATGAGCCTCACGAGGGCGGCACACGCGTGCCGCCCTGCCTCGCCGCCGCCCGCGTGCCGCGTCAAAATCGCTGAAACCCGTCGCGAGCGAGATCGTGCGGATTGCCCGCCGCGTAGTCGAGTGCGCACGCGTCGGTATCGATGCCGACGGTCAGCAGCGTCTCCCAGCGCTCGGTGTCGGGCATCGACGGATCGGCGCGGAAGCACACGACGGCCTGATCGCCGGCCGCACCGCACATTGCCGCCGCGCGCTCGCGCACATCGGCGCTCGTCATCCCGTTCACGACTTCGTTCAGGTGCGCGAAGCGTTCGCGCGTGGTCGAGCTGTCGGGCATGCACTCGCCGCCGCTCAGCGCGCGATCGAGGAAGTGGTTCGTATGCAGCAGCCAGCCGTCCGGACGCGGCACCACCACGCCGATTCCCGACGGGCTCAGCTCGATGCTCGCCGCGCGCGGGTTCGCGTCATGCCGCGTGAACACGGTCAGCACCGTGGACGCGCTCACGCGTGCGGACCGGGCGAGCTCGATCGCCTCCTGCACCGTCGTCGCATCCTCGAGCAGGCGCCGCGCGATCGCGTGCACGGGCACACCGGCGCTGTCGTTGTCGCTCGCGTGATGCAGGATGTTGAAGTGCAGCCCGAGCCCCGCGCTGTTCACGCCGAGCTTCGCGAGCATCCCGAACTCGGAGAACAGCTTGACGGTGCGGCCATGCGGCGTCGCGAACCGCATCAGCAGCCCCTGCGGCGCGAGGCTGTCGTGCCAGTCCCACGTCTGCAGCGTGCGCGGCGCGTGCGGGCCGGCCGGTGCGTAGACGGTCGTCGAGCACTCGCCTTCGGCCGACGCGGGCGCGGTCGCAAGAATCTCGGTGCGTGCGTTCAGGCACGCGAGCTGCCAGCGCGGCAGGTCGACGCCGTCGGCGATCGCCTCGACTTCGGCGGCCAGGCGCGGGCACCACGCACCGAGCGCGGCCAGGCTCGCTTCGCCGATCTCCCGCGCGCGCTGCGGCTCGATGCCGAGCTTCGGGAAGAACGCGAGGTAAAGCGCGACCGTCTCGCGAATCTCGGCGGCGAAACGCGCGCCGATCAGGCGGCCGCGCTCGTGCGGATCGGTGAGGTCGGTCACGAAGGTGTGCAGCTTCAAGGTCAAATCTCCTGGGTTGAATGCGTGCCGGGCCCGCACGGCCCGGAACGTGATGCATGGCGCAGCCGGTCGGCCGGCATTTGCACCGGCCGGAACGGCGAGACCAGTCAGAACGGTCAGAACGAATAGATGAACTGCATCCCGGCCAGGTCGTTGCTGCGCGCGTACGTGCCGTTGCTCTTCAGGAACACCGGATGGTTCGCCGCGTCGTGGCGATACTCGAGCTTCACGGTGATCTGCTGCGTCGGATAGAACAGCAGGTCGGCCGTGATCGCGTAACGCTGCGCGCCCTTGCACTCGGTGCCGTTCGTCGACGAACCCTGGAAGCACGCCGGATCGATGCCGAAGCCGCTCGACCCGTTCACCGACGGATTGCCGCCCGCGAGCCCGTACTGGATGTTCGTGCCGCCGCCGCCGTTCGACGTGTTGTTCAGGTAGTCGAAGCGCAGCGTCGCGCCCATGCGGCCGACCCATGCCTGCGTCCACTTCGTATGGCCGAGCAGCGACATCCCGTACCAGCGTGCGGTGCCGCCGTTCCACGCACCCTTCTGCAGCTCGCCGTAGTCGACCTGCGCGTTGATCTGCGTCTTGTCGTGCGTATAGGTCGCGTCGGCTTCCACGTACTTGTAGAGGCCGGTCGGCGACGAGCCGTTGCACTGGTAGCCGTAACCGCCCGCCGTCGCGCACGGCGAGAACAGCGACTGCCGGCCCAGCATCCCGGAAATGCCGAAGTCGAAGGCGGTCGACGTCGCGTTGTCGAAGCGCGCGGTGATCGTCGGCGTCCAGTTGGTCTTGGTCGTGTTGTTCGCCGCGTTCGCGATCGCGCCGGCGGTGCGCAACACCTCGTTGCCGATCACGACCTGCCAGAAGCGCGTCATCGCCGCATTGGAGCCCTTCAGGCCGACGCCGATCAGGTTGCCCGGTTCGCTGAAGTCGTACAGCAGCCCGTGCGTGAGCGTCAGCATCTGGGTCGACGGCTGCACCTCGTAGCCGGCGAGGCTCGGCATCATCCCGATCTCGAAAGTGCGCGTCGTGCTGAGGGGCACGGTCACCACGGCCTGCGTGACGATGTTGTTGCCGACGCCGCCGTGCGAATTGCTGAACACGTTGCCGAAGCCGCGGTTCGGCTGGATCACGACCTCCGCCGACGGCGCCATCGGGCCGACGCCGAAGGTCTTCTTGATGTCGAGGTAGACGTCGCCGATCGTGCTGTTGAAGTAGTCGTACGCGCCCGGATCGTGGTTGAGGAACTGGAACCCGGACGTGCGCTGCGCGCGGTTGAACAGGTACACGGGATCGACGTAGCCGGTGATGCTCAGGCCCGCGAGCGGGCCGGTCGTCGCGGCTTCCTGCAGCGAGTCGACCTTCAGCGACGCATTCGCGATCTGCTCGCGCATCTGCTGCAGGTCGTCGTTCGTGAACGCCGGTGCGGAATCGGCGGCCGGCGCGGCGGCGGCAGCGGCCGTGTTGATCGAACCGATCCTTGCGCCGCTCGATGTCGCAGTGGCGGCGCTGGCTGCGTTGGCGGCCGGCGCCGCGCCGGGCACCTGCGCGGCCAGCATGCTCGCGCGCAGCGCGTTCACCTGCTGCTGCAGCGCGGTGACCTGCGCCTGCAGCGCCTTCATCCTGCTCGCATCGGTCGCCTGCGGCGTGTGCGCGAATGCCGTGGCCGCGTCGAACGCGAGCAGGCACAGCGCCGTCATGTGTTTGAGTTTCATGTTCTGGGTGGTCGTCGGGACGAGCGCGCCCCCGCCCGCCGCGATCAGCGGCGGGGCGCGCGAAAGGTATGCGGGAATCGGAGAAGCGGCGGCCGGCTTACTCGGTCTTCAGCTTCGTCCAGAGACGGTTCTGCAGACGCATCAGCTCAGGCGGAACCGGCTTGCTGAGGCTCAGCTTGCGGATCACGTCGGCGGGCGGAAACACGGCCGGATCGCTCGTCACTTCGGCGCGCACGAGGCGCTTCGACGACGGCACGGCCGACGGGTACGACGTGTCGTTGGTCAGGTTCGCGCTCTCCTTCTCCGACAGCACGAAGTTGACGAACTTCAGCGCGGCGTCCGGGTGCGGTGCATCCTTCGGCACGGCCATCATGTCGAACCACATCGCGCTGCCCTCGGTCGGGATCACGTACTTGATGTGATACGGCTTCTTCGCGGCAGCGGCCGCGATCCGCGCGGAGTTCACGTCGCCCGACCAGCCGAGCGCGAGGCAGATGTCGCCGCCCGCGAGATCGTTGATGTAGCTGCTCGAATTGAACTGCGTGATGTACGGGCGCACCGACTTCAGCAGCTCGTATGCGGCCTGGTAGTCGGCCGGGTTCGTCGTGTTCGGGTCCTTCTTCAGGTAGACGAACGCCATCCCGAACGCATCGACCGGCGAATCGAGCACCGACACGCCGCAGTGCTTCAGCTTCTGCGCGTACTTCGGATCGAACAGCAGCGCCCAGCTGTCGAGCGGCGCGTCGTTGCCGAGCGCGGCCTTCACCTTCTCGACGTTCATCCCGAGCCCGTCGGTGCCCCAGGTCCACGGAATGCCGTACTGGTTGCCCGGATCGTCCTTCGCGAGCGCCTTCAGGATTTCCGGATCGAGCAGCCCGTAGTTCGGCACCTGGCTCTTGTCGATCTTGCGGAAGATGCCGGCCTGCAGCTGCCGCGCCCAGAAGATGTCGGACGGCACGACGACGTCATAGCCCGACGTGCCCGACAGCAGCTTCGCCTGCAACGTCTCGTTCGAATCGAACTCCTGGTAGACGACCTTGATGCCGGTCGCCTTCTCGAAGTTCGCGATCGTCGCCTTGCCGATCGAGTTGCCCCAGTTGTACACGTTGACGACGTCCGCCGCGTGTGCAACCGGCGCGCCGGCCCCCAGCACGCCGCCCAGCGCGAGCGCCGCGCATGCCGTTCCCAGATGCCTGCTCCAATCCCCTGCCATGGTTTCCTCCGTCGATATCATGATCCGCTCGCAATGAACGGTGTGTGCTTCGGTCCGGAAAAATGTAGCCAGAGGAAATTGGCCGGTCTGCCCTGCCAATAGGGGGACACGCCGCACAATCGGCGCATCCGGTTCCGGCCGGATGCGCCGAGCCGCGAAAAACGAAAGCATCCCGAAAGATTCCGTCGCCGCTTCGTCAGCCGGAATGCCCGTTCAGGACGCCTGCATACCCGTGCGCGCGCCGAAATCGTCGCCCACGTGCGTGATGCGGCCGCCCATCATCGTCAGCCCGACGTCGATGCGGCCGATGTCGTACTGGCCGACCTCGAACAGGTCGTTCTCGAGCACGACGAGATCCGCGCGCTTGCCGGGCGTCAGCGAGCCGACCTCGTGCTCCATCCCGAGCTGGTACGCGCCGTGAATCGTGTACGCGGCGATCAGTTGCGGAATGCTCAGGCGCTCGGCGATGTCCGGGAACACCGGCGCATCGGGCTCGCCCGCGAGCTGGCGCGTATGGCCCGACTCGATGTGTTCGAGCGGCTTGTGCTGGCAGCGGCACTGGCAAGCGAGGCCGTCCATGCCGATCGACACCGTCACGCCTTCGTCGAGGAACGTGCGGAACTTGTACATGCTGCTCCAGCGCTCGTGGCCGTAGTGGTCGCGCAGCTGCTCGGTGTACGCGTCGACCACGCCCCACTGCAGCTGCGTGTTCGCCATCACGCCCGCGCGGCGGAAGCGCGGAATGTCGTCCGGATGCGTGAGGAACGCGTGCGTGATCACGTGGCGGCGGTCGCGCGGCGGGTTCTTGCGGTTCACCGCGTCGAAACCGTCGAGCGCCATCCGCACGGCCGCGTCGCCGACGCAATGGACCATCACGTTCGCATGCGCGCGATCGGCCTCGATCAGGTAGCGGTTGAACGTGTCGGCCGGCATCGTCGGCGCGCCGCAGGTGTCCGGGCGGTCCGCGTACGGTTCGAGCAGGTACGCGGTGTGGTTCGCCTCGGTGCCGTCGAGGAACAGCTTCAATGCGCGCGCCTTCACGAGCGGCGAATCGTACTGCTCGCGATACCGGACGAGCGTGCCGACCGGGTCGTCGATCTCGCCGATCACCGCGACGCTGCCGACCACCCGCAGCTTCAGGTCGCCCGCGCGCTCCATCGTCTGCAGCGTCTCGTACAGCAGCGACTGGTCGCCGCTCGCGTCGAAGAAGCCCGCGTCGAACACGGTCGTCACGCCGGCCGCGCACAGCTTCTTCTGCCACGGCGGGATCGATTTCAGGTACAGGTCGATGCCGGTCGGCAACAGGCCGGCCGCGCTGATCCGCTGCGTCAGCAACGAATACGCGGCGCCGTCGACGATCAGGCCGGTCGGCTCGCCGGTCGCCGCGTCCTTCTCGAACCAGCTCGCGCCTTCCTGCACGGGCGGCGTCGATGCGTCGATGCCGGCGATCTCCAGCGCCTTCGAGTTCACCCACATCGTATGGAAATCGGTCGACAGCAGGCACACGGGGCGATCCGCGCAGATCGCGTCGAGCGTCTCCTTGCGCAGCAGCGCGGGCGGAATCGTCGCCTGCACCCAGCCCATCCCGGTGATCGCCGGCTCGTCCGGATGCGATTCGACATACGCGCGCAGCGCGCCGAGCACCTTCTGCGGATCCTCGTCGTTCACGAACGCCTGGAACGCGAACGCGGTCGTCTCGAAGTGCCAGTGCGATTCGACGAAGCCCGGCAGCACGAGCCGGCCGGCCGCGTCGACGACCTTCGTCCGCGCGCCGACGTACGCCTGCACGGCCGCCGTGTCGCCGACATGGACGATCCGGCCGTCGCGCACGGCGACGGCCTGCGCCCAGGGCTTGTGCGGATCGACGGTATAGACCTTCGCGTTGGTCAGAACGAAATCCGCCAGCGTCGTGGCGGCGTGCGTCGGTTGCATCTGCATGGCCTGTCCTTTCTGGTCATCAGGTTTTCGAAGTGCTTTCACTATAGGCAGACGATTCGCGCCGGTATGCCCCCCCGCCGCCGGGGCTTCCGCGAATTCCGGCCGCCGCGCGTTCGGTCTTGTCGTCGTTTTGGGGACAACGCACGAAATCCGTGGGGGTGATCCGGTGAATTCCCGGCTGACGCGTGCACGGCGTTCGCGTAACGTCGCGCTGTCACCTGACCGCCTTCGTCCGACCATGCGACTTCTCCAGCCCGACCCTGCCGCCCGCGGCCACTACCTGATCGGCGTGCGTCCCGACTCACTCGGCGCGACGCTGCGCGCGGTCGGCACGCCGGATTTCGTCGGCGCGGTCACGGAGTTCGTCAACGACAGCATCGATGCCGACGCCGTGCACCTCGAGCGCTGGCGTGCCGATACGGGCAGTACGTCGGGTTTCGTCGTCGAATGGCTCGGCAGCGGCAGCCTGCGCTTCGCGGCCGATACGCTGCGCGTGATGGACATCTACTACCAGGACTACTGCCAGGCCGATCCGCTGGTCGCGCCGCTGCGCGGCAAGCCCGGCACGCTGCTCGTGCAGCGCCATGTCGACGGCATCGCGCAGGGCGAGTTCCGCCGCCGGATCTTCGACGAGCCCGGCATCGGGCAGGAATGCCTGCTCGTGCACGGCAACGCGCACCTGCAATACGCGCTCGGGCTCGCGCGCACGGTCGGGCGCGCCGCGTTCACCACGGACGAGCTGTTTCACTTCCGGCAGATGGTCGACCTGCTGTTCCCGATGTTCGAGCTGCATGCGCGCACCTGTGCGGCGCGGCGCGTGGCGGCGGTGTCGGTGAATGCCGCGTCGCAGGCGAGCTTCGATGCGCGCCTCGAACGGCAGGACGTGCAGCTGTCGCGCCGCGAGCACGAGATCTGCCGGCTGATGCTGTGCGGGCGCTCGGTGCCCGAGGCCGCGCAGCAGCTCGACGTGAAGCTGTCGACGGCCGAGTCGTACGTGAAGCGCGCGTTCGCGAAGCTCGGCGTGCGCACGCGCCGCGAGCTGTTCGACTGGGTACTCGTCGACTGCTGAACGCGCGACCCGGAATTACGCGGCCAGCGCGGCCGCCTTGATGTTGAAGGCGCGCAGCAGGTCCTCGCAGAACGCGTCGACGATCGGCTTGTCGCTCGTGCTGCGCTTCATCGCGAGATGCAGCGGCACGTCGAAGCTGAACGTCGCGCGGCCGACGGCCTTCACGAGCCCGCGCTGCTCGAACGGCTCCGCGTAGTGCGCGGGCAGGTAGCCGAGATGGCCGCCCGACAGGATCAGGATCGTCGCGGCCTCGATGCTGTCCGCGCTCGCGGTCACGCGCCGCTCGGGCAGCGGATACTGCTCCTCCGGCACCGGATAGGTACGCCACACCCAGTCATGCAGTTGCAGGTCGTCCGCCGTCACGGGCCGCGACGCATGGAACAGCGGATGCCCGCGCCCGCAGTAGATCACCTGCTGCTCGGTGAACAGCGGCGTGTAGAGCAGCCCGGGCACGCGATGCCAGAAATACCCGATCGCGAGATCGAGCTGGTTGTTGACGAGGCTTTCCTCGAGTTCCTGAGGCGACGCGACCTTCATCGCGAACGTGACGGCCTGGTCGCGCTTGCGGAATGCGCCGATCGCATCGGCCACGCGCGCGTTCTCGACGAGCGGCGCCTGGCCGATCAGGCCGATCGACAACGTGCCGACCAGCTTGCGGTCGATGTCGCGCACGCGCGCGACGAATTCGGAGGTCGCCGCGACGAGCGTGCGCGCGGTGGCCGCGAAGCGTTCGCCCTTCGACGTCAGGCGAAAGCCGCCGCGTCCGCGATCGCAGAGCTTGAAGCCGACGCGCGCTTCGAGCGCCGACAGTTGCGTGCTGATGGTCGACTGCCGCACGCCGAGCGACGCCTCGGCGGCCGTGATGCCGCGTGCGTCGACGACGGCCAGAAAGACCCGGATGAGCCGGAGATCGAGATCGGAAGTATTCGAGAACATGCCTGAAGCCGCTGCGCGTGTGCGCGTTGCCCGGCCGGCACGACGCGCATCGCGCGCCACGCCCGCCGCCTTCGCCGATGAACCGGACCGGACGCGCGCCGCCATCGGCAGCGGCGCGCGTCGAAACCGTCATTCAGGTGCCACCGCGAGCGCGCGTTCCATGCCGAACACGGCCGGCCGCAGCCGCCGGTAGCACAGGAACGCCACCGCGCACAGCACGATCGCCGCGATCAGCGCCGACTGCGTGCCTGCGCGCTCGATCAGCGAGCCGCCCGCGACCGAGCCGATGCCGTAGCCGAGCGCGACGCAGCCCGGCGACAGCGCGGCCGACTTGCCAACCAGGTCGTACTGCGGAATCGTCGCGTAGATCAGCAGCGCGCCGCCGGTCCAGCAGCCGATGAACACGACCGCGCCGAGCGTGAACGTCATGGCCGATGCCGGCATCGCGAGCAGCACGGCCGCGACCGCGCAGCCGCCGAGGTTGACGAGCGCCCAGCGGCGCAGGCCCGCGCCCGCGCCGAGCCTCGGCATCGCCGCGCAGATCACGAGGCTCGCGATGTTCGCGATGCCGAGCACGAGCGACACCGACCTGCCGCTCAGGCCCGCCGCGGTGCCGATCTTCTCGAGGAAGGTCCACACGACGCCGACGCCGCCGTACAGCGCGAGCTGCGCGCACAGCACGAGCATCGCGCCCCGGCGGTCGATGCGGCCGGCGACGCCGGCCGGTGCCGGGGCGGCCAGCGTCTCGCCCCGGCGAAACAGCGGCGTCGCGAGCACGAATACGCCGAGCACGCATGCGACGAAACCGAACACGCCGTGCGCGCCCCATGCGTCGCTCAGCATCGGGAAGATGTAGGCCAGCAGCACCATGCTCCACGTCACCTGCCCCATCAGCATGATCCCGAGATTGCGTTCCGGCGCGCGCGAGTACGACAGGTAGCGCAGCGCGATCCCGTTCAGCCCGCCCGAGCCGACGCCCGCGATGAACTGCAACGCGGAATACGCGACGAGCCCGTGCGTCGCGAGCGTGCCGAGGTTCGCGCCGGCCGCGAGCGTCACCGCGCCCGCGAGCACCCACCGCACCGGCTGGCGGCCGAGCACGAACGCGACGAGCAGCGTGCCCGTCGATTCGCCGAGCACCTCGATGAAGCTCGACAGCCCGAGCGCCGCTTCGCCGAAGCCCCAATGGCGCTCGACCTGCCCGACGATCGCGGGCAGGCCGAGGAAGACCGTCGGCCCGAGGATGCCGAGCAGCAGCATCACGACGACGAACCGCGCGCTTTCCTGTCGCGCTTCATCCTGCAGGTTCACTACGTTCATTCGGTGTCTCTCTCCCTGTCCGCGGCGCGGACCGTCTCCTCGAGGGAGCCGGGTATGGCGGCGGCCCGGCCCGGGCCGCCGTGTCGCTTACATCGGGAAGCCCATCGCCTTGATGCCGCTGATCCACGCGCGCTTCCAGCCGCCTTCCGCATCCGCGCCGTCGAACGCATGGAACGTGATCTTCGCGGCGACCCAGCGCATCGGCTCGGGCGGGATGTAGCTCGGGCTCTGGTTCGCGATGTCGAGCTTGCGCTCGGGGCTGTCGCGGTCGAACAGGATGTTCAGCCCCATGAACGCGCCGAACCGGCTCGCCGCGACGCCGAAACCCGTATAGCCAGCGACGAACACGGCCTTGTCGCCGAGATAGCGCTTCGCGAACACCGAGCCGCGCGAGCAGTAGTCGATCGGCCCGCCCCACGCATGCGAGAAGCGCACGTCGCTCAATTGCGGGAAGGTGCGGTAGAACGCTTCCGCGAGCCGGTAATAGGTCTCGCGCTGGCCGTCCTGATGCGGTTCCGGATCGCCGTCGAAGTGATAGCTCACCAGGCCGCCGAAGATGATGTTGTTGTTCTTCGTCAGGCGGAAATAGTTGAGCTGCGTGCGCGTGTCGTACACGCCCTGGCGATTCTTCCAGCCAATCCGCGCGAGCTGTTCGTCGGTGAGCGGCTCGGTGGCGAGCACGTGGTCGCGCACCTGCATCACGCGGCGGTTGATGTCGGGAATCCCGACCTTCGCGGTGCCGCTGCCGAACACGACGCGCGGCGCGCGCACGCTGCCCTTCGGCGTCTTCACGAACACGGTGCTGCCTTCGTCGGTCACGGTCACGAGCGGCGTGTGCTCGTACAGCTTCACGCCGAGCGACAGCGCCGCGCGCTTCAGCCCCCACGCGAGCTTCGCCGGATGCACGATGCCGCTGCGGTTACGCGACCACAGTGCGCCCGCGAACAGCGGTGAATTCAGTTGTTCGAGCGTTTCGTCGCGGTTCAGCAGCACGACGTTGTGGCCGTACTCGCGATGCAGGTCGTAATCGCCCTTCAGGTGCGCGATGTGCTCGGGATCGACCGCGACCGTCATCTCGCCGTTCCACTCGATATCGGCGTCGATGTCGTAGCGTTTCAGCGTTTCCTCGAAGCCGTCGAGGTTGTGATGGCCGAACGCCTCGAGCTGCGCGATGTCGTTCGGGAACACGCGCACCGCATTCGGCAGCCCGTGCATCACCGACGTCGAGATGATCCCGCCCGCGCGGCCCGATGCGCCGTGCGCGACCTTGCCGGCCTCGATCAGCACCACGTTCAGGTGCGGCATCTGTTCCTTCGCCTGCACGGCCGACCACAGCCCGGTGAAGCCGCCGCCGACGATCAGCAGGTCGGCGCTCACGTCGCCGACGAGTTCCGGCTCGGTGGCCGGCGCGGCCGGGTTGTCGAGCCAGTACGGGAACAGCTTCGTATTCGCGAGCGCCGCCTCGACGCCCAATGCGACCGGCGCGCCACGCAATGCGTGCGCCTGCGCCGGTGCAGTCTCTCTTGCCTTGACTTCCATTTCCATGATCCCTGCCATCACACGCGGAAACGAAACCGCCGCCGGGCGCGCGTCACACGGACGACGACACCACGGCGGCGGCTTCGGCCATCACGACTTCTCGAGCAGCACGTAGAACTTCTTCGCGTCCTCGATCGTCTCCCAGCGGCCCGCGAAGCCGGCCGGCAGCAGGTAGCCCTGGCCCGGCGTGAATTCCTTGCGGTTGCCTTCGACGTCGGTCAGCGCGATCCGGCCCTCGACGAGCCACACCGCTTCGTCGGCCGCGGTTTCCGGAAACTCCACCGAGCCGACCTTGCCTTCCCACCAGCCGATGAGGTAGTTGCCGCTCTTGCCTTCCGCCGCGCGCCAGTCGCTTTCGTCCATCCCGAAGTCGAGCTTCGTGAATTCGCCGATGCCTGCGCCGAGCGGCAGGATGTCCTTGATCAGTTTGGTCATCAGAATCTTTCGTCTCTTGATTGAAAAAAGCAGAGACAAAGTTACTCATTTACACTGCCCCGGTATGCCCCCCTCCGGGGGGGACAAGCGGTGTTTTCCGGAACCGGGCAGGTCGCAAGGACACCGGCCGGGATTTCCCCCTAATGACGTTTTGCGCGGCCGACGCTACAATCCGCCGGCTTTTCACCGGGGAACCGCATGCTGCTCAACGTGAACCCCTTCCACCGCGACAACGACCGCTTCAACGTGTCGTTCAAGGCGCTGGGCGAGCTGATCGAGACGGTCGGCACGCCGCACTTCGTGCCGCGCCTCACGCAACTGCTCAATGAAGTGGTGCCGCTCGACGTCGCGCACGTCGAACGCTCGCGCGTCGACGGCTCGATGCCCACCGGCTACCGATGCGAATGGATCGGCAGCAGCGGCATCGGCGCGGCGAGCGCCGACGTCTCCGACGTGATGACGCTCTACTACGAGCGCTTTCTCGACAGCGACCCGCTGTTCGCGGGGCTGCGCGGCAAGACGGGCACGATGCTCGTCGTGCGCGACATCGCGGCGATCCCGCCCGGCGAATTCCGCCAGCGGCTGTTCGACGACGTGCAGATCGGCCACGAATGCGTGCTCGCACGCGGCACGCGTTATTCGCAGCATTCGATCGCGCTGGAGCGCGGCCGCGACCGGCCGCCGTTCACGCTCGCCGAGATGAACCGCTTTCGCAGCATCAGCGACGTGCTGTTCCCGCTGCTCGAACTTCATGCGTCGACCACGGCCGCGCGGCGCATTGCGCACCCGACACCCGAAGTCCATCCGCTCGCGCAGTTCGACGCGCGCATCGCGGCCGACGGCGTGAAGCTGTCGAAGCGCGAATACGAAACCTGCAAGCACCTGCTTTCCGGCAAGACCGTGCCGGAAACGGCGGAGATCCTCGGCGTGCGCGTCGCGTCGGCCGAGTCGTACGTGAAGCGCGCGTTCGCGAAGCTCGGCGTGCGCACGAAGCGCGAACTCGCCGCGTGGGGTTCGGCGACCACCGCGTTCCCTTCCTCCGGCCCGCACGACGGCGCCGCGCCGCCGGCACTCTCGCGCCGACCTGATCCGGCCTGACCTGGCCGCGCGGCCGCGTTCGGTTGCGCCGCGTCGATGCGGCGGCGCCACTTGCATCGAGCCGCGTCGATGTAAACGTTGCGACTTCAAAATCTTCGCGCGGGCGTTCTCCTCTACCATCGGCCGATCGCTTTACCTCAGATAAAGGAGACGGCCCCATGCCCCGCGAACTCAATCAACCGATGGGCGGCAACGAGATGCCGCGCTTCGGCGGCATCGCCACGATGATGCGCCTGCCGCAAGCCGAGACGACCGACGGCCTCGACGTGTGCTTCGTCGGCGTGCCGCTCGACCTCGGCACGTCGAACCGCTCGGGCTCGCGCTTCGGCCCGCGCCAGATCCGCACCGAATCCGTGCTGCTGCGCCCGTACAACATGGCCACCCGCGCCGCACCGTTCGATTCGCTGCAGGTGGCCGACATCGGCGACGTCGCGACCAACCCGTACGACCTGAAGGACTCGGTGCGCCGCATCGAAGAGGCATACGACGAGATCGTCGCGAACGGCTGCCGGCCGATCACGCTCGGCGGCGATCACACGATCGCGTGGCCGATCCTGCGCGCGCTGCACAAGAAGTACGGCAAGGTCGCCGTCGTCCACGTCGACGCGCACGCGGACGTGAACGACACGATGTTCGGCGAGAAGATCGCGCACGGCACGCCGTTCCGCCGCGCGGTGGAAGACGGGCTGCTGCAATGCGACAAGGTCACGCAGATCGGCCTGCGCGGCACCGGCTACCACGCGGACGATTTCGACTGGTGCCGCCAGCAGGGCTTCACCGTCGTGCAGGCGGAGGAATGCTGGAACAAGTCGCTCGCGCCGCTGATGGCGCAGGTGCGCGAACGCGTCGGCGATACGCCGGTGTATCTCAGCTTCGACATCGACGGCCTCGACCCGTCGTTCGCGCCCGGCACCGGCACGCCGGAAATCGGCGGCCTCACCGTGCAGCAGGGCCTGGAAATCATCCGCGGCATGAAGGGCCTGAACATCGTCGGCGCGGATCTCGTCGAAGTCGCGCCGCCGTACGATCCGACCGGCACCACCGCGCTCACCGGCGCGAACCTCGCGTTCGAGATGCTCTGCGTGATGCCGGGCGTCGCCTACCGCTAACCCGACCGACCTCGACAGGATGAACCTCATGTCTACCGCCGAGCTTTCCCCTTCCGCCGCGACGTTCGTGCTGCCCGCCGCGCGCATCGCCGGGCAGTCCGTGCACACGCATTCCGACAAGGCGGGCGCGCCGATCTTCAACGCTTCGACCGGCGACGCGATCGGCTGGCAGGAATTCGCGACGGCCGCGCACGTCGACGCCGCGGTGCGTGCCGCGCGCGACGCATTCGCCGGCTGGCGCGACACGCCGCCGGCCGAACGCGGCCGGATGCTCGCGACGATCGCCGAACGCGTCGAGGCATCGCGCGACCGCCTGGCGGCGCTGCAGATGCAGGTGAGCGGGAAGCCGCCGTTCGAGGCCGAGGCCGATGTCGGCGACGTCGCCGCCACGTTTGCGTACTACGCGAAGCTGTGCGAAAACCCGGCACTGTTCGCGGCCGAACCGGTCGCGCTGCCGAGCGACGCCGTCACGGCCGAACGCTTTTACGACGCGGTCGGCGTCGCGGCGCTCGTCATGCCGTGGAACTTCCCGATGGTCACGACCGCGTGGAAGCTCGCGCCCGCGCTCGCGGCGGGCTGCGCGGTCGTGCTGAAGCCGTCCGAACTCACGTCGCCGACCGAGCACGCGCTGCTCGAGATCGTCGAGCAAGCGGGGCTGCCGGCCGGCGTCGTCAACGTCGTGAACGGCGGCGCCGACGTCGGTGCGGCGCTGACCGCGCATCCGCTGATCGACAAGATTTCGTTTACCGGCAGCACGGCGGCCGGCCGCAAGGTCATGCAGGCCGCGGCCGTCGACATGAAGCGCGTGACGCTCGAACTCGGCGGCAAGTCGTCGCTGATCGTGCGCGACGACGCCGATCTCGACGTCGCGGTGTCGCTCGCGGTTGCGGGCGCGTTCACGAACGCGGGCCAGATGTGCTCGGCCACCGCGCGCATCCTCGTGCACGACAGCGTGTACCGCAGCTTCATGGCCGCGTTCGAGACGGCCGTGCGTGCGCTCGTCGTCGCGCCGCCCGCCGCGGAACAGGTCGCGATGGGGCCGCTGATCTCGGCCGCGCAGCGCACGCGCGTCGAAACGATGCTCCAGCACGGCATCGAGGCGGGCGCACGCGTCGCCTTCAGCGGCCGGGTGACGGATGCCGGCGGTGCGGGCTTCTTCATGGCGCCCGTCGTGATCGCCGAGCCGGCCGCCGACAACCCGCTGTGGACCGACGAAGTATTCGGCCCCGTCGCGTGCGTGAAATCGTTCCGAACCGACGACGAAGCGATTGCGCTCGCGAACGACACGCGCTACGGGCTCGTCGCGACCGTCGTGACGCGCGATGCCGGTATCGCGAAGCAGTTCCAGCAGCGCGTGCGGGCAGGGCTCGTGTGGATCAACGCACCGCAGCTGATCTATCCGCACGTGTGCTGGGGCGGGTTCGGGCTCAGCGGAATCGGCCGCGAACTCGGCGTCGCGGGGCTGCGCAGCTATCAGGAACTGCGCCACGCGATGCGCGCGATCGACTGACCAGTGCGGCCGTTCAGGCCGTTGGCGGCACCGTGTCTCTGCGCGGTGCCGCTTTTTTTTGTTCTTCGGGGAGAGCGCCGGAGTGTTCGACGTGCGCCGATCATGGGATTTCACGGCGCGTGAGCAACCCTCAATGCGACAGCTCGGCGGCGTGGTCGTGCTCGCGAAGCTGGCCGGGAATCGCGCACTGCGCGAGCCCGCCCGCGTCGATCCACGCACGCGTGCGTTCCGCGGCCTTGTCGATCAGCTGCGCACACTGCGAGTAATCGTATGACGACACGTCGAGCGGACAGAGCGGCGGCACGACATGGATTTGCGCGCGTGCCCCGTACAACTCCAGATCGCGCACCAGTTGCCGCGCGATCACGAGCGTCAGCGCGTGCGTCGCATGCGCGATCGCGCTGCGCGGCGGTACGCGCAACGCGCACGCGAACCCGGCCGGCAGCACGACGATCCGCTTGACGCCGAGCGCGACCGCGACGGAGATCGGCGTATTGTTCGCGACGCCGCCGTCGACGAGTTCCACGCCGCCGATGCTGACCGACGGAAACACGCCGGGAATCGCCGCGCTGGCCTGCACGGCATCCACGACCGGGCCGGCGGACAGCACGACTTCCTGGCCGTTCAGCACGTCGGTCGCGACGATGTGGAGCGGCAACGCGGCCTGCTCGATCCGCCGGTACGGCAGGTTCCTTTCCAGCAGCAGGCGCAGCGCATCGGCCTCGACCAGATGCGGCCGGTTGCGCAGCAGCATCGCGACGAGGCTGCGCATCGAGAACGGCATGATGTCCTGGCGGCGGATCCGGCACCACAGCGCGGCGAGCATCGCGACGCCGTCCGCATCGGGCCGGCCGGCGAAATAGGCGGCGTTGATCGCGCCCGCCGACGCGCCGACGACGCAATCGGGCCGTTCGCCGCTCGCGACCAGCTCGCGGAGCATGCCGACCTCGATCGCGCCGAGACTGCCGCCGCCGGCGAACACGAAGGCGGTCGAGGAAGTGGGATCGGACGTCACGGTGCGCCCTCCTGCGGTTGGCTGCGACGGTGCTTTCTCCATGATGGATCGTGCGGCGCCCCGGATGTCCTGATGAAAACCCTGCCGGCGCGCGAACGCGGCTGGCGATGCGCCGCGTTCCCCGGCATTCCGCGCGAAGCCTTCCATGGCGATGGGTGTGTCATTCGCCGCCGTGTTCCGGGCCTCATCCAGACGGAAATTCACGCGAAGGCGCGCAATTTTTGACTTCGATCAAGCAAATCGCGCCTACCGCCGCTCGCAAACGTGTGCCACGCGTGAATCGCGCGCGCTACGTGGAATCACGGGTTCAGTCGCCCCGGCGACCGCCGTTATTGCATCAACACCCGCCGACCGGCATCGCGTTGCGATACATCGGGACGGCCGCAGGAATCGCATTCGACACGCAACGATCCGGCGCCGTCGCGGGAATGGAGCGGGATGGCCGGACGTCCCGCCCGCTTTTCGACAACAGATGCGGCAGCGCGAGTCGCGCAAGAGGTAATCATGTTTGTAGCCATCGGGTGGATCGTCGTGATCGGATCGGTGATCGGCAGTTTTGTCGGCGTAGGCGGCCATTTGCCGGCCTTGCTGCAACCGTTCGAACTGCTGTGCATTTTCGGCGCCGCGCTGGGTGCGTTCGTCGTCAGCAATCCGGTCGCGACGCTGAAGAAGACGATCAAGAGCCTGCCGACCTGTTTCAAGGGCGGCGGCTATACGAAACAGCAATACGTCGAACTGATCGCGCTGCTGTACGAGCTGCTGCAGAAGGCGCGCAAGGACGGCATGATGGCGCTCGAGGCCGACGTCGACGCCCCCGAACAAAGCCCGCTGTTCCAGAAGTATTCGCACGTGCTCGAAGACCATCACCTGCTCGACTTCATCGTCGATTATCTGCGGATGATGTCGGGCGGCAACGTGAACGCGCTGGAGATGCAGGACCTGATGGACGAAGAACTGCATACGCACCATGCGGAGGCGTCCGTCGCGGCCAACGCGATCCAGAAGATGGCGGACGGCCTGCCGGCGTTCGGCATCGTCGCGGCGGTGATGGGTGTCGTGCATACGATGGGCTCGGTCGGCGCGCCGCCCGCCGTGCTCGGCAAGATGATCGCCGGCGCGCTCGTCGGCACGTTCCTCGGCATCCTGCTCGCGTACGGCTTCGTCGGCCCGCTCGCGGATCTGCTCAATGCGAAGGGCCGCGCCGCGGCCAAGCCGTTCCAGTGCGTGAAGGCCGTGCTGCTCGCGTCGATGAGCGGCTACGCGCCGGCGGTGGCGGTGGAGTTCGGCCGCAAGGTGCTGTTCACGGCCGATCGCCCGAGCTTCAAGGAGCTCGACGAGGCCGTCCGCGCGACGAAGTCGCCCAGGCCCGCATAACGGAGGCGCCATGGCCGACCATCGCTCCAACCCGTCGAAACAGTCCGCATCGGCACCGCTCGTCGTCGTGCGCCGCAAGAAGGGCGAGGACCACGACGCCCACCACGGCGGCGCCTGGAAAATCGCCTACGCCGATTTCGTCACGGCGATGATGGCGTTCTTCCTGCTGATGTGGCTGCTCGGCTCGGTGTCCAAGTACGACAAGCAGGGGATCGAGGATTACTTCAACACGCCGCTGTCGACGCTCCTGTCCGGCGGGAAAGACGCACAGGCGCCGCGCCCGAGCATCGTGCAGGGCGGCGGCCGCGACCTGTCGGACCCGGCGCCGGCCATCGACGCGAAAGCGCAACCAGTGCCGGCCAGTTCGCCCGCGGCCGCTGCCGACATCGTCGATACGCAAAAGCTCGAGCGCCTGAAGGCGAAGCTGACCGCGGCGATTGCACAAAGCCCGTCATTGCGCGCGTACCAGGACCAGATCCGGATCGCGATCACTCACGAGGGCTTGCGCATCGAGATCGTCGATTCGCTCAAGCGCCCGATGTTCGCGTCGGGCAGTTCGCAACCCGAAGGGTATGCCACCGCCATCCTCACCCAGATCGGCACGGCACTCGACGATGTCGACAACCGCGTGTCGATTGCCGGCCATACCGATTCAACGCCGTATCGCGACGGCCCCACGGGCTATTCGAACTGGGAGCTCTCCAGCGATCGCGCGAACGCCGCGCGGCGCGCGCTGGTCGCGGGCGGATTGCGGGAAGAAAAGCTGCTCCAGGTGCGCGGGCTCGCGGATGTCCTGCCGCTCGACCGGAACGTCGCGGACGAGCCGACCAATCGCCGCATCAGCATCCTCGTGATGAACAATGCCGCCGAGCAGGCGTTCTTTCGGGACGGCGGCAGGACGACGGTGGACGAATCGGCGGGCACCCGGGCCGCCGTGCTGCCGGCGGCGCTCACGCGGCCGCATTAGGCGCGGGCGTATTCACGAATGCGGGGCGGATGTGCCCGATGGGGCCGGGCGCTGCGTGCAGCCCGTGTGCGACAGCGTGGTCCTCGGCGTCGCGGTCGCGTTCGGAACGGTCGGGCGCGACATCGACTGACTCGGGCGGTTGTTGGGGCGGTTGTTGCAGCGGTTGTTGCAGCGGTTGTTGCAGCGGTTGTTGCGGCGGTTGTTGCGGCGGTTGTTGCGGCCGTTGTTGCGGCCGTTGTTGCGGCCGTTGTTGCGGCCGTTGTTGCGGCCGTTGTTGCGGCCGTTGCTCGGGCCGTTGCGAGGGCCGTTACCAGGACCGCTGACGGCACCATGTCTCGTGCACGGTGCCGTTTTTTTTCGCGCACTCGATATGTTCCGTAGAATATATCGCAACCAGCACTTCCGGAGATTCGCCATGCCCCGCACGCCGACGGATCGCGCCCCGCAGCGCACCGCACGGGAACAGCCGCTCGCGCACAAGATCAGCGCGCTCAGGCCGCTGTCGAGCGACGCACGTGCGCAGCAGGTCACGGATGTCGTCGACGCGTTCCGGCGCCTGCGCGGCAGCGTCGTGCGCTTCATCCGGATGTTCTCGGCTGCGCACGCTGAAAACGCGCAGGACGATGCGCTGTCCGCGATGGGCTTTCGTGAACTGCTGTCCACGCTCGAAGACGACGCACGCACCGCCCGCTTCACGCGCCTGCCCGAACTCGAACGGGCGATCGGCCACGCGCGCCGCCTCGAACGCACACGCGACGACGTGTTCTCCGATTCGTTCAGTAACGACCCGGCCGCAATGCGCGACACGGTCGCCGCGCTGGAGCGCGTCGACGTGCTGTTCGTCGGGCTGTGCGTCGAGTACGTGATGGAGCGGCACGCGCCGGCATCGCGTCCCGTTTCACCATCAACCCCGGCGTCGCCCTCCGCCGCCCTGCTGCTCACCGACCGACCGCGCGCACTCTGCTGACCGCACCACGCCGCATTACCCGGTGATTTCCCCCGAATTTCGTTCGTTATATCCCGTGGTATATTTCGCGAATCTTTCGCGCATCCGTCTCCGGCCCGACCGTGCCGGACAGAGGTCAACATGCACGTTCCGCCCTTTCGCCTTGCCCGCACGGCCGATCTCTCGTCGCCCGGCGGTAATCTGCCCGCGGCAACCGGCACGCGGGTCGACGCATGCTGCGCGCCGTCGCGCGCGCAACTGACCGAGCTGAAGCGCCGCACGCGCCTGTCCGAGCTCGATGCGAACCTGCACTGCTCGATCATCGGCACCTGCCTGACCACGCACGAGCTGCGCAGGCTCGTGCCGAAATACACCGACCTCGACCGCCAGCACGCGACCGACCTCGACATCCATCACGCCGCCGTCGAGCTCGCGATCGACGGCACGGCCGGCGCCAAGGCATTGCACAAGGCGCTCGACGAGCGTTACGCCGGCGCGATCCGCGCATTCGACGGTGCACAGGACGCGGATGACCTCCTTGCGCGCTGGAAGGATGCGTTGAAGAGCGGCGACATCCCGCCCGCCTACTGGGCGCTGATGACGCATCCGCGCACGACGATGGCCGTGCGCCAGGCCGCGTTCGGCGACCTGCACATGCTGTCGCACCTGGTCGGCGCGGCCAATCGCGCCGATATCCGGCGGCTGGTCGCGCTGGAGGAGGAGAATGCGGCGCTGCACGCGAAGATCGACCGACAGCAGGCGCGCCTGCAAGAAATGAGCGCGCAGCGCGACGCGGCGCTGCAGGAGCGGGATGCCCTCGTTGCGCGCCGGAATGCACAGCCGCCGGCGGCTGAAAGCGCATTGCGCGACGAAGTCCACGAACTGCGCGAAGCATTGGCCGCGCGCGATGAGCGACTCGCGCTGCACACGAGCCGCCGCGAGGCTGCCGAACAGCGGATCGCCGCGGAACAGGCGAGCGCACGCGCGATGCGCGCGCGGCTCGACGACCTGATGGCAATGGTGAAGACGCTGCGCGCCGAAGCGAGCGCGATCGAACAGGCGGTGCAGGCGTCGGCGGACGATCCCGCCGAACACGCGGCCGATCCGCTGTCGATCCTGCGGGGCACGCGTCTGGTCTACGTCGGCGGGCGCCCGGGCTCGAACCGTGCGATCAGGCGGATCGTCGAAACGGCGGGGGGTGACGTGACCCTGCATGACGGCGGTATCGAGGATCGCAAGGGCCTGCTGGCCGCCGCGCTACCGGGCGCGCACATGGTCGTGTTCCCGGTCGACTGCATCGACCACGATTCGATGAACCTGCTCAAGCGCATCTGCGAACGCCACCACGTCGCGTACTACCCGCTGCGGACGGCCAGCGTCGCCAGCTTCGTCGAACTGATCGGGCGGCTCGATGCCCAGGCGCGCGACGTCATGGCGCCGGATGCCGCCGCCGGCGGCACGCCGCGCTTCTGCCTGCGGCACGGCTAGACCTGATTCGCTTCGACGCGCTCCTTCTGCCCTTCAGCGGGTCGGTGCAAGCGCGTCGTCGGCGTCAACAGGCCCCGCGCTTCAGCGCCGCACCATTTTCGTGAGCGCGGCGATTTCGTCGGCACACGCCGCGTAGGCGCGCGCCTCGATCCCGCGATAGAGGCGGATGATCTCCTCGCCGACCGGCGTGAGCACGCTGCCGCCGCCGCTCTGCCCGCCATGCTCGGACACCGTCGCCGGCGATTTCAGCGAGCGGTTCAGCTCGTCCATCAGCAGCCACGCACGCCGGTACGACATCTTCAGGCTGCGCGCCGCCGCCGAAATCGAACCGTGTTCGTGCACGGCTTCGAGCAGCGCGACCTTGCCCGGGCCGAGCGCGATCGTGTCGGCCTGCTGGATACGCATCCTGAATCGCACTTCAGGCTTGGGGTGTGCCGGTGTCTTCATGTTGTGCTGCCCTTTGAACGATGCGGGCAAGCATACACGATGGCCGATGCGACGCATGCCGGCCGCCCGCGCGCCGGTTCAGACCTCGAGCACGCGGGCGACGATGCCGGCCAGCCGCTTAACATGGCGCGGCGCGGGCAGGAGGTCGGCGCCCGAGAACAGCAGCGGCGCGCCGTCGTCGATCGACAGCGGCGCGTCGCCGCATTCGAACGCGACGATCACGTGTTCGCCGACCGGCGTATTGAACAGTTCATGCCAGGAAAACGTGACCGCGTAACCGTCGTGCGCATGCGCGATGAACACCATGCGCTTGAAGTCGCCCGGCGTGTCGTTGCGCAGCCCGGCCGCGTCGAGCAGGTCCTTCAGCCGTGCGCCGCGATACGGCGCGACCGAGCGGATGAAGCGATTCGTCGTGAAGCAGCGCAGGTCGAACGGCTCCGCCGCCGCGCTCGCGTGCCGGCGCAGATCGTCGAGCGTCACCGTCATCGGCCGCACGAATGCGCCCGTCAGCGCGACCGAGCCTGCCGCCGCCGGCTGCACGTGTTGCGCCTGTTGCACCTGCTGCGCCGAAAGCGCTGCCGTCCCTGCCCTCTCCATCGCCCGCCTCCATGACGGCCTGCCGGTGGGCAGGCCTGCGTCGTATCGGCGGATATATTACGCCGGGAAAAAACCGGCCGGCAGAATGCGCGCCGCATGGGCGGCATAACGGCGGCCGATCGTGCCCGGCGCTACGACAGCACGATGTTCTTGATGACCTTCTTCAGGCTCTTGAAGCTGTCGACCGATTCCGCCTTCGCGTCCGTCACCAGTGCGCCGATCCGCGCCGGATCGCAGAAGCTGATCCGGCTGTTCGTGCCGAGCTTGCTGAAATCGGCCAGGATCGCGACGTCCGCCGCGTTGCTCACCATCGCGCGCGCCACTTCGGTTTCCATCCGGTCGTAATTGGTCGCGCCGCGGACGGCATCGACGCCGACCGGCGACAGCAGCGCGAGGTCGGCGCGATAGCGGAAGATCTCGGCGACCGTGCCGTCGCCGACGGTCGCGGCCGCGCGGGTGCCGATCATCCCGCCGAGCAGGATCGTCTCGTTCCTTGCCTGCCCCGGGTCGCTCGACCGCATCTTCAGCGCGACGTCGATCGAGTTCGTGACGATCGTGAGGCCCGACAGCTTCGCCAGTTCCTCGGCCAGCAGTGTCGTGGTCGTGCCCGCGTCGATGAACAACGTCTGCGAGCCCGTGACCAGCCTGGCCGCCGCGCGGGCGATCGCCAGCTTCGCCTTCACGTGGGTCTGCGCGCGTTCGGCGATCGGCGCTTCGTCGCCCACCTGCACCGCGCCGCCGTGCACGCGCTTCAGCTCGCCGAGCGCTTCGAGATCGACGAGATCGCGACGCACGGTTTCCCGCGACACGTTCAGGTCGGCCATGATCCGGTCGGTGGAAACCCGCTGCATCTTCGATAACAGAAGCCGGATCCTCTGGTATCGCTCTTCTTGCCACATGGAATGTCCTCGGAGTGAACGTCAATGTTATTCGAACGGCGAACTACGCAGCGCTCTCCTCCAGTTTTTTGATGCCGACGAGGGTCTGCAGGGATTGACGCACCGCCTGGCACTCGCTGCTCGTCATCTTCGAAAACACCACGTGGATGCGGTCGTCGTCCGGCGCGGCGTCGTCCTGCTCGATGATGAACCGGACGATGCGCGCCTGGTCGATGCCGGGCATCGCCTGCAGCGACGTCAGCTTCACGGCGCCGCGGCTCGCGAGGATACGCACGCCCCAACGCTGCCGCGTTGCGAACAAGCGTTTCTCGATCGGCTTCAGGCCGGCCAGGATCGCGAGCACGATCGCCGTCGCGGCAATCGCGGCCACATACATGCCGCCGCCCACGGCCAGCCCGACCGCCGCCACGACCCACAGGCTCGCCGCGGTCGTCAGGCCGCGGATGATCTCGCCGCGCAGCATGATCGAACCGGCGCCGAGGAAGCCGATGCCCGACACCACCTGCGCGGCGACGCGCGACGGGTCCAGCGACACGTTCTTCGCGTTCTGGACATCCGCGAAGCCGAACGCCGACACGACCATCACGAGCGCGGCGCCCACCGCCACCAGCATGTGGGTGCGCAATCCGGCCGCCCACGACAGGCGCTCGCGCTCGATGCCGACGAGGCTGCCGAGCAATGCCGCCAGCAACAGGCGGGACACGATTTCCAGCTGACTGATCATTCGAGATCTCCTTGCTTTGCCTGGTCCATCCGATGAGGCGCGGCCCGCATGGGGCCGCCGTCCGGTTCTTCCTGCCTGCCCCGCCCGTTACCGCACCCGGCACCCGGCGAGTTGTATTTTTGTGCGATCTTGCGATTTTGTGCGTTCTAATATACGGTACGAAAAACTGCAAAGCCAGACCCAAGTTCGTTTGTTTCATCCGATCGGCACGATCAATCGTCAGACCATTCAGGCAACACGATCCGGAACACTTGCTTAGGAGACCAACATGATGAAGAAGGCATGGATGCTGGCCGCAACCCTGCTGGCGGCGCTGGCGACGGCCCCCGCTCACGCATCGGAAGGCGACGTCTGCAAAAAGGTGACGCTCGGCGACGTCGGCTGGAGCGACATCGCGGCCACCACAGGCGTCGCGATGATGCTGCTCGACGGACTCGGCTACGAGGCGACCAAGACGATCGCGTCGCCGCCGATCGTGCTGGCCGGCGTGAAGAAGGCGCAGATCGACGCGTTCCTCGGCTACTGGGATCCGAGCATGACGCCGACGGTGAAGCCGTTCGTGGACGCCGGCGCCGTCCACCAGTTGCCGGAGCCCAACCTGGTCGGCGCGCGCTATACGCTGGCCGTGCCGCAATACGCATCCGACAAGGGGCTCAAGCGCTTCGCCGATATCGCCAGGTTCCGCGACCAGCTGGACGGCAAGATCTACGGGATCGGCGCCGGCAACAACGGCAACGCGCTGATCCAGCGAATGATCGACAAGAACGAGTTCGGGCTCGGCGGCTTCAAGCTGGTCGAATCGAGCGAGGCCGGCATGCTCGTGCAGGTAACGCGCGCCGTGCAGGAGCACCGGATGATCGTGTTCCTCGCGTGGGAGCCGCATCCGATGAACATCGACTACCGGATCACCTATCTCGACGGCGGCGACACCGTGTTCGGCCCGAACTACGGGTCGGCGAAGGTCTACACGCTCGTCACGCCCGGCTATCTCGAACGCTGCCCGAACGTCGGCCGGCTGCTGACCAACCTGAAGTTCACGACCGACGAAGAGAACCAGCTGATGGTGCCGATCATGAATCACGCGGACCCGGTCGCGGTGGCCAGGGAATGGGCGAAGAAGCATCCGGGCGTGCTGTCGAAGTGGCTCGACGGCGTGACGACCATCGACGGAAAGAATGCGAAGGATGCAATCGACAAGCTGATCGGCGCGTAAGCCCGCAAGACAAGGAACCCGGCATGTACAAGAATCTCGCGCTGTTCGACCTCGACCACACGCTGCTGCCGCTCGACAGCGACCAGGCCTGGGCCCGCTTCATCTCGCGGGTCGGCTGGCGCGAGGACGACGCGCACGCCGCGCTGATCGACGAGCACTACGGTCATTACGCGGCCGGCACGCTCGACATGAACGCGTATCTCGCCGTGACGCTCGCGCCGCTCACCCGCTATCCGCGCAAGGTGCTCGAGCGCTGGCACGCGCGGTTCATGGACGAAGTGATCCGTCCGGCGATCACGCCGCAGGCGCGCGAGCTGGTCGGGCGGCATCGCGAAAACGGCGATCTCTGCTGCATCGTGACGGCGACCAACGTCTTCGTCACGAGGCCGATCGCGGCCGAATTCGGCATCGAGCACCTGCTCGGCATCGAACTCGATACCGACGACGGCACGCCGGACGGCGCGTTTACCGGGCGCAGCACCGGCGTGCCGAGCTTCCGCGAAGGAAAGATCGTGCGCACGACCGCGTGGCTGGAATCGCTCGGCTACGCGCCGTCGGATTTCGAGCGCACCTACTTCTACAGCGACTCGATCAACGACGTGCCGCTGCTGGATTACGTCACGCATCCGGTCGCCACCAATCCCGATTCGAGGCTTTTGCAGGTGGCAGGCACGCGCGGGTGGCCTGTCATGAAGTTGTTCTGATTCGGGCGATATTCTCTGCTGTCCATTTTCATGTCGGGAGGGGTAATGAAATACGGAACACGCAGCAACGGCCTCGATCATTCAGGAATCCGATTCGAGTCGAGTCGAAAGCATGTCGTCAGGTCGCGCCGTTCGGAAAGCCGCTTTCCGCACTGGCGCGGCGTTTTCATGATCGCGCTGCTGTGCACGCTGGCCGCTTGCGGCGATGGCGACTCGGGCACCGCGGCCAACGTGGCGGCCGCGCGCGCGGCCGCACCGGGTTCGGCATCCACGCCCGTCCTGCACTGCGCGAGCGCGTGCCACTGACCGACGCTGGCCCCGGGGCCAGCCATCCACGACAGAGAGCGATCATGCAAAACAAACCCACGACACGACGTCAGTTCCTCGCCGATGCGTTGAAGCTCGCCGGCGCGACCGCGATCACGGGCATGCTGCCCGAAAGCATCGCGCGCGCCCAGGCCATTCCGGCAGCCACCGTCACCGGCACGATCCAGGACGTGAAGCACGTCGTGATCCTGATGCAGGAAAACCGTTCGTTCGACCACTACCTCGGCACGCTGGGCGGCGCACGCGGCTTCGGCGATCCTCGGCCGGTCGTGATTTCGAGCGGGTATCCGGTGTGGCGCCAGCCCTGGCTGACGTCCTACGTGTTTCCGTTCAACCCGTCCCCGCCCTCCGGCACGGCGAACGGCGACACCTACTACGGCGACCTGGACCACAGCTGGAACGGTACGCACAGTGCCTGGAACAACGGCCGCTACGACAACTGGGCCGACGCGAAGACCAGCGGCACGATGTACTACTTCACGCAGAAGGACATCCCGTTCTACTACGCGCTGGCGAGCGCGTTCACGGTGTGCGACGCGTACCACTGCTCGATGCTCGGCCCGACGGACCCGAACCGCCTGTATCTGTGGACCGGGTGCTGCGGCAACGTCGCCGGCTACTCGCCGTACACGACGAACACGATGACGGGCACCGGCTGGACCACGATGCCGGAGCGCCTGAACACGGCTGGCGTGACGTGGAAGTTCTACCAGGACAAGGGCAACGGCCTGGATGCCGCGCATGGCTACGGCGAATACAACGGCTCCAAAAGCGATCTCTGGTGGAACGGCAACTACGGCGACAACGTCATCCTGAACTTCAAGCAATACCAGAACCTCGGTGCAGGCGATCCGCTCGCGCCGGCGCTCAACGGCACGCAGATCGACCCGTCGGGCGGCGGCAAGGAATACGACACGAACCTCTTCAGCCAGCTGCGGGCCGACGTCGCCAACGGCACGCTGCCGCAGGTATCGTGGATCGCCGCGCCCTACGCATACTGCGAGCACCCGTCGTGGGCCGCGAGCGGCGGCGAATGGTACGTCAGCAGCGTCCTCGATGCGCTGACGTCGAATCCGGCGGTGTGGGCCAGCACGGTGCTGCTCGTCATGTACGACGAGAACGACGGGCTGTTCGATCACATGCCGCCGGCCGTCCCGGCCAGTTCCGCCGCCGGCACCGGCCGGTCCACGGTCTCGACGGCCGCCGAATTCGTCTCCGGCAGCGGCGCCGCATCGGACGGCTCGGCGAGCGGCGACGTGCCGATCGGGCTCGGCCCGCGCGTGCCGATGTTCGTGATCTCGCCATGGTCGAAGGGCGGCAAGGTCAATTCTCAGGTCTTCGATCACACATCGGTGATCCGCTTTCTGGAAGCGCGCTTCGGGCTACAGGAAACCAACATCACGCCGTGGCGACGCACGGTCTGCGGCGACCTGACGTCGGCCTTCGATTTCTCGAACGCCGACCGGACGGTTCCCGCGATCCAGCCGCCGGCAAGCAACATGAACCCGAACGGCCCGGCCGTCCCGATCCCCTACCCGACCACCACCGCGGTGCCGGCGCAGACGGCCGGCCGCAGCACCGCCTGCCGCCTGCCCTATGAGTTCTTCGTGCAAGGCAAGGTCAATCGCGCCGGCAACGCGCTGTCGCTGACGATGACCAACACCGGCACCGCCGGCGTCCACCTGCAGGCGTGGGTCGACGGCACGAGCACGATCCCCCGGCACTACACGATCGCGGCCGGCGCGGGCCATTGCGCGAACCTGTCGGATTCGCTCGCGCTGAATGCCGGCGGCAGCTACGACTATTCCGTCTACGGCCCGAACGGCTTCCTGCAGACGTTCCGCGGCAGCATCGGTTCGTCCGGCAACACGGGATCGACCGCCGAAGTCAGCCTGTGCTACGACGTGGCCAACGGCAACGTGCAGATCACGCTCGACAACTCCGCCGGCTCGGCCGCGACGACGTTCCAGCTCACCGACAACGCGTACGGCATGAACACGCGGCAGTCGGTCACCGTCGCCGCCGGCGCGACGCAAGCCGTCACGTGGTACGGCGACGGCGGCTGGTACGACGCCAGCATCCGCGACGCGAACGATCCGAATTTCCTGCGCCGGGTAGCCGGCTGCGTGCAGGCGCAATCCGGCACCCTGCTCACGGATTCGGCGATCGGCAATACCGGCAAGAAATTCGTCGCGTCGCTCGCGTCGCAAGGCTCGACGTTCGGCACGCTGCGGTTCGACTACGTCGCGCCGCCGTGGAGCCACAGCCCGAAGAACTGGGTGGGCATCTTCGCGCATGGCGCGCAGCCGACCAAGGGCAGCTACAAGTCGTGGGCGTACCTGCCGAAGAGCACCGGCTCGCTGTTGTTCTCGTCCACGGCCAACAGCACGCTGGCGTCGGGGCAGTACGACGCGTGGTATCTGTTCGACGACGGCTACACGCCGCTCGCGGGGCCCGTCACGATCAACATCTGACGGTGGCCTGACCGTACCGTGCCGGCCGCCTGCATGGGGCCGGCACGCATTCGGGCGCGACGAGCCGCGTTGCGCCCGAATGCGTTTCCCTTCGCCCTGCCCGCGCGACGGGCGCTACACGAGCAGATCCTCGTGGAACGCGCCGAACGGCCGCGTCGGGTGCGTGATCTGGATTTCGAGGATCCACAGCCCGGCCGCCGGCGTGGCATCGAAATCGCCGAGGTTGCCGGCCGTGTAGATCAACCGGTGCAGGGTCGCGCTTCGTCGCGCCCGACAGCAAAAACGGGCGCTCCGATCGAGCGCCCGCTCGCGGGTGAGGTCGATCAGAACTTGTGACGCAGGCCGACCCGCGTGACGAACTGCGTGTTCGCGCCCGCGTTGCCGATGAACGAACCCGACGAGCCGATCTCCGCCTGCACGGGCACCGCGCGGCCATTGATCGTATTGCTGCCCGACGCCTTCTGGTAGGCCGCGCTGACGTACACGTCCGTGCGCTTCGACAGCGCATAGTCGACCGCGGCATTGACCTGATGCCACTTGCCGTCGAAGCGGCCGTCGAGCTTCGAGAACGTATAGCCGAGGCCGCCGCTCAGGGCCGGCGTGAACGCATAGCGGCCGCCGATTTCGTAGTTGTTCAGCTTCGACGATTCGCCCGACAGCGGCACGAACTTCGTATGCGTCCAGTTCGCCCACACGACGGCCGCCGCGATCGCATAACGCGCGCCGACGCCGACCGTCTCGAGATCGCGCAGCCCCTGCGTGTTGACGTTCGCGATGCTGACGCCGAACGCGGGCGTCGCGCCGTTCGGGAAGCGGATGTTCGTGTACGCGGCGCCGATGCCGAACGGCCCCTGCGCATAGTTCGCGCCGAAGCTGTACGCGCTCGACGAACCCTGCGAACCGTTCGTGCCGGTCGTGGTCGGCGTGCCCGCGAACTGCGTCGAATTCGAGAAGCCGTACATCGCGCCGAACGTGAGGCCCGCAAAGTTCGCGCTCTGGAACTTCACGGCGTTGTTGATGCGGCTCGACGTCAGCTGGTCGAGATCGTTGATGTGATACGCGTAGTTGCCGGCCGGCGTCTGGCTGCCCATCGCGTAGTTCGCGCCGATGTAGTCGGTCGAGAACGAATACTGGCGGCCGAACGTCAACGAGCCGATCCCGTTCTTCGACAGCCCGACGAACGCCTGCCGGCCGAACAGCGCACCGCCCTGGCCGATCGCGCCGTCACCGCTGCTGAAGCCGTTCTCCAGCACGAACAGCGCCTTCAGCCCGCCGCCGAGATCCTCGGTCCCGCGAATGCCCCAGCGGCTGCCCGACGCGACGCCGTCACCGTACTTGACGAGCTTGCCGTGGCCGCCCGACGTCGCGACCTTGTTCGAATACGTGATACCCGCATCGATCAGCCCGTAGAGCGTGACGCTGCTTTGCGCGTGCGCGGCGGTGCCGAACATCCCGAGTGCGGCTGCGGCCGCGATGGTCTTTTTCATGCTCACTTCCTGTTGTTGTCGACGCGCGTCTGCGTCGCAGCGTGACGCGCGGCGTGTTGACGAATCACCGACTGATTGACGAACGCGAGCCACCGGATCGCCGCGCGCACATACACCTCATGCACATGCACGATGCTTCGTTTCGGTACCGGTATGGGCTTGCTGATGTGGCATGCCGCGGGGCGGCCGCCTGTGTTGCAGCGCCTGCGAGCGTGCGCACCGAGTGCGCATGCCGCGACGACGCGTTGCTCCGGCGATGCAGGTCAGAATCTCTTCCGGCTTTCGTGGAGCGGGTGGACGACGTGGCGCCTGACGACGCCACGACCTTCGATATATTTCTCGGAATATATCGAGTCGTCACGAAACGGTAAACAATTATTCGGGTTCCTGTCGTCTTTCCTCCACAGGCGGCCGACGGTCACCCGGATCGAAATCGCGACGCACGACGGCCCGCATCGCGTCGATGCCGGCGACGGCCTCGTGCCGAAATCCAGCATAATCAGGCGGTTGAAAAAGCGCCCTCGCCGGCGCAGGCACCCCGCACACGTTTGCGTCGCCGTCCGGTTCACGGTTTGCCCGCGTTTCGCCGTCAAGGGAGGAGCCAGTCTGTGCCGGTCTCGCGCACGGCGAACTGTGCGGGCGCAAAAATCCGCGGCACGCGCACACTCGATGCGGCGCACCTCACGATGCCGGCGATCGCATCACCGACGACACCACGCCATCCCGCAGAAGACAGGACACCGACACATGGACCGAGCCGAACACATCAGCATCGAACAGACGAGCGCGATTCCCGCCGACGAACTGGATCGATGCGACTTCTCGTTCGACATCGCGTGGGAATTGAACGCGCCGTATCAGGACTTGCTCGATCTGCGCGCGCTGCCGGCGCGCCGCAAGCACTACGGCTTCGATCCGGCCGGCTGGGCGGACGAGGCGACCGGCAAAACGGCGCTCTTTCGCGCGACGGCCGGCGGCCGGCTCGCCGGGTTCGTGGCGATCAGCCAGAGCTGGAACGGGATGGCCGAGATCGCGGAGCTGGCCGTCGACCGCCTCAGCCGACGGCAAGGCATCGGACAGTTGCTGCTCGCGGCCGCCGAATCCTGGGCGCGCAGCCACGGGTTCGGCTTCATGCGGCTGGAAACGCAGTCGAACAACATCGCCGCGTGCAGCACCTATGCGCGCTCGGGCTTCGTGCTGGGCGGGCACGATCGCCTGCTGTACGCGGACGACGAGAACGACGGTGAAGTCGCGCTGTTCTGGTACAAGGACCTGCGCGACGGGCAGACCGCACGGATCCGCACGGTCGACCCGGAATCGATGCGGCCGGCGCGCTGACGCACCGCCGAACGCGCGTCATCGCCGGATCTCACGCGCATCACATCCGGATCATGCCCGCGTCGCCACGATGAACAGACGCGGGAACGGCAGCAGCACGGTGCCGTCGGCAAGCGCCGGATAGCCGCCCGGGCCCGCGATCGCGTCGCGATACCGCGCGAGAAACGCCGCGCGCTCGCCGTCGTCGAGCGCCGCGAGGAACGGCCGCAGCGCGCTGCCCTTGAACCACTCGACGACCGCATCGGCACCGCCGCGCAGCGGGTGGTAGTAGGTCGTGCGCCACATGTCCACGCGCGAGCACAGCGGCGACAGCAGCGCGTGGTAATGACGCGCATCGAACCGCTCGGTGCGCGCCGCGCCTTTCAGCTTGTCCGCCCACGGCCCGGCCGCGGCGACCTCGCGCATCAGCCGATGCGCGGGTTCGTCGAGGTTGTCGGGCATCTGCACCGCCAGATGGCCGCCCGGCGCGAGCCGGCCGACGAGTGCCGGAAACAGCGTGTCGTGCGCGGGCACCCATTGCAGCACCGCATTCGCGAGAATCAGGTCGTAGCCGCCGGGATCGTCCCACGTGGAAATATCCACGACGTCGAAACGCAGGTCCGGCAGGCGCTTGCGCGCGGCGTCGATCATGTCCGTCGACGCATCGATTCCGTGGACCGTTGCGTCCGGCGCACGCGCGATCAGCGCCTCCGTCGAATTGCCGGGCCCGCAGCCGATGTCGATCGCGGTACGGATCGGCGTGTTGGGCACAGCGGCGAGCAGATCGCGGATCGGCCGCGTGCGTTCGTCCTCGAATTGCATGTACTGGGCCGCGTATCGATCGAGTGGGGTCGTCATGTCATTCTCCTCGTGGTCGGCGTGGACGGCCGTGCCGCTGCCGGCGTGCGCGGTGCGGGGGGCCGTCGATGCGAAGCATTCTGCGGTCGTCGTGAAGTTCAGTAAAATGAATTTAATATCGTGATTGATTCAAAATTCTGATGAAGATCGATACGCTCGGTGTTCAGGCTTTCGTCGCGATCGCCGACGGCGGCAGCTTCCGGCAGGCGGCCGATACGCTGCACGTCACGCAGACGGCCATCACGCAGCGGCTGCGCAAGCTCGAAACCTTTCTCGGCGTCGCGCTCGTCGAGCGCACCACGCGCCGCACCACCCTCACCGAAATCGGCCGGCGCTTCCTGCCGCAAGCGCGCCGGCTGCTGAACGAGCTGTCCGACGCGCTCACCGAAATTCGCGAAACCGGCCTGAGCCAGCGCGGCGACGTCACGATCGCGTGCGTGCCGACGGTCGGCGTGCAATACCTGCCCCGCATCCTGCGCGCATTCTCCGCGCACCGCCCGCACGATCGCGTGAAGATCCTCGATCACGCGTCGGCGTCGGTGCTGCAGGCCGTGCTGCATCGCGAGGCCGAGTTCGGCATCGGCATCGCCGGCGACCAGCATCCCGAACTGGTCAACGTCCCGCTGACGAGCGACCCGTATGTACTCGTGTGCCGCGACGATCATCCGCTCGCGAAGCGGCGGCGCATTCGCTGGGCCGCCCTGCAACCGCATCCGCTGATCTTCGCCGGCGAAGTGAGCGGCAATCGCGGGCTGCTCGACGGCGCGCTGAAGACGAGCGGCGTGTCGCTGCATTCGTTCTACGAAGTACAACGCAGCTCGACGGCGCTCGGGCTCGTCGCGGAAGGGCTCGGCGCGGCGGTGGTGCCGAAGCTCGCGATCCAGAAGAACGCGTACCCGATGATCCGCACGATCGAACTCGTCGAGCCCGCGGTGTCGCGCACGCTCGTGCTCGTCACGCGCCGGAGCGCGCAACTGTCGCCGGCCGCCCGTGCGCTGTACGACATGATCGTCGAACAGGCGACACCCTCTCGATAGTGACAGTCGCGCGTCACGAAGGCCATGCCTTCGGGTAGTATCGCGTCACGCGGTCGCGACGAACGGTGCCTACCCGGCGCCGCACGCGTCATGCCGCCGCTGCAACGGCCGTTCCTCACCACCCCTGCACGGAGCACCGCATGGCCTATCGCAACTACCACAAGCGCAAGATTGCAGACCGGGAACTCCATCCCGAAACCCAGATGATGTCGTACGGCTACGATCCGTTCCTGTCGGAAGGATCGGTGAAGCCGCCCGTGTTCCTCACGTCGACGTTCGCGTTCCGCACGGCCGAGGACGGCGCCGAATTCTTCGACGTCGTGGCCGGGCGCAAGCCTTCGCCCGAAGGCGAAGGCGCGGGCCTCGTCTACAGCCGTTTCAATCACCCGAACCTGGAGATCGTCGAGGATCGCCTCGCGCTGCTCGACGATTCCGAAGCCGCCGTCGTGACGTCGAGCGGCATGTCGGCAATCGCCGCGATTCTGCTGACGTTCCTGCGGCCGGGCGACTGCGTCGTCCAGTCCGTGCCGCTGTATGGCGGCACCGAAACGCTGATCTCGAAGTTCCTGCCCGAGTGGGGCATCCGCTCCGAAGTGATCGCCGACGGGCTGTCCACCAGCGCGATCCGCGCCGCGCTCGAAGCGGCCGCGCAAAAGGGCAACGTGCGGATGTGCTACATCGAGACGCCCGCCAACCCGACCAACGCGCTGTTCGACCTCGACGGGCTGCGCAGCGAAATCGATGCGTTCGAGGCGCGGCACGGCTACCGCCCGCTGTCGGTCTGCGACAACACGCTGCTCGGGCCGCTGTATCAGAAGCCGTCGCGGCAAGGCATCGACCTGAGCGTGTACTCGCTGACGAAATACATCGGCGGGCATAGCGACCTCGTCGCCGGCGGCGTGACGGGCACCCGCGACCTGATCACGAAGATCCGCTCGGTCCGCAGCACGCTCGGCTCGCAGCTCGACCCGCATTCGTCATGGATGATCACGCGCTCGATGGAAACGCTCGTACTGCGCATGCAGCAGGCCGCGCGCAGCGGCAGCGCCGTCGCCCGCTGGCTCGCCGGCAATCCGCATCAGCCGGTGCGCGTGCTGCATCCCGAACTCATCGACGATCCGGCCTACCAGGCCGTCTACCGGCGCCAGTGCAGCGGGCCCGGCTCGACGTTCGCGTTCATCCTCGACGGTGGCCGCGAGCAGGCGTTCAGGTTCATCAACCACCTGACGCTCTTCAAGTCCGCAGTCAGTCTCGGCGGCACGGAGTCGCTGATCTGCCATCCGGCATCGACGACGCATTCGGGCGTGCCGGCCGAAGCGCGCGCAGCGGCCGGTGTGTCGGAAGGGCTGATTCGCGTGTCGGTCGGGCTCGAACATCCGGACGACCTGATCGCCGACCTGTCGTACGCGCTGGAGCATTGCTGACGCGGACGGCGGGTAGCGTGTGCCCCGCGCCGCCGGCACGGGGCACGCTACCGACGCCCGGACGCCGACGTTCGAGCTCCGTCGTCGTGCTTGCTCGAGGATCAACACGATGAACACCACGCGGCATTCGTACCGGATCGCCGATCTGCAAGGCGTGCCGATCGCGACCATGACGATCGTGCAGGAAATCGACAAGCTGGACGCGTTGCCCGATCGCTGCTGCACGGGCCGCGTGTCCGTCGAATTCGAATACCGGGAGTCGCCATTCGGATCGCCCACCCGGGTCAGGACATTCCCGTTCAGCGAACGATGGTTTCCGCCCGACGATTCGTCGTTCAAGATGCACATCGGCGACTTCATGCTTCCGCCGGAATTGTGCTGCCGGGGCATCGGCACGCTGTGCTGGTCGGAGATCCATCGAACGCATCCCCTTCCGCCGGGCTTCTCGCTCCTGCTCGCCGGCAGCCTCAGCGACAAGGACGCAACGATGACCGGCAACATTCTCGGGAAGACGCAAACGATCAAAAACATCGAACGCCGGAACGCATTCTGGCGCCGCATGCTGGATCCGGCCCATCAGACGTTCGTATCCGACGCGAACGGCGACGGATATTTCAGAGGCCGGTTCGTCGATCCGGCCACTCACGCCAGCTATACGCCCAAGGCGATCACCACGAGAATCTGAGCGCGCGACGCACGCCGGCCGAACCGGTTCAAAGCACCTTCACCATGAACACGCGCGACGTGCCTTCCGGTTCGCACGGCACTTCGCCGAATGCTTCGTAACCCTGCTTCCGGTAGAAATCCGGCGCCTGGAACGAGATCGTGTAGAGCACCGCCCGCGCGCATCCGCGTCGTTTCGCTTCGGCCTCGCGCAGCAGCCGGCTGCCGAACCCGCCGCCGCGCAGCGATTCGGGCAGGTAGAACAGATCGATGAAAAAGAGGCCGAGCGACGTGCGCCCCGTCAGGCCGCCGACGATCTCGCCCGTCGCGGGATCGGTCACGTACACGTCGAGCGTGGCCGCGTCGGCGCGCCCCGTCATCGCGTGATTGAATTCGCCGAGCTTGCGGCTGATGAAATCGTGTGCGGCCGGCTGCTCGATGTCGGTCAGTCGCAGGGTAACGTCGGGAAGGGCTGTCATCGGGAGCGCGCGTCAGTGAAAGGGCCGCCGGGTGTATCGCACCGTCAGCGGGCGTCGCACGACTATAGCGCGTCGCCCGCCGCGTGGCGACCGTGCTACTCGCGCGCGATATCGCGTGCGATGTGGCATTCCCACGCGTCGTTCGGCCACATCGGAAACCCGAAACCCGGCGCCGAAGGCACCGTTGCGAATCGCGGCGGCTGCGCCGCCTTGCACGTGGCATCGTCGTCACCGTAGCCGACCCGCTCGGTCATGAGCGAGCGCACCGCACACGATCGCCCCGTTTCCCTCCCCCGAGCAAGCAACCACTGTAAGCGGCGGGCCCGTCATGCGCCCGCCGTCGCTTTCGTCATGCCGTCACACCATCATGCCCGCGCTCACGCCACCGCGAACGCCGCCTTCATGTCGGCCACGCGGCGCCGTTCGCGCGCGATCATCATCCGGTTCACGACGATCACGCCGATCGTCACGGCCGTGATGAACAGCGTCGCCAGCGCGTTCATC